>NZ_JBHZAK010000036.1:0-42623 GCF_042754165.1 Nocardia sp. NPDC059229
CCCACCGCAGCAGTATCGGTCACATCGATCGTTGTCGTATCAGACATCAAGTGCCACTCCTTGATTCGGAGTTACACCGTTGTTTTTACAGTCCCCCGACCGGTCCTCTGCTGGGTCAGAGGAGCTTCAGCAGGTGCAGGTCGTCGACGTACTTGTGGACAAGGGCGGGGGAAAGGTGGGGAATGTCGGCGTCGGGGCCGAGATGGGCCTGCTGCACGGCGACTCGGAAGAGGTCGGCGGGGAGGACGGAGCCTCGGGTGGGTTCGGCGGGGGTGCGGTAGGCGTCCAGAAGCGGGAGGACGGATTGCTGGCGCTGCTGCTGAGGTAGGGCCAGCAGGGCGCTCTCGAAGCGGGACAGCCATTCGCCGTAGTCGTCGAAGCGCTGGACAGGGTGGCCCTCGTCGATGAGCCAGTCGACGAACTGGTCCAGGGAAATGCCGTCGTCGTAGGGGTTCAGGACGTCGAAGCTCTGATAGCCGCTGGTGGCGCGGCCGCCGAGGGTGACGATCGCCTCGGCGGTGAAATCTGCGGGCAGGCCGTCGTAGTGCGACCGCTGCCGATGGCCGCCGGAGTCGGTGCGGTAGAACGACTTCGGCGCCATGCCGGTCACCAGGATGCTGAGGAGCAGCCGGGTGAACATGTCGGTCACGTTGAGCTGCCCGGCGTAATAGCTGTGCGCGAGGATCATGTCGGAACGGAACACCGCCACCGGCAGCCCGAACCGCTCCTGCGCGTCGCGTAGTAGCACCTCGCCGGCCCACTTGCTGTTGCCGTAGCCGTTGGCGTAGCTGTTGTCGAGTATCCGCTCCGGGCTCATCTCGCGGATGTCGCCGTCCTCGGCGAACCTCCCGGGCGGCACCTGGCCGGCCACTGCCACCGAGGACAGGTACGTGACCGGCTTGCGCTTGCCGGTGAGGGCCAGCCGGATCACCTCCGCGGTGCCGACGACGTTGGCGCCGAACAGCTGGTCGTAGGGCAGCACGTGGTTCACCAACGCGGCGGGATGCACGACCATGTCGGCGGTGTCCGCCAGCCGCTGCCAATCCTTTTCCGTCAGACCGAGATTCGGGTAGCCGATATCGCCGGGTAGCACCTGCAGCCGGCGTTCGGACAGCTCCTGGTAGTGCCGCAACAGCGCCGGATCGCCCGAGTCGAACACCGCGTCCAGCCGCGCGCGCGCCGCGTCCGCGTCCTTGCCGCGGATGATGCAGATCAGGGCGCCGTCGACGGCGTCCAGCCGCTCCAGCCAACGCAGGCACAGGAACCGGCCCAGGTATCCGTTGGCGCCGGTGAGCAGCACGGTCCGCGGCGTCGTGGCGGCCGCCGGCAACGCGGGCGCGGCCTCCAGAGTGCCGGCGTCGATGAATTTCTCCAGTGTGAGGTCGGCAGCGCGGATCCGATCGCCGGTGCCGTGCACCGAGACCGCGGTCGCGCGCCGTCCCGCGGTAACCTGCTCCTCCTCGATGTATCCGGCCAGCTGTTGCAGATCGACCGCGGGACTGACGATCACGCCGACGGGCACCTGTATCCCGAAGATCTCCTGCAGCAGGTTGGACAGCGACAGTGCCGACAGCGAATCGCCGCCGAGATCGCCGAAGTGCGAGTCGGGCCGGATATCGGCGTCGGCGCAGCCCAGTAGCGCCCGCACCGCCCGGTGCACGATCTCCGGCACCGGCCGGTCACCGATACCGCTTCGCAACGCGGTCAATTCGTCGGTCTGCTGCCGCTCCAGCTCCCGGTAGAGTTCCTCCAGCCGCTCCCCGTAGCGCTGCTTCAGCTTGGGCCGCAACAGTTTTCCGACACCGGACAGTAGCCCTTCGGCGCGGGTGAACGGGTGCGTCTCGATGATGATGTCGCGCGGTATCTCGTAGGAGGCCAGCCCGGCATTCTGCGCGATCTTCTGCAGCGACTGCAGGACGGCGGCCTTCAGATCGTCCGGATGCGCATGCAGCGCCTCGTCGGTGGGCACCACCACCGCGAGCACGTAGGCGCGCTCGCTGGAGCCGTACACGTAGATCTGCCGGACCAGCGCGCTGATCGCGTATACGGCCTCCAGCTGGGACACGGCGACGAATTCGCCCTGCGAGAGCTTCAGCACGTTGTTCCGCCGGTCCACATACACCAGTTCGTCGGGGCTGATCTCGGCCATGATGTCGCCGGTGTGGTAGAAGCCATCGGCGTCGAACATCTCCGCGCTGAGCTCGGGCCGCTTGTAGTACCCGGGGAACATCGTCATCGTCTTCACCAGCAACTCGCCGCGCGGATGCGGCCGGTCGTCGTGGTGATAGCCGAGTTCGGGCACGTCGGCGAGCTTGTAGTCCAGCACCTGGGGCCGGTGAATGTGGTTGTCCCGCATGATGCCTCCGGCCTCGGTGGAACCGTACCCGTCGTGCAGCGGCAGTTCGAACACGGACTCGATGAAGACCCGCGTCTCCGCGGACAGCGGCGCGGTCCCGCAGCTCATCGCCAGCACGCGGCCACCGAACTGCCGCTCCCGCAGGTCGATTCGCACCTCACGCTCGGCGGTGGTGCGGTCGGCGCCGTCCGCGACGCGCTGTTCCACCTCGCTGACGAACTCCTGGAATACCAGATCGCACACCCGCGGCACGAAGGACACCTCGGTGGGCCGCACCAGCGCGAAATCGTCGAACAGGGTGGACATGTGGCTGCCGGCGGTGAAATACGCGGTGCCACCACGCATCAGCGTGCTGACCACCTGCATCCGCCCCGCCAGGTGGCTCTGTGGCATGTAGTTGAGTTCGATCGCGGGCAGCGAAATGCCATCGGTTCCGTAGCGGGTACGCCACATCGCGGCCAGCATCTCCTCGGTGTACATCGCGCCCTTCGGGGTGCCGGTGCTGCCGGAGGTATAGATGAGCATGGACAGCGGATTCTCGCCGGCGGCGGGCACGAACAACGGGGCGGGAGACAGGCTGCTGCCTCGGTCGAGCACGGTATTCAGCTCGGCCAACACGATGGGACTGTCGGCCTGCGCCAGGCGGTGGCGGGCGTCCTCCATGGCGGCACGGTCGCTGTCGTCCTCCGGGTGGTAGTCGAAGACCAGCAGTTGCTGCGGGGTGGCGGTCCCGGCGAGCACCGCGTCCACGGCCCCGTCGAGCATCTCCAGGCTGCTGGCGAGCACCCGCGGGGAGGTCTCGGCGAGGATCGCCGCCCACTGCGCGGGCGTCGCGCTCACCTGCAGTGGCACCGATACCGCGCCCTGCCGGGTGCAGGCGAAGTCGACGGTGATGTAGTCGGGGCTGGTGAACCCGAGGATCGCGACGAAGTCACCGGCACGCACCGGATGCTGCGGGTCTCGGTGCCATGCGGCGGCCAGCGCGCCCACCCGCGACCACAATTCCCGGTAGGTGATGGTGTCGAAGCGCGGCAACAGCCGACGGACCCGGCGCCCGGCAGCGTCGGTGCCGAGTTCGGTACCGCGCATGCCCAAGGCCGGCCTGTCGGCATACCCGGCCGCGACGGTGTCGACCATCTGGGCCAGTCGCAGGCCGGGCCGCGCGGCGGCGGCGATGACCTCCTCCGACGGCATGGCATCGCGCACCTGCTGGTCGGTGAAGACCTGGTCGATGCGGTGCTGCTGTTCGGTTTCCCACGTATGCGTCGCCATGGCCGGTCTCCCTGGGTCGTTCGACGGACTACAACTAGAGAAAACGTCTGGCAAATTTGAAGTCTAGTTCCGTGCCTCCGGCGCACGCCACGATCACGGTGGACTGGGCGAATATGCGGCGACATCGCGACCTTGTGGTAATCGACGCAATCGCGGGTACGTGGCGACGCCGCACTCGGTCGGCGTCACCGCCCGCCACCTGGGCATCGCAAGCATCAAGGCGCGGTTCGCCGACGCACTCTGTGGGTCAGTTACGCAAGGCTCCATGCTTACGACGGCACCCCGGACCGGACGAGACCCAACGATCTCCCACTGAATCCACCGCCCGCCGGCGTCTTTCGAGATTGCGTTCAGCTGCGAACAGTTAACCGTTGGCGGCCAAATCTCTAGGCGTACAAGTCTTTTCGATGGCTCTTGACAGCAGCCCGTGATGTCGAGCAACGGCACTTTGTTAAAATCCCTAGGTCGCAGGTTCGATTCCCGTCAGAGGTGCCTCTGGTAACTGGCCGGAGGCGATGGCCGCAGACAGCCAGCTTGTCGGAGCCGGCGGATCCACTGGCTCCGTGGTGCAGGAGAAGAAGCTCGCTTCGACTCGAGGAAGTTGCAATTCGTAGCGGATCGCGCTGATGAATTGCTCGAAGATTACTCTCGCCCAGGTCCGGAGCTGCTGCCGCTCCTGAATACTGAGCCTCTGCTCTATGACATCGTAGAAAAGCTTGGTCACCGCGGCTTCCAGCGCTGAGGCGGCCGTTTCCCGTGGGTTCAGCCGGACTGAAGCTATTTCGTCGGGAACCCACCGCTGTCGGTCATAAAAGCCTGTTTGCGGCGGCGGGTTCTCAGCTTGCAGTCCGTTCGATGGTGATCGGTCCGGTCGGGTAGGTGTTTCGCGAATGCGATCCGCAGCAGCTACTCCGTATGCTTCGCCCGAGGAGGTCGACATGTCCGAAGACACACCGGCAATTCCGTCCTGGGTGCCCCGAGACTCATACCCCTTCGAGCACCGCTATCTCGACCTGGCCGGCGCTCGCGTCCATTACGTCGACGAAGGCATCGGTCCACCCCTGCTACTTCTGCACGGTAACCCCACCTGGTCGTTTCTCTACCGTGAGTTGATCACCAATCTCGCCGGCCAATTTCGCTGCATCGCTTTGGATTACCCCGGGTTCGGCCTCTCACGCCCGGGCCCTGAATACGGTTTCACGCCGGCCGAGCACGCGACAGTCGTCGAGCGATTCGTCACCGAGCTCGACCTGTCGGGCGTGACGCTCATGGTGCAGGATTGGGGCGGACCGATCGGGTTCGCGGTCGCGACGCGGCATCCGGATCGGTTCGCCGCGTTCGTGATCGGCAATACCTGGGCCTGGCCGAAATCGGACCTGGGAACGCAGGTGTTCTCCCGGACGCTGGGCGGTCCGATCGGCAGCTACCTGATTCTGCGTCGAAACTTCTTCGTCGAGAGGCTCATACCGCTCGGTGTCCGGCGCCGGAAACTATCGGAGTCGGTGATGGACGCCTACCGTGGGCCGTTCCCGACGTCCGAGTCGAGGCGTCCGATGCACGTGTTCCCTCGCGAAATCCTCGGCAGCCGACCGTTTCTCGCCGAGATCGAGCGAGGGCTGCCCGCCCTGGGAAACAAGCCCGCGTTGCTGGTGTGGCCGACGAAGGATGTGGCGTTCCGCGAACCGGAGCGTCGCCGCTGGGAGCGGGTCTTTCCCCAGCATCGCACCGTCATCCTGGAGGGCGCGGGCCACTACATCCAGGAAGACGCGCCCGAGCAGATCATCGCCGCGATCCGGGAATGGGCGTCGCAACGCGACGGCGAAGGTTGAACTAGAACCGGGTGGTGCGCTTCGAGTGCGAAAGCGACTGCGGCATCGAGACTCATCGCACCTACCCATTGGTTCTCCCACCCACCGGACCCCCTCACCCCACCCACCGAGACACCCTGGTGCCGGGTGCCGACGCGATTGGGAATCCACGAAGGTGTCTGATATTGCTTGCGCAAGCAACAAGATTCGTCTAGCGTTCGTACCGATGGCGCGAGTGCCGTTCGCGCCGGTCGCGAAGGAAAAATCATGTCCACACAGGTCGAATCAGCTCAGCTGCCGGACTACGCTCCCCTCCCGGATTCCGCTCTCGGACCGGCACTCAACGAGCAGGGCTACCACGTCGAACGCGTGGAACGAAACCTCTTCTGGGTCACCGACAGCGTGTACCTGTCCGCGTTCCTCGCCACGGCCGAGGGGGTCGTCGTCTTCGACGCGCCACCGACGATCGGGCACAACCTGCAACGCGCCATCGACGAGGTCACAGCCATCGAAGGCACTACCAATCGGGTGACTCATCTCGTCTACTCGCATCACCACGCCGACCACGCCGGGCCGCGAGCCTGTTCCCCGGCGCGATCCTGATCGGCCACGAGGAGACCCGCCGTCGGCTGCTGCGCGATGGCGATCCGACCCGGCCCGCGCCGGAGAACACCTTCAGCGACACCTACACCCTCGAGGTCGGTGGGGAGCGCGTCGAGCTCGCCTATCACGGCCCGAATCACACGCCGGACAACATCTTCATCCACTTCCCGGATCACGACGCGTTGATGCTGGTCGATGTGATCAACCCGGGTTGGGTGCCGATTTTCAACTCGAACCTGAGTGAGGACATGCCGGGTTACATCGATGCGCCCGGCCAGGCGCTCGAATACTCGTGGACGAAACTCATCGGCGGTCACCTGGGCCGACTCGGAACCCGGGCCGACGTCGAACTCCACCAGGCCTACATCGCCGATGTCGTCGCCGCCTCCTACAAGGCGCTCGAATCCGTCGATCCGACACCGTATCTCGCGAAGTACCCGCCGAACCACTGGGGCTGGGTGAACGGCTATCTGAACGAGGTGACCCGGACGGCGAGCGATTTCGTCGTGGCGAAATACACCGGCGTGCTCGCCGCGGCCGACATCGAACCACTCACTTACACAACCACATTCATGATCATGCAATCGCTACGCCTCGACAAGGGCGTCGGCTCCCAGATCCACCCTTGATTCCCTCCGGTCGACCGAGAAGGACATGCTCATGAACCTCCCCGATTACGCACCGGTCCCCCGCTCCGCGTTCGGACCGGCGGTCAACGAACAGGGGTATTACGTCGGCCTGATCGAGCGGAATCTGTACTGGATCACCGACGGTGACTACCAGTCCGCGTTCCTGGCGACGCGCGACGGTGTGGTGCTCTTCGACGCTCCGGCCTCCATCGGGCACAACATCCGCCGGGCGGTCGACGAAGTCACCCGGGCGATCGGCACCCCGAGCCAGATCACCCATCTCGTCTATACCCACCACCACTCCGACCACGCGGGCGGGTCCTCGATCTTCGGCAAGGACATCGCGCGGATCGGGCACGAAGAGACTCGCCGTCTCCTGTTGCGCGACAACGATCCGAAGAAGCCCGCGCCGGAGGAGGCCTTTCAGGACCGCAGGATGATCGAGATCGGGGGTGAGCGATTCGAATTGTCCTGGCACGGCGGGAATCACACGCCCGACAATTCGTTCATCCACTTCCCGGACCACAATGCTCTGATGCTCGTCGACATCAATATGCCGGGGTGGGTACCGTTCTACGGCATCAATATCAGCGAGGACATTCCCGGCTACATTGCGGCGCCGGATATCGCCTTCGAATACGAGTGGACGACGATGATCACGGGCCACCTCGGCAGGCTCGGGACACGGGAGGACCTGGGCATCCATCAGCGCTATATCGCCGACATCGTCGACGAGGCGAAAAGTTCACTGGCCGAGCTGGATCCGACCCCCTACTTCGCGAAGTACGGCGAGAACATTTGGGCCGGGGTGAAGGAATGGCTGTACGCGGTCTCCGAGATTGCCGCCACCCGGGTCGCCGGGAAGTACGTGGACGTGCTGGGCGCGGCGGACGTCTTCACCTTCAGCAATACGATGGCCATTCTCGAATCCATGCGGCTCGACCTCGGCTACCGCATGGACGTACATCCCTAGAAGTCGGCGCTGGCGCCGAGGCCCTCCGCTATGGCGCTGAGGCCTCGGCCCATCGCCGCGAGATCACGGGGGTCGATATGGTCGAACGCCCGGGCTCGGACGCTGCGCAGGTGGGTCGGCCAGGCCTCGCGGACTTTGGCGAAGCCGGCATCGGTCAGGGCGGCCACGTTCCCGCGGCCGTCCTCACTGCTGGTTTCCTTGGTGACCAGTCCGCGTGCTTGCAGGTTGTCGACCACGCGCGTCATGCGGCTGGGCGAAACACCCGCTTCCCTGGAGAGCGCGGCCATTCGCATGCGGCGGTCCGGGGCCTCGGACAGTGCCATCAGGGTCATGTATTCGTTGACCAGCAACCCGGCTGCCCGGCTCATGTCTGCGTGCAATTCGCGGGGAAGAATGGTGCACACCCGCATCAGGTTGCGCCAGACCAGGTCCTCGTCGGGGTTCAATGGCTGGGGCTCGGACACACGCGAAGTCTATTCGAACCGTTCCCACTCAGACATCGCGGTCGAGTTGCGCCGCAATGGCGGTGAGCACGCGGGCCATCGCCGGCAGGTCCGCGGGATCGATGTGGTCGAACGCGCGGGTGCGCACGCTGCGCAGATGAGTGGGCCACGCCCCCAGCAACGTCGAGAGCCCGGCATCGGTCAGCACGGCCAGACTGCCGCGGCCGTCCTCACGGCAGGTCTGCTTGACGATCAGTCCGCGGATTCGAAGGTTGTCGACCACGCGCGTCATCCGACTGGGGGAAAGCCCGACCTCCATGGAGAGCGCCGCCATCCGCAGCCGGCGGTCCGGCGCCTCGGACAGGCACATCAGCGTGACGTACTCGTTGACGAGCAGTCCTGCGGCCCGGGACATGTCGCCGTGCAACTCGCGGGGTAGAGCGACGCACACCCGCATGAGCGCGCGCCACACGTGCTCTTCCTCGGCGTTCAACGGGCCGGACGTGGTCATGGCGAAAGCGTATCGAGAAAGTACTTGCTTGGGCAAGCAATATGTTCTAGCCTCGGATCAGGGCGACGGATGCGGGAGGCATCCCCCGGCGAAAGGAGAATCTGATGACCGAGCATGTGGCGTTGGTAGTCGGCGCGGGAGGCCCGCTGGGCCGTGTGGTTGCCGAGAAGCTGGTGGCGCTGGGCTACCGGGTGGCGGGGGCCGACCGGAATGCCCAAGGCCTGGAAGCGCTTCCGGCGCAGGTGGTACGGATCGTCGGCGACGCGGCGGATCCCGAAGCGGCGCAACAGATCGTGGACACGGCGGTGTCGGAGGTCGGCGTGCCCTCGGTGCTCGTCAACACGATCGGCATGTACGGCATGGGCGATGCCCTGTCCACCAAGCCCGACCAGCTGCGCCAGATGATGGACGTGAATCTCGGGCCGGCGCTCTGGTTGACGCAGGCGGTCGCGCCGCACATGCAGTCGGCGGGCGGCGGGTCGATTGCCTTCGTCTCCTCGCGTTTCGGCACCGATCCCGAAGCGGGTGTCGCGGCCTACAGCCTCAGCAAGGCTGCACTGAACCATCTCGTCGTGGTGCTGAACCATGAGCTGAGGGCCTCGGGGATTCGCGTGAACGCCGTAGCGCCGCAACTCATCGACAATCCGACGAACCGTTCCTTCCTCCCGGCGGAGGTTCTCGACCATGCGACCAAGCCCGAGGAGATCGCCGACCAGCTGGTGCACCTCGTGGCCGAGTCCGGAGCTCCGGTCTCCGGCGCGATCCTGCCCGCCTACGGCTTCTGAGCAACCCGCGACACGAACGGAAACACCGTGAGCGACAACGCTCCCGCCGCCGTCTTCCGGCGCAGCCTCGATGCCTTCCTTGCCAAGGACATGCGGGCTTGGGCGGATCTCTGCGCCGAGGACGTCGTGGTCGAGTTCCCCTTCTCGCCCGACAATCTGCCCTCGCGGCTCGACGGTCGTGAGGCGATCTTCGAGTACCTGCGGTACTACCCGACGATCATCGATATCCACGAGATCAACTCGGTCACCGTCTATGAAACCAACCAGCCGGACACCGTCATTGCCGAATGGAGTGTCACGGGACAGGTCATTCCCAACGGGAACAAGTACGACATGGCCTACGCGACCTTCGTCACCGTCCGCGATGGGCAGATCACCGGCTACCGCGAGTACTGGAACCCCCTGGCCTTCGGCCAGGCACTCGACGGTGTCACCTTCGGCTAGGCCAAGAGATCGAAGGAGTACGACGATGTCTGCCAACGGGAACCGAGTCGCGGTGGTCACGAGCGGGGCGGGGGCGATCGGCGGAGCCATCGAAACGGCTATCCGAACTTCGTTGTTTTGCACCAGGAACCTCGCAATGACTCCCGAACATCGGGGTCCCGAACTTGCGCGAAAACAACGACAGTGGCTTGACCAGCACCGATGCGGACGCGCAGGCTGAGTGCATGCAGGCCCGCGACGTCGTGGTCGGGCAAACCTATGCGGTGCTGATTCCACACCGGATTTCGCCGAGGCGCCGTCCCGACCGTGATCAACCCGGCACGCCGGCGTCGGCGTGGTGGTGGATGACCGGTACTCGTTTCCGGCTCACCGTCACCGAAGTGGACTCGACCAGCAGTCCGGCCATGGTGGAGGGGCGACCGATCACCGAAGGCAAGAGCATCGAGGTGGTGCTGACCGACGAGCAGGTCACTGCGCTCACTGCGCTGGGTCTGCCCGGTGGCGAATATCGCGTGCGCGGACGATTGGTGGACGACCAGGACCGACCCGTGGGTTTACCCGAGCCCCTGCGCGTCCCGGCTCGCTGGCTGCAGCCCGCCGAGGGGGCCGACCACCGCACGCATGGCAACCTCGATCCCTATTCGGGGTGACCGTGTGTGTCTTCCGCGCCTCAGCCCTCACAAGGCAGTCGATCTCCAGCCGATCGACCAGTCATGCCCGCAGACCCGAAACCAGCGAGAACACCGCACCGCGGCAGCGACCCTGGGTCTGCGGGAATTCGACCCGAGCCGCACTCTGCATCGAGTGGAAGGAGCACATGAGATGCCCGATCCGCTGACCGCGCTGACCCAGGCCGGGGTGTCGATCTGGCTCGACGACCTCAGCCGCGAACGCCTCGCCGACGGCAGCCTCGCCGATCTGGTTCGTGACCGGCACGTGGTCGGTGTGACCACCAACCCGACCATCTTCGCCAAGGCCATTACCGGCAGCGACTGCTACGCCGACCAAATCCACGCGCTCGCGCTGCGGCGGGTGGGTATCGCTGCCGCGCTGCGGGAGTTGACCTGCTACGACGTGCGCTGGGCCTGCGATGTGCTGCGCCCGGTGTATGACGCCACCGGCAGGGTGGACGGGCGTGTATCGATCGAGGTCGACCCGCGTATCGCCCACGACACCGACCGCACCGTCGCCGAAGCCCACGCCCTGTGGTGGCTGGTGGACCGACCCAACCTGTTCGTCAAGATCCCCGCCGCCAAGCAGGGCCTGCCGGCGATCACCGGCTGCCTGGCCGACGGCATCGATATCAACGTCACCCTCATGTTCTCCTTGTACCGCTACCGTGAGGTGATCGACGCTTTCCTGACCGGGCTCGAGCAAGCCCGTGCACGCGGTAAAGACCTCAGTGCCATCCACTCCGTCGCGTCGTTCTTCGTCTCGCGCGTCGACACCGAGGTCGACAAGCGCCTCGACGAACTCGGCACCGACCAGGCCGCGGCGCTACGCGGCCAGGCCGCCATCGCCAATGCCCGGCTGGCCTACCAAATCCACGAGCAAACTCTCGCCAGCGACCGATGGCAGGCTTTGGCGCAGGCCGGTGCCCACCCGCAGCGTCCGCTCTGGGCCTCGACCGGGGTGAAAGACCATCGCTACGACGACACCCGCTACGTCGTGGAACTCGTCGCGGCCGGGGTGGTCAACACCATGCCCGAGGCAACCCTGCAGGCTGTCGCTGACCACGGCCCGCTCCCCGCCGACAGCATCCACGGCACCTACCCGCACGCCCGGCAGGTCCTCGACGAGCTCGCCGCAGTTGGCGTCGACTACGACGATGTCGTCGCGACCCTGGAAGCCGACGGCGTCGCCAAGTTCGACGCCAGCTGGGACCAACTCGGCACCGACCTCGCCCACGCCCTCACCGCACCCGCAGGACGGTGACCGCACGACCACACTCTCGGCGATCATGACCGCGTGCGCCGGACTCACCAGCGCGGAATCCGCACATGCATTGCACGACAACGGATTCGACAGCCAGATCGAAAGGCAGACAAGACTTTTCGATTGCGCTCGACAGTGATCCGGAGCGGATCGAACCTGCGATCCAGGGATGAGAACAGAGCAGGGCTACACGACGCTGCTGCCGCCACGCGGTCGCCCTGGCTGTACACCAGGACTAAAATTCGGCACAAGGCGGAGGGATATGACTCAATACCCACCCGATATCGAGATGGTCGCCGCGATGCCTCGTGGCGGTCCGGATGCGTCTTGGCTCGACCGGCGGCTACAGACCGGAAGGCTCGAATACCTCGACAGATACGACGTGCCCGAGCAGCGCAAGCGGAGGATCGTGACGTTCCTCGATCGAGTCGGCAACGTGTTCGGTGACCACGACCACAACGCGCAGCTGGTCGCCGGACGGCTCGCCGGCCTCCGCAATCCGCGGGTGCTCGAATTGGGTGCCGGCCACGGCGAGCTGTCGGCACGGGTGCTCGACCTGCACCGCACCGCGACGGTGACAGTGACCGACCTGGACCCGAAATCGGTTGCCGCGATCGAAGCAGGTCCCCTCGGCGCCCACCCCCGTGCCACCGCCAGGGTCACCGACGCGACCGCCATCGACGCACCCGACCATAGCTACGACCTGGTCGTGTTAGCGACCTCCATGCATCACCTCCCGCCCGGACTCGCGTACCGGGCCATCGCCGAAGCCACCCGTGTCGGGAGGAGATTCCTCGTCATCGACGTGATGAGGCCGCCGGCGATTGTCTTGGCAGTGGTGCCCGTGCTCACCCTCCTCCCCGTGATCTTGATCGTGATGGCCTGCTCCTCGCCGTTCGCGGTCGCCCCGGTCCTGCACGACGCGTACATCAGCTTGTTGCGCTCCTACAGCACATCGGCGTTCATAGCACTCGGCAGCGCGGCCGACCCCACGATCACTGTCAAGTTCCTGCCGACGACCAGGGGGCAAGCGGCCGTGCTCTACACCAAGCCGTCGAACGCTCACTTCACCGGCCGCATGCTTCCGGTGACCAACCGCCACTGGGTTGCTGTCGGTGATGGCGCAGGTCCACGCCGTGCCAGGTGATCATGCGATTCAGGTGCACGGACGGGCTTCGGACAGCGCAGCCAGGGTCGAACCCGCACAACAATGGTTGCGTCGCGTAATTCACTGGGAACTGCTGCGGCATATACACTTCCGCGCCGGCAGAACCAGCCGCGGTTGCGCACCCACGCTGACCGCGCGCTCAGTGAGGGTGACCTCGGCCCGCGAACCCATGACTCTGCGTGTCGTGCCCGGCGCACATGGCGTCGCGTGCAAGTTGGCACGGTCCCGGCCTCGGCGAGTCGTTCGGCAAGCGCGGCAGATCCGAATGGAGACACCTAACCGTTGGTGCACAACATCTTTCACCTTTCGCCCTCGCATTCGCGGGTCCGAAGCTGCGGCGATGGTTGTGCGTTCTCCCCGATTCAGTCGCAGCCGAACCTTTCTCGCGCCATAGAAGATGGCTGGTTGAAACGTGATGTTACCGGCCGTCCGGACCGAGGTCGGGTGGGGCGTCGGGGGTTACGACGAGTCGGTCGGACATCGCGGTGGCGATGAACTTGGGGATGGCGGGGGCGAAGATCTTGAGATAGAAGTTCATCCATTCGTGGCGGGAGCTGAGGAATGGGAAGTCGGTGGCAGCCATGTAGCGGATGGCGAGCATGGGGAGGGGGGCGTCCAGGGCGGGGAAGGACGGGTTGTGGAGGCCGGGGACGGTGCAGCCGGGGTAGAACTGGCCGAGCATCAGGCCCTGTTCGACGAATTTGGTTTTCTGGTCGTGCTGAACGGTGTCGATGTCGGCGTATTCGGTGAGGTCGGGGAAGACCGCGATGACGGCCTTGAGTTTGGAATCGGGTTCGGTCCGGGGTGGCAGGGTGGGAAACAGGTCGTAGAGGTCGGCGACTATTGCGGTGATGCGCGAGCGGTCGACATCACGACCGGGAATGAATGCGGCCCACAGGGATCGCAGTGCGATGGCGTGGCTGGTGTAGGGGCAGACATGGCCGGGCCGGCCCAGGTCGGGGTGGGATTGGCACAGGTAATCGACCATCCATCGGCGCAGTTCGGCAAGGTGAGGGTGCATGCCGTTACCTGCTGCCACATCGGGGGCGAACAGGTTGACTGGCTCGACGCCGGAACGTGTTCCGACGATTCGGTCGGTGCTCATGATCGGCTTGTCCTTGCTGGGGTTTGTGACTCCGTGGGGGCGGTGTGGATGGACCGGAAGTGCTCGGTGAGGACAAAACCGATGGCGCGGAGCGCATCCTGATCGGTCATCCGTTCGTGCTGGACGGGAATCCGGTGCTCGCTGATACGACCGGTGATGTGGTCGTTCCAGGCATGAGCAGGAGAGGACCCGTCGACGTGGTGGTCGGCGGCGCTGAAGTAGATCAGATCGCCGTCGAACAGTCCCGGCCGATGGCTCCAGGTGAGGTCGATGAGCCGGGTGTAGTCGCGTTGCAAACTCACGATGTGCTCGGGGGTCACCTCGGTGAAGAGTCCGCCTTGCCGGTGCAGCAACTCGGTTGCGGCCTCGACGGTCAGCTCGGTGTGGCCGTCCGGAACGGCGAAACCGCCGAACTCGGCGAGCATCGTCGCCACGGAGGGTGTGGGACCCCGGAAGCTGTCGGCCGTGACGACGCGGGTGTCCATCATGGCCAGGGTGGCGACGGAATCGCCGTCGCGGCGGAGCTGGACCGCGATCGCGTGCGCGATGGTGCCGCCGAGCGAGTAGCCGAGCAGATGATAGGGGCCGTGCGGCTGGACGGACCGGATCTCCTGCACATAGCGGGCGGCGAGTTCGTCGAGGGTGTCGAACCGCACGGTGGGGTCGGACAGCGCGGGAGATTGCAGCCCTCGGACGGGACGGTCGGAATCGAGGTACTGCACGAGTCCGCTGAAGCCCCACGCCAATCCGACCGCCGGGTGAACACAGAACAGCGGCGGATCGGTTCCGGCAGCGCGCAGCGGCAGCATCACGGCGAGCGCCCCTGCGAGATCCTGTCCGTCGACGTCCCCTGCGAGACCTTCGCGGCGGCTCTCGATGCGGAGGGCCAGCAACTGCGGCGTCGGATCGGTGAAGAGCCATTGCAGCGGCACGGTGACACCGGTGGACTCCGCGAGCCGCGCCACCAGTTGGGTGGCGGCCAGCGAGTTGCCGCCGAGAGCGAAGAAGCCGTCGTCGACTCCGATTCGTTCGATGTCGAGGGTTTGACCGAAGGCTTCGCACACGGTGGCCTCGAGCGGGGTGGACGGCGCCCGGAACCGAGCCCGACCGCGCAGGTCGGGTGCGGGCAGGGCGTTGTGATCGAGTTTGCCGGTGGTCGTGAGCGGTATCCGGTCGAGCGTCACGATGGCGGTCGGGATCATGTGGGTCGGCAATCGGGTAGCGAGGTGCCCGGTCAGCACCGCGACATCCGGTGTGGCGTGCGGGGCGGGTACCACATAGCCCGTGAGCTGGTCGACGCCGTCGGGCCGGGTGTGGACCGCGACGGCGGCACGCGAGACGTCGGGATGACTGCACAACGCGGTTTCGATGTCGCCTGGTTCGATGCGATGGCCGTTGACCTTGATCTGCAGATCGCTACGGCCCAGGTACTGCAGTCTCCGGTCGCTGGTCCAGGTGACCAGATCACCGGTGCGATACATGCGGGTCCCGGCCGGCCCGTACGGGTCGGGGATGAATCGTGCTGCCGTGAGCGCGGGTTGCCCGTGGTAGCCGCGGGCGATGCCCGGTCCGGACAGATACAGTTCGCCGACCACTCCGGGCGGGACCGGGCGCAGTCTGCGGTCGAGCACGACGGCGGAGAACCCGCGGGCCGGGCCGCCGATCGGCGGTGGACCGTCGGCGGTTGTGGTCAGGAGAACGTCGGTGCAGCTCTGGATGGTGGTCTCGGTCGTCCCGTAAGCGTTGATCAGCGTGCGGTCCGGGGCCCATCGGGTTGCCAGATCCGGTGAGCATGTCTCGCCGCCGAGGATCAGGGTGTGGAGGGTATCGAGTCCGTCCGGGCGCAGCGATGCGAGCACAGTCGGAGTGACGGCCGCATGCGTGACCTGTGCGGCCTCGATCAGCTCGGCCAGTTCGGCGCCGGCGACCACACGCTCCGGTGCGAGCACCAGGGTGGCTCCAGCGGCGACGGCGCTGAGCCATTCGAGGATCGACACGTCGAAGGTCGGCGAGGCCGCGGCCAGCATTCGAGACGACGAGGTGAGGCCGAACTGCTCCCGCGCTTCGGCCGCCAGATTCGCAATCCCGGTATGGGTGACCACGACGCCCTTGGGGGTCCCGGTCGAGCCCGAGGTGTAGATCAGGTAGGCGGGATGCTCCGGCCGGAGCATGGCCGTGCGCTCGGAATCCTCGATCGCGTTGGCGGACAACGACATTGCCTTCGCGGCGAATGCGGGACTGTCGAGGCTGAGCCACGTGGTGTCGCCCGGCAGCCGGTCTCGATAGGACTCGGCGGTCAGCCCTGCGATGGCACCGGCATCGGCGAGAATGCCGCTGATCCGGTCTTCGGGCTGGGTGGGGTCGATCTGCACGAACGCGGCGCCGGTCTTGGCGACCGCCCAGACGGCGATCATGGCGTCGATGGAGCGCGGTAATGCCACGGCCACAAACGATTCCGGTCCTGCTCCGGCGTCGATCAGTATCCGCGCCCACCGGTTCGAGACTTCGTCGAGTTCGCGGTAGGACAACCGTTCACCGTCACAGACCAACGCGTCCGCCCCGGACCTCGCTGCGGCCGCGAACACCTGCGGCAACGTCGATGTCGCCACGCTGGGCCCACCGCGAACGGGTGCGAAGGTGGCCAGCTCATCCGGCGACAGCAGCTGGACGCGTAGCAGTGAGAGATCGATGTCATCGGTGATGGCGTCGAGCACGCGCAGCACCCGGCCGGCGAGGGCGTCGATCTCGTCGGGCGAGAACAGTCCGGGCTGGTATTCGAAGGTCAGCTCCAGCCGCGTACCGAGATGGACGATCAGGCCGAGCGGGTAGTGCGCGGCGTCTCGTCCCTGCACGTCGAGGACATGCATCCCGGCGATGTCGGTGTCCTCGGACAACCCGGCCGTGTCGACCGGGTAGGACTCGAAGACGGTCACGGTGTCGAACATCGCGCCGAACCCGGTCACCCGCTGGATCCGGGCGAGTCCGAGGTGGTCGTGGTCGAGCAGCGCAGCTTGTTCGGCCTGGATTCGCCGAAGCAGCTGAGCGAGACTTTCGCCGTAGTCGAGCCGGACCCGGACGGGCACGGTGTTGACGAACAGGCCGATCATCGATTCGATGCCGGAGAGCTGCGGGGGGCGTCCGGAGATGGTGGTGCCGAAGACGACGTCCTCGCGCGCGGTCGCGCTCGCGAGCACGATCGCCCAGGCGGCTTGGACGACCGTGTTGAGGGTGCTCTCCTGCTGGTGAGCCACCGTGACCAGGGCCGCGGTGCGGTGCTCGCTCAGCCCCACCCGGACTTCGCGAGCGGCGGCGGTGCGTTGGAAGCCGCGGTCCGCATGCACCAGCAGAGTCGGCTCGGTGACGCCCTCGAGTGTCCGTGCCCACGCCGCTTCGGCCGCATCCTGATCCTGGGTCTGCAGCCACGTCAGGTAGTCGCGGTAGGGACGCACCGGGGGCAGTGCAGTGGGGTCGCTGTCGCCGGCGTAGAGGATCAGCAGCTCCCGGATCAGCAGTGGGGTGGACCAGCCGTCGATCAGAATGTGATGCATGCTCAGCAGCAGCGTGTACCGCTGGGGGGCGGTGCTGATCAGTGTCAGTCGCAGCAGCGGCGCCGCGGTCATGTCGAAGTGCCGGTCGGCGGCCATGAGCTGATCGAGCGCCGCTGCGGTGTCGGCGCCTTCCGAGAGGTCGATCCGGGTGAGCGGCACGTCGACACGGCGGTGGACCGCCTGGACCGGCTCACCGGCACCGTCTTGTACGAACGCGGTCCGCAGGTTCGGATGCCGTCCGATGAGAGTCTGTGCGGCGCGGCGTAACCGGTCAGCGTCGACGCGCCCACCGAGTTCCATCCGGAGTTGCACGATGTAGTCGTCGCGAGCGCCGTCGGCGAGCTGGGCGTGGAACAACAGCCCTGCCTGCAGCGGCGTGAGCGGCCAGATATCGTCCAGTTCCGGGTACCGGGCCTCGATCCGGTCGATCGCGGCCTGGTCGAGGTCGACGAGTCCGACGTCGGAGGGCGTCAGCCCGCCCGCGCCGGGCCGGGAGGCGTGGGCCGCGAGAGCCGTCACCGCGTCGCGCCACAGTTCCGCGAGGTCGGTGACCTCGGCGGCGGTGATCAGGCCGGACGGGTAGTCCCAGGCCGCGGTCAGGGCAGGTCCGTCCGGCGTGTCCTCGGTGGCCGCGTTGATGCCCAGCACGGCTGCCGCGGATGCGCCGGGGTGCTGGCTGCCGCCCGCGGCATCGTCACCGGCGGGCATCCACCCGGTGTCGCGCAACGCGTCGGGAATCGTGTCGAATCGGCCGAGATAGTTGAAACTGACCTGGGGGTCGGGCAGCGCGCCCAGGATGCGGGCGGTATCGGTGTTGAGGTAGCGCAGCAGCCCGTAGCCGATCCCGTGGCCGGGGACCCGCCGGAGTTGTTCCTTGACCGATTTGACGACCGCCCCCGCGGCGGCGCCGGCGGCGAACGCGTCATCGATGTCGATATCGGACAGGTCGAGCCGCACCGGGGAGGTGGTGGTGAACCATCCGACAGTGCGGGTGAGGTCGGCACCGGGGAGAACCGTGTCGTCGCGCCCGTGGCCTTCGAGAGTGAGCAGCGTGTCGGTGACGTCGTCGCCGCGGCGGTGCCGCCACCGGGTCAGCGCCAGTGCGAGCCCCGCGATGAGGGCATCGTCCACATTGCCGCGGAACGCCCTGGGCAGGGTGGTGAGTACAGCGCGGGTCACCACGGTAGGCAGCGTCACCCGGACGGTGGCAACGGTGGCCTGCAGGTCCACGACCGGGTCGAGCGGGCGCGTCCCGATCGGTGGATCAGCGGCCGCGAGTGTGGAACGCCACCAGTCGAGTTCATCGAGGTTCGCGGCAGCGGTCTCGAGAGCGTGCGCCCAGCGTCGCATCGACGTACCGACGGGCATGAGCTGCGGCCGTTGCCCGGCGCTCACCTGCGCTCCGGCGACAGCAAGGTCGGGAACGAGGATGCGCCACGACACTCCGTCCACCACCAGGTGGTGTGCGACGACCAGGAGCCGGCCCGGCCCGCCGGCGCAGTCGAACCAGACCAGCTGGAGCATGACTCCCGCGGCGGGGTCGAGGCGTTCGGCGGCCGCGCGTGCCTCGGCGTCGGCGATCGCGGTGAACGCGCTGCTGTCCGGTGCCGCATCGACCGGCACCCGCCGGATCAGTCCGGCGGCGGATGCCCCGGTCGGCTGCACCTGCACTGCCCAGCCCGATGGGTGTGCGGGGTCGGGTTGTAGCCGGGCCCGCAGCATGTCGTGATGATCGATCACCGCTTGCACGGTCGCCGCGATGGCAGATTGCTCGATGCCGGTCGGCAGCGTCAGCATCACCCACTGGCAGAAGCGGTCGAATTCGCCACGCTCGAACATCCAGCACATGATCGGCGTCAACGGCATCGGCCCCACACCCCCGCCGGGCAGTTCTGCCGGAAGGGAGGCTGCCGCGGCGCTGTCGCGGACCGCGATCTGGGCCAGTCCGGCGACCGTTCTACGCTCGAACACCTCACGCACGGACAGCACCAGACCCGCCGCCCTGGCCCGGGTCACCAACTGGATCGACATGATGCTGTCTCCGCCCAGGGCGAAGAACGAGTCATCGAGTCCGATCGTGTCGACCCCCAATACCTCGGCGAACAGTCCCGCGAGCGTCGTCTCCATCTCGGTGACCGGCGCCCTGAATTCGGTTCGGCCCGTGGTGAAGTCGGGCTCGGGCAGCGCGAGGCGGTCGATCTTGCCCGTCTCCGTCGTCGGCAGCGTGTCGAGCACCATCACGGTCGCCGGCACCATGTGCGGGGCCGATCGCTGCCCGGCGAACGCGAGGATCGCGACGGGATCCAGGTCGGCGCCGGGCTCGGGCACCACGTACCCGATCAACCGATCGCTGGTGGCGGAACCGCGGTGCACGGTCGCCACCGCGGCAGCCACTCCCGGATAGGCCAGCAGGCCCGCTTCGACCTCGCCGAGTTCGATACGGAAGCCACGGATCTTGACCTGGAAGTCCGCCCGGCCGACATAGTCGAGGGTCAGACCTCCTTCCGGTAGCCGCAGCCACCGCACCAGGTCCCCGGTCCGATACATGCGCTGCCCGCGGCCCGCGAACGGGTCGGCGACGAACCGCGACGCTGTCAGACCCGTCCGATTGCGGTAGCCGCGTGCCAGTCCCGGGCCGGTGAGGTACAACTCGCCGACGACGCCGAGCGGCACCGGACGCAACCACGCGTCGAGCACGACCTCACCGACACCGCGGATCGGTCCGCCGATCGTCGCGGCCTCACCGGGCACCATCGGCGCACCGGCATCGGTCTGGATCGTGGCCTCCGCCGGACCGTAGGTGTTGAACAGTTTCCGGCCCGGCGCCCACCGTGACACCAGTTGTGGTGGGGGCTCCTCGCCTCCGATCACGACGGTCCCGAGGTTCCGCAGCCCGGCCGGGTCGACCGTGCTCAGGGCCGTGGGTGTCAGCGCGGCGTGGGTCACCGAGTTCTGCGAAATGATCTGCGCCAGTTCGATTCCGCCGAGGACGGTCGGCGGCGCGATCACCAGCCGCCCGCCGGACGCGAACGCCCAGAGCAGTTCCAGGACCGCCGCGTCGAAGCTGGGAGACGCGGCATGCAGCACCCGCGCGCCCGGCCCGAGGTCGAACCGCGTGCACTGCTCGGCCACCAGGTTCGCCAGCCCCCGGTGCGAGACCACGACGCCCTTCGGCACACCCGTCGAGCCGGACGTGTAGATCATGTACGCGGCGTGATCGACCCGGACCGGCCGAATTCGCTCCGCATCGGTCACCGCCATGGCCGGCAACCCCGCCGCCTCCGCTTCGAGCGCCGGCTCGTCGAGGACCAGCCACCGCACCGATCCGGGCAGTCGATTCCTCCACTCCGACAGCGTGATTCCTGTCGCGACGCCCGAATCGCGGAGCATGTGCTGGATCCGGTCCCCCGGATTGCGCGGATCCACCGGGACGAATGCCGCCCCCGACTTCGCCACCGCCCACACTGCGAGAACTGACTCGTAGGAGCGCGGCAACGCAACCGCGACACTCGTCTCCGGCCCGGCACCTCGGCCGATCAGCAAGCGCGCCAGCCGATTCGACTCGGCATCGAGCTCGCCATAGGTCCAGTGCCGGTCCCCGCACACCACCGCCACCGCCCCCGGATCCCGGGCCACCGTCGCCGCGAAGAGCTCCGGCAACATCCGCTCCGGCATCGCGGGATCACCTGATACCGGCGCCAATTCGCGGTATTCCCGCGGCGAGAGCAGATTCAGCCGGGTCAGCGGCAGATCCGGGTCGGCGGCGATGTCGCCCAGCACGCCCACGAACCGCCGCAGGGTCGCCGCGATGGTGTCGTGGTCGAAGAACTCGGGCAGGTACTTGATCTCGAGGTGCAGTCGCGAGTCGACGCGCCCGACCACGCCCAGCGGATAGTGCGCCGCGTCGGCGCCGGTCACGTCGACCAGCCGCATGCCGGCGATATCGGTGTCCGCGGTCAACCCGTGGCGGTCGACCGGGAAGGACTCGAATACCGTCACCGTGTCGAATACCGCCCCCGGCCCGGCCGCTCGCTCGATGTCGGCCAGACCGATGGACTGATGATCGAGCAGCGCGGCCTGCTCCGCCTGGATGCGGTCGAGCAGTTGGCCGAGGGTTTCGGTGGCGTCGAGACGGACACGCACCGGGACCGTGTTGATGAACAGCCCGATCATCGATTCGATACCCGCGATCTGCGGGGTCCGTCCGGAGACCACGGCACCGAACGTCACGTCCTGCCGGGATGTCAACGTGCCCAGCACGATTGCCCATGCCGCCTGGATCATGGTGTTGAGCGTGATTCCGCGGGATCGTGCGCGGCCGGTCAACTCCGCGGTCTGCGCCTCGGTGAGTTCGCCGAGCACCGCACGCGATTCGGTGTAGTGACGGCGGGGATCGGCCGCAGTCACCAGGGTCGGCTCGTCGGCGCCGTCGAACGCACGGGCCCAGGCGTCGAGCGACGGCGCCGGGTCCTGCCGGGCGACCCAGGTCAGGAAGTCCCGGTAGGAGCGCACCTGCGGCAGCATCGTTGCGTCGCAGTCGGTGGCGTAGAGCACCAGCAGCTCCTGCAGGAGCAGCGGCGTCGACCAGCCGTCGAGCAGCAGGTGATGATTGGTCAGCACCAGCCGGTACTGCTCCGGCCCGGTGGTGACCAGCATCCAGCGAAGCAGCGGGGCACGCGCCGGGTCGAACCGGGTGGTGCGGTCCGTGGCCATGAGCCGCGTCCACTCGCGTTCGCGTGCATCGTCGTCCAGCCCGGACAGGTCCAGCTCCGTCCATGGCGCCTCGGCGTCGTCGTCGACCACCTGTACCGGTCCGGGGTCGGTGACGAAGGCGGCGCGCAGATTCGCATGCCGGTCGAGCAGCACGTGCGCGGCTCGGCGCAGCCGCGGTGGATCGACCCGGCCGCGCAGCTCGAGGACCAGCTGCGTGATGTAGGCATCCACCGATTGCTCGGACACCAGCGCATGGAACAGCAGCCCCTGTTGCAGTGGGGCCAAGGGCCAGACGTCGCTCAGGGCCGGATATCGGTCCTCGAGCCGCTCGATCTCGGGTTGTCCGAGCCCGGCCAGCGCCAGATCCGACGGCGTTCGTCCCCCGCTCCCGGCACGGCGGACGTGCGCCGCCAGCGCGGTCAGTACCGAGCGCCACGACTCCGCCACCTCGCGCACCGCATCAGCGGTGAGAACCCCGGAGGGATACGACCAGATCGCTTGCAGCCGTGGCCCGTTCGCGCCGTCCATGACGAGGGCATTGATGTCGAGCACCGCCGGCACCGGCATATCCGGAGGCTGTGTACCCGCGAGCTCTGCCGCACCCGAGGCATCGCCGACGTCCACCGGCACCCATCCGGCGGCCGGAATCGCTTCGGCGCCACGATAGTTGAATGCGATCTGCGGCGGCGCAGTGGCGAGGATCGGTCCGGCGTCCTCGTCGAGATACCGCAGCAGGCCGTAGCCGATCCCGTGGTCCGGGACGGCGAGGAGCTGTTCCTTGACGGACTTGACCGCTGCCCCCAGCGCCGGCCCGCCCGCGTACGCGTCGTCGAGATCGATGCCCGAAAGATCCAGGCGCATAGGGAAACTCGTGGCGAACCAGCCGACCGTCCGTGCCGGATCCGAGCCCGGGACAATGCCTTCCGCACGGCCGTTTCCTTCGAAACGGATCGTCACGTCCGCGGGAGTCGCTGTCTCGTGCTCGCGCCGCCACCTCGCGATCGTCACCGCCAAGGTCGCCAGCAGCCCGTCGTCCACACTGCCGTGGAAAGCCGCGGGCACCGTGGTCAGCAGAGCCTCGGTCGTCTCGGGGTCGACGTCGACCTGGACCGTGCGGGTGGACGCGACCACGTCGATCGCGGGGTCGAGGGGCCGTGACCCGAGCATCGGATCGTTCCCGGCGGTCATCGCCTGCCACAATTCGAGCTCGGCGGCGCGCTCCGGGCGTTGGGCCGCCTCGACCAGCCCGTGCGCCCAGCTGCGCATCGATGTCCCGGTCGGGGCCGAATCGAGTAGCTCGCCGGAGGCGGTCCGCGTCCACGCGGCCGTGAGATCCGGGACCAGCACGCGCCAGGAGACGCGATCGATCGCCGAACGATGCACCACCACCAGCACCGTGCCCGGCTCCGCCGCGTTCACCGGGTCGAACCAGACCACCTGCGTCACGATCCCGGCTCCCGGATCGAGCCGGTCCGCAGCGGCATCCAGCTCGGCCGCCGCCAACGCACGGAACTCGCCGCGCCCCGCTTCCATCGGCACCCGCACGAGAACGTCGTCGGCGCGAATCACTCCGGCCGGCAACACCTCCCACGTCCACCACCCGTCGGTGCCCGGGGTCAGTTGCGCACGCAGCATGTCGTGCCGATCGAGTACCGCCTGCACGGCGTCGGTCAGCTGCCGCCGGTCGATCCCCGCCGGCAGGCCCAGCATCATCGCCTGCGAGTAGCGGTCGCAGGTCGGCCCCGCCCGCTCGAGCAACTCTCGCATGATCGGCGTCAGCGGTAGCGGACCCACACCTGCGCCGGGCGGTTCGGCCGGAAGGGATGTCTCCGCAGCGCCCTCGTGGATGGCGACCTGGGCGAGCCCGGCGACCGTTTTGCGCTCGAACACGTCGCGTGGGGAGAACACCACGCCTGCGGCTCTGGCCCGATTCACCAGCTGGATCGACATGATGCTGTCCCCGCCGAGGGCGAAGAAGGAGTCGTCGATACCGATGGTGTCCAGGTGGAGCACACCGGCGAATGCCTCGGCGATGCGATGCTCGATCGGTGTTCGCGGTGCCCGATACGGTTTGTTGTCGGCGAATACCGGTTCGGGCAACGCCTTACGATCGATCTTGCCCGCTGGTGTCAACGGAATCCGGTCCAGCACCACGATCGAAGACGGAACCATGTACGACGGCACACGATCGGCGACATACTCCGCCAAAAGCGCGGTATCGATCGAATACCCCGGCGCGGCGACAACATACGAGACCAGCGACTGAGCTCCCGAATCGGCGCGATAGCCGATCGTGACGGCATGACCAACGCTCTCGTGCGCCGCCACCGCCGAATCGATCTCACCCAACTCGATGCGAAGACCCCGGATCTTCACCTGGAAATCGGACCGGCCCAGATACTCGATCGCACCATCGGCCGACCAGCGAACCACATCACCGGTCCGATACATGCGCTTACCCGGCAACCACGGACACGCCACGAAACGCTGCGCCGTCAAACCCGCGCGGCGCAGATACCCACGCGCCAACAGACCACCGCCGATATACAACTCACCCGCCACACCGACCGGCACAGGCTGCAATCGCTGATCCAGTATCCATGTCGAGGCGCCCGGCACCGGTCCACCGATCGTGACCGACTCCCCCGCTACCAGGGGGGAAGTCACTGTCGCGGTGATGGTGGTCTCGGTGGGCCCGTAGTCGATCGTCAGCCGGCGATTCCCACTCCACCGATCGACCAGTTCGGTGCGACAGCTCTCGCCACCGAGGATCAGATGCCTCAAATCCGGCAACGGCCAGCGGGTGTGGTCGATCGTGGACAAGACAGAGGGTGTAATACACACGTGGCTGACGTGTTCGCGGTCGAGGAGTTCGGCGAGTTCGTCGCCGCCCACGGCGTCGCCGGGTGCGATGATCATCGCCGCGCCCGAACCCAACGGCAACAGCAGCTCGAGAACCGCGACATCGAAGCTCGGGGAGGCCAGATGCAGTATGCGGCTATGGGTTTCGATACTCAGGGCGGCGTGACGTTCGGTGGTGGAGTTGTTCAGTCCTCGATGGGTGACCGCAACGCCCTTGGGCAGCCCGGTCGATCCGGAGGTGTAGATGACATAGGCGATATCGTCGACACGAACCGGACGCACCCGATCACCGTCGGTGACCGGCCGATCATCGCCCTCATCGAGGTAATCCGCTGTCAGCCAATCGATGTCATCCGGTAACCGTGCGCGGGCGGAGGCCACCGTCAGGCCGACAGCCGCCCTCGAATCGGTCACCAGATGGGCGACGCGTTCGGCCGGATTGCTCGGATCGATCGGCAGGAAAGCGGCTCCTGTTTTGGCCACCGCCCACACCGCCAGTACCGAATCCGCGGAACGCGGGATGCCGATCGCGACAATATCTTCCGGACCTATCCCCTGCCGAATGAGCTGCCGGGCCCACCGATTCGAACGCTCGTCCACCTCCCGGTAACTCAGCTGCCGTCCTCCGGCCACGATCGCGGTCGCATCAGGATCCAATCCAACTGCGGCGGCGAACAGGTCGGGCATGGTGGCCGGCGCGGCCGGAGGTGCACCGTGACGGGCCAGCAAGTCGGCTCGCTCGGCGGGCTCGAGCACGTCGATCGCCCCGACCGGAACCGTCGGGTCGGCGGCCACCGACTCCAGAATCCGGATCCACCGACGGGTCAGAGAATCGATCGTCGCGGCATCGAACAAGTCCGTGGCGAAGGTGAGCGCGACGGTCATGTCGCCGCTGTCGTGGTCCTGCGAGAGTATGAATTGCAGGTCGAAGCGGGAGACGTTGTTGGGGAGGTCGACCACCGACAGTTCGAGATCGGGCAGCTTCAGCTTCACCGGTTCCAGGTTCTGGAATGCCAGCATCACCTGGAACAGCGGATGGCGAGCCTGGGATCGGTGCGTGACCAACTGATCCACCACTTGCTCGAACGGAAGATCGGCATGGTCGAAGGCATCCAGGTCGACCCGCCGCACCCGGCCGAGCAGATCGGCGAACGACTCCCCCGGATCGATCTGGGTCCGCAGCACCAACGTATTGACGAACATCCCGACCATATCGTCGAGCTCCGCCACACCACGACCGGCAACCGGCGTGCCGACCGGGATATCGGCGGACCCGCTCATCCGGGCGAGCAACACCGCCAACGCGCCATGAATCACCATGAACAGCGAGGAATTGTGCTGCCGCGCAGCATCTTCCAACGCTCGAACCAATCCCGCACCCAGCGAGAAATTCGCCGTGGCACCCCGATTCGACATCACCGCCGGACGCGGCCTGTCGAACGGCAGATAGAGCTCGTCGGGAACTCCGTCCAATGCTTCTGTCCAGTATCGAATCTGCTGCGCGCACAGCGATTCCGGTTCGTCCGGCGAGCCCAGGGTAGCTCGCTGCCACAGGGCATAGTCCGCGTACTGGACAGGCAGCGGTGTCCACGACGGGGCCGCACCGCGGATCCGGGCGGCATACGCGGTCGTCACGTCACGAGCCAGGGGCGCCATCGAGAAGCCGTCCGCGGCAATGTGATGCACCACCACGGCCAGCACGTGTTCCGATTCCTCCGCATCGGCCATGCGGAACAGCCGGGCCCGCACCGGCGCCCGGGTGCTCACGTCGAAGCCTTCGGTCACGAATTCGGTTATCGCCGGGACCAATTGGCCGAACGAGACCGTCGTCAGAGTGGGTTCCCGGTCGACGTGGTCGACGGATTCGATGACCTGGATCAGCATTCCGTCGTGATCCGGGTACCGCGTTCGCAACGATTCGTGTCTGGCCAGCACGTCGATCAGGGCCAGCCGCAGGGCCTCGACGTTCAATTCGCCACGCAGCCGAAGGGCGATCGGCATGTTGTATGCCCCGGAGCCGGTGTCGTATTGGTTGAAGAACCACATTCGTTGTTGCGCCGGCGCCAACGGCACGAGATCGGGGCGCGGACCGGCGATCAGTGGCGGGCGGGGTCGCCGCCCCGTCAGTGCCTCCTGCTCCATCCGGGTGGCCAGTTCCGCGGTCGTGGCCGCATCGAACAGCAGCCGCACCGGAATTTCGATATTCAGCGCGGCCCCGAGGCGCGCTGCGACCCGGGTCGCGACCAAGCTGTCTGCGCCCAGGGCGAAGAAGGAGTCGTCGATACCGATGGTGTCCAGGTGGAGAACATCGGCGAATGTCTCGGCGATGAGATGCTCGTTCGGTGTTCGCGGTGCCCGGTACGGTTTGTCGTCGGTGAACACCGGTTCGGGCAGCGCCTTGCGATCGAGCTTGCCGGTGGGTGTCAGCGGGATCCGGTCCAGCGCCACGATCGAGGACGGAACCATGTACGCCGGCACACGATCGGCGACATACTCCACCAAAAGTGCGGGATCGATCGAATACCCGGGCGCGGCAACAACATACGAGACCAGCGACTGAGCTCCCGAATCGGCGCGATAGCCGATCGTGACGGCATAACCAACACTCGCGTAACCCGCGAGCACGGAATCGATCTCACCGAGCTCGATCCGAAGACCGCGAATCTTGACCTGGAAGTCGGACCGGCCGAGATACTCGATCGCACCATCGGGCGACCACCGGACCACATCACCGGTCCGATACATGCGCTCACCCGGCAACCACGGACACGCCACGAAACGCTCCGCCGTCAAACCCGCCCGACGGTAGTACCCACGCGCCAATAGGCCACCGGCGACATACAACTCACCCGCCACACCGACCGGCACCGGCTGCAATCGCTGGTCGAGGATGAATGTCGAAACGCCGCGGATCGGACGGCCGATCGTGACCAGCTCCCCTACCGCCAGCGAGGTCAGCGTGACCGCGATCGTGGTCTCGGTGGGCCCGTATTCGTTGAGCAGTTCACGATCACCACTCCACTGTTCGACCAGGTCGGTGCCGATGCCTTCGCCACCGACGATCAGATGCGCCAAATCCGGTAACAGCCAACGGGTGTGGTCGATGGTCGACAGTGCCGAGGGCGTAATACACACGTGGCTGACGTGTTCGCGGTCGAGGAGTTCGGCGAGTTCGTCGCCGCCGAAGCTGTCGCCGGGTGCGACAACCATCGTCGCGCCCGCGCACAGCGACAACAGCAGTTCCAGGACCGAGACATCGAAGCTCGGTGAAGCCAGATGCAGTGTGCGGGACCGGTTTCCGATGCTGATGGCATCCCGGTGCATGATGGCGCAGTTGTTCAGTCCTCGATGGGTGACCGCAACGCCCTTGGGCAGCCCGGTCGATCCGGAGGTATAGATGACATACGCGATATCGTCGACACGAACCGGACGCACCCGATCACCGTCGGTGACCGGCCGATCATCACCCTCATCGAGGTAATCCGCTGTCAGCCAATCGATGTCATCCGGTAACTGTGCACGGGCGGAGGCCACCGTCAGGCCAACCGCCGCCCTCGAATCGGTCACGAGATGGGCGACGCGCTCGACCGGATAGCCCAGATCGATCGGCAGGAAGGCAGCCCCCGACTTGGCAACCGCCCACACCGCCAGCACCGAATCCGCAGAACGCGGCATACCGATCGCGACAACATCTTCCGGACCGATACCCCGCTCGATCAGCTGCCGAGCCCACCGATTCGAACGCTCGTCCACCTCCCGGTAACTCAACTCCCGGCCGCCGGACACGATCGCCGCCGCATCGGGATCCACACCGACCGCGGTCGCCAGCAGCTCGGCCAGGGTGACCGGCGCCATCGCGGGTGCACCGTGACGCGCCAGCAGCTCGGCGCGCTCGGCGGGCTCGAGCACGTCGATCGCCCCGACCGGAACTGTCGGATCGGCTACCACGGACTCCAGAATCCGGATCCACCGACGTGCAAGAGAATCGATCGTCGCGGCATCGAACACATCCGTGACGAAGGTGACCGCAGCGGTCATGTCGCCGCCGCCGGGGTCTGCCGACAGGACGAATTGCAGGTCGAAGCAGGATATTTCGCTGGAGAGGCCGACCGCAGGCAGTTCGAGGTCGAGTAGTTCCGGTTCGACAGGTTCCGCGTTCCGGAATGCCAGCATCACTTGGCACAAGGGGTGTCGCGATAGAGATAGCTGGTCCACCACTTGCTCGAACGGGACATCGGCATGATCCAACGCATCCAGATCGACCTGCCGGACCCGCCCGAGCAGATCAGCGAAGGACTCCCCCGGATCGATCTCGGTCCGCAACACCAAGGTATTTGCGAACATCCCGATCGCATCGTCGACCGCTGTGCCGACCGGAATATCGGTGCCACCACTCATCCGCGCAAGCAATACCGCCAACGCACCATGCACCACCGTGAACAATGAAGAATCATGCCGCCGCGCACAATCCTCCAACCCCCGAACCAACCCCGCATCCAACGAAAAATCCGCAGTCGCACCACGATTCGACATCACCACCGGCCGCGGCCTGTCGAATGGCAGACGAAGCTCCTCGGGAAGATCCGCGAGGGTATCCCGCCAGAACGCCAGGTTCTCGCGGCGGCGGCGGATCCCGGCGCTGTCGGCCAAGCTGGCGGGGTGGACCTGTCCGAGCTCGGTGTCCGCTGTGGCGGCGGCGAATTCGTCGATGAACTCTGCGAATGCGGTGCTGTGCGCCGACAGTTCGAGGTCGGTGTAGAGGTTGGGATTGGCCAAGAACTGGAGGAGCGTCCGCGGCGGATCCCCGGTCCGATACACGTCGACCAGCACATCCTCGACCGGGCCGGAGCTGAGGATATGGAATTCGCCGGTCACCGGCCCGAGTTGCAGCTTCTGGTCGAAGAGCATGACATTCACAACGGGGCCCGCGAAGCGGCGCTCGGCGCCACGCGTCCCGGTGGCGGCGCGAATATCGGGGAGGCCGCACCGCTGGTGCCGCAACACCCCCACCAGATCGGACTGCACCCGCAGCGCCAGCGTCGCGACGGTGTCCCGTGGATCGAGGACGATCGGAAGCGGTGCCACATTGACGAACACCCCCGCGGATCGCCGCAGCACCGCGGTTGTGCGACCCGACACGGGAATGTTGACCAGGACCTCGTCGCGGCCGGTCTTGCGACCCAGATAACAGCCGAATGCGGCGATCACCACCGCGGCCGGGCTCGCCCCCACTGCTTTCGCCGAGTGTTCGATCCGCTCCACCGTCGCCGCCGACAGTTCGGTGATTGCCACAACACTGTCCGCGCACGCGGGCGCCTGCCCGGCGGCCAGGCTGGACTCCTCGCCGACATCGGCGAGCCTGTTCACCCAATATGCCTGGTCGTCGGTGAACCGCTTCGACTCCCGGTAGCTGCGCTCGGCCTCGTAGAGGGCGCGGATGTCTGCCGGCCGAGTGGGCTCTGCGGTGTGGCCCTGCACCGCCGCCGTGTACAACTCGGCAATCCGGTTCACGATCATCATCGCGCCGTAGCCGTCCAGTGCGACGTGGTGACTCCGGCAGTACAGCAGATAGTGCCGATCCCCCACCTGCACAATCGCCGTTGCGACCAACAGATCCCGGGTCATATCCAGCGGCGCTGTGTACTCCCGGCGCATCCATTCCAAGCCGGCTGCGACGGGATCCGATGCACCACGGACATCGATCACCGGTCCCGTCACGTTCAGCGACGGGTCGTACCGCTGATACGGCTCACCGTCGGTCTCGACCAATCGCAGATACCCCGACTGGAACTCGTGGCCGGCTCGAATCGCCGCCTTACGCAGCAGATCACCGTCGAGGTCGCCATGCAACTCGACATACTGCGCCTCGGATATCGGCACATCCGGAGTCAATTTCTGCGCCAGCCACAACCCCTGCTGCCCGGCAGACAGCGGTATCAACTCTGTGGTCGACGCGCCCGGCTCGGCATTTCCGCTCGATCCTCGGCCAGGGTCGGGCTGCGGTCGCGGTGCAGTCATTACATCCCTCTAACCCTGGACCGCGCTTTATTCGCGCCTTAATTTCCTGCAACCCCGACCGCGGCCAGTATAAGCCGATCGGTACGTTCGTGTACACCGCCGCACGCTGGGATAGTTTCCATATCCACCAGGAAGGTGTGCAGCGCACTGGAGTATTCCCCGAGAACTTCACCGGGAACACCGCTGCGGTAGAACAGCAACGATTCAGTGACTTCGCACGTTCGATTCGACGACTAAATGTCTCTCCATTCCTGCATTTGCGCCGGTCGGCCTTCGAAATTATCCGGCGCGATGCAATGGCTATACAATTGCCATAAGAATGTCGCCGAAAAGTAATGGGGACGACACGCTGGCCGGCCCGGTCTTCAGCGATGGAACCTGCGTTCCATGAAGCGCTGGACCTGGTCGCGGTGGACGGCGGACCAGGCTTGGACCCGGACTGCCCACCACGGGGCGACGTCGCGTGGTTTGGCGGTGACGGCGTGCGTGACGAGGTCGGAGGCTTCGTCGACGGTCAGGCCGGGCATCCGGCCGAAGTCGGTGGGGGCGCTCATTCTGGTGTGCACCAGTGGCATGTAGACCGAGGTGGTGGTGACGTCGTCACCGGCGATTTCGGCGGCGACGCTGCGCAGCCAGACATCGAAGGCCGCCTTCGAGGCACCGTAGGCCGACCAGCGCGGAGTCGGCGGCATGAGCACACCCCAGGTGGAGACGTTCACGATGTGCCCCTGCCCGCGTGCGCGCATATCGGGCAGCAGAGTCAGCAGCAGCCGCACCGGGCCGAGATAGTTGATGTCGATGGTGCGGGTGACATCGTGGAAGCGGTCGTAGGACTCGGCGATGGGACGTCGAATCGACTTACCCGCGTTGCTGATCACCACATCGATGTGCCCGTACTCGGCCAGCAGCGTGCGGCCGAGCCGGTCGACGGCATCCGTGTCGGTCAGGTCGGCCGGGTAGGCGTGGGCTACGCCGCCGGCGGCCATGATGTCGGCGGCCAGCCGTTCCAATTCGGACCGGGAACGCGCCACCAGCAGCACCACCGCCCCCGCCGCGGCCAGCTTCCGCGCACTGGCCCTGCCGATACCGTGCGAGGCTCCGGTCACCAGCACCACCTTGCCGGCGACGGCCTCCCGTAAGGACACCGCGGTGGGCCGGAATGTCGGGTACAGCAGCCGGATCGCCACTCGCTCGGCGAGCGACCGCCGACGGTGTGCGACCGGAGTCTCGTCCACAGCTCTCGACTGTATCGCTGGACTATTCAGCTACCCGCCGGAACGAATGATCTGTTCGATATTGCGCTCGGCCAGCGCGCTGATCGTCAACGCGGGGTTCACCGTTCCGGTGCTACCGGGCACCGCCGCCCCGTCCATCACATAGAGGTTCCGGTAACCACGCACCCGGCCGTACTCGTCCGTCGCGCGTCCGATCACTGCGCCGCCCAACGGATGGGCGGTGAACGACGCGTCCGCGTCCAGGCCCGAAAGAGCAAAAGCCTGACCGTTATCGATCATGGTGCCGTTGACTTCGCGCGCTCGCGCGAGATAACCGGCGGCGCCGCCGGTTGGCCACAGCAGGTCCACGCGCCCGTTGGCCGGATCGCAGACGAACCGGCCGCGGGTGTCGTCGAGCACGATGCCCAGCGATCCGAGCAGGCCGATGTCGAAGGGCGTCGTGCCGGGGATGTACCAGCTCTCCAGCGTCACGGGTGCGCCCGTCTCGTCCAGAATCCGGCTCGCTGACGGCGCACCCTGCGTCCCCACATCGAACACGGTGAGCGGCCGCGCCAGGGCGACGTCGCCGTTGCTGCCCCAGCCCTCGCCGATGTGCTCGTTCAGGTTCGGCAGTGTGCCGGTCGCCTGCGCGCGCACCAACAGCTCGGAGGTGCCGAGGGAGCCCGCGGCCAGGAACAGCCTGTCGCAGGTCAGCGTCCGGGTGCGGAGCACCTCGCCGGTCGGGGCGAGTTTGGTCACGGCGACGGCATAGCGACCCGGCGCTCCCGGCTCCTCGGCGATGGTGTCCACCCGATGGCCCGGGTAGATCCGGGCGCGGCCGGTGTCCTTGGCACCGAGCAGGTAGTTCTGGTTCAGATCGAACTTCGCGCCGTTGGAGTTGCCGAGGTCCGAACAGCCCACCGTCGCCGACGGGTTCGATCGCCCGGCCAGCTCGTCGCGGATGACGTCCCACCTCCAGATGCCGTCGATGGGCTGCGGCGTGTATCCGGCCGCGCGCACCTGTTCGTCCCAGGCGCGGGAGTGCACGAACGCGGAGGAGTTGTAGATGTCGTCCGGTATCGGGCTGAGCCGCAACATCTTTCGGACCCTGGGGTAGTAGACGTCATGCATCTCGCGATAGTCGACCACGCCGCGGAATACGTGATCGAAGAACCGTTGCTCCGGCTCGATCATCACCCCGGTGAACACGACCGAGCCGCCGCCGACACACGCGGCGCGCCACACGTCGATGCCCGGGTAGCTGCAGACATCGAGGACCCCGCCGAACGGATCGAAAGCAAGCGGGATCCTGTTCACCCCGGTGAAGGTGGTGCGATGCCAGAAGCCGCGGCCATCCGGAACCGTGTCGACGGTGAAGATGTTGCGCCACGGATCATTCGGCCAGCGCGATCCGCGCTCGAGCACTGCGACGTCCATCCCGGCCTGCGCCAGGCGCAGCGCGGTGACCGACGCCCCGAACCCTGATCCGACGACGATCGCCGGTACGTGATCGGCGGGATCCGGCAGGGGTTCGAAGATCTCCGGCACCAGCGTGCGATATTCCGGCGTCTTCGAGCTCTGGTCGAAATCGTCGGCCCGTGCGACAGATATGGCCGCGCCTACGCTCGCAAAGCCCAGCGTCGCCGCAGCCGCGCCGACGCCCTTTATGAACCTGCGCCTGTCCACGGTGGGCCCCTCGCCTGATCCGAACGTCACTCCATCACCCCCGAGCAGCTGCGACAGCCCATAGCGAATCACTATCATAGGGAGCGGGTCGGGAGTGAGAGGTGACGATGTTGACTCGCACATGGACTCGGTGGCTGCTCATGCACGGCTTCCTGCGGACCTACCTCCGGTGGTCGGCGCGTCGTGGTGAGCCGCTGGGGAATCTCGCCCTCTACCCGGACAGCTTGCTCGGCTCATCGCCGCATATCGAGGACATCCGGCGGCAGGGCCGGATTCCCCAGATGTCGGGGGTGCACATCACCGCAGATTACGAAATCTGCCGACTCGTTCTCCGAGACCGGCGCTTCGGTGTGGTCTCGCCCAATCATCCAGCCCTGCCGAAGCCGATCCGCTGGATGCTGGCCAAGACGGATCCGGGACTTCCCAACCTCGGAGAACCGCCCTCGATGCTGGTGACCGATCCGCCGGATCACACCCGGTACCGGCGCATGGTCGGGCACGCATTCGGCCCGAAGGCGATCGCGACGCTGGAGGAGCGAGTTGCCGAAGTGGCCAATGACCTGATCGATCGCCTGGATTCGAATCCTCGACCCGATCTGATCAGCGATTTTTCCGCGCAGATGCCGGTCACGATCATCGCCGAAATTCTCGGGCTGCCGGAGGAGATGCATTCGACCCTGCTGAAATGGGGAGACTCGGGTGCGCCGCTGCTCGAACGAGGCCTGGCCTGGACCACCTATCGCGACGCCGTCAAAGACCTGGCCGAAGTCAAACAGTACTTCGACCAGCACCTCGATCGGCTCACCGCCGAGCCGCGCGATGACGTGCTCAGCATGCTGGTGGCGAATGACGAACTCACCCGCCGCGAGCAGGAGGCCAATGCGGCCCTGCTCCTGGATGCCGGATTCTTGACGACGGTGAACATGCTCGGCAACGGAATCGCCTTGCTGACAAGCCATCCGGACCAGCTGGAACTGCTGGCCGCAAGGCCGGAGCTGTGGCCGAACGCGGTCGAGGAAGTCCTGCGCTACGACGGTCCCGTGCGGATGACCGGCCGGGTCGCGAACTGTGACGTCGATATCGATAATCAGCACATCAGATCGGGTTCCCTGGTCCTGCTGTCATTGGCCGGAGCCAACCACGATCCCACGGTCTTCCCCAACCCCGAGCAATTCGATGTGACCAGGGACAACGCCGCGGAGCATCTCGCGTTCAGCAGCGGGATACACGGCTGTCTGGGAGCCCGGCTCGCCCGGCTGGAAGGCGCCATCGCGCTGCGAGCCCTTTTCGAGCGGTACCCGGATCTGCGCCTGGACGGCCCGCCGATCCCGCATCCCCTGCGAAACCTGCACGCCTACCGCTCCATGCCCGCCAAGGTATACGCCGACTAGCAGTGCCCCCTCCAGCGGGAATGTGGCCCCAGGAAGTGCAGGTGGTCTCCACCTTTGGTGGCTATTCGGCGTAACCGCCGACCCGGAAGATTCTTTTCCAAGTAGTGCGACAACTACCCAGCAAATCTGTCGCACCTGGTACACGAATCAAATCCCGGGAGTTCACGAATGCAGTCCACCTTCGTCGCGCACATTCGCGAGCAGGCCGCTACCTATGGCGACACTCGGCGCTACACGTATCTGCGCGAGCAGGGCCGCGAATTGATCGAGCAGCCGGCGAGCTATCGCGAACTCGACCGCGATGCCCGGGCGATGGCGGTCTGGCTGTCACAACGCCCGGAGGCCGACCGGCCGGTGCTGCTGCTGTATCCCCCCGGACTCGAATTCCTGCGGGCCTTCCTCGGCTGCCTGTATGCGGGCGTGATCGCGGTACCTGCCCCGGTACCGCACGATGCGCGCAGCATGCAGCGGGTGGCGGCGATGTTCACGGACACCGGGACCGGTTTGGTGCTGACGACCGGTGAATTCCGGGATCCGCTCGCCGCCTGGGCCCGGGAGGCGAGCGTGCAGGTGTCGGTCGCCGCGACCGATACCGCCGAGCTGGGTGATCCGGAGGCCTGGGTGATGCCCGAGATCGATTCCGGCGCAGTCGCATTCCTGCAGTACACCTCCGGCTCCACCAGTGCGCCCAAGGGTGTGGTGGTCACCCACCGCAATCTCGTGCACAACGCGGCCGCCACCAGTGCGGTCCTGAACGCCACCGATCTCGACACCACGGTCGGATGGCTGCCGCACTTCCACGACATGGGGTTGATCGGCATGCTGCTGCAGCCGATGTACCACGGCGCGAACTTGGTGTTCATGTCACCGATGACGTTCCTCAAACGACCGGTGAGCCTGCTCGAGACCATCCACCGCTACCGCGCCCGCGCCACTGTCGCGCCGAACTTCGCCTACGACCTGATCGCCCGGCGCGTGAGCGACGCGCAGCTGGCGGAGCTCGACCTGTCGTCGCTGCGGGGGGCGCTCGTCGGTGCCGAACCGATCCGGCCACGGACCCTCGAGGCGGTGATCGAGCGGCTGGGCCCGGCTGGATTCGCCGCCGACATCTTCGCCCCCGGCTACGGCATGGCCGAGGCGACGCTGATCGGGTCCATCAGCCCGCCCGGGCGCCCGCTCGAGTATCTGACCGTCGATCCGGCTCAGCTCGAAGCCCACCGGCTGGTGCCGGCCGAGCACGGAATCCGCCTGGTCGGTAACGGGCCGGCAGTAGCGGGAATGGAGATCCGGATCGTGGATCCGCACACGCTGCAGGCGCTGCCCGATGGTCGGGTCGGCGAGATCTGGATCACCGGAGACAGTGTGGCACAAGGCTATTGGAACCGACCGGAAGAAACACGCGAGAAGTTCGGTGCGCGCATCGCCGGGCACGGACCGTACCTGCGCACCGGCGACCTCGGCGCGATCCATAACGGCGAAATCTTCGTGGCCGGCCGGCTGAAGGACCTGATCATCGTCAACGGCCGCAATCTGTACCCCCACGACATCGAGGAAACCGTCCGCGCGGAGCACCCGGCACTCACCGACTCACTGGGAGTCGCACTGGCCGTGGAAACCGGCCGGCAGGAGCGGTTGCCGCTGATCCAGGGCGTGCGGACCACCGCATTGGGCGCATCGACCCCCGCCGAACTGGCAACCCGCATCCGCGCCACCGTGGCCGCGGCGTTCGACCTGCCGGCGCCGAATGTGGTGCTGGTGGAGCACCGCAGCGTGCACCGCACGACCAGCGGCAAGGTGCAGCGCAGCTCCATGCAAGCGGCCTTCTTCGACGACACCATCGACTCGGTGCTGCACGAACAGATCGAACCGTCCGTCCAACGGCTGCGCACCCGCGCACTGGCCACCCTCGGCTGATTCGACAGCCGAAACCACAAGGGGATCAACACGATGCACACGCACACGGCTGCCGGTGCGGCAGCGCCGATCATCGAGTGGCTCGTCGAGCGGGTCGCCGGCTATCTGGACCAGCCCGCCTACAGCGTCGACACCATGCTGCCGCTGGCCGAACTCGGCCTGGACTCCGTATCCGCGGTGAGCCTGTGCGGCGAGGTCGAGGACGAGTGGGATCTCGAACTCGACGCCACCGTCGTGTTCGACTATCCGACGATCGCCGAACTGGCCGGATTCATCGCGAACGAGGCCGGCCTGCACCGTGAGTGGGCGGCATGAGCGGTCAAGGCTCGGAGGCGGCAGCACAGCGTAACCACGCAGAGCCGCCGCGCATGCCCGATCGACACAGCATGACCGATATCGCGATCGTCGGCCTCGACTGCCGGTTCCCGCAGGCGCCGAATGCCGAAGCGTTGTGGGCGTTGCTGATGGCCGGCGCCGATGCCGTCACCGAGGTGCCCGAGCAGCGCTGGCGGGCAGGCGAATTCCACGATCCGGCGGGCGGACCGGGATCGGTCAACAACCGCAGTGGCGGATTCCTTTGCGATGCCGACGCATTCGACCACGAGTTCTTCGGCATCGCTCCGCGCGAGGCGCAAGCGATGGATCCGCAGCAGCGGCTGCTGCTGCAGGCCGCCTGGCGGGCGTTCGAGGACGCCACCCTCGACCCCCGCCGCCAGTCCGGGTCGAATACCGGTGTCTTCGTCGGCGTCATGGCCAACGAGTGGGCAACCGTGCACATGCGCGACTACACGCGCATCACGCCCCAAATGGGTTCGGGTAACGGCTATTTCATGACCGCGAATCGGATCTCCTATCAGCTGGACCTGAAGGGCCCGAGCCTGGCGATCGACACCGCCTGCTCGTCCTCGCTGGTCGCGGTGCACCAGGCGTGTGTCGCACTGTCGGCAGGGGAATGCGATCAGGCTCTCGCCGCCGGGGTGAACATCACCGTCACGCCCGCGCTCAATGTCTTCTACACCCAGGCCGGCCTGTCGGCCCCGGACGGGCGGTGCAAGCCGTTCAGCGGCAAGGCCGACGGCATCGGCCGCGGTGAGGGTGTCGCGGTGGTGGTGCTGCGGCGGCTCGCCGATGCCCTGGCCGAGGGTCTGCCGATCCACGCGGTGATCAAGGGCAGTGCGGTGAACAACGACGGGCGCAGCAACGGCATCACTGCGCCCAATCGCTGGGCACAGCAGCAGGTGATCGCCGAGGCCTACCGGCGCGCCGGCGTGTCCGCGGAGCAGGTCGCCTTCGTCGAGGCACACGGCACGGGAACGGTTCTCGGCGACATGATCGAGGCCAAGGCGCTGGGCGCGGTGCACGCAGTCGAGCGGCCGCAGCCGTGCGCGATCGGGTCGATCAAGGGCAACCTCGGCCACACCGAGGGCGCGGCCGGCATCGCCGGCCTGATCAAGGTGGCGCTCAGCCTGCGCCACCGCGTCGTCCCGCCCACCAGGTTCGCCGCCGACGAGAATCCGCGGCTGCGGCTGGCCGCCCACGGGCTGCGGCTGCTGCATGAGCCGATGCCGTTGCCGGACGGCCCGATTCACGGCGCCGTCAGCAGCTTCGGCATGGGCGGGACCAATGCGCATATGCTGCTGGCCGGCGCTCCCGCGACCAGCGTTCCGGCGGCGACCGACGGCGGCGGCGTGCTCACCGTCTCCTCGAACGACCGGGATGGTCTGCGGCGCAACGCCGTCCGGCTCGCCGACCACATCGACCACGATCCCGCCGCCCTGAATCGGCTGTGCTGGTCGAGCAATCTCGTGAAGTCCTCCGGCCGGCATCGGCTGGCGTTCGCGGTCGGCGACCGGACGGATTGCCGCGATCGTGGTGGTGCTGCTGGCCGCGCTGGCCGCGGTCGTCGTCCTGCCGGCGCTGACGAGCCTGCTCGGATCCCGCGTCGATGCCCTGGCATTGCGCCGCCGCCGGGATCGGCTGGCGCAGCCGTCGCGATTCTGGCGGCGCACCGCGATGGCCGTCACGCGCCGGCCGCTGCGGGCCGCGCTGGGAGTCATGGCGCTGCTGCTCCTGATGGGAATCCCGTTCGCGCACGCACAGTTCGCGACGTCGGACGAGCGGGCGCTGCCGGCCGACTCCGCTGCCCGGCAGGTCACGACACCGATCCGCGACGACTACCCGGCGGACATGTCCAACGCCGTCACCGTGCTGTCCGATCACGACCCGCAAACGCTGGAACCGCTCGCCCGGCACGTCTCGACCATGCCCGGCGTCCGCCACGTCGACGGCGCCTTCGGGCGGTACGAGGGTGGCGTGCTGGTGACCGCACCCGGGCCGGCTGCCGCCCGGTTCCTCTCGGGGACAACCGGATTCGTAGAGGTACAGCCGTCGACGACCGTTCAGAGCCCGGCTTCGCAGGCTTTGGTGCGCGCGATTCGCGCACTGCCGGGGGACCATTCGGTGGGCGGGCCGACGGCGTCGCTGATCGACAGCCGCGCCGCGATCACCGGCCGGCTGGCACCGGCGCTGGCGATCATGGCCGGAGCGACACTGGTGCTGCTGTTCCTGTTCACCGGGAGCATCGTGGTGCCCATCAAGGCGCTGGTGCTGAACATCTTCATGCTCTCGGCCGTACTGGGCGCGCTGGTCTGGGTGTTCCAGGACGGTCACCTGGCCGGGCTGCTCGGTTTCACCCCGGCACCGCTCAACATCGCGATGGTGGTGCTGCTGTGCTGCATCGCATTCAGCCTCTCCGTGGACTACGAGATCTTTCTGCTCGGCCGCATCAAGGAGGCACACGACGCCGGCGCGGACACCACCGCGGCCACCATCGAGGGCCTCGGCCGCGTCGGCCGCATCGTCAGCAGCGCGGCGGCCCTGCTCACCGTGACACTGCTGTCGTTCGCGACCGGCCTGTCGTTCATGCAAATGTTCGGTATCGGCACCGCACTGGCCGTCCTCGTCGACGCCACCTTGATCCGCGGCGTGCTGGTCCCGGCCTTCATGCGGATCGCCGGCGACCTGAACTGGTGGGCGCCACGACCATTGCGCCGGCTGCACGCCCGCATCGGCTGCAAAGAATCGTCGACCAGCCCACGGGTGCGGCCACCGATGGTCGCCGAAGCGATCGCCATCGACAGGCCGTCGAGCGACAGGTTCGGTCGCAGGACAACTCGCGGGATGATGCCCCTTCGCGCGGCACTCGGTCGGCAGAGGTTGTGCGGCCACACTCCCGATAAGACGGTCTCGAGCCGGAGCTCGAGCCGGTGACAGCTCGACAACTCGTCGATCACGGCCGGACATCATGCCGCGCAACCGAATCCGACACGCGGCGAACGAATCACAGCGACATGAGACACCATCTGAGCCCGCTGGTACAAGGAAGTTCGATAGTCAGAGATCGTTCGGATCGTGGTGTTCTGCGCGTCGCGGCACCGCGAAGAATCCCGCGAAGACGGCGGCGAGAATTCCTACGCCCCACCACAGCGTGAGCCCGAACGTACGGGAGAAGTTCTCGGCGTTGGCCTTTTTGCCTGCGTCGCTGAGGATTTCGGTGATCCGATCGGGCTTTCCAGGCTGGGCGGACGGACCCTGGATCGCCTGGCAGCTCGGAGGGGTCTCGGCGGGGTTGGTGCCGGCCGATCTGTCCTGCACGCATGCCCGGAAGCCGGAGAGGATCTGCGTCTGCGCTTGTGTGTTCAGGCCGGCCGCGGTGAATTCGGTGCGGACCTGGGGTGCGACCACGTCGACGCCGCGGCCGGAACCACTGTCGAGCTGGGCGAAGAAGACCACGCCGGCGAGTGCGACCCCGAGTGCGATGCCGAGCTGCTGAGCGGTGTTCAGCAGACCGGACGCCGAACCGGCATCGTCCCCGGGGACCTCGGCCAGCACGAAATCGATGGTCGGCGAGACGACCAGGCCGAAGCCGAGACCCGAAATGGCCAGCGGCGCAATCATTTCCCACGAGGTAATCGCGGGACCATAGTGCCACGCGGCCCACACGTAGCCGGCGAAGCCCGCCGCATTGAGCAGTGCTCCCGCCATCAGCACTCGCCGCCCGTACCGGGGTACGAGCACCTCCACGGAGATGCCTGCCGCCGCCGCAGCGCCGACAGCGAACACGCCGAAGGTCAGACCGGCCCGCAGCGGCGACCAGCCGAGGCCGACCTGCATGTAGAGCGTCCAGACGAGAAAGAAGCCACCGAGCGCGATCCAGAAGATCAGCCAGAGCAGACTGCCGATCGAGAACGACCGCCGCCGGAACAATCCGAGCACGATCAGCGGTGAACCGATCGTGCGGGTTCGCCGGTTCTCGTGGACGGCAAGGACCGCAAGCATCGCGACCGCGCCCGCCATCATGACGAAAGTCCAGGCCGGCCAGCCGAATCGGCGTCCCTCCGTGAGCGGGTACACAAGCATCGCGATCGCGGCCGTGGCGAGGGTGGCGCCGACGAGGTCGAGCTTCGGAGCGGTCGCGGACCTCGATTCGCGCACCACGAACAGGGCCGCCACGACGGCCGCGATCCCGACCGGGACGTTGACCAGAAAGATCGGCCGCCACTGGAGGTCGAACACATTCCAGTCGACGAGCACACCACCGACGGTCGGCCCGACCACTGCCGCCGATCCGACCACGGCACCGAAGATGCCCAACACCCGGCCGCGCTCTGCGCGCGGGAATGTGACGTGGATGATCGCGAGGATCTGCGGCACCATCAGCCCCGCGCTTCCGCCCTGGAGAAACCGCGAGACGATGAGCATGCCGGGGCTGACGGCGATGCCGCACAGCGCCGAGGCGGCGGTGAACCCGGCAACGCCCGTCAGGAACACCCGGCGGCGGCCGTAGATATCGCCGAGCCTGCCACCGGTGATAAGAACTGCCGCGAACGCCAGCACGTATCCCGCGACGATCCATTCGAGCTGCGCATACTGCGCCCCGAGGTCACGTTGGATGCTCGGCACCGCGACATTGACGATGGTGGAATCCAGCAGATCGATGAACCCCGCGACGAGGACCACGGCAAGCGCGATCCAACGTCTGCGGTCGGGCGGCGTGCTGGGTGCAGAGTGGCCGCAGTCGGGTGAATCCGCATCGTCACGGTCGTGCTGTATGGCGGCACACCTGCCGTCCGGTCGGGCTTGCGGCATCGCCACGTGGGTTATTTCCGTACGGTGGCGAGACTCATCAGGGACGGGTCGAAATGCCCCACCGGCCCCTTCCCCGCGGGCACAGCACGCCCCAGAG
>NZ_JBHZAK010000037.1:0-42141 GCF_042754165.1 Nocardia sp. NPDC059229
GCCTCCACCCGCATACCCTCGTCCACGATCGGACGCTGGTTGGCGCAGGTGCCCTGGTTCGAACGCTCGAACTTACGCAGCCGGTAGCTGCGGCGGGTGCCGTCGTCGTGCATCACGGTGATGAAGTCGGCCGAAACCTCCTCCACCACACCGGCCTTCTGGTTCACGACCACGTCGCCGGCGTCGACGGCGGCGCGCAGCTCCATGCCGGTGCCGACCAGCGGCGACTCGGAACGGATCAGCGGCACGGCCTGACGCTGCATGTTCGCGCCCATGAGGGCACGGTTGGCGTCGTCGTGCTCGAGGAACGGGATCATGGCGGTCGCGACCGACACCATCTGGCGCGGCGAGACGTCCATGAAGGTCACCTCGGTCGGCGCGACGAACTCCATCTCCTCGTTGCCGCGGCGCGCGAGCACCTTGTCCTCGAGGAAGTTGCCGTCGGCGTCGACCGGAGAGTTGGCCTGCGCACGAACGTGGCGGTCCTCCTCGTCGGCGGTCAGGTACTTGACCTCATCGGTGACGCGGCCGTTCACGACCTTGCGGTACGGGGTCTCGATGAAACCGAACGGGTTGACCCGCGCGTACACCGACAGCGAGCCGATCAGGCCGATGTTCGGGCCTTCCGGGGTCTCGATCGGGCACATGCGGCCGTAGTGCGACGGGTGGACGTCACGGACCTCCAGGCCGGCGCGCTCACGGGACAGACCACCCGGGCCCAGCGCCGACAGACGACGCTTGTGGGTCAGACCCGACAGCGGGTTGTTCTGGTCCATGAACTGCGACAGCTGCGAGGTGCCGAAGAATTCCTTGATCGCCGCCACGACCGGGCGGATGTTGATCAGGGTCTGCGGGGTGATCGCCTCGACGTCCTGGGTGGTCATGCGCTCACGCACGACGCGCTCCATGCGGGACAGACCGACGCGGATCTGGTTCTGGATCAGCTCGCCAACCGTCCGCAGACGACGGTTGCCGAAGTGGTCGATGTCGTCGACGTCGACCGGGACCTCGGAGCCGCCGGGGGCGGTCATCAGGCGATCGCCCTGGTGCAGGCGGACCAGGTACTCGATCGTCGCGACGATGTCTTCCTTGGTCAGCGTCGAACCGGTGACCGGCTTGTCCAGGTTCAGGCCGAGCTTCTTGTTGATCTTGTAGCGACCGACGCGAGCCAGGTCGTACCGCTTCTCCTTGAAGAACAGGTTCTCCAGCAGGGTCTGCGCGGACTCCTTGGTCGGCGGCTCGCCCGGACGCAGCTTGCGGTAGATGTCGAGCAGCGCCTCGTCCTGACCCGGGGTGGAGTCCTTCTCGAGGGTGGACATCATGATCTCGGAGAAGCCGAAGCGCTCGGTGATCTCCTCGGTCGTCATACCCAGCGCCTTGAGCAGCACGGTGACCGGCTGACGACGCTTGCGGTCGATGCGGACGCCGACGGTGTCGCGCTTGTCCACGTCGAACTCCAGCCACGCGCCGCGCGACGGGATGACACGCACGGAGTGCAGCGTCTTCTCGGTGGACTTGTCGATCGACTCGTCGAAGTACACACCCGGGGAACGGACCAGCTGCGACACGACGACGCGCTCGGTGCCGTTGATGATGAACGTGCCCTTGTCGGTCATCATCGGGAAGTCACCCATGAAGACCGTCTGAGACTTGATCTCACCGGTGTTGTTGTTGATGAACTCCGCGGTCACGAACAGCGGCGCCGCGTAGGTCATGTCCTTGTCCTTGCACTCCTCGATGGAGGCCTTGACCTCTTCGAAGCGCGGGTCGGAGAAGGACAGCGACATGGAGCCGGAGAAGTCCTCGATCGGAGACAGCTCCTCGAGCACCTCCTCGAGGCCCCCGACGGGATTTGTGACGTCGCCGCGCGCGGTGGCACGCTCACGCCAGTCTGCTGAACCGACCAGCCAGGCGAACGATTCGGTTTGTAGATCGAGAAGTCCGGGAACCTCCAGGGGCTCACGAATCTTCGCGAAAGACACCCGCTTCGGGGCTCCGGGGATACCGGCCTTGGTCTGGGTGGAGACTGCCAAGATGCGTCCTTCCAGCACCTCACGCGCGTCGCGTGGTGGTCCGCGACCGTCGCTTGTCTGCTACGAATTCCGCTGGTTACGACCCGAACGAAACCCGAACAGCAAACAGCGGAAGTAACACCGGAAGGGTGGAACTTTCGTGATGCGATCGAGGTATGGACAGGAGGCAGCCAGCGCAACGTCCAAAACTACACCCAAACCTACGGGGGTGTCAAAGTACCACCCGTGGCGATCCGTGGGCGGCAACTTCGCCCCGGTGTGTCCGTGTCGATATCCCGGCGATCAGAACGCCGATATCACCACAGCCGAGTGACGGTCTCCACACGGTTTTCCGGCCGGGCCGCAAGTCCGCTGGCTGCGTTCGCAAGGCCCTCGCCGGCGTTCTGTCCCCTGTGACAGCCGCCGCTGTTGTGAATAGCGTGACGGGTCGGACGAAACTCGTCAAGTGGCGGCCCGAGTTGACAAATCGCGAGATCGCCTGTCCCCCTACAAGATCACCTTCCGACGTCGTGCGATGCCGGAAAGACACCGGCATGCGGCGGTGGGGAGGCGATTACTTGTCGGTGATCTCGGCGGCCAGCCAGTGACCGCCGACCTTCTGCATGCGCAGCACGATCGGACCCGAGGCGAGGGGTTCGGGCTTGCCGTCCTTGACCGCGGAGATGTTCAGATTGACCAGGAGCTCGGCACGGTCGCCGGTGAGAAGGGTCACGCCGATCGGATCGGTTTTGACGTCGGTGTCGGTCTGGGTCTGCTTGATGGTCTCGACCGTGGTGTCGACGTACTTGGCGAAGTCCGTCTGCATCTTGTCGGTGAGCACCGAGTTGACCGAGGCCTTCCACTTGTCGATCTCGGCGGCCTTGTAGCCGTAGAGCGTGGTCAGCGCGTGGTCGCCCGCGGCCTTCACCTCGTCGGTGGCCTTGTTGTCGACGTAGGCCAGATTGCCCGAGTCCGAATCGGGCTTGCTCACCCAGTGCTGCACGGCACCGGTGATCGCGAAGGCGAGCAGCAGCGCGGAGAGCGCTGCGCACACCGTGGCGACACCCCAGTTACGCCAAAATCCGCCCTGGCCGGTCGGCTTGGAATACTGTTGCGGGGCACTGTCTTTGGACAGACCCGGACCGCGCGGCGGGGTGGTGCGCGACGCGGTCCGATCCGAACGCTCGGAGGTGGACCAGGCGCTCGTGGTCTTCCGCTCGGTGCTCCCGGCCTGGACGTCGGCGGCGGTGGTGCGCGACGCGGTGCCGCGCTGGGCGGCCGGGCGGCGCGGGGTGACGCGGTTGACGGGTCGTTTCCGGTTGGCCATGGTCACTCCCTCCTAGTTGCCCGGCTTGGGGGTGGGCTGGGTCGAAGTCGGCTGCTGGGGCGCGTCCTGCTGCGGCGCGGCCGAGCCCAGGGGCACCGGCTCGCCGAGGTTCTGCGCCTTCTCGGCCTTCCAGGTGCTGCCGACCTTGACCAGGTGGAGGGTCCACAGCTGGCGGAAGGACGCGGGCTGGCCACCGGGCCAGCTGCGGGTGATCTTCAGGACCGCGAAGGCGGAGGCGTGGTCGAGCTCACTGTTGAGCGCGGTGACCGTGATGCCCTCGACGGCGGCCTGGATGCGGGTCTTGGAGTCCTGGGCGGTCTGCTTGAGCTGATCCTGCCCGTCCTCCTGCTGCTTGAGCAGCTCGCCGGTCATGGATGACCGGATGTTCGCCAGCGACCCGTCGATGTCGTCCGGGTTGATGGACATGAGGTTGACGGCGGCCTGGCGGGCGTCGGTCAGGACAGCGTCGCGGGCATCGGCCCGGGAGCTGTCCTTGGCGTCACCGAAGCAGATGAATCCGACCACGGCGGCGGCGATCACCGACACCACCAGCAGCGCGGCCGCGCCGACGGTGATGAGCTTCCGCGGGTCCGAGCCGGCTGTGCCGGGCGTCGGCGGCAGCTCGGCGACCTGCTCAGCGGGCTCGTCCGGAACCGCGGCCGGCTCAGCGGGCTCGTCCGGCACGGTGGCCGGCTCGGCGGCGGATTCGGCCGACTCCGGCACGGCGGTCGACTCGGCCGACTCCGTCTCGGATGCGGCCGGCTCCGGCGCGACGTCCGCCAAGGACGCGTCCGGGGTTGTTTCGGGAACCGGCGGGGTTGCCGGCTTCTCGAGGTTCGCCCCCGATTCGCTGTCCTTGTGCTGACTCACGCCGCCACCATACTTTCCTCTCTTCGCGCCCTGGCTGGGACTGTGTGCCATCTCGCTGCCCGGAGCGTGCCGGGCAGCTCGGTCAGTGCTTGGGCGTGACGCCCATGAGCGTGGCCAGCTGGGTGGCCACCGGGTTCAGGTTGAGCTTGTCCGGGTCGTACTTCGGCTTGTCGTCCCAGGGCTGCTCGACGCTGGGGTCGGCCAGCTCCGCGCGACTGGCGCCGCGGACGTCGGTCTCGCTGCCCTGCGGCACCGCACACCCGGCCTGGGTATTGAGCGGGAAGTCGTCGCGGGTGTCGTCGAAGTTGGGGTTCTGGGCCTTCATCTGGTCCAGAATCCGTTGTGTGCCTTCGTATCCCACCGTGCAGGCGGGCGGGTTGTTGGTCTCCAGCACCAGGCCGAAGTGGGTGGTGCCGTCACCGGGTGCGGTGGACGAGCCACCCAGCGGCAGCAGCGGCAGCATCTGCAGCACCGGGCCGAGGGCGTAGAACTTCGGCGAGATGGCCAGCAGCAGGGTGCGCAGGTTGGTGAGGTCCTTGGTCAGGGCCGGGCCGCTCTCCTGCAGCAGGCGCTGGATCGCGGAGCCCGCGTCGGTGCCGGTGCCGATGAGGCGGCGGATATCCGGGTCGTTGGACTTCAGCTGCGCGGTGAGCTTGTCGAGGCCGTCGCTGAACTGCAGGATCGCCGGGGACTGTTCGGCCTGGGTGCCCAGCACGGTGCGAGCCGAGCGGATCAGCGCCAGGGTCTGCTGCAGGTTGTCACCGCTGGCGGTGGCGCTGAACTTGTTGAGCGAGTCGATCAGGATCTTGAGGTCGTCGCCCTTGCCGTCGAACGCCTTGCCCAGCTCGGTGATGGTGGTGGACAGCGCCTTCAGGTCGGTGGTGCCGGCGAAGTGGTCCACGCTGGTGAGCAGCTCCTCGACGTGGACGGGCAGCTGCGCGCCGACGATGACCGAGCCGTCCTTCAGGTACGGCCCGCCGTCGCTGGTGGGCTGCAGGTCCACGTACTGCTCACCGATGGCGGAGCGATCGGCCACCACCGCCTTGGCATTGGCGGGGACCTTGGGCTTGCCGGAATTCATCTCCAGGGTGATGAGCACGCCGTCGGGGGTAACGTCGAGGTCGCCGACGCGACCGACGGGAACGCCACGGTAGGTGACCTCCGCGCCCTTGGACAGGTTGCCGGTTTCGGCGGCCTCCACCTTCACCTTGTACAGCCCGAAGCCGAGCATATTGTCCAGCCGCACGTACTTGGCACCGACGAACACGACGCCGAGCACCGCGATGACCGCGAAGGCGATCAGCTGATTACGCACCAGACGAGTCATCGCGGACCACCCACTCCCAGCTGCTCGAGAATCGATCCCAGCGGATCGGTCGGTCCCGGCTGCCCGATCGGCCGCGCCACGGTGGGCGGCAGCGGCAGCAGCGAGACGGTCGGCCAGCCGCCGCGCGGCCCGTTGCCGTTGTAGTACGGGTTGGTCGGATCCACGTTGACCTGGCGGCCCGCGGGCGGCAGGTATTGCGGATCCTGTTTGCCCACACCGAGATTCGACAGCAGGGTGCCGATCTGCAGGTCCACCGAGAGCCAGGTGTTGACCTGGCCGCCGAACGCGGACTTGATGGCCTCGTCCGGGAACGGGTAGGTCGGGATGAGCGGGAACGCGGTCACCAGGTCACCCGCCGACGAGCCCAGCGCCTGCAGCGTGGGCCGCAGCGAGGACAGGTCGGTGATCAGGTTGTCCTTGGACTTGTTCAGCACGTCGAATCCGGCCTGCCCCACTCGATCCAGCTGGCCCAGCAGCTGAATCAGCTGCGGCCGTTGCTCGTTGAGGATCTTGATGCCGCCCGGCAGCTCGTCGAGGATCTTGGAGATCTGGGTGGTCTGCTGCCCCACCCGGCTGGTCAGCGTGTCGAGGCTGTCCAGCGCGCGGGTGATGTTGTCGACCTGGTCGTCGAGGCCCTTGATCAGGGTGTTGGCCTGGCTCAGCAGGTCCCGGACCTTGCCCTCGCGGCCGCCCAGAGTCTTGTTGAGCTCCACCACGATCGGCTGCAGCTGCGCCACGCCGCCGCCATTGAGCAGCAGCGACAGCGCGCCCAGCACCTGCTCCACCTCGGTGGCGGTGCGGGTGTTCTCGACCGGGATCTTGGCGCCGTCCTTCAGCCGCGCGGAATCGGCATCCTTTGCGGGAGCGGACAGTTCGATGTACTTCTCACCCAGCAGGTTGGTCTGCTTGACCTCGGCGTGGGCATTGGCGGGCAGGTTCACACTGTCGTCGACGAGCACCTGCACGCTGGCTTCCCAGGCGTTGTCGGGGGCGATGCGGATCTTGTCGACCCGGCCCACCGCGACACCGTCCACCTTCACCGACGACTGCGGGACCAGGTCCAGCACGTCGGAGAAGCGGATGTCGAGGTGCAGCGGGTGCTTGCCGATGCTCGGGCCGCCGGGCAGCGGAATGCTGTCCGCGCCGCAGCCGGCCGCCATCAGCGTCACCGCGCCCAGCGAGGTGGCCAGGAGGGCGGTGCGCCGGACCCGGCCGCCGCGAATCCGGTTGGCGCTCATCGCTGCCCACCTTCCTGCTGCGACGGCGGCAGCTGGTCGGACGGAGTGCCGGGGACGGTGCCAGGGACCGTGTTGTGCTGCTCGTTCTCGCCGCTGAGGATGCCGAAGGGCAACACCAGCGAGGGTGTCTTCACGCCCGCGGTGAGCTGATCGGTGATCACCTTGCAGTTGTTCAGGATCGGCTGCAGCTGACGCGAGATGGCATCGAACTTGGGGTCGCCGGGACGCAGCTTGCCCAGGTCCAGCATCTTGCAGATGGCGCCGAACGGGTCCTGCAGGTCGGTGAAGTTGGGCCGCATGTCGAGCGTGCCGGATTCACCGTTGTGCACGTTGATCAGGTTGCTCAGCGCGGTCGGGATGAGCGGCAGCGCCTTGGCCAGATCGTCGCGCTGGTCGGCGAGGGTCTGGGTGAGCTTGGTCAGCGCATCGGCGTTGGACTGCACCAGGTCCCGGTTGTTGTCGATGAACCGGGCCACATCGCCGAGCGCGACCGACAGCAGGTTCAGCGCCTGGCCGAGGGTCTGGCGCTCGTCGGACAGGAACCCGGCCAGCGAGGCCAGCTGGGTGTTGAAGGTCCGCACCTGCGCGTCGTTGTCTGCCAGGGTCTGCACGAAGGTCTGCAGGTTCTTGACCGTGTCGAAAATGTCGGTGCGCGAATCGGAGAGCGCGTGCGCGGCCTTGGACAGCTGGGTGAAGCTGTTGCCCAGCGCGTCGCCGTTGCCGGCGAGGTTCGCCGCGCCGGTGCGCACCAGCTGGTTCAGCGCGCCTTCACCGGTGGCGCCGTCGGGCTTGTTGGCGCCCTCCGGGCCGAGTGCCTTCGACAGTTCGGTGATGCTGTTGTAGAGCCGGTCCACCTCGACCGGGGTCGCGGTGCGATCCTTCGGAATGGTGGCGTTGCGGGCCATCTTCGGTCCGCCCTTGTAGGCGGGCGCGAGCTGGATGTACCGGTCCGACACCACCGAGGGGGTGATCTGGGCGGCCTTGGCGTCGGCGGGGATGTCGTAGCTGCGGTCGACCTTCATGACGACCTTGACCACGTCGCCCTGCGGGTCCACCGAATCCACCCGGCCCACCGGCACGCCCAGGACGCGCACGTCGGAACCCTTGTAGATGCCGATGGACTTGTCGAAGTACGCGGTGATGGTGGTGGTGTTGAGCCGGTCGAAGCTCCACCACGCGACGCCCGCGAGCACCACCGCCAGGACGGTCACTCCGGCGATGATCTTGCTCTTGGTGCTGGTGCCACGCAAGGCGGTCAGCGGGTTGCTCGCCACGAGTTAACCTCCCATCTTTCGGATCGGCTGACGGTCACCCGGGATGTCCGGCAGCGCGGGCGGAATCAGGTTCGTGATGACCGCGTCGAACCAGCGGCCGTTGCCCAGCACGTTGGAGTAGAGCCCGTAGAAGGGCGCGGCCAGCGTGAGGGTCTTGGACAGGTCGGCCTGGTGGTCGTTGAGCAGGTCGATGGTCTTGTTGAGGTTGGTCAGCGCCGGGCCGATCTGGGCCTCGTTGTCCTTGACCAGCGCGGTCAGTTCCGCCGCAACGGTTTTCGCGCCGGTGAGCAGCTGATGGATGGCCTGCTGGCGCACGTTCAGCTCGGCCAGCAGCTCGCCGCCGTTGGAGATGAGCCGCTCGAACTCCTGGTTGCGGTCGGCCAGCACCTTGGTGGTGGTCTTGGTGGCCGCGAACAGCTTCTTGAGCTGATCGTCACGCTTGGCCAGGGTCTCCGAGAGCCGGGCGACGCCGTCGATGGAGCTGCGCAGTTCCGGCGGGGTGGCCGAGAAGGCGTCCGACAGCACGGTGAAGCTCTTCGCCAGCTGCGCGGTGTCGGTCTGCTCGATGTTCTTGGCGGCGTCGCTGAACGCGTCCACCACGTCGTAGGGAGACACGGTGCGCGAGAGCGGGATCCGATCCGAGGGGTTCAGGACCTTGGTGCCCTTGGGATCCAGCGCCAGGTACTTCTGCCCGAGCAGGGTCTTGATCTGGATCGAGGCGGTGGACTCGTCCCCGACCCAGGCGTCCTGGGTGCGGAAGTCCACCAGCACCTTGTCGCCGTCGAGGCGGACATCGGATACCGCGCCGACCTTGACGCCGGCGATGCGCACCTCGTTGCCCTTCTTCAGGCCCGCGGCCTCGGAGAACTCGGCGGTGTACTTGATGCCGGCGCCGATGATCGGCAGTTTGTCGAGGTTGAACGCGGACAGGGTCACCAGCAGCACCAGGATCAGTCCCAGCCCACCCATGAACGCCGGACTGCGCTTGCCCAATACAGCGCGGTCGTCCATCAGCGGCCTCCCTTCCCATGGCAGCGCGGGGCCGGATTCGTGTAGATCGGCTGGTTCACAGTCGGCATGTTCTGCAGTGCGGGCGGGAAGTTCAGCTGCGGCGCGTCCTTGGTGCCCGGTCCGGCGACGATGTCGATGCCGCACAGATAGAACTGGAACCAGGAGCCGTAGGACGCCGCGCGACCGAGCTTCTCCATCTTGATGGGCAGGTTGGTCAGGCCCTCGTCGACCTCGTCCTTGCGGTCGTTGAGAGTGCCGGTGAGCTGGTTCAGACCGGCGATGGCGCCCTGCAGGTTCGGCCGCACCGGGACCAGCAGGTCGGCGGTGGCCGAGGCCAGGTTGCCGAGCGAGGTGACCGCCGAGCCGATGGTGCCGCGATCGGCGTTCAGCCCGGTGACCAGTGCCTCGGTATTGACGATCAGCTGGTCGAGCTGGTCGCCGCGCGAATTGATGCTGTCCAGCACGGCATTCAGGTTCTTGATCAGCTCACCGATCACCGCGTCCTTGTCGGCCACCTTGTTGGTGAGCGAGGCGGTGTTGGCCACCAGGTCCGCGATGGTGCCGGATTCGCCCTGGAAGACCTGGATGATCTCGGACGACAACTTGTTGACGTCCTCGGGGGTGAGCGTCTGGAACAGCGGCCGGAAGCCGTTGAACAGCTCGGTCAGGTTGACCGCCGGCTTGGTGCGCTCCAGCGGGATGGTCGAGCCCTTGTTCATCTTGCGGCCCTGCTGCCCGGTGCCCTGCTCCAGCGCGATGTAGCGCTGGCCCACCAGGTTCCGGTACTTGATGGTCGCGGTGGTGGAGGCGGGCAGCCAATCCCGGTCGGTCAGTTCGAATTCCACATTGGCCAGGCGCTTGTCCACGATGGACACATTGGTCACCTTGCCCACCCGGACACCGGCCACGCGCACCTCGTCGCCCTTGTTCAGGGAGGTCACATCGGTGAACCGGGCATTGAACTTGGTACCGCCGCCACCGTAGTTGGCGATGGTCAGCGCCAGCACACCCGTCAAGAAGACCGTGACGAGAATGAAGGCGATCAGTTTGGTCAGCGTCGGCCCGAGGCCGCGCAACAGATCCTTCACTTGACGCTCACCTCACTGCCGCGGAAGGCCGGGGCGGCGATCTTGGTCACCCAGGTGGGCACCTGTTCGGGCGAAACTCCGTGTGCCGCACCGTAGATCGCACCAAGGGCCTGGGCCTCCTGCGGCGAGTAGGCGGTGGTCGGCGCCTGCGGGCCGTACACCTTGTACTGCGGCTCCGGCATGCGGCCGATGTTCTGGTCACCCGGATTACGGCTCGGCGGCTGGTAGGAACCGTCATTGGCGGAACCGTCGGTGTACTGGCCCGGGTCGGTGAACGGCGGGTACATCGGAATGCACAGCGGCCCACGCGGGTCGAACCAGCGCGGCTCGTCCTGGTTGGGCACATAGCGGCCGCGCGGATTCACGATCTGGATGGTCACCCGCGAGCCCGGCAGGTTGGTGCCCTTGCCGAAGATCTGGTCGATGCGCGGCTTCAGCTCCGCGAAACCGGCCAGCGCGCAGCTGTAGCTGGGCGAATACTTGGCCAGCGCCTCCAGCGCGGGCCGCGAGTCCGCCGCCACGTCGATGATGTTGTCGCGGTTGGCCACCAGGAAGTCGGCGGTGGTCGAGGCGCTCGGGGTCAGCGTCGCCAGCAGGGTGTCGACCTGCGAACGCTTCTGCACGATGGTGGCATTGGTGGTGCGCAGGTTGTCCAGCGCGGACACCAGCTCGGGCGCGGCATCGGCGTAGGTGGTCGCCACGTCGGCCAGGCTCTTCAGATCCTGTTGCAGCGTCGGCATTTCACCGTTGACCTGGGTGACGATGTCGTCGAGCCGGTCGATGGTCTTGCCCAGCTCCTCGCCCTGTCCCTGCAGCGCATTGGACAGCGCGCCCAGCGTGGAGGACAGGTACTGCGGCGGAATCGCCTGCAGCAGCGGCAGGATGTGGTCCAGCAGCTGGCTCACCTCGACGGCGTTGCCGCTGGTGTCCTGGTGCAGGGTCACGCCCGCGGTGAGATGGCCCTGCGGGCTCTCCGGCCACACCAGATCGATGTAGCGCTCACCGAACAGCGTCTTGGGCAGCAGGCGGGCGGTCACATTGGACGGAATCTTGTCGGCCTTGCCCGGGTCGATGGCCAGATCCAGCGTGACGTTCTTGCCGTCGTAGGAACTCGACCGCAGCTCGCCGACGGTGACACCGCGGACCTTCACATCCGCGTTGCGGGTCAGCGCGTTTCCGACGGTGTCGGTGATCAGGTTGACCCGGACGGTGTCCACGAACTGCTTGTTGTAGATGGCGATGGTGGTCCACAGGAACAGCGCCACCAGCACGAAGAACAGCACGCCGAGGGTACGGCTGCGCAGTTTCTCGGTGGAACGCCAGAACTGCACGCGCTGCGGGTCGCTCATCCGGCCACCCGCACCGTCGTGGTCGTGCCCCAGATCGCCAGGGACAGGAAGAAATCGAGCACGTTGATCAGCACGATGGCGGCGCGCACCGCGCGGCCCACGGCCACACCCACGCCCGCGGGACCGCCGCTGGCGTTGTAACCGTAGTAGCAGTGCACCAGGATGATCACGAACGCGAAGATGAGCACCTTCACGAAGGAATAGAGCACGTCCTCCGGTGGCAGGAACAGACTGAAGTAGTGGTCATAGGAACCACTGGACTGCCCGTTGAAGTAGATGCTGATCATCCGCGAGGCCAGGTAGGTGCCCAGCAGGCCGACCACGTACAGCGGAATCACGGCGAGGAAGCCGGCGATGGCGCGCGTGGTCACCAGGAAGGGCACCGACGGCACCGCCATCACCTCGAGCGCGTCGATCTCCTCGGAGATCCGCATGGCGCCCAGCTGCGCGGTGAAACCACAGCCGACCGTCGCCGACAGTGCCAGTGCCGCGACCAGTGGCGCGAGCTCGCGGGTATTGATGTACCCGGTCAGGAAGCCGGTGAGGACACCGGAGCCCAGGGCGTCGAGGGCCTTGAAGCCCTGCAGGCCGACGACCACACCGACCGAGGCCGACATGAACACGATGACGCCGATGGTGCCGCCGATGACCGCGAGGGCGCCTGATCCGAAGGTCACCTCGGCCAGCAGCCGCATGACCTCCTTGCGGAAATGCACGATCGTCTTCGGGATCGCGCCGATCGCCCGGGAGTAGAACGACATCTGATCGCCGGCCTTGTCGACCAGGTCGACCGGCGCCATGAGCACGGGTCTGACCCGGCGCGCCGACCGGGAGAAGACGGTGGTGCGCTGCGAAACAACCATGGATCACGCGCCCTTTGCGGGGACGACCTGAAGGTAGATCAGGGTGAGGATCAGATTCAGGAAGAACAGAACGAGGAACGTGATCACCACGGATTGGTTCACCGCGTCACCCACTCCTTTCGGTCCCCCCTTCGGATGCAGGCCCTTGTAGGCGGCGATCACGCCCGCCACCACGCCGAAGATCAGGGCCTTGATCTCGCCGATGACCAGGTCGGGGATCTGCGCGAGGGCGGAGAAGGACGCGAGGTACGCGCCCGGGGTGCCGCCCTGCAGCCCGACGTTGAAGAAATAGCCGCCGCAGATGCCGACGACCGAGACCAGGCCGTTGAGCAGGAAGGCCACCAGCATCATGCCCAGCACGCGCGGAACCACGAGGCGCTGGATGGGATCGATGCCGAGCACCTCCATGGCGTCGATCTCCTCGCGAATGGTGCGCGAGCCGAGATCGGCGGCCACGGCCGAGCCGGCGGCGCCGGCGATGATCAGCGCGGTGACGACCGGAGCAGCCTGCTGCACGGTGGCCAACACACTGGTCGCGCCGGTGAAGTTCTCCGCCCCCAGCTGCTTGATGAGCGAGCCGGTCTGCAGGGCCACCACGGCGCCGAACGGGATTGCCACCAGAGCGGCAGGGAGGATCGAGACACTCGCGATGAACCACGACTGTTCGATGAACTCCCGCCACTGGAAGGGCCGGCGGAACGTCTTCCGGAGCACGTCCAGGAAGAGTGCGAATATGTTGCCGGCCTGGGCAAGTCCCGACTCGACCGGGGTGCGCAGTCGTGTCAGGGTGGGATTCACGCCGCGTATGTTACCCGTTAGTCAGGTTCTGTCGAACCGTGGCGTCGTAGCCACCCTGATACGCGGGCATCACCTGCGTGTCGGCCTCATCGCCGTTCTGCGCCATCGACTCGCGAATGGCTTCCTGGGCGGCCGGCGGCAGCGTATGCATGATCTGACGGACCCGCTCGCGACGGCGGCCCACCGCCCCACGCACGGGCATGCCCGGCTGCGCCCGCATCTGCGGGATGATGCCCTCGATCTCCTCCGCGCCACCGGCGTGGTGACCCGAGTCGAACATGGCCTGCTCGCGGGCCATCTGGGCTTCGTCCTTCTCCTCGGACATACCGATCGGGCCCTGCATGCGGCCGTTGAGGAACTGCTTGACCACCGGCTCCTCCGAGGTGAGCAGCACCTCACGCGGGCCGAACATGACCAGGTTGCGGCGGAACAGCATGCCGATGTTGTCCGGCACCGTACGGGCCAGGTTGATGTTGTGCGTGACGATCAGGATCGTCGCGTCGATCTGCGCGTTGATATCGATCAACAGCTGCGAAAGATAGGTGGTGCGAACCGGATCCAGACCGGAGTCCGGCTCGTCGACCAGGATGATCTGCGGGTCCAGCACCAGCGCGCGGGCCAGGCCGGCACGCTTGCGCATACCACCGGAGATCTCACCGGGCAGCTTGCCCTCGGCGCCGAGCAGACCGGTCAGCTCGAGCTTCTCCATGACGATCTTCTTGATCTCGGATTCGCTCTTCTTGGTGTGCTCGCGCAACGGGAAGGCCGTGTTGTCGAACAGGTTCATCGATCCGAACAGCGCGCCGTCCTGGAACAGGACACCGAACAGCTTGCGGATCTCGTAGAGATCCTTGTTCGAGCAGGTAGTGATGTCGGTGCCGTCGATGTAGATCGAGCCCTTCTCCGGGCGCAGCAGACCGATCAACGACTTCAGGAAGACCGACTTACCGGTACCGGACGGGCCGAGCAATGCGCTGACTTCCCCCGGCGGCAGCGTCAGCGTGACGTCCTGCCAAATACGCTGCGAACCGAACGACTTCGTGATGCCTTCGGTTCTGACCTCGACGCCCACGCCAACCTCCACTTTCTCCGACGAGCGCACTACGTGTGACTACGGGCCACAAAATTCGCGCGGTGTGGCGCATCACAGTAGGTCCGGTCACTGTATCGCATATGCACCGTCTCGGACACCGGGACCTGACTGGTCGGTAGCAACATTCGTATCGAATTATCGATTACGCGCCAATCACGACGGCACAATACGCGAAAAGGGCGGTCCCCCAATGGGAACCACCCTTTTCACAATCAACGCGGCACGGGGCTGTGCCCCGCCACAGGTCCGTCTTACTTGACGGAAACCTTGGCGCCGGCCTCTTCCAGCTTCGCCTTGGCGGCCTCGGCGGCATCCTTGGCGACCTTCTCCAGGATCGGCTTCGGGGCACCCTCGACCAGGTCCTTGGCTTCCTTCAGGCCCAGGCCGGAGACGATCTCGCGCACGACCTTGATGACCTGGATCTTCTTGTCGCCGGCACCCTCGAGGATGACGTCGAACTCGTCCTGCTCCTCGGCGGCCTCGGCCGGAGCAGCGGCGCCACCGGCGACGGCGACGGCGACCGGAGCGGCAGCGGTGACCTCGAACTTGTCCTCGAACGCCTTCACGAACTCGGACAGCTCCAGCAGGGTCATGCCGGCGAAGGTCTCGAGCAGCTCATCAACGTTGGCCATTGATATTTCCTTTCGGTAGTTCCGTCACCGCGCGAACGGCGACGAAGAGGTTTGGGGTAGTGACTTATTCGGCGTCTGCGGCCGGAGCTTCGGCGGCGCCACCCTCGGCGCGCTTCTTCTCCTCCAGGGCCGCGGCCAGGCGGGCGATCTGCGAGGCCGGGGCGGCGAACAGCCCGGCAGCCTTCGACAGGTTGCCCTTCATCGCGCCGGCCAGCTTGGCCAGCAGCACCTCGCGCGACTCCAGGTCGGCAATGCGCTCGACCTCGGACACGGACAGCGCGGCGCCGTCCATGTAGCCGCCCTTGATGATGAGCGCCTTGTTGTCCTTGGCGAACGCCTTCAGCGCCTTCGCGGCGTCGACCGGCTCACCCGTAATGAAGGTGATGGCGGTCGGACCGACGAACAAGTCATCCAGGCCTTCCACGCCCGCCTCGGCGGCAGCGCGCTTGACCAGGGTGTTCTTGGCGACGGAGTAGGTAGCGTTCGCGCCGAGGGCACGACGCAGCTCAGTGATCTTGCCGACGGACAGGCCACGGTATTCCGTGACGACAGTCGCGGTGGACGACTTGAACTGCTCGGTGATCTCCGCAACCGCGGTGACCTTCTCAGCCTTTGCCATACTTCGCCTCCTCTCTGGATGGTCGGATCTCGTATGAACTACCGAGTTCCGCCACAGGGGCCAGCGACAAAGCAAACGCCCCGGACGCAAGGTGGTCCCGGGGCGTACAAGAAACAGTCGCGATTTCTCGCGGGTTTCCCGACCTCGGCTCTCCCTGCGTGGGCCGCCGGCAATATCGCCGGACCTTCAGCCGCCTGACGGCAGCAACCAACGGTCTTCGGTAGAACGATTTGGGGTGATCACCGAACGGGCCGGTGACCGTCGTCCAATATAGCGGACCAGCATCGATACGCCAAAACGGGGGTGACACCCCCGCCCGCCCGCTGTTGTTCTTCTTCGCAAAAGCGAAGGGCCGGTACGAGATTCGTACCGGCCCTTCGGGCTTCATGCGTTGCTACGCGTTACCGCGTCGAGGAATCAGTCTTCCTCGGCGAAGTTACGGGTGCGGTTCGGATCCACCGGGATGCCCGGTCCGGTGTTGGTCGAGAACGTCACCTTCTTGACGTAGCGGCCCTTCGCAGTGGAGGGCTTGACACGCAGGATCTCGTCGAGCGCGGCGCCGTAGTTCTCGGCCAGCTTCTTCTCGTCGAAGGAAGCCTTGCCGATCACGAAGTGCAGGTTGGCCTGCTTGTCGACGCGGAAGTTGATCTTGCCGCCCTTGATGTCGTTGACGGCCTTGGTCACATCGGGGGTGACGGTGCCGGTCTTCGGGTTCGGCATCAGGCCACGCGGGCCCAGCACGCGAGCGATACGACCGACCTTGGCCATCTGGTCCGGGGTGGCGATCGCGGCGTCGAAGTCCAGCCAGCCGCCCTGGATGCGCTCGATCAGGTCCTCGGCGCCCACGGCGTCCGCACCGGCGGCCTCGGCCTCGGCGGCCTTGTCGCCGACCGCGAACACGATGACGCGGGCGGTCTTACCGGTGCCGTGCGGCAGGTTGACGGTGCCACGGACCATCTGGTCGGCCTTGCGGGGGTCGACGCCCAGACGGACGGCGACCTCGACGGTCGCGTCGGTCTTGGTGGTCGCGGTCTCCTTCGCCAGGCGCGCGGCGGCCAGCGGAGCGTAGAGCGCGGCGCGGTCGACCTTGGCGGCCGCCTCGAGATAAGCCTTGCTTCGTTTTGCCATGATTCTCTGTCCTTGTCTAAGTCAGAAGTGGTGCGGGACAGGCGGTCCCTTCCACAAGAGCTCGAAAGCCCTACTCCGCGATGGTGATACCCATCGAGCGGGCGGTACCAGCGATGATCTTCGCCGCGGCGTCGATGTCGTTGGCGTTCAGGTCTTCCTGCTTGGTCTTGGCGATCTCACGGACCTGGTCCATGGTGATCTGCGCGACCTTGTTGCGGTGCGGCTCGGCGGAGCCCTTCTGGATCCCGGCGGCCTTCAGCAGCAGACGCGCGGCGGGCGGCGTCTTCAGCTTGAAGTCGAACGAGCGGTCTTCGTAGACCGTGATCTCGACCGGGATGACGTTGCCACGCTGCGACTCGGTCGCCGCGTTGTACGCCTTGCAGAACTCCATGATGTTGACGCCGTGCTGACCCAGCGCCGGACCGACCGGCGGAGCCGGGTTGGCGGCACCGGCCTGGATCTGGAGCTTGATGAGCCCAGCGACCTTCTTCTTCTTCGGGGGCATCTTTCTTCCTTGGGTTAGGTTCCTTACGGATTCCCGTAAGCCTTCTCCGGACCATGCCCCGGACAGCATCGCCCGAGGCACAACCCGTCAAGTCTATGCGAACGCGAAAAAGGCGGTGACACCGGCCCGAAGCGGACCGGGCCACCGCCCTGACGCATTTAAATCTTGGCGACCTGCGTGAAGGCCAGCTCGACCGGAGTCTCGCGGCCGAAGATCGAGACCAGCACCTTGAGCTTCTGCTGCTCGGCATTGACCTCGGAGATGCTGGCCGGGAGGGTGGCGAAGGGGCCGTCCATGACGGTCACCGACTCGCCGACCTCGAAGTCGACCTCGATGACCGGCTTCACGATCGGGGTCTCGCCGGCGGCCGCGGTGGCGGCAGCGGCGGCCGGGGCGGCCTTCTTCTGCTGCGCGGCCGGGACCAGGAACTTCACCACTTCGGGAATGGTGAGCGGCGAGGGCCGCGAGGTGGCGCCGACGAAACCGGTGACACCGGGGGTGTTGCGCACCGCGCCCCAGGACTCGTCGTTCAGCTCCATGCGGACCAGGATGTAGCCCGGCAGCACCTTGCGGTTGACGTTCTTCTTCTGGCCGTTCTTGATCTCGGTGACCTCTTCGGTCGGCACCTCGACCTGGAAGATGTAGTCCTCGAGACCGAGGTTCTGCACGCGGGTCTCGAGATTGGTCTTCACCTTGTTCTCGTAGCCGGCGTAGGAGTGGACGACGTACCAGTCACCGGGCGCGCGCCGGAGCGCGGCGGTCATCTCGGCGACCGGGTCGGCCGGCTCATCGGAGAGCTCGGCGGCGGGGCGGGCGGGCTCGTCCTCCTCGGCATCGGCGGCGAACTCGCCGGCCTCCGCGTCGGCGGCGAAAGTCTCGGCCTCGTCGGCGAAGCCCTCAGCGTCGTCTTCGACGTCCGCGGTGGTCTCTTCGATCACCGCGTCATCCACCGGGAATTCCTCGGTTGTGCCGTTCTCCGGGGTGCTCACTGGGGCACTCGCTTCCTTAGTCGTCACGTAATCCTCTGCGCGCCGGGACAAAACGCCCGGCGGATGGTCCCGCTCCCCGCCTCTGCCCGGGGGCCGGTCACCGGCCGCGACGGTCAGACGCGGTCATCGTGCCGCCTAGCCGAAGAGCCAGCTGACACCCTTGATGAACGCCAGATCCAACCCGCTGATGTACGCGACGATGAAAATCACGAACACCAGGACAACGCTCGTATAGGTGACCATCTGCTTGCGGTTGGGCCAGATGACCTTGCGAAGTTCCGCGATGACTTCCTTGAGGAACTTCACCAGGCGCTTGAACGGATTGCCCGTTCCGCCTCGCCCGGCCTTCTTGTCCTTGCCGGACTGCTTGGTGGTTGCCTTGGCCGAGTCCGACGGTCGATCGATCGTCGCGACGGCGCTGGACGACGCGGCGCGCGTGCGCCGGGCGGACCGCTTGCCGCTCGGCCGAGCCACCGCGGCGGTGTCATCGCCATCTTCGTGGCGAGTGTCCCGCTCGTCGCTCACGTCGATCCTCTCTACGTCGGCATCCAGGGCAGGGGCGACAGGACTTGAACCTGCAACCTGCGGTTTTGGAGACCGCTGCTCTGCCAGTTGAGCTACGCCCCTTCGGCTGGACGGGGTAACGAGTCCAGCCACTGTTCCATTCAGTTGTACACGGGTTTTCACACAACACGCGCGCCGCTCCTCGGAGCAGCGCGCATCGGCTGGTAACCCCAGATTCCCGAGTGTACGTTACCCCGCGTGGCGATCGCCAATCGGGGTGTCGCAGCGTACCTCGGGTCGAAGGTCAGGAGAGCTGCACCGTTGCGGTGGCGCGGCCGAAGATCTTGCGCCCCTCGGACTTCGCCACGATGGCGACGACGGCGGTGCGGGTCTCCGGGTCCACGGACTTGACCTTGCCGGTGTACTCGATCTCCGCGGGACGGTCGACCGGAACGTAGACGGGGCTGGTGAAGCGGACGTTGTACTCCTTGACCGCACCCGGGTCGCCGAGCCAGGAGGTGACGAAGCCGCCGCCCAGGCCCATGGTCAGCATGCCGTGCGCCACAATGTTTTCCAGGCCGACCAGCTTCACGACATCGTCGCTCCAGTGGATCGGGTTGGCGTCGCCGGAGACGCCGGCGTAGTTCACCAGATCACCGCGGGTGAGACGAACCACGCGCGGGGGCAGTTCGGCGCCGACGATCACATCCTCGAAGCGGCGGACGTGCTTGCTCGCGACGATCGTCCCGGTGGCCGCGATCTTGACCGGCGCCGGGGGCGGCGGCACGTCGGCGCTGCCCGAGTGGTGCTCCGGACGCTCCTCCGGGCCGACGCCGTGCATGAGCACGTTGCGCACGGCGTCACCGATATTGGGATCGATGTCACCGCCGCTGCGGCCGATGAGGGTGGTGTAGGTGGTGAGCACCAGCTCGTCGTTCTGATCCACCACGTCGTTGCGGGTGACGATGATGTCGCCGCCGAAGGCCTGCCGGAAGGAGTGCAGGTAGACGATGCAGGACAGCTGGTCGCCGGCCCGGATGGGCCGGTGGAACTCCAGGATCTGGTCGGTCTGCATGATCTGGCTCAGGTCGTAGCCGGTGATCATCTGCTCGAAGAGCCTGCGCTGGGCCAGGATTCCGACCAGGGAGATGAAGGTGAGGGGGGCGACCAGCCCGTCGTGACCGTAACTCCGGGCGATGTCCTCGTCCCAGTGGACCGGGTGGTAGTCCTGCACCGCACGGGCGTACTCGCGCACCTTCTCGCGGCCGACCTCGTAGTGGTCGTCGACGCGGTAGTGGTGGCCGACCATGGAGGCGGCGTGTGCGGCGGGGTCGAAGACCTCGCTGGAATCGACCATGTCGGCCTCGGTGTCAATGTCGATGTTGATCGTCACGGCAGGAAAGTCCCTATCTGATCCCGGTACGGGATCGGGCGAGAGCGCTGAACCACCGCTATATACGCCAAATGCCGGACCGGCGCCACCGTCTCTTTCTAAGAGACTAGGTGACCTGCCGATCCGGCACTGTCATCCACGCGGTAGATCGCGCGGGTTTAAGTTAGCGAGACTCGCGGTGCGCCCGGTGGGTACCGCAGTTCGGGCAGAACTTCTTCAGCTCGAGGCGGTCCGGGTCATTGCGCCGGTTCTTCTTGGTGATGTAGTTGCGGTGCTTGCACTGCTCGCAGGCCAAGGTGATCTTTGGCCGGATATCAGTGGACTTCGCGGCCACGATTGCCTTCTTTCCGGTCAGCCTGATTGGGATATCAGTATGTAGCGATGGCCGGACTTGAACCGGCGACACAACGATTATGAGTCGTTTGCTCTACCGACTGAGCTACACCGCCATCTGTTGTCGGTACTGACGGCGGGAAGGTCCCGGGTCCTGCAACGAGAAGCCGAGTCGGTCACCACCGGCAATCCGGCGAGCCCCCTAACGGAATCGAACCGTTGACCTTTTCCTTACCATGGAAACGCTCTGCCGACTGAGCTAAGGGGGCGTGTCTGTCTTGCTCCGGTCTCTGCCGGGGCGCTGACGACTTGAACGAGATTACACACATCCTCGCCGACTATCCAAACCGGCTGGTCAACGCGGGTTTCGCGGCTACTCGACCGGGGTAATCGAGACGTCGGTGCCCGCGTCGGCCGGAGCAGGGCTCGGGACAACCGGCCGGCGTGGCCCGAAATACCAAGAGCCCCGTGGACACTGGGTCCACGGGGCTCTCTGGTGGCGGATGAAGGATTTGAACCTCCGAAGCATTACGCGGCTGATTTACAGTCAGCTCCCTTTGGCCGCTCGGGCAATCCGCCGGGGTACGCCTTGCAGCGCTCCAGCAGAATACAACGAACACACGCCCGGAATGCAAACCGGCTGGATACAGCCGTGCCGAAGGGGCTAGCGTCGGCGTGGAACATCCCGAATATCCGAGTCTCGGACAGGAGAAGAGTGTGGCGGATTCGTCGTTCGATGTCGTCAGCAAGATCGATCGCCAGGAGGTGGACAACGCCCTGAACCAGGCCGCCAAGGAGCTGAGCCAGCGCTACGACTTCCGGGGCACCGGGGCGAGCATCGAATGGTCGGGCGAGGAGAAGATCATCCTCAGCGCCGAGTCGGAGGATCGCGTCAAGGCCGCCCTGGATGTGTTCAAGGAGAAGCTGATTCGCCGCGACATCTCGCTCAAGGCGTTCGACGCGGGTGATCCGCAGGCCTCCGGCAAGGTGTACAAGATCACAGGAACCCTGGTGCAGGGCATCACCACGGAGAATGCGAAGAAGATCGCCAAGAAGATCCGTGACGAAGGTCCCAAGGGTGTCAAGGCGCAGATCCAGGGCGAGGAGCTGCGGGTCAGCAGCAAGAGCCGCGACGATCTGCAGGCGGTCATCTCGCTACTGAAGGGCGGCGACTTCGATATCGCCCTGCAGTTCGTGAACTACCGCTAGTAATTGCGGTTTCCACCAGCCATCTCCTCGAGGCGGGCGATACGGTCCGCCATCGGGGGGTGGGTGGAGAACCAGCGGGCCATCCGATCGCCGTTGCGGAACGGGTTGGCGATCATCAGGTGCGACTGCGCGGTCAGCTGCGGCTCGGGGGGCAGCGGGGCGGCCTGGGTGCCGCGTTCCAGCTTGCGCAGGGCCGATGCGAGGGCCAGGGGGTCGCCGGTGAGTTCGGCGCCGTCCTGGTCGGCCTGGTACTCCCGGGAGCGGGAGACGGCCAGTTTGATGAGCGAGGCCGCGATCGGGCCCAGCAGCGAAACCAGCAGGATGCCAATGATATTCGGGCCCTCGCCGTCCCGGCTGCCGCCGAAGGCGCCGGCGAAGAAGGCCAGGTTCGCCAGGCCGGAGATGACCGAGGCGAGCGCGCCGGCCACCGAGGAGATCAGGATGTCGCGGTTGTAGACGTGCGAGAGTTCGTGGCCCAGCACCGCGCGCAGTTCCCGCTCGTCGAGGATCTGCAGGATGCCGGTGGTGCAGCAGACCGCGGCATTGCGCGGATTGCGGCCGGTGGCAAAGGCATTCGGCGCATTGGTGGGGCTGATGTAGAGGCGCGGCATGGGTTGCCGTGCGGCCGTGGCCAACTCGCGCACGATGCGGTACATGGCCGGCGCTTCCAGCTCCGTCACCGGCTGCGCGTGCATGGCCCGCAATGCCAGCTTGTCGCTGTTGAAGTAGGCGTAGGCGTTCATGCCCACGGCCAGCACGATCGACAGGATCAGGATCGTGGGACTGCGGAACATCGCTCCCGCGAACACGATCAGCGCCGACATCCCTACCAGCAGCCCGAACGTCTTCAACCCGTTCGCGTACCCGTGCCCATGCATGCTTACCCGCCTCTCCGCGACTCTTGCCGGCAGTTGGGTGCCTTACACCAGGTCAACGAACTCGAGCCGGGTTGAAGTTCCCAGTTGTTCGACTGATCGGTTTCGGATCAGCCGACGCGTTCGATGGTGTAGCGGACCAGGTGTTCCAGGGCCTCGTTGGCCGGGCCGGCGGGCAGGGCTGAGAGTTCGGCGTGGGCGATGTCGGCGTAGCCGTGCAGCTTCTCCTTGGCCAGCACCAGGCCCCGGGAGCGGGACAGCAGGTACAGGGCCTCGTCGACCTCGGTGTCGGTCTCCAGCGGGCGGGCCAGCAGCTTGCGCAGGCGGTCGCCCTCGGCGCCCTCGTCCCGCAGGGCGTAGAGGACCGGCAGGGTGTGGACGCCCTCGCGCAGGTCGGTGCCGGGGGTCTTGCCGGACTGCTCGGACACCGAGGAGATGTCGATGATGTCGTCGGCGATCTGGAAGGCGGTGCCCACGGCGTCGCCGAGGCGGGCCAGCCGCTCCACATGGTCGCGGTCCGCGCCGGAGAAGGTGCCGCCGAAGCGGCCGGCGGCGGCGATCAGCGAACCGGTCTTCTCCCACACCACGCGCAGGTAGTGCTCGACCGGGTCCTGGGACTGCCGGGCGCCGATGGTCTCGCGCATCTGGCCGGTGACCAGCTCGGCGAAGGTCTCGGCAATGATGCGGACCGCGTCCGGGCCGAGGGTGGAGACCAGTCGCGAGGCGTGAGCGAACAGGTAGTCGCCGGCCAGGATGGCGACGCTGTTGCCCCAGCGCGAGTTCACGCTGGGCGCGCCGCGGCGCATGGAGGCCTCGTCCATGACGTCGTCGTGGTACAGGGTGGCCAGGTGCACGAGCTCCACCACGGTGCCGGCGGTGACCAGGTCGGGGCTGGTCGGGTCGGGGCCCAGCTGACCGGTCAGGATGGTGAACAGGGGACGGAACCGCTTGCCGCCGGCCTTGGCCAGGTGCAGTGCCGCCTCCTGCAGGAACTCCTCGCCGTCGGACAGCTCGGTGATCAGCAGATCCTCGACCTCGATCAGGCCCTTGCGCACGGTCGCCGCGAGCTCGGGATCGCCCAGATCCACCCCCGCGACCACGGTGCTCTCCTCGCTCACAGCTGATGCGCTCATTTCATCTCCCAGTGCCGCGTCCGACCCCACGCCAAAGAACCTAGCGTGTGGACCGATCACCCCCTATGGACACCACCGTAGTGCGACGCACGAAACACTCGCCACGCGAAACGAAACGCCCGCTATGAAGCGCAGGGCAAATATGCGCGCCCGGTGATGTGCTGCAAGTATTGATCGCATGGGTTCACCGGAACACGCGCCCGAGCAGGGGAAATCATCGGATGTTCTGCCGGCGCACGCCGAGGTCCTGGTAGTCGGGGCGGGTCCCGCCGGCTCCGCGGCGGCGGCCTGGGCCGCGCGCATGGGTCGGGATGTGCTGCTGACCGATTCGGCGGTGTTCCCGCGCGACAAGACCTGCGGTGACGGACTGACGCCGCGCGCCACCGCCGAACTCGAGCATCTCGGGCTGGGCGACTGGGTACGGGCGCACACGGTCAATCGCGGTCTGCGGATGGCCGGGTTCGGGCGGGAGGCGCTGCTGCCCTGGCCGGACGGGTCGTTCCCCGCCTACGGAAGCGCCGTTCCGCGAACCGAACTCGACGACAAGCTGCGCGAGACGGCGATCAAGTCGGGCGTGCGGATGGTGGACGGGGCCAAGGTGGTGGAGGTGGCCCGCGAGGGCGACCGGGTCACCGGGGTGACCGTCAAGACCGACGCCGGCCTGCGGGCGGTGTCGTGCGACATCCTGATCGTGGCCGACGGCGTGCGCTCCCCCGTCGGAAAGCTGCTGGGCCGCACCTGGCATCGCCAGTACGCGTACGGGACCGCGGCGCGGGCCTACATCAGGTCCGAGCGCAGTGACGACGAGTGGATCACCTCGCATCTCGAATTGCGGGATGCGAACGGGGAATTGATTCCCGGATACGGCTGGGTTTTCCCGCTCGGCAATGGCGAGGTGAATATCGGCGTCGGCTCGCTGGCCACCGAAAAGCGTCCGTCGCATATCGCTTTGAAACCGCTACTGCAGCACTATGTTTCGGAGCGCCGCGCGGAGTGGGGATTCGAGGGCGAGGCGCGGGCGGTGGCGTCGGCGCTGCTGCCCATGGGCGGCGCGGTATCGAATCTGGCCGGACGCAACTGGGCGCTGGTGGGCGACGCGGCCGGGTGCGTGAACCCGCTCAACGGCGAGGGCATCGACTACGGCCTGGAGGGCGGGCACATGCTCGCCGAGATCCTGGACCAGCCCGATCTGACCCATATCTGGCCGGAACTGCTGCGGGAACGCTACGGCCGCACCTATTCGGTGGCGCGGCGGCTGGCGGGGCTGGCCACCCACCCGCGCACGGTGCCGCTGGGCGGGCCGCCGATGATGCGGTCGAAGCTGTTGCAGCGCACCGCGGTCCGGGTGATGGGCAATCTGGTCACCGACGAGGACGTGGACCTGACCGCGCGGCTGTGGCGGGGCGCGGGCCGGGCCTCCCTGCGTTTCGACAAGATCCAGCCGTTCTCGTGAACGCCCGGCCGGTTCCCGAGGAGCTGCTGCCGCATCTGCGGCGAGCACGGGATCTGGCCGACCGGCACTACGCGGAGCCCTTGGATCTGGACAGTCTGGCGGCGGCCGCGGGGGTGTCGAAGTATCACTTCCTGCGGTGTTTCGCGGCGACGTACGGCAAGACGCCCGCGGTGTATCTGGCCGAGCGCCGGATCGAGCGGGCGCAGGATCTGTTGCGCGCCACCAATGTGACGGTGACCGAGGCCTGCATGCTCGTCGGCTACAGCAGTCTCGGGTCGTTCAGCAGCAAATTCACCGAGCTGGTGGGGATGTCGCCCTCGGAGTATCAAGCGAAGTTCGCGGCCGAGGGCGCACCCCACATCCCGGGTTGCTACGTCTTCATGCACGGTCTCTCGGATCGGAAACGCACACCATGACGCGACCCCGTGGCGGGGCCACGGGGTCGCGAGATGAATTCATTTGGGCCACAGCCTCATCGGGACGGCAGGACGTGAATGCCGGTCTTGTCCGTCGAGAGCGCCAGCGAGCTGATGTACTGGATCTCGCCCTCGGGTCCCGGGACCGCCGAGGCGATCATGTCCGGGCGCTCGAATTCCATGCCGGTGACGGCGCAGGTGAGGGTCTCGCCCGACGGGTTGCCGTGCTCGTCGAACATGGGCAGCTCGATGCCGTCGTGGTCGCGGCGCCGGTAGTACCTGCCCTTGGTGAGGATCGCGGTCAGCGGGGTCGCCAGGAACGAAACCACCACGGCCACAATGGGCGAGTACGGCTTCAGGGTCTCACCGAAGATGCCGAAGAAGGTCATGATCGACAGCACCGCCGACAGGCCGAAGCCGACCAGGCCGACCGGGTTGAAGTCGTAGAGCATGCCGCGCCGGAACTCCGGCTCCCTGGGCGAGATCTTCAGCACGTACTTGTTGATCGCGATATCCGTTGCGACGGTGACGATCCAGGCGATGCCGCAGTTGGCGTAGAAGCCGAGGATGTTGTTGAGGAAGTCGAACATGTTGGCTTCCATCAGGATCAGCGCGATGGCCAGGTTCAGGCCGAGGAAGACGATGCGGCCCGGGTAGGTCTTGGTGACGCGGGTGAAGGAGTTGGTCCACGCCAGCGAGCCCGAATACGCATTGGTCACATTGATCTTGATCTGGCTGATGACGACCAGCGCCACGGCCAGGGTCATGGCCAGCCACGACGGCATCATGTCGCGGTAGATCTCGAGGAACTGGTGCACCGGCTGGTTGGCGATGTTCTGCGCGCCGGGCAGATTCGCGATCAGGTAAACCGCCAGGAACAGGCCGACCACCTGCTTGATGGCGCCGAAGAGCACCCAGCCCGGCCCGGCCAGCAGCATCCAGCCCCACCACTTGCGGGCGTTCTCCGGGGTCCGGGGCGGCATGAAGCGCAGGTAGTCGATCTGCTCGGCGATCTGGGCGATGAGCGAGAGGCAGACGCCGGCGGCCAGCAGCGCGCCGGACAGGCTCACGCCCTTGCCGTCCTGGCCGCCGTAGGACAGGAAGGTGCCGACCGAGTCCGGGTGGCGGACCAGCAGGAAGCCGAACGGCAGCACCATCAGGATCAGCCACAGCGGGGTGGTCCACACCTGCAGCTTGGCCAGGGTGTTCATGCCGTAGATGACCAGCGGGAAGATCATCACCGTGGACACCAGGTAGCCGATCGGCAGCGGCACGTGCAGGCCGAGTTTCAGGCCCTGCGCCATGATCGAGCCCTCGAGGGCGAAGAAGATGAAGGTGAAGGAGGCGAACACGATGTTCGTCACCACCGACCCGTAGTACCCGAAGCCGCTGCCGCGGGTGATCAGGTCCAGGTCGATGTTGCAGCGCGCCGCGTAGTAGGCCAGCGGGAAGCCCGTGAGCATGACCACGATGGCGAAGATGCCGATGCCCAGCAGAGCGTTGCCGGTGCCATTGGCGATGCCGATGTTCGCGCCGATGGAGAAGTCGGCCAGGTAGGCGATGCCGCCCAGCGCCGAGACGCCGACCACCGCCGGACTCCATTTGCGGTAGCTGCGGGGCGCGAACCGCAACGTGTAATCCTCCAGCGTCTCCTTGGACGCGGCGACCGCATTGGCCGCGGGTGTTTCGACCTGAACCACCGGCACTCCTCGTTCGGGCTCGTCACGAGCTTTTTCCGATTCGAGGGTGGTCACCGAATGTTGATCTCGGCTTTCCGCTCCATTGCGCGGCTGTTACGGCAAACTCACCGAGGTTCCGAGTATGTGAACTCGGCTATCCGGACGCGAATCCGCCCGGCGCGGAAACGCGCAATTTCGGAGAAGCCCGCGCGGGCCGGCCGTCCATAGGCTCGAGGCATGACGATCATCACCAATGTCTCGCTCGTGACCGTGTACGTGACCGATCAGACCGCCGCGAAGCAGTGGTACATCGAGAAGCTGGGTTTCGTGGAGGCCAGCGATGTGACCATGGGCGACAACGGCTTCCGCTGGGTGACCGTGGTGCACCCGAACCATCCGGAGCTGGAGGTCACGCTGATGATCCCGGGTCCCCCGCTGGACGACAATCTGGCCGAGGCCATCCGGCGGTCCATGGCCAATGGCACGCACGGCGCACTGGGCCTGCGAACCGACAACTGCCAGAAGGCCTTCGAGGAACTCACCGCCAAGAACGTGGAGTTCGTCCAGCCGCCGTCGGAGCGCCCCTACGGTGTCGAAGCCATCGTCCGCGACAACTCCGGCAACTGGCTGGTCCTCGTCGAACCCCGCGAATTCGATCCGGCCACGGCCCAGTTCGGCCCGGAGTAAGCACCAGCCCCGTGGATGCGGGACCACCCCCGCATCCACGGTTTACCGAGATCAGGCGGTCTGCGCAGCGAACCAGGATTCGACGGACTTGCGCTCGCTGTTCATGACGCGCTTGAGCAGGTTCTCGACCAGCGGTTCGATGGCCCCGCCGACCAGCGGGACCTTCACGTCGACCGTGCCGGTGGCCTCGATCTCGGAACCTTCGGCGGTGGGCCGCAATTCGAACGCGCCCGCCATCTCGGTGGTGATGCCGCTGGAGCGGCCGCTGAAGCCGCCCTTGGCGACGCCGTCGGTGAGCGCTCCCCAGGTGTCGGTGCGCTCGAGCATGAGCTCGCTCTTGAGGACCTTCTTGACGATGCCGGGAATCTGATCCTCGGGCGCCTTCTCGGTCATGTGGATCTGGATGGTGCCGGGGCCGTTCGGGTGGGTGAGCTCGAGCGTGGCGGTGGTCGCCCCGGCGAAGCGGGCCTGCCACATCTCGTCATTGGTCAGTGCCCGGTGAAGCTCTTCGACCGGAACGCTGTACTGCACGGTGAAGCTGAATTTTCGGGACATGGCGAAGACCGTAGCCCAGCGATGGAATAGCCTGCTGAAGTGTCGGAAACTAGCCAGTCTGATAGCGGAGCGCGGCGGAGCGACGATCAGACACAGCGCGCTGAACAGCGGCGGGCGGTTCGGTTGCGGCGGGCTCGGATCGGGGTCGTGATCGCCGCGGCCACAGTCAGCTTCCTGGCCCTGCTGCTGGTGCTGGCGGCCTGGCGCGACGATCACCTGATCAACTCCGACAAGGGCGTGACCAGCGCCGAAGTCCTCTCGGCGGGCACGCTGCGATCCGCGGTCATCTTCGTGACGCCCGACGGCGAGACGCACAATCCGAAGACCGGGGTGCTGTACCCCACCAGACTGACCGTCGGCGAACGCATCAATGTCGAATACCGGCGGAGTGATCCCGATCTCGTACGCGTGGCGGGTCGCGATGCACGTGTCGCGATCATCCCGGCGCTGTCGGTCATCGTGGTCTCCTGGGTCGTCGCCATCCCCGCGGTGTGGTTCCTCGGCTCACCCCCGACCCGGTGGTTCCGCGGAGCGCGGACGCGGCTGCGTGCCGTGCGGGCACGATCGTCGCGGGACGCCGTCGCCGGTTAGGGTGCGAAGGTGGCGAAATTACGGCAGCGGGAATCGTTTCGGGCCCAGCTGGACAAGCAGCCGCGCGACGTCGCGTCCATGTTCGACGGTGTCGCCAAGCGGTACGACCTGACCAATTCGGTGATCTCCGTTGGCCAGGACAGGTATTGGCGCTGGGTGACGCGCAAGGCACTGGGCCTGCGGCCCGGCGAGCGGGTGCTGGATCTGGCGGCGGGGACCGGTGTCTCCACCGTGGACCTGGCCAAATCGGGCGCGTGGGTGCTGGCCGCGGACTTCTCCCAGGGCATGCTGTCGGCCGGACGGCACCGCAATGTGCCCATGGTCGCCGCCGACGCCATGGCGCTGCCCTTCGCCGACGACTCCTTCGACGCGGTGACCATCGCCTACGGCCTGCGCAATGTGGCCGACCCGGATCTGGCGCTGCGCGAGATGCTGCGCGTCACCAAGCCGGGCGGGCGGCTGGTGGTGGCCGAGTTCTCCACGCCGACCTGGGAACCCTTCCGGACCATCTACATGGAGTACCTGATGCGGGCGCTGCCGCCGCTGGCGCGCGCGGTCTCCAGTAATCCGGACGCCTATGTGTATCTGGCCGAGTCGATTCGGGAGTGGCCGAATCAGCCGCAGCTGGCGCTGCGGATCGCCGACGCCGGATGGTCCTCGGTGCAGTGGCGCAATCTCTCGGGCGGGGCCGTGGCCCTGCACCGGGCGTACAAGCTGGGCTGAGCGAAAAACCGAGTCCGGAACGCTGACCGGTGGCGTTGCTCACGGCAGCGCCCCGACCTGGGCCTCACAGTCGCGAAAAACGGCCGTGAGGTGGATTGTCATCTGGCGATAACGTTCGGTAAATCCACCGCAACCCGGGGTGGCTTAACTCGGAACCATGCCGGAACAGCCCACGCCCCCGACGAGCGCCCGGACCGCGTGCTCGTACTGCGGGGTGGGCTGCGGCATCACCGTCGAAACCAAGCCCGGCGCACACGGGTTGCCCGTGATCGCCAAAGTGAAGGGCGACAAGGACCACCCGGTCAATGCCGGGCGGCTGTGCACCAAGGGCAATACGCACGCCGAACTGATGGCCGCGCCCGGCCGCATGGAGACCGCCTACCGCCGGCCCGAACGCGGCCAGCCGCCGGTGCCCATGCCCGTCGACGAGGCGATTCACGAAGCCGCACAGCGGCTTCGCATGATTCTCGACACAGACGGACCGGACGCCATCGCCCTCTACGTGTCCGGCCAGCTGTCGATCGAGGCCCAGTACCTGGCCACCAAGCTCGCCAAGGGCCACCTGCGCACCGTGCACATGGAGGCCAATTCGCGACTGTGCATGGCCAGCGCGGCCAGCGGGTACAAATTGTCGCTGGGTGCGGACGGGCCGCCCGGGTCCTACGACGACCTCGATCACGCCGACCTGTTCTTCGTCATCGGCGCGAACATGGCCGACTGCCACCCCATCCTGTTCCTGCGCATGGCCGACCGGCTCAAGGCGGGCGCCAAGCTGATCGTGGTGGATCCGCGGCGCACCGACACCGCGGCGCGCGCCGACCTGTTCCTGCAGATCAAGCCGGGCACGGATCTGGCGCTGCTGAACGGGCTGCTGCACCTGCTGGTCGAGAACGGCGACATCGACGCCGAATTCATCGCCGAGCACACCGAGAACTGGGCGGGCATGCCCGAGTTCCTGGCCGCCTACACCCCGTCGATGGTGTCCGAGGAGACCGGCATCCCCGAGGCCGACATCCGCACCGCCGCCGCCTGGATCGGCGCGGCGGGCGAGTGGATGTCGCTGTGGACCATGGGCATCAACCAGTCCACGCACGGCACCTGGGCCAGTAACGCCATCATCAACCTGCACCTGGCCACCGGCGCCATCTGCCGCACCGGCAGCGGGCCGTTCTCGCTCACCGGGCAGCCCAATGCCATGGGCGGGCGCGAAATGGGTTACATGGGACCGGGATTGCCGGGCCAGCGCAGCGTGCTCGCCGACGCCGACCGGGCCTTCGTGGAGGCCGAATGGGGGCTGGCGCCGGGCACCATTCGCCCCGAGGCCGGGCCCGGCTCCATCGAGATGTTCCGCGGACTGGCCGACGGAAAGATCAAAGCCTGCTGGATCATGTGCAGCAATCCCGTTGCCTCCATGGCGAATCGGCGCACCGTCATCGCCGGGCTGGAGGCCGCCGAGCTGGTGATCGCCCAGGACGTCTTCACCGACACCGCCACCAATGCCTACGCCGACCTGTTGCTGCCCGCCACCCTGTGGGCCGAGGCCGATGGGGTGCAGGTGAATTCGGAACGCAACCTGACTCTGCTGCAGCGGTCGGTGGAACCGATCGGCGACGCGCGCCCGGACTGGCAGCTCATCGCGCAGGTCGCGACGGCGCTCGGCTTCCCCGGGTTCGAGTACGCCTCCAGCGCCGAGATCTTCGACGAGGTCCGGCGCTTCGCCAATTCGGCCACCGGCTACGACCTGCGCGGCATCGACTACGACGCGCTGCGAGCCGGGCCCGCGCAGTGGCCGTGCCCCGATCCGGCCCAGCGCCGCAACCCGATTCGCTACCTGAACGACGGGGTCAGCCAGACCCTGCACACCGACGAGCACGGGCACACCCCCCGACTGGCGTTCGCCACGCCCAGCCGCAAGGCCGTGTTCTGGGCGCGCCCGCACCTGCTGCCCGACGAGATGCCGGACGAGGATCACCCCTTCGTGCTCAATACCGGCCGCCTGCAACACCAGTGGCACACCATGACCAAGACCGGGAAGGTGGCGAAACTGACCAAGCTCAATGGCAAGCCCTTCCTGGAAATCCACCCCGAGGACGCCGCCCGCCTCGAGGTGCGCGCGGGCGACCAGCTCGAAATCACCTCCCGCCGCGGCCGTGCCGTGCTGCCCGTCCAGGTGAGCGACCGCGTCCTCCCCGGCACCTGCTTCGCCCCGTTCCACTGGAACGACGAGCAGGGCGAATACCTGACCATCAATGCCGTCACCAACGACGCGGTCGACCCGATCTCCCTGCAACCCGAGTTCAAGGCCTGCGCGGTCCGGCTGCGGAAGGTGGCGGTCCTGACCGCGGCGGCGCCCAATGGCACCGGCGGCGCGCCGCTCATCGCGGGCTCCGGGGAATCCGACCGGTCGGCTGCTGTCGCCCCCGGCGCCGCGAGCGGACCGCATCCCCTGGCGCTCATGCTCGGGTTGGAGACCGGTGTCGCACCGACGCTGACCGAGACCGAACGCATCTATCTCGGTGGGTATCTGGCGGCGCTGCAGAGCCTGCCGGTCAGTGGCGTCCCGGTGCTGCCCGCGACCGCGCCGATCTCGGAGCGCAGCCGGGTGTGGATCGACGGGCTGCTGGGCGGGATGTATTCGCGTGGGGCACAGCACCACTCACCAGCGCTCGACAGTGCCGTGCGCAGCAGCGCGCCGGACACCGCGGATGCGGCCACGGCTGCGGCGACGCGCACCGTGACCGTGCTGTGGGCGTCGCAGACCGGGACGGCGGAGGAACTGGCCGCCGCCCTGGCGACCTATCTGACCGATTCGGGATTCGCGCCGCGCCTGCTGGACATGGATTCCACCGAATTGTCCGACCTGACAGGTGATGTGCTGGTCATCAGCAGCACCTTCGGCGACGGCGGCCCGCCCGACAATGGCGCGGACTTCTGGGAACGCCTGAACGACAGCGCGATCCGGCTGACCGGTATGCGGTACGCGGTCTTCGCGCTGGGCGATTCCTCGTACGACGACTTCTGTGGCCACGGCCGCAAGCTGGACGAACTGTTCGAGAAGCGCGGAGCCACGCGCCTGTTGCCGCGCGTCGACAGCGAACCCGATCATGAGGACCTGTCCGCGGCCTGGTTCGACGCCGTGGCCGACGGCCTCGCCCAGATCGCGGACCACGCCGCCACGTCGGCTGGTTCGGGACCGGACGACCGTTCCGCCTGTGGAGCCGGTGCCATACCGGGCCGCGGCAGCAATCTCGACCGGTCGGGCAGCGTTACTGGGTTCGGCGGGCCCGCAGCGGGTGCCCAGGGTTCGGATGGTTCGGCCGCCAGGCTCGGCGATGTGCCGCCGGGTTGGGGTTCCCCGGGCTTCGGCCCGAATTCCACTCCCATGGGCGGTGATGACCAACACGGCGCGGCCGGGTCGGCGCGGCCGCACCGGTCCGATGCAATCACGCCGGGGCCCACCGCACCGCGGGCCGGATCCGGCACTATCACCGGCCTCGCGCCGGGGCGGCGGATTCGCGCGACCGCCGCCGCGCCTTTCACACGGAATTCGCCAGTACTGGCGAAATTGGTCCGCAATGAACTGCTTTCGCGGGACGGTTCCGGGAAAGAGGTGCGGCAGTTCGGGTTCGATCTCAGTGATCCGGAGGCCACCTACGAGGTCGGTGATTCGCTCGGGGTGCGGCCCGCGAATTGTGAAGCGCTGGTGGCGGAATGGCTGGCGGTGACCGGGCTGGAGGGGCGGCGGCTCATCGACGTCGAGGACGGCGAGCTGGCGCTGGCGGAGGCGCTGCGGACGCACTACGACATCACGCGGGTGAGCGCCGATCTGCTGTCGTTCGTGGCCGAGCACAATGCCAGCCCGCGGCTGGCCAAGCTGCTGCGCCGGGACAATCGCAATGAGCTGGACGGGTATCTGTGGGATCGGCAGGCGGTGGACGTGCTGCGCGATTTCCCCGTACGGGCCGATCTGGTGGAGTGGCTGGGCACGCTGAAAAAGCTGCAGCCGCGCCAGTATTCGATCTCGTCGAGTCCGCTGGTGAGTCCGCGCGAGGTGCAGCTGACGGTCGGCGTGGTGCGCTACGGCGATCCGGGGGCGACCGGTTCGGCGGCCCGGCGCGGCGGGGTGAGCTCGACGTTCCTGGCCGATCGCGCCCACGCCGAGGTGCCGATCTTTCTACAGCGGGCGCCGCATTTCCGGCCGCCGCTGGATCCGAACGCACCGATGATCATGGTCGGTCCGGGTACCGGCATCGCGCCGTTCCGCGGTTTCCTCCAGGAGCGCCGTGCCCTCGGCTGCCGGGGCCGCAATTGGCTGTTCTTCGGCGATCAGCACGCCAAGGACAATTTCTATTACCGCGCCGAACTCGAGGACATGTTCCGTTCGGGATTCCTGACCCGGCTGGATCTGGCGTTCTCCCGGGATCAGCGCGAGCGGATCTATGTGCAGCACCGGATGATCGAGCACGGCGCGGAATTGTGGGCGTGGTTGCGCGAGGGCGGTCATTTCTATGTGTGCGGTGACGCCGCGCGCATGGCCAAGGATGTGGACGACACCCTGCTGAAGATTGCCCGCATTCACGGCAAGCTGAGCGAGGACGGCGCGCTGGCGTTCAAGAAGCAGCTGGTGGCCGAGAAGCGCTACGTGCGCGACGTGTACTGATCCGGTCGCCCGCCCACGGCACCGGTCCGCCGATTCCGGCCTCCACAAATGTGAAACTGTGGTATTTGTAACTCGCCTGTCCAGGCTCATGCGGATGGGCGGGCCGTCACCGGGGCGGCTGCCAGGAACGCTGAGGGCAGGTGCCTTGAACCGTCGGATCAGTCGAGTCACCGGACGATTGACGGTGGCGGTGCTCGCGACCGTCGCCGCACTGGGCCTGTCGGGCGCCGCGCCCGCCGGCGCGGACGATCCCACCGCACCCGGCGTCTCGGTCCCGGACATGAAGACCGACGACGGCTCCTTCATCAAGAGCGTGGGCGTCACCGACGAGCGCCACGTCACCTTCACCGTCTACTCCGCCGCCATGAACCAGACCTTCCCGGTCGACGTGCTGCGCCCGGCGGACACCTCCGAGCCGCGCCCCACCCTCTACCTGCTCAATGGCGCCGGTGGCGGCGAGGACGCCGCCACCTGGCAATTGCGCACCGACGCACTGGATTTCCTGAGCGACAAGAACATCAATGTCGTGCAGATCATCGGCGGCAGATTCAGCTGGTACACCGACTGGCTCCAGCCCGACCGCGCGCTGGGGGTCAACAAATGGTCCACATATCTGGGCAAGGAATTGCCGCCGTTGATGACGGCCACACTGACCAGCAGTGGCAACAATGCCATCGCCGGTATCTCGATGGCCGGTCTGCCCGTACTGAATTCGGTCATCTTCAATCCCGGGCTGTTCCGTAGCGCGGCCGTGTACAGCGGTTTCTTCCAGACCATCACGCCGATGGCCCGGGAGGCCATCAAGATGGTCACCGAGCTCTACGGCGGCGGCAAGGTCGAGAACATGTGGGGTCCCGAGGGCGGTCCACTGTGGGTGGCCAACGACCCCACCCTCAATGCCGAAAAACTGCGCGGCACCAACCTTTTCATCTCCACCGGCAACGGCATTCCGGGTGCCTTCGACATGCCCGGCGCGCGCGGCCGGATGGAAGCGCCCGCGGACACCCCCAAGACCGTGGCGCTGGGCTCCCTCATCGAGGCGAATTGCGAACTGTCCACGGCGATTCTGCAGAAACGCCTGGAATCCCTGAACATTCCGGCGACGTTCGAATTCCGCAGCAGCGGCACCCACATCTGGGGCTACTGGCAGGACGACCTGAAGACCTCCTGGCCGGTACTCGCGCAGGGACTCTTCCCGAACCCGTGAACCCTTACGCCGCCGGCGGATTGAGCCGGGCGAAGTCCGGCAGCCGGTAGTACGGGTAATAGGGATAGGGCGGGGTCACCGCGCTCGCCTTGTCCAGTCGGGCGAGCTGGTCGGCCTCGAGACTCCAGCCGACCGCGCCGAGATTCTGGCGTAGCTGTTCCTCATTGCGCGCGCCCACGATGACCGTGGCCACGCTCGGCCGGCGCAGCAGCCAGTTCAGGGCGATCTGCGGGACCGTGCGGCCGGTTTCGGCGGCGATCTCGTCGAGGACGTCCACGACGTCGTAGAGCAGTTCGTCGCGCACCGGCGGGCCCGCCTCGGCTGTGGTGTGCAGGCGGCTGCCGGCCGGAAGCGGTTGTCCGCGACGGATTCTGCCGGTGAGGCGGCCCCAGCCGAGCGGGCTCCAGACCACCGCGCCCACCCTCTGATCCAGGCCGAGCGGCATCAGTTCCCACTCGTAATCGCGGCCGACCAGGGAGTAGTAGACCTGGTGCGCGACATAGCGCGGGAAGCCGTACCGGTCCGCGGCGGCAAGGGATTTCATGAGCTGCCAGCCCGTGAAATTGGAGGCGCCGACATAGCGGATCTTGCCGGAGCGCACCAGCTCGTCGAGCGCCGCCAGCACCTCCTCGACCGGCGTGCCCGCGTCGAAGGCGTGCAGCTGGAACAGGTCGAGGTGGTCGGTGCCGAGCCGCCGCAGTGAGCCCTCGACCGCCGAGATCAGCCGGGCGCGACCGGATCCGGCGTCGAACGGGCCGGGACCGGTGGGCAGCGAGGCCTTGGTGGAGAGCAGCAGATGCTCGCGGCGGCCCCGGATCGCCTCGCCCAGTACCTCTTCCGAGGCGCCGTCGGAGTAGACGTCGGCGGTGTCGAAGAGGGTGACGCCCGCGTCCAGGCTGATGTCCACCAGGCGGCGGGCCTGCCGGGCGTCGGTGTCGCCCCAGGCGGAGAAGAGTTCGCCGCGACCGCCGAAGGTCCCCGCGCCGAAGCTCAATGCCGGAACCATCAGACCCGAGGCGCCGAGCCGACGATATTCCATGACCATCACTCCTAACGGAACTAAAGTTTCATTAACTCCCGTGACGCTACACTCGTCTCGCCGCAAATGGAACTGGAGAACCGTTATGAGCCGCGACATACGCGCAGAGGGCAGCGAGACGCACGCAGCGGACCATGCCGACCCGACCCCCGGCTCGGTCCGCCCGGGCGGGCGCACCGCCCGCGTCCGCGAGTCCGTGCTGCGCGCCGCGGGCGATCTGCTCGCCGAACGCGGCTTCGCCACCCTCGATCTGGCCGAGGTGGCCGCACTCGCCGAAGTCGGCAAGACCACCGTCTACCGCCGCTGGCGCACCCCGGCGGGACTGGTCGCCGACCTGCTGGCCGACATGGCCGAAACCTCACTCCCCCACAGCGATACCGGCAGCCTGCGCGGGGACCTGCTCGCCAATGCGCAGCTGGTCGGGAAGACGCTCACCGATGCCCGGCAGGGCCGCCTCTTCCGGGCCGTCATCGCCGCCGCCACCAGCGACGACACCGCCGCCGCGGCCCTGCGCGCCTTCTACGACACCCGGCTGACCGAATGGTCCCCCTGCGTCGAGGCGGCCGTCGCGCGCGGCGAGGTCCCACCCGGAACCGACCCGCGCGCAGTGCTTTCCGCCGTCTCGGCCCCGCTCTACTACCGCCTGCTGGTCAGCGGGGATCCGGTCGACGAGAGGGCCGTCGACGTCGCCGCCGAGGCCGCCGCACTGGCCGCGGAGCAGGGCGTATTCGCTTCCGGCACAACCGAGCACGCGCACCGGCTGCCTCGATAGCCATCCCACGGCCCACCCCGCGGCCGCCCGCACGCACCACCCCTCGCCGTGCCTGCGGGTCGCCGTTTCCCGCCCGGTCAGTCCGCCGTCCAGGCCGGATCGCGGCCGGTCAGTCCGACCACGCGATCGACGAGCGGCGCCTCGGCCGGGATATCGACAACCGGCCCGAAGAGCCCGGGCACCCCTGCCCGCGGGGTGTCACGGAGGAAGCCGAGCAGCACCGCCAGATCCGACTCCGCTGGGGCATAAGGCTGTCCGACCGCCCGGGCCAGGTCCCAGCCATGGATCACCAACTCGTCCAGAGCGAAGATCGCCATCTGCGGGGCGGGCGCGAGCACGCTGCCGGCGGCGGCTTCGAGGTCGAATTCCGGTGTGGTCATGGTTCCTCGCGGGGACATGCCGAACCAACGGTGCGGCCCGGTCATTGATGGAGACGGCGCGGCCCGGCGGAATTCATCGCCGCCGCGCGCACGAGGCCCGGCGAGCGCCCGGAATGTGCTTGCAGCGCTGCGCCGCAACCGGTTCGTTAGGCGGTATCAGCGGCGAAAGACGCTGGTAGGGAGGAGAATTGATAGATGAAAGGTGATCGCGTGGAGATCGTCGTCGACACCGGCGACGGGTCTCGGAACTACGAAATCATGGCGACCAGAGCGGGCCGCCGCGTCGAGACCCGCATTGCGCGGGGAATCGTGGAGGTCAGCGAAGTGACTCGAACCGGCGGGCCGGTCCGCACGGCCCGGTTCATGGCGGGCCGGGTACTGGCTCTGGTCGAGTACCCCGCGGACGACGCGGCGCTGCCCGGCGAGTGATGCCGGCCCGGTTGCCGAGCAGGATGAAGACGGGTTGCCGAGCTGGTGAAACGGGAGCATTCTCGAAGTGCCCGACTGCACGGCCCGCCCACCCCGGCAGAGAGGAGCAAGCGATGATCGATCGCATCGACGCAGTGCCCGAGGCCGACTATGTAGAGCAGAGCACCCCCGCCAATCCGCTGGACGAGGTGAACCCCGAGACGCTCGAATCGGACTCCGAGATCACATCGCTGCCCGCTGGAGACAGTGGCTGGACCGCCTCCGAGGGGGATCTGGTCGAGCAGGCGATCCCCGTTCCCATGGACGACGACTACGAATCGGACGCCGGCACCGAGTACTGACCGGCGCCGTTCGCGCCCAAGCTAATTCGACACGCCCGCCCGCATGGTGGCGTGCAGCTCCCGCAGGCTCGACCGCTCGGTCGCGACCTCGAGTACCCGAATGCCGTGTGCGCTGCTGGTCAGCTCGATGGCCAGCTGCCCGGGATCGACCTGGCGGTGTGGAACGCGGTAGGCGGCGCACAGCGCGGCCAGATCCATGCCGTGGGGGGTGCCGAAGACCCGCTCGAACACGCCCGCGTACTGCGGATCGCCCTGCTCGAGCAATTCGAAGATGCCGCCGCCGTCGTCATTGGCGACCACGATGGTGAGGTCCTGCGGTCGCGGCTCGCCCGTGCCGATGAGCAGGCCGGACGCGTCGTGCAGGAAGGTCAGGTCGCCCATGAGCGCGACGGTGCGGCCCGGATGGGTGAGGGCCGCGCCGACCGCCGCCGAGACGGTGCCGTCGATGCCGGCCACGCCGCGGTTGGACAGCACCCGCACGCCGCGCCGCGGCTCGGAGACCAGCGCGGCGTCACGCACCGGGTTCGAGGCGCCGAGCAGCAGCTGGTCACCGTCGTGCAGGGCGTCCATCACCACGGAGGCGACATGCAAACCGGTCGGCTTCGGGTGTCCGGCCAGCTTCGCGCGCACCACGGTGACGGCCTTCTCGTTCAGATCCCGGCACAGCTCCAGCCACTCCGGCCGCGGCGCGCCGTGGGTGACCGCGCGGGTACCGGTGCCCACCACATTGCCGGACACATCGGGCCAGCGCGGGCCGGTGGTCAGCGCGTACACCGTGATCTCCGGGTCCGACAGCACCCGCGACACCTGCCGGTGCAGGGTGGGCCGGCCGGTGATGATCGCCTGCCGGGGCTGCAGCAGCGGCAGCGCCAGCGGATGCAGCGCCGGGCCGTGCATGGGAGCGGTGGGTTCGGCGACCGTGGGCAGGGCCGCGAGTTCGGGCCGATGGCCCGCGCCGTGACCGGAGATGACCAGGGTGTCCGGGGTCAGGTCGATGTTCAGCGGGACGTCGAGGGTCGCGTATTGCGTTGCGGTCCAGGGCTCTTCGTGTTGCCGGCCCGGAGGCAGCGAGTCACCGGCGGCCAGGTCCGGTACCAGCGGTTCGCGCAGCGGAATGTCGAAGTGCACCGGCCCGGCATTGCCGGAGCGGGTGCCGCGGGCGGCGGCCAGCACGCGGCAGACCGCGGAGCGCCACACGCTGTTCTGCTTCGAGTACAGATCGTCGCCGGGCTCGGACTCGGCCAGCCCCAGGCTGATGGCCGCGCGCACCTGGCTGCCGAAGAGACCGAACTGCTCGACGGTCTGGTTCGCCCCGGTGCCGAGCATCTCGTACGGGCGGTTGGCGCTCAGCACGATCAGCGGGATGCGGGCGTAGTTCGCTTCGAGGACGGCCGGGCCCAGATTGGCCACGGCGGTGCCGGAGGTCATGACGACGGGCACCGGGCGACCGCTGGCGGCGGCCAGGCCGACGGCCAGGAAGCCCGCGGAACGCTCGTCGATGCGCATGTGCAGCCGGATCCGCCCGGCCTGGTCGGCCGCCTGCAACGCGAAAGCCAGCGGCGCATTTCGCGACCCGGGGCACAGGACGACATCCCGCACTCCGCCGCGCGCGAGCTCGTCGACGACGACGTGCGCCTGGGCTGTCGAAGGATTCACACCTCCAGCCTCTCAGACAGCCGCCCGTCCCGCTCCGTCGGCCCGCTCACACCCGTGTTATTAAGTTAGGGTTTGCTAACCTAATCCAATGGCGAAGCGCAGCAAGCATGTCAAGCCCGAGCACCGCGAGATCCTCACCGCGGAGGTCCTGGCCAGCAAACGGATCAGCCCCCATTTCGTCCGCGTCACCCTCGGCGGCCCGGACCTGGCGGGATTCACCGCCATGGGCTACGACCAGTGGTTCCGGCTGTTCATGCCGGGACGCGACGGCAACCTGCGCCTGCCCACCTCCGCGAGCAACCTCGGCTGGTTCGCGCAGTACCTGATGATGGGCAAGGAACACCGTCCGCTGGCGCGCAACTACACGGTGCGGGATTACCGAGCCGCCGGTTTCGGGGAGTTCGGCAGCACGGCCGAGATCGACATCGATTTCGTCTCACACGGTGACGACAGCCCCGCCTCCGCGTGGGCGAACAGCGCCACACCCGGCTGCCAGGTCGGACTGCTGGACGAGGGCATCACCTATCAGGCTCCCGACCGCAGTGATTGGACACTGCTGGTGGGTGACGAGAGCGCGCTACCCGGCATCGCGGGCGTGCTGCGGTCGCTGCCGCGGGACGCCAGGGGCGCGGCGTATCTCGAGCTTCCGTCCGCCGAGGACCGGCAGGAACTGGGCGAACCCGCAGGCGTGCAGGTGAACTGGCTGGTCCGCACGGATCCGCACGGCGAAATCGGCGCACTGGCGGCGGAGGCCGTGCGCGGGGCGAACCTGCCCGGTGCGGGCGTCTACGCCTTCGTCGCGGGTGAGCAGAAGCTGGCCGCGGGAGTGCGGCGGCATCTGGCGCAGGAGCGCGAAATCCCCAAGGCGAACATCACTTTCACCGGCTACTGGCGAGCGGGCAAGTCTCAGGGCTGAACCGGCGCACGGAGCCGGAAAAAGGCGAGTGCCCCCGAACCACCTCGGCGGGCATTCGCTGTCCACGGGCGGCAGCACCGCGGACCGTGACTGTTCGCGGCCCCTCGCCGGGCCGCGAACCGGTCGGCCTAATTAACCAGCGTGCTTCTGCACCAGGTCACCCAGGCGCGGAAGGGCCTCGGCGACATGCTTCTTCGCCGACGAACGCATGGAGTTGTAGACCTTGGTCAGCGCCGGGCGCGACGACGCCTCGGCCCGCGCGTCGGTCACCGACAGCAGCGCGTCGGCCACCTCGTCCTGCTTGGAGACCAGCAGATCGGCGAACGACCCGGCGCCACCGTTCTTGTACTCCGCCCAGAACGGCTCCAGCTGCTCGACGAACTTGGGCGCGAAGGACTCCAGCGCGTCACTCACGATCGAGGGGCTGACCTTCTTGATCGCGGCGTAGCCGCCCTTGACGACCAGGCCCGACGCGCCGCCCTTGTCCGACACCTCCTCGTCCAGAACCTTCTCCGCGTCGGCGATGAAGGCCGGACGCTTGGCGTCATCGAGCAGGGATTCAGACAGTGCTGCAACCACTTTCAGGTTCCTCCGGATAGTTTTTCGATGAACGAGCGCACGCAACTATACGCACCGGTGTCCCCGCACACACGATGCCAATGCGCTGCTACTGCCTCAGCAGCAACAGCACTGTAAGCCCTCCGCAATCGATTGGCAGCGTTTCACTTTCGGTTACCGATCGGTCGGAGTTCTCTCCGTACCAATAGCAAGCGTCCGATCGAGCCTCGGGCAACCCCGCCCGCTAACAATCAGCGCGCTTGTCGGATGGCCGAATTCCGCCGCCTGTATTCCGGAGTGACGCGCAGAACGCGGCGCCGAACTGCGGTGGGTCTGCACCACGCCGGGAACCGGAACAGTATGTTCACTCCCGTGACCTTCAATGCGACGCTGTGGCGGCCCGTCCCGGGATTCGAGAACCTCACCGACATCACGTACCACCGGCACATCGAGCAGGGCACGGTTCGGATCGCCTTCGATCGCCCCGAGGTACGCAATGCCTTCCGGCC
>NZ_JBHZAK010000038.1:0-41956 GCF_042754165.1 Nocardia sp. NPDC059229
GGGCACGAGAGTTCCGAGAGGGGGCAGGTATTGCCCGGCGGACCTCCTGCTCGAGGTCATCGGCGCGGGTGCTGGCGTCAGGCATGTTCGGTTGGCCTCGTGCTCGAGGTCATCGGCGCGGGTGCTGGCGTCAGGCATGTTCGGTTGGCCTCGTGCTCGAGGTCATCGATGTGGGCGTTGGTGTCAGCCGTGTTTCGGCGGGCCGACCACTTCGACGGTCGGGGGCTTGCCGTCGGGGTGTTCGCCGCCGTCGCGGTTCATGGCCAGCGCGCCGACGATGGTGCCGCCCAGGGTGGCGGTGACCGCCACTGCCGCAACGAGTTTGCGGCGGGAGACGGGGGAGGTGGCGGGGGCCTCATGGGAGGTGGCGGCCTGGGCCAGGCGAACGCTGCGGATGCTGCGGGCCGATGGCCGTTCGGCGGCCAGCAGGACCGCGCCGCGGGTGGAGACGAATTCGGGTTCGGGATCGTAGATGAGCGGATAGCCCAGCTGCTGTTTCAGCTCGTCCCGGATGCTCTTGTTGCGGGTGCAGCCGCCCAGCAGCGCCATTCCGGCGGGCTGGATGCCGGTCTCGTCGATCATGTGGCGGACGAAGGACGCCGAGTGATGAATGCCCGCTTCGACCAGTTCGGCGAAATCACTGCGGGTGACCACGGTGCGCTGCCCGGTGATCGGGTCGCAGACGGCCAGGACGCGCTCGGAGGCCAGCGCCTCCTTCTGGCGGCGGGTGGTGGCCAGATCCACGGTAACCCCGGCGCGGGTGAGCAGCCAGCGCAGCAGGGCGTCGTGGCCGTCACCACCCAGGACGGTGCTGCGCTTGGTGGCGAGGACGGCATCGTTGCGGCAGTCGATCTGGGTGAGGGTCAGTCCCGACGCGCCCAGGTCGTAGAGCAGGACCGAACCCTCGCTGGGCAGCTTCCGGGTGAATCGGAGATATCGGAGCTGGGCCACCGGCTCATCGATGACCGTGAGGCGGTTGCGGCCCGCGGCGGTGCGAATCGCCTCGGCGTGGGTGGCCGAGCGACAGGTCACGGCGATGCCGGTAATGAATTCGTCGCGCTCGGCGGCCGACTTGCGCATCTGCTGGATGGCCTCGAAGACGGGGTCCTCCATGCCGCGATCACCGGTCCGGCGCAGGACCTTGCAGCGGTCGATGGGAGGCAGGTGAGGCTGGTCGGAGTGGGTGAGCATGGCACGTGCGCCAGCAGCGCCCGCCGACACCCCGAGGACCAGCACCATGCGCTCAATGGTGAACCTTTTGCGAGCCGAATCCAAGACTATGACGCAGGAAATTGGCTGCTGGGTCGCTGACCGGTTACTGACCGGCCCATCGTGTCGGCGAACTACCCGGATCGAAGTCGCCGGCGCTCTGCCGGAACTCCGACAGCAATTGCAGCAGCAATTGCAATCGTTCCGGCGGCAGTCCGGCCTCGGCGAAAACTCGCCGGTTCAGCTCGGTGGTGGCCCTGGCCACCAATTCTCTTCCGGCATCCGTGATTTCGATCAGCGTCGCCCGCCGGTCACTGGGATGTGGCACACGCTTCACCAAGTGCGCCGCCTCCAGCCGGTCCACCGTGTTGGTGACGGAGGTGGGGTGCACCTGCAGGCGGGCGCTGGCCACCGCCATCGGCAGCGCGCCGGTTTTGCTGAAACTCAGCAGCATCAGTAACTCGTACCGGGAGAAGGTCAAACCGGACGGCCGCAGGGCTTCGTCCACCCGCGCCATCACGATTTGCTGCGCCCGCACCAGCGACGTCACCGCCGCCATTCCGTCGGCCACGTCCCCCCAGCCGTGCTCGGTCCACTGACGGTGCGCCTCCTCGATCGGGTCGAGTGGCAGTGGACGTGGTCGAGACATGACCCGATCATCGCACGTCGCGAACCGGTGGGTCGCAGCGCCGAGCCGATCCGCGGGGCGTATACGAATCACGGTGATTCAAAACCTCGGCCGCAGGCCCGATTCGCCGCACTATTGGGTACACCCTGCGGCTGTGTCCGAGTTGGTTAGGAGCAGGCCTGCAAAGCCTGTCACACGGGTTCGAGTCCCGTCGGTCGCTCCATCGGAGAACGCCTCCCGTACCCCGGCGGGAGGCGTTCTCGCATTCAGCTCGCGATCACGCCGGAGAAATCGCGCGACACCACGAAATTGCGGTCGGCGGTCGTGCCCAGCGTGTATTCGGGCAGCAGACCGACGTATTCGCCCCGCGACCGCGTGCTCCAGCGCCGCGCGGCCTCGGTGCGGGTCTTGTAGAAATTCAGCATGTAGCCGCCCTCGTAGAGGCGCAGCAGCGTGTAGCCGCCCGGATATTCCTTGGCCGCCGCCACTTCCAGGAATTCGACCGGAATGGGCAGATCGGGCCGGGTACGGCGGTTGCGATGGGTGTGCCCCGCATGGTGCAGGAAGACGCCTGGCGCGGAGCGGTAGATCGATTGCAGCTCGGCGGCATTCGCGGCATCGAGAATGAAGCTCGGTCCGGCCAGATTGGACCAGCCGGACTCGGTGGTGACCGGGTGATGACCGAAAACGAGTGTGGGACGGTCCGGGTCGCCGGTGAGCTGGTCCCGCAGCTCGTCGAGCTGGGACCGGTCCACAGTGCCGCCCGGGGCGTCGAGCTGGGTGGTGTCCAGGGCGATCAGGCGCAGCTCGCCGACCTCGTAGGCCGCCAATTGCTGTCGGGCGGTGAAGGAATCACCCCAGCAGTCGTAGTGGTCGAGGTACGGGCTGCAGTCCGCGTAGTCCGAGCCCAGGTGCGGGCGGTCGTGATTGCCGCGGGCGGCGAACCAGTCCCGGCCCGGCGCACCCCAGTTCGCGAGGTGGGTGTGGACGCCGCGCACCTGGTCCGGGGTGGCCTCGGCGGTGAGGTCACCGGCGAGCAGCAGATGGTCGACGGCGCGGTCGGGCCGGTGCATATCGTCGAGCAGCGCGGTCAGCATGACCTCGGGATACGGTGCGAGACCGGGCTCCTGGCGCACGCCGCGCGGCAGGCCCGCGGTGATGAGCCCGCTGACCTCCTCGCCGAAGTGAATGTCATTGGACAGGGCGAGGGTTCGCAGTAGCCGGCCCGGCGGCGGCACCAGCGTGGTGAAGACCCCTTGCGCCTCCGGCGTATTCGGCAGGCGGGTGGCGACATTCAGCGCGGGCGCGGCCGCGATGCCCTGGGAACGCGCCTCGAACCGATAGGCGCGACCGGGCTCGAGCCCGGTGACCTCGGCGTAGTGATAGGGGGTCGGCTGCGGGTCGCCGAAGACCTGCCGCAGCCCGGTCCCGTCCGCGGGACCGAGCCAGACCTCGCTACCGGTCTCCACCGGAACAGGGTTGCCGGCGGCGTCCGGGCCCAGCGTCGTCCAGGTGAAGACGGCCGACTGCTCGGTAATGGTGACGACCTCGAGATCGGTCGCCACCAGCGAACCCGGCTGTGCCCGAGCCGGACTCGCCGCCGCCAGCGGCAGGGCCGCGGCCGCCGCCAGCAGGCCCAGTAGCTGCCGCCGGTTCGGGCCGCAGCAGCTCATGACCGTCCTACTTCGCGTCGGTGGAACAGACCTTCCATACGCCGTCTTCCTTGCGCAGGTGTTCATCGGTGGAACGCTTGCTGTCGGCGGTGCCGGGCAGGGTGAGCGTGCCCAGGGTGACGGCCGTGGCGTGGTCGCCGGTGATGGTGATGCCTTGCACCGAATCGACCTTCATGGAGATCTTGCCCTGATCCATGGCCTTCCGCTGGGCCTCGGGCAGCGCGTCGTACTGGGCGCGGTCGCCGGCGCAGGTCTTGCCGACGGCCTGCGACGCGCCGCCGGCGGAGAGCGCGTCGTAGAAATCGCGCACCGCGGTCTCGACGCGCTTGTCGTCGCTCGGTCCGGAGTCCTTGCCGTTCAACGTCACCGCGGTGGCGATGCCACCTCCCACGAGCACCACGGCGGCCACGCCGAGTCCGATGGTCAAGGGGGTACGCCGCTGCAAGCTCATCGAGATCCTTCGACTCCGGCCGATCTTCGGTTGCTGTCCGTCCGGGGCCGTCCCCGGAACGCACGCAGACTACAGCGATTCCGTGTCGATTGGTGGGGTGGCATTTGAACCCGTGACATGGGACGGTACGTTGGTTAGGCAAACCTCATAGACGAGGCTGGGCAAGCGAAAGGACGGTCATGACGGCGGCTCGATGGAAACTGATGTCCGGTGCACTGGCGGCGATCGCGGTGCTCGGCGCGACCACTGCCTGCTCCAGCTCGTCGAAGAACGACAACGAGATCCTGGTCTACAACGCGCAGCACGAATCCCTCACCAAGGAGTGGGTGGACGCGTTCACCAAGGACACCGGCATCAAGGTGACCCTCCGCAATGGCGGTGACACCGACCTGGGCAACCAGATCGTGGCCGAGGGCAAGAACTCGCCCGCCGACGTCTTCCTCACCGAGAACTCCCCGGCCATGGCGCTGGTCGAGAACGCCGGCCTGTTCTCCGACGTCGACAAGGACACCCTCGCGCAGGTGCCCGAGCAGTTCCGCCCGTCCACCGGCAAATGGACCGGAATCGCGGCCCGATCAACCGTTTTCGTCTACAACACCGCCAAACTGCCCGCCGACCAGCTGCCCAAGTCGCTGCTCGACCTGCAACAGCCGCAGTGGAAGGGCAAGTGGAGCGCCGCCCCCGCGGGCGCGGACTTCCAGGCCATCGTGGCCGCGCTGCTGGTCCAGAAGGGCGAGGACGTGACCCGGGCCTGGCTGAAGGGCCTGAAGGACAACGCGGTCATCTCGCAGAACAACACGACAGTCATGAAGGGCGCCAACACCGGTCAGTTCGACGGCGGCGTCATCTACCACTACTACTGGTACCGCGACCAGGCCAAGACCAAGGAGAATAGCGGCAACACCCAGCTGTTCTACTTCAAGAACCAGGACCCGGGGGCCTTCGTCTCCACCTCCGGCGGCGGCGTGCTGAAGTCGAGCAAGAAGCAGGCCAACGCCCAGAAGTTCCTGAACTTCATCACCTCCGAGCAGGGGCAGGCGGTGCTGCGCGACGGTGACTCCATGGAGTACCCGGTGGCCGCCGACGTCGCGGCCAACCCGGCGCTGCCGCCGCTGGCCTCGCTCGACGCGCCCAAGATCGACCCGAGCAAGCTGGACGCCAAGAAGGTCACGCAGCTCATGACCGAGGCGGGTCTGCTCTAACCGTGGCTGTTCGGACCGCTGTACCCACCCGGGCGGCGAAGGACCTGCCCAGCAGGGTCTCTCGGGCACTGACCAGGATGGTCTCGAGCGCATCGGCCATCCGGCCCGGGGCGATCGTCACGATCGCCGCACTGCTCATGGTGGCGGCCACCTTCGTGCCGCTGGGGTACATCGTGTCCACCCTGGTCTCGACCGGATGGCACGAGACCGCGCAGCTGGTGTTCCGCCCGCGGGTGGCCGAATTGCTGCGCAATACGGCCGAACTGGTGGTGCTGACCGTGCCGATCTGCGTGGCGCTGGGCATCGGCCTGGCCTGGATCGTGGAGCGCACCGACGTGCCGGGCGCGGCCTGGTGGGGCCCGATCTTCGCGGCCCCCCTCGCGGTTCCGGCCTTCGTCAACAGCTACGGCTGGGTCAGCGCCATCCCCTCGCTGCACGGGCTCTGGGCGGGGGTGCTCGTCTCGACGGTCTCGTACTTCCCGCTGGTGTACCTCCCGGCGGCGGCCACCCTGCGGCGGCTGGATCCCGCCGTGGAGGAATCGGCCCGGGCTCTCGGCTCCGGGCCCGTCACCGTCTTCGCACGGATCGTGCTGCCGCAGCTGCGGCTGGCGATTCTCGGTGGCGGACTGCTGATCTCGCTGCACCTGCTGGCCGAGTACGGCGCCTTCGCCATGATCCGGTTCGACACCTTCACCACCGCCATCTTCCAGCAGTACCAGTCCAGCTTCGCGGGCGCGGCGGGCAGCACGCTCTCGGGCGTGCTGGTGGTGCTGTGCCTGGTGCTGCTGGCCGGTGAGGCCACCGTGCGCGGCCGGGCCCGCTACGCCCGGATCGGCGGCGGCGCGCAGCGGGGCGCGAACCGGATTCGCCTGGGCCTGACCAAGATTCCCATGATCGCGCTGCTGGCCGCCGCGCTGGCGGCCACGCTGGGCGTGCCGCTGTGGACCATCGGCCGGTGGCTGAAGATCGGCGGCTCGGCGGTGTGGAACACCACCGATATCGGCGAATCCCTCGGTCAGACCATCGGTTTGGCCGCCACCGCCGCGGTGATCACCACCCTGTGCGCCTTTCCGGTGGCCTGGGTCGCGGTGCGCTCCACCTCGCGGTTCGCGCGGATCATCGAGGGGGCCAACTACATCACCAGTTCGCTGCCGGGCATCGTGATCGCGCTGGCGCTGGTGACCGTGTCGATTCGCTGGCTGCCGGCGCTCTATCAGACGGCCGCGACCATCCTGGCCGCCTACACGCTCATGTTCCTGCCGCGCGCGCTGGTGAGCGTGCGTGCCGGGCTGGCGCAGGTACCGGTGGGGCTGGAGGAGGCCTCGCAGGCGCTCGGAAAATCCCCGGCCGCCACCTTCTTCCGCGTCACCCTGCGGCTCACCGCACCCGCGGCGGCCGCGGCGGCGGCCATGGCGTTCGTGGCCGTGGCCACCGAGCTCACCGCCACCCTGCTGCTGGCCCCCAACGGCACCAACACCCTCGCCATGCAGTTCTGGCAGCTGTCGGGCGAATTGGACTACGCGGCCGCCGCGCCGTACGCGCTGATCATGATCATCGTCTCGGTGCCGGTCACCTATCTGCTGTTCACCCAATCCAGGAAGGCGGCGGGACTGTGAGTCGTCTTGTCGTAGACCAGGTTCGCAAGACCTTCGGACAGGCGCCGGTACTCGACGGCATCAGCCTCGACGTCGCCGACGGCAGCGCCACGGCGGTGGTCGGATCCTCCGGATGCGGCAAGACCACGCTGCTGCGGGTGATCGCCGGATTCGAGAACCCGGACGCCGGATCGGTGTCCGTCGGCGGGGAAACCATTACCCGCCAGGGCTTCTCGGTGCCGTCGCACCGGCGCAGAATCGGCTACGTGGCACAGGACGGGGCGCTGTTCCCGCACCTGACCGTGGGGCAGAACATCGCCTACGGGCTCGGCGGGGGACTGGGCGCGCGGCGCAAGCACCGGCAGCATGTCGCCGAACTGCTCGACATGGTCTCGCTCGACCCGTCCTACGCGGATCGGCGGCCGCATCAGCTCTCCGGCGGCCAGCAACAGCGCGTCGCCCTGGCCCGCGCCCTGGCCCGCAAGCCCGATCTCATGCTGCTGGACGAGCCCTTCAGCGCCCTGGACACCGGACTCCGCGCCGCCACCCGGCAGGCCGTCGCCGAGACCCTGCGCGCCGCGGGCATGACCAGCATCCTGGTCACCCACGATCAGGAGGAGGCACTGTCCTTCGCCGATCAGGTCGCGGTCATGTGCTCGGGGCGGTTCACCCAGGTCGGCACCCCGGAGCAGGTGTACGCCGCCCCCGCGGACCTGTTCACGGCCGGATTCCTCGGCGACACAGTGCTTCTCGACGCCACCATCGGCACGGAGACCGCTCAGACCGTGCTCGGCCGCATCCCGGTGCAGGTGAATGCGCCGACCGGTGCGGGCGCGGTGATGATGCGGCCCGAACAGCTGCTGGCCCGGGCGGCCACCGACGGTCACGCCGGCTGCGCCACCGTGCGCGCCCTCGAGTTCCGGGGTGCGGATGTCCTGCTCACCCTCGACCTCGACGGCTGCCCCGAACCTGTCCAGGTGCGCCGGGTGAGCGTGGACGCGCCCACGGTCGGCGACCGGGTCGAGCTCGAAGTCCTCGGCGCGGCAGTCGCTTTCACCGCCGAGCAGTGCGCCGCCGCCGGCCGGGCAACCGGTGCGGCCGCCGTGAGCCGGGTCGGCGCGGTCTCCGCGGTCTGAGCAATCGGCCCGTCCGGCCGGTCGGAATATGACCGATCGAACCGGGGAGTCCCTATAGTGGCGCGGAGGCCGAATCGTCGGCCGCAGAGGCGAACTGCCTCAGCTCGTCCCGAAGGAGACAAGGTGCGCCGCACGCTGCTCGTCACATCCGCTCTCGCCGCCGCGTGCGCCCTGGCCCCGCTCGCGTCCGCGGAACCGCCCGCCGATCCCGCGGTGAAGGTGCAGGCGGTCTACGGCCCCGAGCAGTTCCCCATGGCGGGCGTGGCCGTCGACATCGCGCCCTGCGGCGGCGGCGCGAATGTGGCGACTCTCACCACCGGCGTCGACGGCACGGCCGTCTACAACGGCGCGCTCGGCTGCTACCGGGTTCAGGTCAGCACCCCGATCGGCTGTGCGCTGGACAGTGATCCGGCCGTTCAGGTCACCTCGGTGCCGGGCGTCACCCCGCCGGCGATCTTCCGTTTCCGCTGCGCCTGACGTCTCTGGGGCCCGCTCCCCGGCCCGCCGAAGGACTGTGACCGACTCCACTTCTCAGGGTTCCCACATACCGCAGCTGTTAATGTCGCGAGAGATAGCTGCTCGTTATTGCTGTAACGCGGAAGGCGTCGCATCACCGAGGGAGTAGGTGACGAAATGGGCGCGAGGTTCGCGTTGGCAGACCCGCCGGGCAGGACCGCGCCCCTGGCGCTGCGACGCTACGCGGTTCCGATCGAGGCGATGGCCGCCCTGCTGGGCGCGGCGGTGGCCGGACTGCTGCTCATGGCCCCCCTCGATCTGGGCTGGACCTCCGAAGGCCCGGTGCTGCAGTTGGACCTGCTGGTGCTGAACATGCCGCGCGCGGCCGCCGCCGGCGCGGCATTCGCGGTGGTCTCGGCGGCGCTGGTGGTCGCGCTCGGGCACAAGACGGCCTGGATCGCCTCGAGCGGCAGCGCGGTGGTGCTGGTGATCGACCAGCTGTGGAACCGGGACGCGGCGATCCCGGGAAATCTGACCACCGCCAACTACATCGACTCCATCTTCAGTGGCATCCTGCTCGGGGCGCTCGCGGTCGCGGTATTCGGCAAACCCATCGCGACGGGCGCGTACCTGATCGGCGCCCTGTCCGCGATCCTGATCGCCGACCAGACCTCGCTGCCGCCCGGGGGCGGCCGGGGCAATCCGCTCACCGAATGGGCGTCGAGCGGAACGCCACCGGTGTGGCTGGTCGTGCTGGCCGGTGCGCTGCTGGTCGCGGGTATCGCCGTCCAGCAGCCGGAACCGGCGGGCGAACACGAGAACACCGATCTGGCGATGGGCCCGATCCTGTCCGCGCTGATCCTGGTCACCGCGACCACACTGTCGACGCAGTGGTTCGTGCAGCACGCCGGCACCGTCGCGCAGGCCGGGGTGGCCGCGGCCATCACCATCGGCGCGGCGCTGGTCGCGGCGCTGCTGCTGCCCGGGCGCGAGGGCACCCTGGTGCTGCTGGCGGTGGCGGTGGCCAATGCGGGCAGCGCGATCATCGCGGTGCCCCGGCCGGATTGGACCGCGCCGTTCCCGGTCCTGGCCGTGGTGGCCGGGCTGGTGGTGGGACGCCGATGGCGTGCGCCCTGGATCGCGCTGGCCGCGACCGCCGGGCTGGCGGTCTTCGCGGCCGGCACCGCGGGCATCGCGCACCAGTACGCGGTGATCCCGGTGCTCGGTGTGATCCTCACCGCGCTGGCCATCGGCTTCTGCTTCGGCGCGGCGGTCCCGAAGACCGCCGGCAGCGCCGTGGTGGCGCTCGCCGTACTGGTGGTGCCGTGCCTGGTGGTGGCGCTGCGGGGCAGCAGCTTCGGCCGGGTCGCCTACTCGCCGCGCTGGTATCGGGATCCGCACGGGGCGGTCTCCGCGGTGCCCGGCACGGTGGCCCTGGTGATCACCCTGGGCTGCGCGGCCGGGCTGTACCTGCTGTGGCGGATCCGATCCCCGCGGGCCGTGGCCGCGCCGGAACCCGCTCTCCCGCCACGGGTGATCGTCATGCCCGATGGGGCGCGGAACGTCTTGCCGCAGGGCTAGTCTGGCCGCATGGCCGACAAGTCACCGGTGGACCCGACGATCGATCTCCTGGAACGGGCCGTCGCCCAGATCGGCGATGTCATCGCCGCCGTCACCCCGGACCAGGCAGCCCTGCCGACTCCGTGCGAGGACTGGCACGTACGCGGGCTGCTGGACCACATCGTGGGCCAGATCCTGCGCGACTTCACCATCGCCGCGCGCGGCGAGATGCCCGACTGGGGCGCACCGCCCGACCAGGTCGGCGCGGACTGGGCCGCCGAGTTCCGCACCCGCGCGCAGCCGCTGCTCGAGACGTGGCGCGCCGCCGATCCGGAGCGGCTGGTGCCCGGCATGGGCGGGGAGGCCCCGCTGCGCGGTCGCGCCGATCAGCAGATCACCGAATTCGCCATGCACGCTTGGGATCTCACCCGGGCCACCGGTCAGGGCCGCACCCTGGATCCGGAGCTCGCCGAGCATGGCCTGGCCTGGTCCAAGCAGCTGCTGAAGCCCGAATTCCGCGGTCCCGGAAAGGCTTTCGGGCACGAGGTGCCGATCGCCGCCGACGCGCCCGCCTACGACCGGCTGGCCGCCTGGTTCGGCCGCGATCCGGGCTGGACGCCCGCGGCCTGACCGCCTACCGGCCGAACCGGGTATCCACCCAGGCCAGTGCGTCATTGAACGACGCGTCGAGCACGCCGCGGTGGTCTGCGTCCGGATAGCTGTGGTACTGCACCGGCTGACCGCCCGCGCGCTGCTGCACCACCATGGCGTCGGTGGCGAGCGCCGGCACCGTGGTGTCGGCGCGACCCTGCAATACCAGCAGCGGCTGCGTGAAAGTCAGTGCGCTGGGGTCGTTTTCGTTCAACACCCCGATCAGTGCGGAGATGTCCCCGTCACGGTTGAAGACGTCGTCGGCGGTGAGGCCGCCCCACGAATCCTGTTGCCGCAGCTGGCCGATGCATCCGGCGTCGGCTCGAGCGAGCATGGATTGCGCACGAGGCGTGAGGAATCGGGCCGGATCCAGCGGTGTGACCGTCTGTGCGCCGCGAATGATCAAGGGCAGGAACGATATCGCGCTGCCGGTGAGTGGGGGCAGGGCGCCCGCTACGCCCGCGGTGGTGGCCAGCTGCGACACCTGCAGTCCGATGCCCTGATGGGAGGCGGGCGCGAGCGCCACCGAACCCAGCAGCTGCAGCTCCGGGGCCCACTGCTGGGCCTGGGCATCGGTGAAGATGGCGGCCTGCCCGCCCTGGGAGTGGCCCATGGCCACCCAGCGGACCCCGATATCCGGGTCGACTTCCCGTGCGGCCCTGGCCATATCGGTGACGGCACGCTGTTCGGCGGTGCCGATCAGATAGCCGTGCGGACCGGGCGTGCCCAGCCCCTGATAGTCGGTCTGGGCCACCGCGTACCCGGCCGCGATCCAGCGCTCCTGCAGGCGGCGCACCAGCGAGGTGTAGTCGTGGGCGGGGAAGCCGGGGGAGGTGTCCTGGGAGGGCGCGCAGACATCGGCGACGCCGGTGGTGCCGTGCGCCCAGGAGATCAGCGGCCAGCCGCCCGGCGGCGGGGTGCTGTCCGGGACCGCGAGGGTGCCCGACACCGCGACCGGATTGCCCTGCATGTCGACCGAGCGGTACAGCACCAGGTAGTTGCGCGCGCCCGCGAGAGCGGGATCGCCTGTGAGAGGCCGCAATTGGATGACCGATCCGGGGGTGCCCGGGACCCGGTCCGCGGCCGGGAAGTAGAACGACGCCTCGGTCGCCTCCTCCGGCGCCACCGGGGTGGCGGCGGCCGGCGCGGCCAGGCTCAGGGCCGCGATCGCGGCCGCCAGGGCCGTGGTGAATCCCCCGGCGAGCGGGCGTGAGACGCGACGCTGCGGCTGTTCTGCACGGGCGCTCTCGTTGTCCGACACCTCTCAGAACATACCGGCGCGTTCGTGTTTCACATGGAAAGCAGGGCCGTTCGCACTGCGAATGAGTCGGCTGTGTGGGCGGTGCGCACAGACGGCTACAGCGGGCGTATCGGGGATCGATCGAAAACGGATCGCGGATCTATGAATTCGCCCCCGCACCATTCCGATCGGCAGAAGCCCAACCGGATCCAGCAGAATGCGAGCCCCGCCCATGTCCACCGCGTACCACATCGTCACCGTCCTGGCCGCCCTCTGGGTGGGCTTCTCGGCCGTCTCCCTGCTGCGCAAGGCCAAGTTCGTGGCCGAGCCCCTCGTCGAGTACGGCGTCCCCGAATCCTGGTGGCCGTGGCTGGGCCTGGCCAAGGCGGCCGGCGCCATCGGCCTGATCGCCGGGCTGTTCTACCCGCCGCTCGGCGTCGCGGCCGCCATCGGCATCGTGCTGTACTTCACCGGCGCCATCATCACCATCGTCCGCGCCAAGTCCTACGGCCACGTCCCGTTCCCCACGCTCTACATGGTCCCGGTGATCGCGGCCATGGCCCTGGAATACGCGGCCTGACCGCCTAGTGCGTCGCGGCGTCGCGCCGGTCGTATTCCATACGCGCCGACTCGATTTCTCCGATGTGCCCATACGCCCAGGCCCCAGGGTTATTACCGAGATCAATTCCAGCGCAGGGGAATTCGACATCATCCTGGAGTCGGTCGGCGGCGGCACCTTCGCCGCGGCCCTGGCCGTGGCCTGAAACTCTGGCAGTAGCCCGAAAACGCGCTCGCGGTGTCCGGCTGCCTCCTGCGCAACCGGACACCGCGATGCACAGCTACTACCTTTGCTCCCGAGTCCTCGAATCGGAATCCCAATCGGTCACGATGGCACGATAAGTCAGTCATTCGGTGCTGAAACGGCCCGCCGCCTCCACGAACGAGTAAGGCCCCGACCGTGATCCACGGTCGGGGCCTTACTGTGGTGCCCTCGGCAGGATTCGAACCTGCGGCCTTCTGCTCCGGAGGCAGACGCTCTATCCCCTGAGCTACGAGGGCGGGGATGGTCCCGTCCGGTCTCCCGGTCGGGCTGGGACAGCGTATCGCATCGCTCGCGCTGCGCCAAAAACGAACACGGACCGGGCGTTTCTGTGCCCGGCCCGTGTTCGTCGGAGGTGCTGGTTCAGTTCATCGGCAGGGGTGCGACCTTGCGCTCGGCCAGCATCTGGGTCATCAGATCGGCCTCGCTCTTCTGGGTCTTGGCCATGCTCTCGGCCAGCGAGCGCACCGCGTCGGTGTCGGCGCGCTGAGCGGCGTACTCGATCATCGGCATGCCGCCCTGGTGGTGACGCAGCATGAGCTGCAGGTACAGCGCATCCAGGGCCGGACCGGTGGCCTGGCCCAGGGCGGCCATCTCCTGGTCAGAGGCCATACCGGGCATGGTCTGCACCGCGCCGGAGTGCATGGCGGTGCCGGAATGCTCATGCGTGGACATGTCCGTCATCCAGCCCATGTAGCCGTCGGGGGAGATGAGCGATTTGTTCCACTGCTGCAGCCAGCCCTGCATGCGGCCGGCCTGATTGGCCTGCGTGGTCAGGATGTCGTAGGCGAGCCGCTTCACCGCCGGGTCCGTGGTCCCCGACAGTGCGACGCCCGACATCTGCACCGCCTGCGCGTGATGCACCGACATGTCCTGGGAGAAGCCGACATCCACCGCGCCCGGCGTCTCCGGGCCGTGGTGCATGGCATTGCCCACAAGCAGTCCGGCCATGAAACCGATGAGCAGCACCGCGACCACCCCGATCGCCAGCAGGGCGGGCTGCTGATTGCGGCGTGTTTGCGGCACCGGTTCGGCGGCGGGATCGGGCTCGGAGCTGCGATCTGGGATGTCGGACATGAACGGCGGCACTACTGGGTCGGAGCCGGCTGATCCGGCTGGGTCGGGCCGTCGGTCGGGGCCGGGATGGTCGGGATGCCGCCGGGCAGGCTCGTGCCATCGGTGGGCAGACCCGGCACGCCGTTGGGGAGACCCGGGATACCGCCGGCTGGCATGCCCGGAATACCGCTGCCGCCACCCAGCTCGCTCGCATCCTGCTGCAGGCCCTTGCCGTCCATCGGCACCGCGTCGGGGCCGGGCGGGGTCGGGTCGAAGGCCGGCGGGTTGTCGGTGTTGAAGGTCGGGTTCGCGCAGTCCGCGCCGACCTCCGGGTAGGCGTACTGGTTCAGGCGCAGCGCGGTGATGAACTCGCCGACGCGCTTGTCGTCGGCGCTGTTCAGCTTCAGCTGGTGACCCCACGACTGCAGGGAGATCGGGGTGTCCAGGCCGGGGTAGGGCGACATCAGGCTGTAGGGCTTGCCCTTCACCTTCGACTTCAGAGTGTCGATGCCGGCCTGATCGACCTTGTCCGGGTTGTAGGCGATCCAGATCGCGCCGTGCTCGAGCGAGTGCACCGCGTTCTCGGTGCGGATCGCCTTGGCGTACACCACGCCGGTGCAGGCCGCCCACGAGCCGTCGTGCGGACCGCCGAAGGGCGGGGACTGGTCGTAGTTCACGCGCTGGGTGGCCGCGACGTGCATGCCCGCCGCGTAGTCCTTCTTCACCACGCCCGGAATCTGATCCGAGGGATCCTTCTTCTGGGCGGACGGCGTGTACTTGTCCTGCTCCTGCTTGTCCTGGATCTTGGGCACCAGCACCCAGGCGATGCCGCCGATGAGGGCGAGGATGCAGACCACGGCCCCGATCATGAGCCACGGAATCTGACGCTTGCCGCCCAGGCTGCCCCCGCGACCGCCCTTCCTGGACGATCCGGCCGACTTGCCCGCGGCCTTGATGGCCTTGGCCGACTTGGCACTGGTCTTGCTCGGCATGCTTGTTGTGCTCTTTTCGACGTGTCGGACAATCAAACGACGCGGCCGCATCGTTTGCTGGGCACCTGCCCGGTGGTGCCCGCTCGCGGCGTTCACCTGCTCAGACCATAGGATAGTGACTCGTGACTCCAGCTGACCTTGCAGATCTCCTTCGTGCTACCGCGGCGAAGGTACTTGTCGAACGCGGATCAGACCCTGCGATCCTGCCCGACGAGGTCAAGGTGGAGCGTCCCCGCAACCCCGAGCACGGTGACTATGCCACGAATGTGGCCATGCAGGTAGGCAAGAAGGCGGGAATGAACCCCCGCGATTTCGCGACGTTGCTGGCAGAGGCGCTGTCGGCCGCCGAGGGCGTCGAGGCCGCCGAGGTCGCGGGACCCGGCTTCCTGAATATTCGCCTGGCCAAGGCCGCGCAGGGCGCGATCGTCGAGAAGATCCTCGAGGCCGGTGCGAAGTTCGGCACCGCGGACGCTCTCGGGGGCACGAAGATCAACCTCGAATTCGTCTCCGCCAACCCGACGGGCCCGATCCACCTGGGTGGAACCCGCTGGGCCTCGGTCGGCGACGCGCTCGGCCGGATCCTGGCGGCCCAGGGCGCGGACGTGACCCGCGAGTACTACTTCAACGATCACGGCGCGCAGATCGACCGCTTCGCCAACTCGCTGGTGGCCGCCGCGCTGGGACAGCCGACCCCCGAGGACGGTTACGCGGGCGCGTATATCAACGAGATCGCCGACACCGTCGTGAAGGCCAACCCGGGTGTGCTGGAACTCCCGGAGGCCGAGCGGCACGAGCTGTTCCGCCGCGAGGGTGTCGAGCTCATGTTCGCGCACATCAAGCAGACGCTGCACGACTTCGGCACCGACTTCGACGTGTACTTCAACGAGAGTTCGCTGTTCGCCTCCGGCGCGGTCGAGCAGGCCATCGAGACGCTGAAGGCGTCCGGCAAGCTGTACGAGAAGGACGGCGCCTGGTGGATCGCCTCCACCGAATACGGCGACGACAAGGACCGCGTCGTCATCAAGAGCGACGGCAAGTCCGCCTACATCGGCGGTGACATCGCCTACTTCCAGAACAAGCGCTCGCGCGGTTTCGATCTGTGCATCTACATGCTCGGTGCGGACCACCACGGCTACATCGGCCGTCTCAAGGCCGCCGCGGCCGCGTTCGGCGACAACCCGGACACCGTCGAGGTGCTCATCGGCCAGATGGTGAACCTGGTGAAAGATGGTGCCGCCGTTCGCATGTCGAAGCGCGCGGGCACCGTCGTCACCCTCGACGACCTGGTCGAGCAGATCGGAGTGGACGCGGCGCGGTACTCGCTGGTGCGCTCCTCGGTGAACTCCAGCATCGACATCGACCTGGACCTGTGGACCCGGCAGGACAGTGAGAACCCGGTCTACTACGTGCAGTACGCGCACGCGCGCACCAACCAGATCCTCGGCAACGCGGCAGCGTTCGACTACGCCTCGGTCACACCGGATTTCGCGCTGCTGACCGATGACCGCGAGGGCGCGCTCATCCGCACGCTGGGCGAGTACCCGCGCGTGGTGGCGACCGCCGCCGAGATGCGGGAGCCGCACCGGGTCGTGCGCTACCTCGAGGAACTCGCCGGGGCCTACCACCCCTTCCAGTCCGACAAGACGCTGCGCGTCATCCCGCAGGGCGACGACGTGGTCACCCCGCTCAATGCCGCTCGCCTCGAGCTGGTCAAAGCCACCCGTCAGGTTCTCGCCAACGGCCTCGGCCTCCTAGGCGTCAGTGCACCGGAGCGTATGTAGATGAGTGCCCACCCCGCAGGACCCCGCCATGCGGACATCCCGCACGCGCCCACGCTCGCCGAGCGTCCCAGCGCACCGGCGCAGATGATCGAACTGCCCGCGAATGTGTGGCCGCGCAATGCCGCTCGCGACGCCGACGGCGTGGTGCGGCTGGCGGGCGTGCCGGTGCACGAGCTGGCCGCCGAGTACGGCACCCCGCTGTTCGTGATCGACGAGGACGACTTCCGCTCCCGCTGCCGGGACATGGTCCGCGCCTTCGGTGACGGCGCGCGAGTCCACTACGCCTCCAAGGCATTCCTGTGCGGCGAGGTCGCCCGCTGGATCCGTGACGAGGGCCTGCACCTGGACGTGTGCTCCGGCGGCGAGCTGTCGGTGGCGCTGCACGCCGGCTTTCCGGCCGAGCGGATCGCCCTGCACGGCAACAACAAATCGGTGCCCGAGCTGGAAATGGCGGTCGGGGCGGGCGTCGGCGACGTGGTCGTCGACTCGCTGATCGAGATCGAGCGCCTGGAGGCGGTGGCCAAGCGCGCCGGCAAGGTGGTGGACGTGCTGATCCGCGTCACCGTCGGCGTGGAGGCCCACACCCACGAGTACATTTCGACCGCGCACGAGGACCAGAAGTTCGGCTTCTCCATCGCCGGCGGCGACGCCATGCAGGCCATCGCCCGGGTCTTCGAGTCCGACAATCTGCGCCTGGTCGGCCTGCACTCGCACATCGGCTCGCAGATCTTCGAGATCGACGGCTTCGAGATCTCCACCCGCCGCATGCTGGGCCTGCTGCGCGAGGTCGCCGACAAGTTCGGCATGGAACGCGCCGAACAGATGCGCGTGCTGGATCTCGGTGGCGGCCTGGGCATTTCGTACCTGCCGCACGAGGATCCGCCGGCCCTGGACGGCTTCGCCGCCAACCTGCGCCGCATCGTGGCCGAGGAGGCCGAGCGGGCCGGGCTGCCGGTGCCGACCATCGCGGTCGAGCCGGGCCGCGCCATCGCCGGCCCCGGCACCGTCACCCTCTACGAGGTCGGCACCATCAAAGATGTTGTGCTCGACGGTGGTAATCGCCGACGCTATGTGAGCGTCGACGGCGGCATGAGCGACAACATCCGTCCCGCCCTGTACCAGGCCGAGTACGACTGCCGCCTGGTCTCGCGCTCCAGCGAGGCCGGTCCGGTGGTCGCGCGAGTGGTCGGAAAGCATTGCGAGAGTGGGGATATCGTCATCCGCGACACCTGGCTCCCGGCCGATGTGGGCCCGGGCGACCTGGTGGCGGTGGCCGCGACCGGCGCGTACTGCTACTCGATGTCGAGCCGCTACAACATGCTCACCCGGCCCGCGGTGGTCGCGGTGCGAGATGGCAAGGCGCGCTTGATCCTTCGCCGTGAAACGGTGGAGGACCTACTCAGCTTGGAGGTGAAGGCATGACCGAGAACAGAAACGGCGGCGTGTGGGGACAGGATCATCCCATTGGCGTGGCCGTCCTCGGCATGGGCACGGTCGGCACCGAGGTGGTCCGCATCATTCGTGACCACGCCGACGACCTGTGCAACCGGGTCGGCGCTCCGGTCGTGCTGCGCGGTGTCGCGGTGCGCGACCTGAGCAAGGACCGCGGCCTGCCCGCCGAGCTGGTCACCACCGATGCCGAGGCCCTCGTCACCCGCGACGACGTGGACATCGTGGTCGAGGTCATGGGCGGCATCGACCCGGCCCGCGACCTGATCAAGTCCGCGCTCACCAAGGGCAAGTCGGTGATCACCGCGAACAAGGCGCTGCTCGCCGATTACACCGGCGAGCTGGCCGCCGCGGCCGAATCCAACCGTGCCGACCTGTACTTCGAGGCCGCCGTCGCCGGGGCCATCCCGGTGATCCGCCCGCTCATCCAGTCGCTGTCCGGCGACCGGGTCAACCGCGTGGTCGGCATCGTCAACGGCACCACCAACTTCATCCTCTCGGCCATGGCCGAGACCGGCGCGGACTACGGCGACGTGCTGGCCGAGGCCACCCGCCTGGGCTACGCGGAGGCCGACCCGACCGCCGATGTCGAGGGCTACGACGCCGCCGCCAAGGCCGCCATCCTCGCCTCCGTGGCCTTCCACACCCGCGTCACCTCCGGTGATGTGTACCGCGAGGGCATCTCCAAGATCACCTCCGAGGATCTGGAGACCGCGGCGGCCGTGGGCTGCACCGTGAAGCTGCTGGCCATGGCCGAGCGCGTCACCGACGACGGCGGCAAGGAGAAGATCTCCGTGCGCGTCTACCCCGCCCTCATCCCGCGCAAGCACCCGCTGGCCGCGGTCAACGGCGCGTTCAACGCCGTGGTCGTGGAGGCCGAGAACGCCGGCCGGCTGATGTTCTACGGTCAGGGCGCCGGCGGCGCGCCGACGGCCTCGGCCGTCATGGGCGATCTGGTGATGGCGGCGCGCAACAAGTTCTACGGTGGCCGCGCTCCGGGCGAATCGGTCTATGCTGAGCTGCCGATCGCTTCGATCGGCGACACCCCGACCCGCTACCACGTGAACCTGCAGGTGGCCGACCGCACCGGTGTCCTGGAAGCGGTCGCCGGGGAATTCGCCAAGCACAGTGTGAGCATCTCGACGGTCCGTCAGGAAGGCCACGACGTCGGCGCTCGCCTGGTCGTGGTGACCCACCATGCGCAGGAATCCGCGCTTGCGGATACCGTTGCCGCATTGGCCGAACTGGACTCCGTCACGTCCGTGACCAGTGTTCTGAGATTGGAAGGCACCGAGGAATGAGTGCAACCGCACGCGCGACAGCCGTGCATACGCCGTGGCCGGGTCTGATCGACGCCTACCGCGATCGGCTCGCGATTCCCGCTGACTGGGAAGCCGTCACTCTCTTCGAGGGCGGCACCCCGCTGGTGCCCGCGCATCACCTCTCCGAGCTGACCGGCTGTGAGGTGTATCTCAAGGTCGAGGGCGCGAACCCGACCGGTTCCTTCAAGGACCGCGGCATGACCATGGCCATGACGGATGCGAAGTACAACGGCAAGACCGCCGTGCTGTGCGCCTCCACCGGCAACACCTCGGCCTCGGCCGCGGCGTACGCCACCCGCGCCGGTCTGCACTGCGCGGTGCTGATCCCGTCGGGCAAGATCGCCATGGGCAAGCTGGCCCAGGCGGTCATGCTGGGCGCGAAGATCATTCAGGTGGACGGCAACTTCGACGACTGTCTCGAGCTGGCCCGCAAGGTCACCGCGGACTTCCCCGAGGTCGGCCTGGTGAACTCGGTCAACCCGGCCCGCATCGAGGGCCAGAAGACCGCGGCCTTCGAAATCGTGGACGCGCTGGGCAAGGCGCCCGATGTGCACGTGCTGCCGGTCGGCAATGCGGGCAATATCACCGCGTACTGGAAGGGCTACAGCGAGTACCACGCCGACGGCATCACCGGCTCGCGCCCGCGCATGCTGGGTGTGCAGGCCGCCGGCGCCGCGCCGCTGGTCAACGGCGCTCCGGTCGCGAACCCGGAGACCGTGGCCACCGCCATCCGGATCGGCGCGCCCGCGTCGTGGAACGGCGCCATGAACGCCAAGACGGAATCGGGCGGCGCGTTCCGCGCGGCCACCGACGAGGAGATCCTGGCCGCGTATCACCTGGTCGCGGCCAAGGAGGGCGTGTTCGTGGAGCCCGCTTCCGCCGCTTCGGTGGCCGGTCTGCTGGCCGCGCGCGCCGAGGGCTGGCTGGATTCCGGCCTCACCGTGGTCTGCACGGTGACCGGCAACGGCCTCAAGGATCCGGACAACGCGCTCAAGGGCATGCCCGAGGTGACGCCGATCGCGGTCGACCCGGTCGCCGTCGCCCACGAACTCGAGCTGGCCTGAGTTGAATTCTCGTGACGCTCAGCTCATGACGCGGACGCTGCCCGCCGGAATCTCCGTCACCGTGCGGGTTCCGGCGTCGAGCGCCAACCTGGGCCCGGGTTTCGATTCCCTCGGAATCGCTTTGGGGCTGTACGACGAGATCACGGTGTCCACCACCGACTCCGGGCTGACCATCAGGGTGGAGGGCGAGGGCGCCGACGATGTGCCCTGGGGCCCTTCGCATCTGGTGGTGCGCGCCGTCGAGCGCGGCCTGCAGGCCGCGGGTGTCTGGGCCGACGGCCTGGACGTGGTGTGCCGCAACGTGATTCCGCACTCGCGGGGCATGGGCTCGTCGGCGTCGGCCGCGGTGGGCGGCCTGGCGGCCGGGCGCGGGCTGGCCGCGAAGTTCGATCCGGAGCTGGCCTACGGCGATGACGTGCTGGTCCAGCTGGCCGGAGAATTTGAAGGCCACCCGGATAATTCGTCCGCCAGCATCCTGGGCGGATTCGTGGTGTGCTGGACGGAAACCGACCGTTCGGCGGACGAAAACGGCAGTGCCGACGCGCATCACGCCCGCCTGTACCGTGCGGTGCGGCTGGAGCCGCATCCCTCGCTGCGGCCCGTGGTGCTCATTCCCGAGGAGCGTTCCGCCACCGCGCACACCCGCGGCCTGCTCCCGGAGACGGTTCCGCACGTGGACGCGGCCTTCAATGCCAGCCGGTCCGCGCTCGCGGTAGTTGCCTTGACGCAGCGGCCCGACCTGCTGCTTCCCGCCACGGCCGACCGGCTACACCAGGGCTACCGCGCCTCGGCGCTGCCGCTCACCACCAAATGGGTGGAGCGGTTGCGTGCCGCGGGCATCGCGGCCACCGTGTCGGGCGCGGGCCCGACCGTGCTCGCCTTCGCGACCAGCGAATTCCCCGAAGAACTGCGTGAACTCGCCATCGCGGACGGCATGCGCGTTCTCGAGCCGGGCATCGCCGGCGGCGTCTCGGTGGATTGACAGCGCGCCTGCCTTGCCGATGCAAAAGGTGGGAGCTATCCTGAGCGAGTCCGTACATCGTGCGCGTCAGACGCCGGTGCTTCATCAGGGCAAATCGCTCCAGAGGCTCCTTGCTCAGGCTCGAGGCTTGAGGCTCGAAACTTGGGGGTAGCCAGTCAACTGGAATGATCTCTCCCACCTTGTCAGTTGGATGAGCACCAGCACTCGGTGGCGAAGCCCACGTGGTGGCAACCCCACCGGCCCGGCGAGACAGGCGATACGGCATCCGAGTCCGGCACGTGACCGGACTGCAGGAGGAACCCTCGAACAGGCACACGGCGGTCGAGGGAAGGAAAGGATTTCCGTGACAGATACGGACCTGCTCGCGACACCCGGGACGGATAGTGATTCAGCGTCCTCGGGTAGCCGCGAAAGTGACTCCGGACAGATTTCGAAGATGAGCGAACAAACTGACGTCGCACGATCGGGGCTGACTGGAATGTTGTTGCCGCAGTTGCGTGCGCTTGCGGGAGAGCTCGGTATCCGAGGCACTTCCGGGATGCGTAAGGGTGATCTCATCGCCGCTATCAAGGAGAACCAGGCCGGGGGCGCCAAGCCTGTTGCCGCCACCGGCGGCAAGCCCACGCGGAACGCGAAGGCCAAGGCCGAGGACGCGTCGAACGGCGGAGAGTCCGTGTCGGCCCCCGCGCGCGAGGTGAAGAAGGCCGCTGCTGTTGCCGACTCCGCTCCGGCCACTGCCGAGGTGAAGGCGGAGGCGAAGGCCGGCCACGCGGACAAGGTCGAAGCGCGCAAGGCCGACACCGAGTCGCGCCAAAACGCTTCGGAGACTCGCGAATCCAAGCGCGAGGAGGGCGAGAACGCCCGCGCCGAAGGCGGCGACGACAGCCGGGACGGCGGCCAGCGCGGCCGCGGTCGCCAGCGCCGGGGCCGCGAGCAGCGTGGCGCCGCCACCGCCGAGACCACCGCCGAGGCTCCTGCCGCCGACAAGGGCGAGCAGGAGGGCGGCGAGCGCCGTCGCGAGCGTGGCAACCAGGGCGATCGCCAGGGCGAGCGTCGCGACCAGGGTGAGCGCAGCAGTCAGCGCGGCGACCAGGGTGAGCGCAACCAGCAGAGCCAGAACGGTGCCGGCCGCGGCAACCAGCGCGATGATCGCGGCGGTGACGACGAGGAAGGCGGCCGCGGCCGCCGGGGTCGTCGCTTCCGTGAGCGTCGTCGCGGGCGGGACCGCGAGGGCGGCGCCACCGGTGGCGAGGCCCGCGAGATGGAGATCCGCGAGGACGACGTCCTGCAGCCGGTCGCCGGCATCCTCGACGTGCTCGACAACTACGCGTTCGTCCGCACCTCCGGCTACCTGGCCGGCCCGAACGACGTGTACGTCTCGATGAACCTGGTCCGCAAGAACGGCCTGCGCCGCGGTGACGCCATCACCGGTGCGGTCCGCGCCCCGCGCGACGGCGATCAGAGCAACCAGCGGCAGAAGTTCGATCCGCTGGTGCGGTTGGACACGGTCAATGGCGCGGACATCGAAAGTGCCAAGCGCCGACCGGAATTCAACAAGCTGACCCCGCTGTACCCGAACCAGCGACTGCGGCTGGAGACCCAGCCGAACAAGCTGACCACGCGCATCATCGATCTGATCATGCCGATCGGTAAGGGCCAGCGCGCGCTGATCGTGTCCCCGCCCAAGGCGGGTAAGACCACGATCATGCAGGACATCGCGAACGCGATCTCGGTGAACAACCCGGAGTGCTACCTGATGGTGGTGCTGGTGGACGAGCGTCCCGAGGAAGTGACCGATATGCAGCGCTCGGTGCGCGGCGAGGTCATCGCCTCCACGTTCGACCGGCCGCCGAGCGACCACACCTCGGTCGCCGAGCTCGCCATCGAGCGCGCCAAGCGCCTGGTGGAGCAGGGGCAGGACGTCGTCGTGCTGCTCGACTCGATCACCCGATTGGGCCGTGCGTACAACAACTCGTCCCCGGCCTCGGGCCGAATCCTTTCCGGTGGTGTGGATTCCACCGCGCTGTACCCGCCCAAGCGGTTCCTCGGCGCGGCCCGCAATATCGAGAACGGCGGTTCGCTCACCATCATCGCCACCGCGATGGTGGAGACCGGTTCCACCGGTGACACGGTCATCTTCGAGGAGTTCAAGGGCACGGGTAACGCCGAGCTCAAGCTCGACCGCAAGATCGCCGAGCGCCGCGTGTTCCCGGCGGTCGACGTCAACCCGTCCGGCACCCGCCGCGACGATCTGCTGATGTCGCCCGACGAGGCCGCGGTCCTGCACAAGCTGCGCCGCGTGCTCTCCGGCCTGGATTCACATCAGGCCATCGACCTGCTGGTCGACCGGTTGAAGAAGACCAAGAGCAATGTCGAATTCCTGATGACGGTCTCCAAGACCGCCCCGGGCGCACTCGACGAATGACGAAAACGAAACGGGGGCTCCGCACCGGCGGAGCCCCCGTTTTCGTTTCGAAAGCGCGACAACTGATTTCGTGCCGATGAGGGTAACTCGCCGGGTACGCCCGAAACTCGAGGGGCTACGGACCGGCGGCACGGGTCGGGACTCTCGCGGCACTCGGCCGTCCGCTGAAGTTTCGGGGAGGCGGGGGAGTAGAAGAACAGTCCGATCAGCGCGCCGCCGGCGATCATGAAGCCGAGAATGAGCGCGGTCACGGCACCGGACACGTCCGCTGCCGTGACCGCTGTGTAGGTGAGGGTGGCGTCCCCCCGCGGCGGGATGGGGGTCGGGTTCAGCGGACCCACCGCATTGCCGGACTCTCCGGGAGCCATCCACCAGCCCGCTACCGCCAGCAGCGTCAGTGTGATCAGGATCGCCCCCGCGGCGAGCTCCGCGCGCCGCCGGTCTGCTCTCCCGGCCTCGGCGTGCACGGTGACGGGGGACGGACCCCCGATCGTCGCGTCCTTCCTGGTCACTGCCGTCCTTCCGATGGTCGCGGGACTCTCACCTGGACAAACTCTATGAACATGAGTGTTCGTAGTCCTGAGTAGCGAGCTACTCGACTTCCAGCCTCACTGGAATACCCGGAATATGCGTGCCCGTAGTTTTATGGGGGAGCGGCCGGGAACAAACCGGTCCAACCACCTGTTCAGGACGGTGTCACCCCTCGTGACGACCACTCGCCAGCGGCACATATACTGTTCCGTCGGCAACCATGCCTAGTCGGTTCCGGTTCACGTCTCGCATCGCCAGGCGACCCGGAGCCTTTCGAAAGGACACCCATGAAGGCAGGAATTCACCCCACGTACGTGGACACCACGGTCGTGTGTGGCTGCGGCAACACCTTCCAGACCAAGAGCACCAAGGAGTCGGGCCAGATCACGGTCGAGGTCTGCTCCCAGTGCCACCCGTTCTACACGGGCAAGCAGAAGATTCTGGACACCGGTGGCCGCGTGGCTCGCTTCGAGGCCCGCTACGGCAAGCGCGACAAGGCTGCCAAGTAGCTGTCCCGCCGACGCCCGTCCCGCACCCCGCGGGCCGGGCGTCGGTGCGTTTGTGGACCTGCTCGCAGGAGCTGAGACAGCTCACACATACTTTCCGGGTGTGCCAGCCCGACACCCCGACTGGAGGAACCGCGATGGCCGACAAGACGGCCCCCAACGCGATCGACGACATCCTGGCCGAATACCAGGGGCTGGAAACCCAGCTCGCCGACCCTTCGCTGCACAATGACCCGGGCGCGGCCCGTCGCGTCGGCAAGCGTTTCGCCGAGCTCGGCCCGATCATGGCCACCTACAACAGGCTGAAGACCGCGCGCGAGGATCTCGCGGCCGCCGAGGAGCTCGCGGCCGACGATTCGTCCTTCGCCGCCGAGGTCCCGGGCCTGCAGGAGCAGGTGGAGGAGCTGGACAAGCAGCTCACCGATCTGCTCGCGCCGCGTGACCCGCACGACTCCGACGATGTCATCCTCGAGGTGAAATCCGGTGAGGGCGGCGAGGAATCGGCGCTGTTCGCCTCCGATCTGGCCCGTATGTACCTGCGCTACGCGGAACGGCACGGCTGGAAGGTCGAGGTGCTCGGGGTCACCTACTCCGATCTGGACGGGTACAAGGACGCCAGCTTCTCCATCAAGAGCAAGGAAGCGACCCGCGACGGCGTGTGGTCCAAGCTCAAGTTCGAGGGCGGCGTGCACCGCGTGCAGCGTGTGCCGGTCACCGAATCCCAAGGGCGCATTCACACTTCGGCCGCGGGCGTACTGGTGTACCCGGAGCCGGACGAGGTCGAGGAAGTCGAGATCGACGAGAAGGACCTACGGATCGACGTCTACCGGTCCTCCGGCAAGGGCGGCCAGGGCGTCAACACCACCGACTCGGCCGTGCGCATCACCCACCTGCCCACCGGCCTGGTGGTGACCTGCCAGAACGAACGCTCGCAGCTGCAGAACAAGATTCGCGCCAAGCAGGTGCTGGCGGCGCGCCTGCAGGCCCTCGCCGAGGAACAGGCCGATGCCGACGCGGCCGCGGGCCGCGCCTCGCAGATCCGCACGGTGGACCGCTCCGAGCGCATCCGCACCTACAACTTCCCGGAGAACCGCATCGCCGATCACCGCATCGGCTTCAAGGCGCACAACCTGGACTCGGTGCTGGACGGCAACCTCGATGACCTGTTCAACGCCCTGGGCGAAGCCGACCGCGCCGCCCGCCTCGCCGCGGAATAAGCGGAATAACCGGCATACCATCACAGTCAGCGTTCGGCGGCCAGTATCGTCTCCCAACGTGACAACTGATTTCGTCGCGCTCGAATTAACTCCTCGGGTACGTCCAGAATCGGTTCGGCACGTGACCGTCGGCACGGATGCATGGCGGTCGACGGCTCTTGGCCGTCCGCTGAAGGCTCGGAGAGGCGGGGGAGTGAAAGGCTGCGAACCGTGAGTCGTGTACCGTTGCGCCCCGCCGTCCGGGAGGCCGTCGAGATCCTGGCCGCGGCCGGGGTCCACAGCCCCCAGGCCGACGCGGAATACCTTGCGGCACATGTGCTGGGCGTCGATCGCGGGCGCCTCGCCCTCATGCCCATGCTCACTCCCGACCAGCTGGAGGAGTATCGCAAGCTGGTCGCCCGACGGGCGGAACGCGTTCCGCTGCAGCACCTTACGGGCACCGCGGCGATGGGGGAGATCGACCTCGCGGTCGGCCCCGGCGTCTTCGTCCCACGCCCGGAGACGGAATTGCTGTTCGCCTGGGCGCTCGCTCAGCTCGAAGCCCTCGGCCACGAGCATCAGCCGATCGTGGTGGACCTGTGCACCGGTTCCGGCGCCCTGGCCCTGGCCATCGCCCACGCCCGCCCCGACGCCCAGGTGCATGCCGTCGAACTCGACACCGAGGCCCTGGCCTGGGCCCGCCGCAATGCGCTGCAACTGGCCGACGAGGGCGACACCCCGATCGACCTGCACGCCGGCGACGTCACCGACCCCGCCATCCTCGAGCAGCTCAACGGCCGAGTGGACGTGGTCGTCTGCAACCCGCCCTACATCCCCGAGGACGCCGAACTCGATCCCGAGGTGATCGACCACGACCCGCACCGCGCCCTCTTCGGCGGCCCCGACGGCCTGTCCGTCATCCGCCCCATGACCGCCACCATCGCCCGCCTGCTGCGCGAAGACGGCACGGTGGCAGTCGAACACGACGACACCAACGGCTCCGGCGTCGCCGCCCTCTTCGCCGCCCACGGCGACTTCACCGACATCGTCGAACACCCCGACCTCGCCGGAAAGCCCCGCTTCGTCGTGGCCCGCCGCACCGCTGACTGACGGTTACTCGGGGCTGCCCTCGATCTCCACGCCGTGCCAGAACGCGACATGATCCTTGATCTTGCGCGCCAGCGGGCTCGGCTTCGGGTAGTACCAGGCCGCGTCGGGATTCTCCTTCCCATCCACCGTGACCGAGTAGTAGCTCGCAATGCCCTTCCATGGGCACACGGTGTGGTGAGAGCTCTCGCTGAAGAACTCCCGCTTCAACGACTCCACCGGAAAGTACTGATTCCCCTCGACCTCCACGGTCCGCGGAGCCTCGGCGATAACCGTCCCGTTCCAGATCGCACGCATCATGAGTCGTGCCTCCTTCGTTGCCCCGAGCCTACGTTCGCCCGGAGCCGCAAGGGCCCTTTCCAGCGCTTGCCGGCCGTCGCACTTACCCGGTCGGCGTTCGGGGCAGCCGGGGCTCCGACGCTTCGTCGAGGGTTCGGGGTCGGGGCTCCACCGCTCGGCCGGGGGTTCAAGGCTCGGGCTCCAACGGCTCGTCGGGGGTTCGGGGGCGGAGCCCCCGGGATTCCCGGGGTTTCAGGGGCTTGCCCCTGAGAGCTGTCGAGAGTTGATCCGTGCCAAGATGTCAGCCGTGAGTACCGTCTACGACTGTGCCGATCCCGACTCCCGCGCCGTCGGCCTGAGTGCCGCGCGCAGCACGCTGAAGTCCGGGCGATTGGCCGTCATTCCGACCGACACGCTCTACGGACTCGCTGCCGACGCGTTCGACAGTCAGGCGGTGAGCGCGCTGCTGGCCGCCAAGCGGCGCGGGCGGGACATGCCGGTGCCGGTGCTGGTCGGGTCGTGGAACACCATCGACGGACTGGTCTTCTCGGTGCGCCCGCAGGCCCGCGAGCTGATCCGCGCCTTCTGGCCGGGCGGGCTGAGTCTCGTTGTGCAGCAGGCTCCTTCGCTGGCCTGGGATCTGGGTGACGCGCGCGGCACGGTGATGCTGCGCATGCCGCTGCACCCGGTCGCGCTGGAGCTGCTGCGCGAGGTGGGTCCGCTGGCGGTGTCGAGCGCGAACGTCTCCGGGCAGCCGCCCGCCACCACGGTGGCGCAGGCGCAGGCGCAGCTGGGCGATCTGGTCGGGGTGTACCTCGACGGCGGACCGGCCGATCACGCGGTGGCGTCCACCATCGTCGATCTCACCGCCGACACCCCGCGCATTCTGCGCGAGGGCGCGGTGCCGGTCGACAAGGTCGCGGAGGTGCTCGGCATGTCGCCCGAGGAGCTCCGTCAGGCGGGCGCGCGGTGACGGCCCGTTAAATGCTGCTGAGTCAGGGCGTATTCAGCCAGGGCGCGGTCGTCCCGCTGCGGGAGCTGCTGCTGGTGCTGCTCGTCGCCACGGTCATCGCCTACCTGACCACCGGTGGAATCCGGGTGCTGGCCATCGCCTTCGGCGCGGTCGCCATTCCGCGTGAGCGCGATGTGCACGTGAAGCCGATTCCGCGAATGGGCGGGCTGGGCATCTATCTGGGCCTGCTGGCGGCCGTGCTGTTCGCCCACCAGCTGCCCGCCCTGCGCCGCGGATTCGACTATCCCAAGGACATTCCGGCGGTGCTGGCCGCGGCCACGCTCATCGTGCTGGTCGGCATCATCGACGACCGCTGGGGCCTGGACTGGCTGACCAAGCTGGTCGGCCAGATCACCGCGGCGGGCGTGATGGCGGTGATGGGCCTGAGCTGGGTGGCCATCTACAACCCCTTCACGAACGAGACCGTGGTGCTCGATCCGCTCCAGGGTGGTCTGGTGACGGTGGGCATCACGGTGACGGTCGTGAATGCCATGAATTTCGTGGACGGCCTGGACGGTTTGGCCGCGGGCCTCGGTTTCATCGCGGCGGTCGCGGTTTTCGTGTTCACCGTGGGTTTGCTCTACGAGGTGGGCGGTTCCACCGACACCTATCCGCCCGCACTGCTGGCCGCGGCGCTGGCCGGTGCGTGCCTGGGATTCCTGCCGCACAATTTCTCTCCGGCCCGCATTTTCATGGGTGATACCGGATCCATGCTCATCGGATTGATGCTGGCCGCGGTCTCCACCGGCGCTTCCGGTCGAATTCCGCTGCAGGGTTACGGCCCGCGCGACATCGTGGGTCTGCTGTCGCCGTTGTTGCTGGTGGGTGCGGTGATGTTCATTCCGGTACTCGATCTTGTTTTGGCGGTGGTCCGTCGTGTTCGCGCAGGTGTGAGTTTTTCCACTCCGGACAAAATGCATCTGCATCACCGTTTGCTGCAGATCGGGCATTCGCAGCGCCGCGTGGTGCTGGTGATCTATCTGTGGGTGAGTGTGCTCGCATTCGGCGCGGTCGGGACCTCGCTGATCTCGGATCGGCGCATGGTGGTGCTGCTGTTCGCGGCCGGACTGGTTTTCGCGCTGATCGTCACCGCGGTGCCGTCCTGGCGGGAACTGAAGATCAACTCCGTCCGCAAACCGCCCCGCGATCGCGATCACGCCGCCGGGTAGAGTTGCTGAACGTGAGCACGCCTTCCGATCCCGGTCCCGACGCCCCGCTGCGCGCGGCACTGCGCTATGGCATCGCCGGTTTGGCTGTGCTGGTTGTGGTTTCGGCCATCCTCTCGACCGTCTTCGCGGGCCTGCCCGGCCTGTGGGGCGCGTTGATCGGCGCCGCCCTGGGTGGCGCCTTCATCCTCACCACCGCGGCGTCGGTGTTGTTCAGCGCCAAGATCGAATCCGGCCTGCAGGGCATCGTGCTGCTCGGCAGCTGGGTCGGAAAGCTGCTGCTGACAGTGATTGTCGTCGCAGTGCTCCAGCAGTACGACTTCTACAGCCGCGGCGCCCTGTTCTGCACGGTGGTCGGTGCCCTGCTCATCGTGCTGGGCGCGGAGACGTACGGTCTTCTGCGCCAACGGGTTCCGACCGTGCAGGTGGACCGCGACCTGTAGTCCGGTACCCCCGCGGCGACCTGGCGGAACAGCGTTCATCACGCGTTTCCGCGACCCCCTACGCATTGTCGTAGATAACTTGATAAACTCTTTACCTGTAGCCAACCGAATCAACAGGGGGGGTCACCTTAGACCCGCCTGAGAGCAGGTTATGCTTACAGCCGTACCGGACCCATAGGGTCACGGTTCTGCACCGTCGACGATGTCGCCGACGCGCGTACAGACGCCAGGGCGTGATGCCACAGCTGCTGACGAACTTCGAGCCGACCTGAGTCGACCCACCAGATCGTCAATGTCCGATCGAACCGCAGGAGAAAACTATCTCCTGCGGCCGACCACGGGAGAGAACGCTGAGCGTCACCATTTTGGCGGGCGAGTTCCACGCGCCGTCACTCAACGACTTCTTCCCTCCAGCAGTGCTGTTCGAGGGGACGCCTTTCGAGCTCGACCGTTTGATGCTGATTCGCATCCTCATGTCGGTCGTTCTCCTGGCTGTGATGTTCGCCGCTTTCCGTCGGCCGCAGCTGGTTCCGCGCGGACTCCAGAATGTCGCCGAATCCGGTCTGGTGTTCGTCAAGGAGCAGATCTGCGACGAGGTGCTCGGCAAGGAATCCGGCAAGAAGTTCTTCCCGCTGATCGCGTCGATCTTCTTCACGGTGCTGTTCCTGAACATCTCGGGTGTTATCCCGGGCCTGAACATCTCGTCGAACGCGCGAATCGGCATGCCCCTGGTGCTGGCGGTCGTCGCCTACATCACCTTCAACTACGTGGGCATCAAGAAGTACGGCTTCGTGAAATACATGCGCTCGTCCATCGTGGTGCCGAATGTGCCGCCCGCGCTGCACGTGCTGCTGATCCCGATCGAGTTCATCTCGACCTTCGTGCTGCGCCCGTTCACGCTGACAGTCCGTCTCATGGCGAACATGCTGGCAGGCCACATCATGTTGGTGCTGTTCTTCAGTGCCACCCAGTTCTTCCTGTTCGATGCCGTCTCCTGGATGAAGGTGTTCTCGCCGTTCTCGCTGCTCGCGGGCTTCGGCTTCACCCTCTTCGAGCTGCTGGTGGTTTTCCTGCAGGCGTACGTGTTCGCGCTGCTGACCGCTGTCTACATCGGTCTGGCGCAGCACGCCGACTCTCACTGACCGACCGCACCAACATCACAAACCTGCCTTCCACGCCGCCCGGCGGGTGGGCGACAGAAAGGGAATGAAACACACATGAGCACCCTCTCGTACCTGGCTGCTGAAGTTGCCGAGTCCAAGTCCAAGGGCTTCGGCGCCATCGGTTACGGCCTCGCTGCGATCGGCCCCGGCATCGGTGTTGGCATCGTCGTTGGTAAGGCCATCGAGGGCATCGCCCGCCAGCCCGAGCTGATGGGCACCATCCGGACCAACATGTTCCTGGGTATCGCGTTCACCGAGGCCCTGGCGCTGATCGGTCTCGTCGCCGGCTTCATTTTCTGATTCCGGCCAAAGACTAGGAATCAACGATGAACAGCATGTATTTGGCCGCGGCGGCCGGGGAGGATATCAATCCCCTCGTCCCCAAGACCTATGACATTGTCTGGTCTGCGATCGTCTTCATCGTTATCGCCTTTGTCTTCGCCAAGTACGTCGTCCCGCGCCTGACCAAGGTGCTCGACGAGCGTTCCGAGAAGATCGAGGGCGGTATCGCCAAGGCCGAGGCCGTGCAGGCCGAGGCGCAGGCCACCCTGCAGCAGTACCAGGAGCAGCTGGCCGAGGCTCGCCTCGAGGCTGCCCGTATCCGTGAGGAAGCTCGCACCCAGGGTGCGGCCATCCTGTCGCAGATGCGTACCGATGCGCAGGCCGAGGCCGACCGCATCGTGGCCGCCGGTCACTCGCAGCTGGAGGCACAGCGCCAGCAGATCGTGACCGAGCTGCGGTCCGAGCTGGGCCGTACCGCGGTCGACCTGGCCGAGAAGATCATCGGTCAGTCGGTGGCCGACGAGGCCAAGCAGGCGGCGTCGATCGACCGGTTCCTGGCGGAACTGGACGCGAACGCCGGCATCGGGGTCGGAAGGTAACGACGCGAAAGTGGGAAGCATGTACGCAGCGAGCCGCGAGGCGAGTTCCCGTGCGCGGGAAGCTCTTCGGGCCGCTCTGACCGGTAGCGACACCGTCGCGGCTACTACGGGGTCGGAACTGTTCGCCGTTGTCGCCGTCCTCGACGACCAGCGTTCGCTGCGTGTGGCGCTCGCGGATAAGTCGGTGTCGAGTTCGGCGCGCGCCGAGCTGGCCGAACGCGTCTTCGGCGGCAAGATCAGCGGCACCACCCTGGCCGTGCTGACCACGGCGGTGGCCCAGGACTGGTCGCGGGCCCGCGATCTGGTCGACACGCTGGTCCTGCTCGGCCGCGAAGCGCTGCTGCGCGCCGCGGACGAGCGTGGCCGCCTGGACGCCGTCGAGGACGAGCTGTTCCGGCTGGCCCGGATCATCGACGACAACCCGGACCTGGAGCAGGCGCTGCAGGACCACGGCAAGCCGGCGGAAGCCAAGCTCGCCCTGGTGCAGCGTCTGCTCGCGGGCAAGGTCGAGGGCATCACCCTGCAGCTGGCCGAGCAGGCCGTGCTGCGCCACACGGGCGATGCCGGCGCGGCCATCGACGAGCTGTCCGACCTGGCGGCCTCGCTCCGGGAGCAGATCGTGGCGCACGTCCGTGCCGCGGTGGCCCTGACGCCGCAGCAGCGTGAGCACCTGGCGGCTTCGCTGCAGCGCATCTACGACAAGCCCGTCACGGTGCACGTGCAGGAGGACCCGAGCCTGCTGGCCGGCGTCGTCGTGCGCGTGGGCGACGACCTGATCGACGGCAGCGCCGTCGGCCGCCTCCAGCGCTTGCGTCAGTCTCTCGCTTAGAGACGAACGCCGAACTGCGCAGCATTGCCGGCTCGCCGGCGAGGCACCAACACACCGACATTCGAGACCACAGCGAGAGCAGGAAGAACATGGCGGAGCTGACGATCTCCCCCGATGAGATCCGTAGCGCGATCGAGAGCTACACCCAGAGCTACACCCCCGAGACCTCCATCGAAGAGGTCGGTGTCGTCACCGACACCGGCGACGGTATCGCCCACATCAGCGGCCTGCCGTCCGCGATGGCCAACGAGCTGCTGGAGTTCCCGGGCGGCGTCCTCGGCGTGGCGCTGAACCTGGAGGACACCGCGATCGGTGCCGTCATCCTGGGTGAGTTCGACACCATCGAAGAGGGCCAGCAGGTCCGCCGCACCGGCGACGTGCTCTCGGTTCCCGTGGGCGACAAGTTCCTCGGCCGCGTCATCGACCCGCTGGGCGCGCCGATCGACGGCCTGGGCGAGATCGAGGCCGACGAGCGCCGCGTGCTCGAGCTGCAGGCCGCGACCGTGCTGGAGCGTCAGCCGGTCGGTGAGCCCATGGCCACCGGCATCACCGCCATCGACGCCCTGACCGCCATCGGCCGCGGCCAGCGTCAGCTGGTCATCGGCGACCGCAAGACCGGTAAGACCGCGGTCTGCATCGACGCCATCATCAACCAGAAGGCCAACTGGGCCACCGGCGATCCGTCGAAGCAGGTGCGCTGCATCTACGTCGCGATCGGCCAGAAGGGCTCCACCATCGCGGGTGTGAAGTCCGCGCTCGAGGCGCACGGCGCGATGGAGTACACCACCATCGTCGCGGCGCCCGCGTCGGACTCCGCCGGCTTCAAGTGGCTGGCCCCCTACACCGGTTCGGCCCTCGGCCAGCACTGGATGTACCAGGGCAAGCACGTCCTGATCGTGTTCGACGACCTGTCCAAGCAGGCCGAGGCCTACCGCGCCATCTCGCTGCTGCTGCGTCGCCCGCCGGGCCGCGAGGCGTACCCGGGTGACGTCTTCTACCTGCACTCGCGTCTGCTGGAGCGTTGCGCGAAGCTGTCCGACGCGCTGGGCGCGGGCTCGATGACCGGTCTGCCGATCATCGAGACCAAGGCCAACGACGTCTCGGCGTTCATCCCGACCAACGTCATCTCCATCACCGACGGCCAGGTGTTCCTGGAGTCGGACCTCTTCAACAAGGGTGTCCGCCCGGCCATCAACGTCGGTATCTCGGTGTCCCGAGTCGGTGGTGCCGCGCAGACCAAGGCCATGAAGAAGGTCTCCGGTTCGCTGCGTCTGGAGCTGGCCTCCTACCGTGAGCTCGAGGCGTTCTCCGCCTTCGCCTCCGACCTGGATGCCGCCTCGCTGGCCCAGCTGGAGCGTGGCGCGCGCTGGGTCGAGCTGCTCAAGCAGGACCAGTACGCCCCGGTTTCGGTTGAGGACCAGGTCGTTTCGCTGTTCCTGGTGGACGGCGGCTACTACGACTCCGTCCCGGTCGGCGACATCCGCCGCTTCAACGCCGAGCTGCTGGAGAGCCTGCACGCCACCGTGCAGTCCTCCTTCGACGCCCTGCAGGGCGGCGCCAAGGTGCTCGAGGGCGAGGCCGCCGACGCCATCAAGGCCGCGACCGACAAGTTCAAGCAGGGCTTCCTGGCGTCCGACGGCACTCGCGTCGTCGAGGCCGAGGCCGGCCAGCTGGACCACGAAGAGGTCGAGTCTCTTTCCGTCACCCGCAAGCACGTCGAGAAGTAATCGAGACGAGCACATGCGAATGACCGAATCGACGAATGAAGGGAGTGTGAACCGCTAATGCCAAGCGTGCGTGAACTTCGCTCCCGTATTCGTTCCGTGAGCTCGATCAAGAAGATCACCAAGGCGCAGGAACTGATCGCGACCTCGCGAATCAGCAAGGCGCAGGCCCGCGTTGCCGCCGCCAAGCCGTACGCGGAGGAGATCACCAAGGTGCTCGCCGAACTGGCGAGCGCCAGTGGGAATCTCAACCACCCGCTGCTCACCGAGCGTGAGAACCCGCGCCGCGCAGCGGTTCTGGTCATCACCTCCGACCGCGGTATGTGCGGTGGTTACAACTCCAACGTGCTCAAGCGCGCCGAGGAGCTCATGACCACGCTGCGCACCGAGGGCAAGGAGCCGGTGCTGTACGTGATGGGCGCGAAGGGCCTGACGTACTACACCTTCCGCCGTCGCACCGTGAACGGTTCCTGGCTGGGCTTCTCCCAGCAGCCGAACTACGTGGACGCGTCCGCCGCGTGCAACCACCTGGTCGAGGCGTTCATGGCCGGATCCGACGGTGAGGTGGCGTCCTCGAACGGGGCCGGCACCATGGCCGGCGTCGACGAACTGCACATCGTCTACACGCGTTTCGTGTCGATGCTGTCGCAGCAGCCGGAGGTGCGTCGCCTGGCGCCGATCCAGGTGACGTTCGTGGACGAGAACTTCGAGATGGGTCCGGACAGCTTCACCGACGGAATCTCGGAGCCGGTCGCCCAGTACGAGTTCGAGCCGGACGCGGATCGCCTGCTGGGCGCGCTGCTGCCGAAGTATGTCAACACTCGGATCTACTCGTCGCTGCTCGAGGCGGCGGCATCGGAGTCGGCTGCGCGCCGCACCGCCATGAAGGCCGCGACGGACAACGCCACGGATCTGGTCAACTCGCTGACCCGGACCGCGAACTCGTTGCGCCAGGCACAGATTACGCAGGAAATCACGGAAATCGTCGGTGGCGCCAACGCGCTGGCGTCGAGCTCGGACCGCGACTAAGGCCCAGGAAGAGAACCAATGACCGCAGCTACTGAAACCCGGGTCGGCACAGGCCGTGTCGCCCGCGTCATCGGACCCGTCGTGGACGTCGAGTTCCCGCGCGGTTCCATTCCCGACCTGTACAACGCCCTGAACGTGGACATCGCGCTCGCGTCCGTGGCCAAGACCCTGACCCTCGAGGTCGCGCAGCACCTGGGCGACAACATCGTTCGCACCATCTCGATGCAGCCGACCGACGGTCTGATCCGTGGCGCCGAGGTGCGCGACACCGGCAAGCCGATCTCGGTGCCCGTCGGTGACGTCGTCAAGGGTCACGTGTTCAACGCGCTCGGCGACTGCCTCGACACCCCCGGCCTGGGCCGCGACGGCGAGCAGTGGGGCATCCACCGCCAGCCGCCCGCCTTCGACCAGCTCGAGGGCAAGACCGAGATCCTGGAGACGGGTATCAAGGTCATCGACCTGCTCACCCCGTACGTGAAGGGTGGCAAGATCGGTCTGTTCGGTGGTGCCGGTGTCGGCAAGACCGTGCTGATCCAGGAGATGATCACCCGTATCGCGCGTGAGTTCTCCGGTACGTCCGTGTTCGCGGGCGTCGGTGAGCGCACCCGTGAGGGCACCGACCTGCACCTGGAAATGGAAGAGATGGGCGTCCTCCAGGACACCGCCCTCGTCTTCGGCCAGATGGACGAGCCGCCGGGGACGCGTATGCGCGTCGCCCTCTCGGCCCTGACCATGGCCGAGTACTTCCGCGACGTGCAGAACCAGGACGTTCTGCTGTTCATCGACAACATCTTCCGTTTCACCCAGGCCGGTTCCGAGGTCTCGACCCTGCTGGGTCGTATGCCTTCGGCCGTCGGTTACCAGCCGACCCTGGCGGACGAGATGGGTCAGCTGCAGGAGCGCATCACCTCGACCCGTGGCCGCTCGATCACCTCGATGCAGGCGATCTACGTGCCCGCGGACGACTACACCGACCCCGCGCCGGCCACCACCTTCGCGCACCTGGACGCCACCACCGAGCTGTCGCGTCCGATTTCGCAGAAGGGCATCTACCCGGCCGTCGACCCGCTGTCGTCGACCTCGCGAATCCTCGAGGCCTCGATCGTCGGCGAGCGTCACTTCCGGGTGGCCAACGAGGTCAAGCGAATCCTGCAGAAGTACAAGGAACTCCAGGACATCATCGCGATTCTGGGCATGGACGAGCTCTCCGAAGAGGACAAGGTCCTCGTCGGTCGCGCCCGTCGCCTGGAGAAGTTCCTGGGCCAGAACTTCATCGTGGCCGAGAAGTTCACCGGCCAGGAGGGTTCCGTCGTGCCGCTGGAGCAGACCATCGACGACTTCGATCGGGTCTGCAAGGGCGAGTTCGACCACCTGCCGGAGCAGGCGTTCAACTCCTGCGGTGGCCTGGACGACGTCGAGGCTGCTGCGAAGAAGATCGCCGGGAAGTAGTCCACCATGGCGGATATGTCAGTTGATCTGGTCGCCGTCGAGCGGCTGCTCTGGTCGGGCCGGGCGAAGTTCGTCTCGGCTCAGACCACGGAGGGTGAGATCGGCATCCTGGCCGGCCACGAACCGCTGCTCGGGCAGCTGGTCGAGGCCGGCACCGTGACCATCGTGTCCGACGACGACGAGCGTGTGGTCGTGGCCGTGCACGGCGGGTTCTTCTCGGTCACCGCCACTTCGGTGCGCGTGCTGGCCGAATCCGCCGATTTCGCCTTCGATATCGACGAGGCGGCCGCCAAGGCCGTTGTCGCCGACCCGGATGCGAGCCCGGCCGCGCTGACCAAGGCACAGGGCCAGCTGCGGGCGGTCGAGAAGGCGGCGTCTGCCTAGCCTTCCGGCGCTGAAACCGAGAGCGGCGGTCCCAGGGAAAAACCCTGGGGCCGCCGCTTTTTCGCGTTCAGACCGACCCGCACTCGCGCCCGGCACCAGCCGCGCGCGAGTGTGTCGTTCTCACTGGAAGGTGAGAATGGGCTTGATCGTGGTGCCGTGGTGGGCGTCCGCTACCGCGGCGTCGATATCGGTGAAGGCGTAGGTCTTACTGATCTTCTCGATCGGGAACTTGCCTTCGGCATGCCATTGCAGCAGTTGCGGAATGAATTGCTGTGGATCGCCACTGCCCTCGATGCAGCCCCGGACGGCCTTGCCGTTGCCGGTGAGGTGGCCGATTTCGAGGTCCATGCTGGCCTCTCCCAGCCCGACGAGCACGAGCGTGCCCATGGGGGCCAACGCCTCCAGGCCCTTGGCGATGACGGCATTGAGGGCGGTCGTGTCGAGCGCGAAGTTCGCGCCACCATTGGTCGCCGCGACGATTTGCGCCACCACGTCCTCGGCCGTGCCGTCGATGGTGACGTCCGCGCCGAGCTCCTTGGCCACGGCCAGCCGATCGGTGGAAAGGTCAATGGCGACAATGGTTCCCACGCCGATGGCACGGGCCGCCATGAGGGCCGCCATCCCGACGCCGCCGACGCCGAAGATGGCCAGCGAGTCGTTCGGCCCCGGCTTCATGACATTGGCGACCGCGCCCGCACCGGTCTGCACACCGCACCCGAACGGGGAGGTGGCCACCAGGTCCACGTCCTTGTCGACCACCACGACACTGCGCGCCGGCACCAGTGCGTGGGTGGCGAAACTCGATTGCCCGAAGAACGCGCCCATCACGCGTTCGCCATTGCTGCTCAGCGGCGAGGTGAAATCCGCGCGTCCGCCCGAGGTGTTCAGAATGACGAAATTCTCGCAATAGGGCGGAAGCCCGTTGGCGCATCGCGAACAGGTTCCACAACTGGCATAGGTGAGCAGCACATGGTCACCGACTTCGATTCCGGTTACCTCCGAGCCAATCTGCTCGACGATCCCGGCGCCCTCGTGTCCGAGCACGATCGGCAAATCGGCGGGAAACACGCCCTTGGTGACCAGGTCGGTGTGGCAGACCCCGGACGCGACGAGGCGCACCAGCACCTCGCCCGGTCGCGGTTCCTCCAGGGTGAGGGTCTCCATCGAGAACGGCACGTCCGCTCCCCGGGCCACCGCAGCGGTAATTTCCACGGAATCTCCTTCCAAGACATCCCAATTGTCCGGAGCATAAGAACGTGTTCCAGTTTACGGCCATCGCCGATCCCGCTCAGCGGGTCGCGCGTTCGGCTCTTGCCGCCGGGAGCTGGTAAGCGGCCGAGGTTTTCGGATGCTTTGTGCCGTAATTGAGACCTTGGTTACCCAACGTGGCTAAATGCATTCGCCGGTCCCCGGATGTGATCTGAAGCGTTCGGCAAAGTACCGGCTATTCAAAAGCCTTCGGCTCTCCCGCCACGATGCGTACCGGCTATGCGGTCGGCTGTCAGGTGGATATCGGTGGAATGAACAGCGGCGTCAGCGGCGGGGAGACGGCCGACATGACGCAGGCGACTCAGAACAATCTGCTCGGCACCACTGCCACAATCTGCCCGGCGACATTGCCCCGACCTCGGGGCTGCCCGAGGGGCTACAACAGGGTCCCGGCCCACACGCCGGGGTCAGCTGGACGGACGAGACCTTCGCGGTGAACGGGTGCGGCGGTTACGCCCAGGTGCGCTCGTTCGTGGCGGTCGAGGTCGACAGCTTGATCTACATCGGCAACCTGGTGCTTTTACCGTGAGCCGTTCACCATGGGTTGATATATCTTCTGCACCCTGCTGATCAGCGCATACGTCACATTCGGTGGATGGCCGGACTTCGCGTTTCCGCGGTCGCTACTATCGACCGAAAGCGGGGCCCGGCCGTCGGCCGGTCAGAGATCGACAGCAACGCGGATGTGAAGGGACGGAGCGGCATTGCAAACCGGGATGTGGCTTCTGATCATTCTGGTGTTGCTGCTTGTCGGCCTGGCCCTGGCCTCGACGTATCGCCTGGTGATGCTGCGCCGCGGCGGAACCGCCGCCCTGCTGCGCGTGCTGCCCGCGCGCGGCCACGGCGGGGGCTGGCGGCACGGCCTGATCCGTTACGACGAGGACACGCTCCTCTTCTACAAACTCTCCAGCCTCAAGCTCGGCCCCGATTCCACCATGCGCCGGCTCGCCATCGAGGTGGGCCCGCGGCGGTCCCCGCAGGACGACGAGTACGACATCATGACCGACGAGGTCATCGTCCAGGTCTCCGACGGTGACGGCAGCTACGAGCTGGCACTCGACCGCGGCGCCATGGCCGCCTTCCTCTCCTGGGTGGAATCCCGGCCCTCCGAGCGAATTCGCCGCCGCCGCGCCGGATAGTGTGACCCTGTGAGCGTTCACTTGACGCGGATCTACACGCGGACCGGCGACGACGGCACCACGGGGCTGAGCGATTTCTCGCGGGTGGCCAAGACCGACCCGCGGCTGATCGCCTACGCCGACTGTGACGAAACCAATGCCGCACTGGGTGTCGCCATCGCGCTCGGGCAGCCGGACGAGCGGATGCTCGGTGTGCTGCGTTCGATACAGAACGATTTGTTCGACGCCGGCGCGGACCTGTCCACGCCCGTTGTCGCGGAGCCCAAGTACCCGCCGCTGCGCATCACCCAGGTCTACATCGACCGCCTCGAGAAGTGGTGCGACGAGTTCAATGAGCCTCTGGCGCCGTTGAATTCGTTCATCCTGCCCGGCGGCACACCGCTGGCGGCACTGCTGCACACCGCCCGCACCGTGGCGCGACGCGCCGAGCGTTCGGCGTGGGCCGCAGTCGCGGCGCACCCGGACGACACGAACGCGCTGCCCGCCAAATATCTCAACCGGCTGTCCGACCTGCTGTTCATCCTCGGCCGGGTCGCCAATCCCGACGGCGACATACTCTGGCGGCCGGGCGGAGACGCCGCGAGCGCGAGAGAGGACCACTAGGCTGACCCCCGTGAGTGAACGGTTTCTGGTGACCGGGGGCAGCAGGCTCGTCGGTGAGGTCGCGGTAGGCGGCGCGAAGAACAGCGTCCTCAAGCTGATGGCCGCCGCGTTGCTGGCCGAGGGGACGACCACCATCACGAACTGCCCGGACATCCTCGACGTGCCGCTCATGGCCGAGGTGCTGCGTGGTCTCGGATGTGACGTCACCGTCGACCACGAGACCGTGACCATCGCGACGCCGCCGGAACCGAAATACCACGCGGACTTCCCGGCCGTCACTCAGTTCCGTGCCTCGGTGTGTGTGCTGGGTCCGCTGATGGCGCGCTGCAAGCGGGCCGTGGTGGCGCTCCCGGGCGGTGACGCCATCGGTTCGCGCCCGCTGGATATGCATCAGGCCGGTCTGCGACTGCTGGGCGCGACCTCCGAGATCGAGCACGGCTGCCTGGTGGCGCGCGCGGAGGAGCTGCAGGGCGCTCGGATCCGTCTGGACTTCCCGTCGGTCGGCGCGACCGAGAACATCCTGATGGCCGCGGTGCTGGCCGAGGGGGAGACGGTCATCGACAATGCCGCGCGTGAACCGGAGATCGTGGATCTCTGCAACATGCTGGCGCGGATGGGCGCGAAGATCTCCGGCGCGGGCACCTCGGTGCTGACCATCGAGGGCGTGGACAAGCTCTCGCCGACCACCCACCGGGTGATCGGTGATCGCATCGTCGCAGCGACCTGGGGTATCGCCGCCGCCATGACCACCGGCGACGTGCGGGTGACCGGCATCAACCCCAAGCACCTGTCCCTGGTGCTGGACAAGCTGCGCTCCGCGGGCGCGCGAATCTCGTTCGAACCGGATGGTTTTCGCGTGGTGCAGGCGGATCGCCCTCGCGCCGTGAACTTCTCGACCCTGCCGTTCCCCGGGTTCCCCACCGATCTGCAGCCGATGGCAATCGGCCTGGCCGCGATCGCCGACGGCACCTCGATGATCACCGAGAACATTTTCGAGGCGCGCTTCCGCTTCGTCGAAGAGATGATTCGCCTGGGCGCGGATGCCCGCACCGACGGGCATCACGCTGTGGTGCGGGGGATTCCGCGACTGTCCTCGGCGCCGGTGTGGTCGTCGGACATTCGCGCCGGCGCGGGTCTGGTGCTCGCGGGTCTGGTCGCCGACGGTGTCACCGAGGTCCACGATGTCTTCCACATCGACCGTGGCTACCCGGATTTCGTGGAGAACCTGCGCTCGCTCGGAGCCCGGATCGAACGGGTCGGAACCGCGGACTGAACAGCCGGTGTCGGGACGGGTTCGCGAAAACCCGTCCTGAACAGGCGATTTGACATGCGAACAACCAACACGTAACTTATTCCAGGTCAGAGCGACACGGACACCGACTCCGGTGAGACGAGCTTCGCCTGATGATCACACTAGCTCCCAGCCAACCAGCGGATTTGGTTCTGCTGTGCGGACGGGGCTAAGCTGTAAAAGTTGCCTCACGATCGAGCGGGACTAAGAGCCCGGGAGATCGTTTGTGCGTGTGTTCTTTGAGAACTCAATAGTGTGTCGAT
>NZ_JBHZAK010000039.1:0-35771 GCF_042754165.1 Nocardia sp. NPDC059229
GACAGTCCACAGTTCACCGCGGTGCTCGATAGCATTTCGGTGCCGAGACTCGGTGGTGGGCGGGCGCGGGCGCGACCAGATCGGGTGTTGGCCGATAAGGCGTATTCCAGTCGCGCCAACCGGGAATGGTTGCGTCGACACGGGATCAAAGCAACGATCCCGGTCCCGGCCGACCAGGCCGCGCATCGGCGCCGTCGTGGCAGTGCCGGCGGGCGGCCACCGGCGTTCGACCCGGTGGTCTACCGGGACCGCAACGCCGTCGAGCGGGGCATCAACCAGCTCAAACAGCATCGGGCAGTGGCTACCCGGTTCGACAAACTCGCTATCCGCTACCAGGCCACGATCCACCACAGCAGTGATCGCAGGCAAAGCCATACTGGCGTACAGGCATTGGAGCAGGACTCGCCGTGGCGAACGGGGCAGGCCCAGCGCGAGGATCCGCGGCAGGCTGCGCCAGCGCGAACGCATCGCCAACGCCTGTGACCGGATCCTCGCCGGTGTCCCCGACCCCTACGACGGCCACCTGCTCGAGAACGCACCGATGACGATCTACCGAGGAATGCACGACCCGGCCTGGCGTATCGGCGGAACCAGGCTCGCGGCACAGCCGGTCCTGATGCTCGAAAGGACGGCAGCAGTCTAATTTTTACAGCAGCCTGATTGTCACTGCTGTAAACGTCTGACAGTGGGCCCGGTTTGTGTCGGTACGCCCTGCCATCCTGGTCTCACCACCCAGCAGCGAGGAGAGGGGGCCGGTCACCGTGACAAGCAGTGGTGCCATTGCCCGAGTCGTGCTGTGCGAGCGCGGACCGGACGCCAATAATGAAGCTCTGAAGCGGTTTTCACAGGACCTGGCACGTGGCTACATCGGCGACCGCTTGTTGTCGGAAGGTACGCGTGCCACCTACTACCGCCACGTTCGCGGGTTCCTGAACTGGCTGAGCGACAACGCATTCGAGATAGAGACCGGTTGCATCACCCATCCAGAGGCTTTCGCCGATGACGACGGTCGACGCCGGGCCGTTCGACAGTACCGTGACGCGGAGCTGGTCGAGCACGGGCTCGCGGAGTCGACCGTGAGCGGGATGCTCCGGGCGCTGGACCTGTTCTATAGCTGGCTGGGCTTCACCACGCGACTGAGCGTGCCGCGGCCCAAGCCTGGCAAGCGTCCGCTGGAGATCCTCGACCGACAGCAGTACAGCGCGGTGCTGCGCAGCGCTGCCAGCCGTAGTGAACGCGATATCGCTTTGGCGGCACTGATTCTCGATGTCGGACCGACCGTCAATCAACTGGTTGCGCTTGGTCCGGCCGATCTGCGCTTGGACCCGATACACAACACCGGGCAGCTCTGCTGCCGACGTTCCGACGGCGAGCCCGTTTGGCGGCCGCTGCGGCCGGGAACGGTTACGGTGCAGCGGCGCTGGCTGCAGCGGCGTAGCCAGCTGCTCGGAGGCCGACAGGTATCGGCGCTGTTCCTGAACCTCAACGACCAACCCACCGCGCTCACCAGCCGTGGCCTGCATTTCGTCGTCCAAGAGATCGGCGCCCAGGAAGGCCTGGTCATCTCACCCCGCACCCTGCGCAACACCGCACGCGAGCGGATACCCGACACCGAGCTGGACTCCGAGACACTGGCCGACCTAGCGGGCCCGCAACCGACCACTCCACCGCCAGCACCCGAACCGGCAGAACAGGTCCGGCGGCGCCACTGGCGCAACCCGGCGATTGCTCCCCCGCCGCAGCCGGAGCTGGACCTCGGTCCCGACACTCGGTAGCCCAGCCCGGGCGGCGCGGATGCGGCCACCGACCGGTCTGCCTCTCCCCCACGACACGGATCGACCGAGATCCTCGGCGTCGCCGCGGAACAATGAACGGTACCGAACGGTCGCATCATCGTGATGCTCCGGGATCCGTACCCCCGGCGGTATTCACGCTGGATCAGGGCGCTTCGCGGGGTGCATGACGTCGTGCCACCACGATTCGAGCCGACTCGGATCCGGCCAGCGCACCACCGGCACATCGTCATCGGAACCGCTGGTGATGGTGGGTGTGGTCGTATGCGGCTTTCCCGGCCGGCGAGCGGGCTTGTCACCGCGTGGTTGGCGTGGGGTTGCTGTCATGGCGCACCTCCGAATCTCTGGCCCGACGCCCGGTCTCACCGGGCGGGCTGGATTCGCAACTCGCGGCGGCGGTGTACGCCGAGGTCGACCGCGCGAGGAATGCCACGAAGGCCCAGGGGCAATGCCGAGGGGTCTGCGCCGCCACGGAGGGGCCGACGTGCGCCAGAGTAGGCGTTCAAGGTCAACGGCAGGCTACGTCCGAGCCGATTCCCGGGGTCTACACCCCGAGATCGAACCCACCGGGCGCAGCCTGGCGGCACCCGGTGTGGACCACGTACCGATGGGACGGGTCGCGCCCCAGCGTCGCGGTAGTGCACGTGGGGCGCGACCCTGGTGTCGGCTCAGCGGGTCGGGGGTTGTTGCGCTGAGCCGGCACGCAGCGCATACCAACAGCTCGGCCTTCTCAACCGGTCGGTGCCCGATCGTGGCCTATTGATGATGAGGCCGTTACGGCCCGTGTGGTCCGGTCGATGGAGGCGCGGGCCGCGTTTTGTCAGCTGGCCGAGCCTGTGGGCAATCCGGGGCCGACCTTCGTGATGTCGACGGTGATGGTTTTGGTCGATGCGCCCTGGGTTGCGGTGAAGGTGTAGGTGCCCGTGGTGGTGGGCGTCCAGTTGTATGTCAGCCAGATGCTGCCGTTGTCGGTCCTCGCGACCAGGCGGCCGTTGAGGGTCAGTGATGCGGGGGTGTGCTGGTCCTCACCTACCAACCAGGCGCCGACCAGGCAATCTTTCCCCGTGGTGGTGCAGGGGACGAGGTTGCCTAGCTCGGGGGCGCCAACCTGGGTCTCGGCGGTGAAATCGCCGATTGCCGCCGATGCCGGGGGCGCAAGGAGTGCGGGGAAGAACAGTGCACCTGCGGCGATCGCGGTCAGGGGTGCCAGTCGGTTGATCAAGGTTTCCTCCCCGAGCGGGGCCCGGATTTCGCCGGACCCCATATGAAATGCAGTTGTTTCATATTGTGGTGGGGTGGAAGGGGTGTCAAGGCAAAGGAACTGGGGGGGTGCTCGAACCGTGCTCGACATAGGTTCTTTGCCCGAGGTGCAGACACCGCGACCCAAGCCGAGGTGCTCGGAAAACGATCCGCGTTCAGGCCTCCCGTCCTGCACTCCGCCGGCAGTGATTCGAACCAGTGTCCCGATGACATGGCGTTCCGACCTTCTGTCCCATTCCGCGCAGGATCCGGACACACGATCCAGCGATGGCTGCAGGACTACGAGTCCAGGATCACTGCGTCGATCGGGAGTGGCCGAACCTACTACGTGTTGGGATTGTCGTGAAAAGTCGCGCTCGGGCAGCGTTTTTCCTGGTCAGGGGCTGTCGGTGGCCGACGGGGTTTGCCCAGCACGCAGCTGTTAACGTCGGTCAGAGATAGCTGCTATTGCTGCAACACGGAAGGCTCGTTATTGCTGAAACGCGGAAGGCGTCGCATCACCGAGGGAGAAAGTGACGAGATGGGCGCGAGGTTCGCGTTGGCACAACAACCACACAGCGATACCGAACCCTTCGCGGTCGGCAGGCTCGCGATCCGGGTCGAGGCCTTGGCCGCCCTGCTCGGGGCGGCGGTGTCGTGTCTGCTGCTGATGGCCCCGCTCAACCTCGCCGGAACCTCCGAAGCCCCGGTATTGAAGATGGACCTGCTGGTAATGGACTTGCCGCAGGCCGCCGCGGCGGGGGCGGCATTCGCGATGGTGTCCGCGGCGCTGGTGGTCGCGCTCGGGCGGCGCACCGCGTGGATCGCCGCATGCGGGAGCGCGGTCGTGCTGCTGGCCGACCAGCTCTGGAATCGGGACGCAGTCACGACGGAGCACCTCACCACCGCGAACTACATCGACTGCATTTTCAGCGGCATCCTGCTCGGCGCGCTAGCGGTCGCGGTCTTCGGCAAGCCGATCGCGACCGGCGCGTACCTGATCGGGGCGCTGGGCGCGATCGAGGTCGGCGACCAGACCTCGCTGCCGTACTCAGGTGGCGGCGGCAATCCGATCATTCAATGGGCTTCGGTCGGAACACTGCCGGTGTGGCTGCTCGTGCTGACCGCCCTGCTGCTGGCCGCCGGAATCGTCCTGCAGCATTCCGAGCCTTCGACCGAGGACAGCACCGATCTGGCGATCGGCCCGATCCTGTCCGCGCTGTTACTGGTCACCGCGACCACACTGTCGACGGGATGGCTGGTGCGCCACGCAGGCACACCCGCGCAGATCGGGGTGATCGCGGCCATCACCATCGGCGCGGCCGTGGTCGCGGCCCTGCTGCTGCCGGGACGCGAGGGCACTCTCGTCCTGCTGGCGGTGGCCGTGGCCAATGCGGGCAGCGCGGTCATCGCGGTGCCCCGGCCGGATTGGACCGCGCCTCTCCCGGTCCTCGCCGTGGTGGCGGGACTGGCGGCCGGACGGCGGTGGCGTTCCCCGTGGATCGCACTGGCCGCGACCGGCGGACTGGCGGTCTTCGCGGCCCTCACCGCCGACGCGGCACACCGATATACGGTGATTCCGGTGCTCGGCGTGACCCTCACGGCAGTGATAGTCGGGTTCTGCTTCGGCGTGGCCGTGCCCAGGACCGCGGGCAGCGCCGTGGTGGCGATGGCGGTGATGATCGTGCCGGGCTTGGTGGTGGCGCTACGCGGCAGCGCTTTCGGCCGGGTCGCCTACTCGCCGCGCTGGTACCGGGATCCGCACGGGGCCGTCTCCGCGATGCCCGGCTGGATGGCCCTGGTGATCACTCTCGGCTGCGCGGCCGGGATTTACCGGCTGTGGCGGATCCGGTCCCCGCGCGACCTCGCCGCGCCCGAGCCCCCGCCGGCGCTGCTCGTGCAGATGCACGGCCCTTCCGACTGTGGCGGCGAGGACCCGACGATGTCCTGTGCTGTCGGCACGGCCGGTGGATCACCGGCGGGGAGAACGACTGGACCGGTGTAGGTGTTCGGAAAACGATGAGGGACTAGAGGGCCTGTGGATCATTCACTGCCCGTGGACGGGCTGCAGCTATATCGTCAGCCGGCGCAAGGCGAAGGCGTGTCAGTTGTCGGCTCCGCAAGAACGGCCCGCCGTTCAGACCGGAGTCGAGCCCGTGTGCACGACCTCCTGCTGCCACCCGTCCTTCGGCTGCTGATGCAACGTCCAGTAGTGCTCGGCGACGAGATCGGGGTCGGAGTCGGTGCCGGGCACCATGTGGCAGTCGACGATGACAGTGGCGACGTGGACGCCGCCCGGCCGGTACTCCTGGTCGAGCAGCGCGGTGAGCGCCCGGAGTCCGGCCTTGCCGAGGGACAGGCTGGCGTAGCGGGCGTCAGGGAGCGGCATGCCGCCGGTGAGGAGGATCGTGCCGCCGCCATGCCCGGCCATCGCCGGTGCGAGGTGGCCGGCGGCGTCCATCGCGCCGAGCACGTTCACCTCCCAGGCGCGCAGTTGCTGCTCGCGGCTCAGCTCGCCGGGCCGGTCGCGCTGGATGATCGCGGCGTTGTAGACCAGCACGTCCGGCACCCCGTGGGCGTCCACCGCCGCGTCGAGGGCGGCTCGCAGGGCCGAACCGTCGGTAGCGTCGGCGCGCAGGGCCACGGCCTTCCCGCCGTCCGTTTCGATCGCCGCCGCCAGATCCGCCACCCCCGCACCTCGGGCGATCAGCGCGACCGGCAGGCCCTCGCGTGTGAACCGGCGCGCCACCGCGGCCGCCAGACCCGGACCCGCACCGATGATGACCGCTCCTGACATGGGAATCTCCTTCCGTCGCCCCGTGTTGGACGCCACGACGTTAGGACCTGACATCCATGTCAGGATCAAGCCAGAGTGACGGAGGCCACACATGCAGATCGGGGAGCTGGCGGCCCGCACGGAGGTCCCGGACCGACTGCTGCGGTACTACGAACAACGGGGGCTGCTGTCGCCTCGGCGCACATCCGGCGGGCACCGCATGTTCGAGGACGCCGACGTGATTCGGGTCGGGATCATCCGCGCGCTGCTGGCCGCGGGCCTGAACACCGCGACCATCGCGATCGTGCTCCCGTGCACCGAGTACCGGGCCGGTCAGCTGCACGCGACCTGCCCGGAGATGGCCGGACACCTCGCGCGCGAACGGTCCCGCATGTCGGAGGCGATCAACCGACTGGAACGATCCCGGCAAGCCCTCGACAGCCTGCTGTCAATCTCTGAAGATCAGTCGGTGTCCGGGACGTTTGACCTCTGAGGGGTCCCTATTACAGGGACCTCTCATCTCCGAACAGCGGAAGCTGTTGCGCTGAGCTGGTGGGGCCGCCGATTCTGCGCAGGCAGCGAACGCAGGTGACCTCCGCGCGGGTCGGTTCCAGCGCGGTCGGGGACCATCCGGCGAAACCGATGTGGCACAACAGTTCCGGGACTTCCTCGCCCTCGACCCGCTGGCCGAGGCTGACCGCGTGCACGGTGCGGCCCATGAGGTCCGGGGAGCAGCCAGCCCAGGATGCCACGGCGGCGCGATTCGACCGCGGCGTGCCCCGCGCCGATGGTGCGGGGCATCGGCTGGACGAGCTGACCAATCCGATCAGATCCCTTGACGGGGGCGTGGCTGGTGGAGACGAACATCGGGCGGTTCTTCGCCGGTCCCGCCCGGTGTCGCGCCTTCGGTCACTTCGATCTCCATCGTTCTCGTGGTCAGGACCAAGTCGAAACCCGGCAGGCGGAGCGCCCAGCCGCTGTTCCTGAGATGGGCAGCGGCATTCGGGGAGGGAGCGAGGTCGACCACCGGCCGCATTGGTCCGCATGGCGGCTTATTGCCGCCATGCCGCAGGCACGACCGTACGTCTGTCCGGGACCACGGTCTTGATATGAAGCGGCTTGCGGCAAGGAGCGCGGTTTCAGGCTGCGTGGCCCGACCGATGCGACATCCGCGCCAGCGCTTCGTCTACTGCGCTGGTTGCGATCTCTCGGACCTGGTCCAGCGGCACCATTTCTGGCTCGTCGCTGTATGCGTTCTTCAGGTCCTTCTCGGCCAGCCAACGGAAGTAGGCGCTCTTGGACATGCCGAGCTCACGGGCGCGGATGTCGACGCGCTGATCCAGGTCCTTCGGCATCTTCACCGACCGCGCCACCATGCCGGTACCTGTGGTGGCCTCGGTGCCACTCTCCGGTGCCGAGGGCGCACTGCCGCGCTGTAGACGCGCAAGGATCTGCGCCATCTCCTCTGGAGCGACATCATTGGTGTGGGTGGTGTTATCAATCATTGCGGGCCTCCCACTGGGTGAATTCGGCTGTTTCGGCGGCGGTCAACGGGCGGACATCGACGATGTAGAAGTCCGGCGGGGCGATCCGGCCGGTGATCTGGACGGCTTGGCCCTCGTCGGTCCGGATCCACAGCTGATGCATCAGCCAGCCTGTGGCGGGGTCATAGGCTGGCTCGCCCCAAGCCCGACGCTGCCCGGCCAACCATCGTCGTATCAGTTGGGCGACTTGGTCCGGCGTGAGATCGATGCCGGCAGACGCCATCAACTGGGCCAACGCGTAATAGAGTTTGACGGGCACCCGGTCGAGACTACCCCTGGACAGTTCGAGACTACCACCGGGGCGCGGTATCCGACACGCCGAATACTGGCAGAATCGCCGTGCGTGGTCCCCTGCTCTTGGCCGCTCTGGCGCTGGGACGCGATGTCACCGACCAGCTCTATGCTTGAGACGATCGCCGGGTAGATCCGGGGATTCGGGAGAAATTCCGCAGAGAACACCCGCCGCCTCGTCGGACGGAGTCTCTGGTGGGGCCGCAGGGCAGTGCTTGATGGAACCGCACCGATGATCGGCCTCTATCGGGCCGTCCGGCTTGAGCGTGAAGACGAGGCTGATCCGTGGGGGGGCTTGTTGGGCGTGGCCGTGGCCCCTCACTGCGGAGGAGACCGGGGACCTGCACCGCGCGGTGGATCCGCGCCGTGTGTCGATGCACCCTGATGATCGTTGCTCTCTGCTCGGTTTCGCCTAGACACACGGTCATCGACGCCCTCAGAGGTCGCCACCCGGCGGCGACGGCTGTCTTCACCGTCAAGACCTCGGAACGGTTGGTGGTGGAGACCCGCGCGTATCCGACGAGCGCGCCCCCGCCCCCGATCGGATCGAGGGCATCACCGTCGAGGACGAGTGCGGGCGACGTTATCCGGGCCGAAGTGCTCCACCACGCACCAGGCGACTTCGGCGGATCCGCGGTTCCGACAGGGCTACCGCCAGTCCGGCCCACACCACACAGAAGGCGAAGAACCACAACGCACCTCGCCCGGCAGCCAGCCGCAACACCGGGAACCGCGCGTACAGCCCCGGCAATCCGCGCAGCAGCCCCAGGTAGCTGGTGCCGGCGTTCCCGGTTTCGGCGGGCAGCACCGCGCGCGCCGCGACCGCCACCACCGCGCAGGCCGCCGCCAGCAGAAGCAGCATGCCGCGCCACCCGATGGCATCGGCCAGCCACCCGCCCACGATGCGCCCCAATAGAATTCCCGCCGAGATCCCCGCCGTGACCACGCCCAGCACGGTCGCCCGCCGCGCCGGTTCCGCGAATCGTCCTGCCACCGAACTCAATTGGGCCCCGACCGAGGAGCCGGCCCCGATCACGCCGATGGCGAGGCCGAGCAGCCACGGTGACCCCACCGCCGCCGCCCCGGCCAGCGCCACCCCCAGCGCGCAGAACTGCGCCGCCACCACCGTCCGCGGCGCCACCCGGTCCACCAGCGGCACCAGCAGCGCGAGCCCCACCATGTACCCCACGGGCCCGCACGCCAACGCTCCCCCGACCTCGGCGAGCGATGCCCCGAACGACCCGGCCACCGCCGCGATGGCCGGCTGCAGCGGATAGATACCGGCAGTCCCCAACGCCGCCGCGACGGCCATGAACCACACCACCGGCGTCCGCAGGCCCGTAACCCGTTCAACGGCAATCAGTTCCGTTTCCATACTCCCGACGCTACGAACACCCCACCCGTGCAGCTGGCGAGAATCAGACATCACCGTCAGGCCGGCAGCGGCATGACGGCGGTGTGTCAGCGCATTCCTTCTACTCCGCCGGACCCGTGCTGGTGTAAGTCGTTGCGGAGCAGCGGATTTCTCCCACGGCCGCCGCAGATCGGCGGCGAGGCTGCGAGCGAGGCACGGCTGGGTGTAGTCGGCGAGCAGCAGCCAGGTCCACCTGTCGCCCGCGTGCGGGTCGCGTGGTTTCGGGTTGGTCCCCCAGAGTGTTTGCCTGAGCATGCGGAAGGTGTGCTCGATAATCGGTGCTGGTCAAGCCATTGTCGGTGTTTTTCGCGCGATTACTACCGGAACCCCGACAGGCCGCCAGCGCTCCCGCTGTCGGTCCGCGTTCTTCCCACCAATCCCAGGAATCCTTCCCCAGCGCCCGCTGCGCATCGCGGGAAGGGCTTGCCGGCAGCACAGGAACGTGCGGGCGAGTCGCCGGCGCCCCCGTCAGACCATTGGTCGGCGCCGAGCTGGTCGGCGTCACGCTCGCCAGAACACTGTTCGGAGCGGGCGCCGACTTCCGGGTCGCATCGGTGAACGGCGAGCCAGGGGTGGTCGTGTCACTCGCGGGACCCGTTATGGCCGTGATCGCGTTGGAGTCCCATGACAACCACGTGGTCGCGATCCGCGCCATCGGCAATCCCGACAAGCTCGCACGCCTCAACGCTCGCTGAAACGAGACCTTCGTGCCCCACGCCGCAACCCAAGTCGATTCCCTGACAACCGCACTGAGCGCAGACGGAGACGATCACGCAACCTGGCCCACATCCGGTAATGCTGCATACCGCGCTAACCGAACCGGCCAGCGCCGGCACCAGCAGCCGGAACCCGGTGCGCCGCAGAACGTCCGCTACTACCGAATGGCGGATTCGGTTTTCGGAGTGCGCAACGTCGGTTCGCTTTGCCTGCCGTGCCGTCGGCTGCGGCGAAGGAGATCAGTGGCCGATCTCGTCCAGTTCGAAGAGTTCCTTATCGGAAAGCGACATCCCCGCGCCGGCCACGTTCTCACGCAGGTGCATCACCGATGAGGTTCCCGGAATCAGCAGGATATTCGGCGACCGCTGCAGTAGCCACGCCAGAGCGACCGATATCGGTGTCGTGTTCAGCCGGGCTGCCACACTCTCGAGTGCCGCGGACTGCAGTGGGCTGAAGCCACCGAGGGGGAAGAAGGGTACGTAGGCAACACCTTCCACGGCGAGCCGGTCGATCAGTTCGTCGTCGTGGCGGTAGGCGAGGTTGTACATGTTCTGCACGCACACGATCGGTGCGATCGTCTGTGCCTCGGCGACTTGTTCGTCTGTCGCGTTGCTGACTCCGAGGTGCCGGATCAGGCCGTGGCGCTGGAGTTCGACGAGGGTCTCGAACGGCTCGGCGAGCGAACCGGGTTGGGGCCCTTGGGCGTTGCCCAGCCGGAGGTTGACCAGGTCGAGCACCTCGACCCCCAGGGTTTCGAGGTTGTCGTGAACGGCGCGGCGCAGATCGTCGGGCTGTCGGGCCTGGGGCCAGCCGCCCTGCTCGTCGCGGGTCGCGCCGACCTTGGTCACGATGTGCAGCGATTCGGGATACGGGTGCAACGCTTCCCGGATCAGCTGGTTGGTGACGCGTGGCCCGTAGGCGTCGGCGGTGTCGATGTGGGTGATGCCCAGGTCCACCGCCTCGCGCAGCACCGCCAGTGCGCCGTCGTGGTCGGCCGGTGGGCCCATGACCCCGGGGCCCGCGAGTTGCATTGCGCCGTAGCCGAATCGGCTGACGGTCAGATCTCCCAGGGGCCAGGTGCCGCCGGGCAGCGCGGTGGACCGCATCCTCACAAGTTACTCCTTTCGTATCGAGCCGCAATGGTGCACAACTGCTCGTTGCTTCACTATGGATAGGTAACTTTCCAATGGGAAGTACGCACTTCGAAGTGCGTAAGGCACCCACGGGTCGGAGGAGCGGTCGATGGCAACGAGGACGACTGCCCAGAAAAGGGCGCAGTCCAAGGCGGAGTACAACGCGTTCTTGGCGGCGTGTCCGAGCCGCCAGCTGCTCGATCGGATTTCCAACAAATGGGTCACGCTGGTCCTGTGCGCGCTCGGCGGCGGCTCGATGCGCTACTCGGAGCTGGCCCGGCTGCTGACCGGCGTCAGCCAGAAAATGCTCACCCAGACACTGCGCGCCTTGGAGCGAGACGGTCTGATCACCCGCACCGTGACACCGACCGTGCCCGTCACGGTCTCCTACGAACTGACCGACCTCGGCCTCTCACTGCACCAGATGATGCGCGGTGTGAAGAACTGGGCCGAAACACACATGGACGACGTGCTCGACAACCGCGCCGCGCATGATACCCGCACTGCTTGACCAGCCCCGGACACCCCACCCTTCACCTCCGATGTGGGGCGCCTCGTGCTGAGCGGGTTTCGAATCCCGCCCGCCCCGCTCCCACCAACGCACTGACCTGCCGCATACCGCGCTGACAGAACCGGCCAACGCACGGCGCCGACGAAACGACTGAGCCCCCACCGGGACACCGGATGGGGGCTCAGCAGAGTCTCTACCAGCAGCGATACACGCACTGCCCTAATTTTTCGCAGAGGTTCAGACGTTGAAGCGGAATTCGACCCACTTGACATCGGACAGCAGCGGTGGACCAACGATCACTACGCCAAGGTTCGAACGAGTGAGGCGATCAATGAATATCACTGCTGCGCAACCATTTCCGACGTCCTGGCCCGTACCGAGGCCGCCGTCTCCTGGCCGCGTCAAGTTCCGAAGCGGAATAACCTCTGGTCGCGAGCGGAGTGGCCAGCGCCAGGTCGGAACGCCTTTCCTTCAATCAGGAACAAGCAGGCCACAATTGCCGTGATCGGCTGAGGCTAGGCGTCCTCGAGGACTTCTGCGAATGCGATCACTACGCCACCGGTGGCGTGCTCGACCGTAGCAGCGACAAGGGGACCCGCCTCTGCGGCCGCGGCGCTGGCTGCCGCGTAGTCGATGAAGTACAGGTCCAGCATTCGATACGCCGGGGTCGGGCTGCCGTCTTCCTTGGGCCAGACCTTCGACGTCTGCAGCCGAGTCAGGCCGGGGAGCTTGCGCGCCAGCGTGAGCTGCTCGGGATAAGCCGCCTCGAAGGCGTCCGGGTCGGTGGGGTTGGAATAGACAAAGCTGATCCTGGTGGGATTGCCTTGCTCCGTCATGGCTGACCTCTCGGTTGAATCTCCGGTTTGATACCAGCGAGCGCACCCGCTCACGGTTGTCGACAGTAATTAGAGGAATAGGTAGCGACCATGACCGCTCCGCCAGTAAATCTTGCCAATCGTCCAGCGGCGCACGCCGATTCGCTCGGATCGCCGCAGAAACGTGCCAGCCCGCCGGCGCTCGAGGACGCCGCGCTGAGCCTCGACGCAGATAGTCAATCGGACGACTTGCTTTCAGAGCTGCTCCGGAGCGTCCGCCTGAGCGGAGAACGGATCGCCGTGTACGCTCCGCCGCCGACTTTCTCGATCGGCTTCGCCGATTTCGGCAGCCTGCACATCATCGAAGAGGGCGAACTCGAACTTCGGGTCGACGGACACCCACACGTCGAGCACGTACGCCCCGGCGATGTCGTCCTGCTCCCCCGCGGCGACTCCCACCACCTCAGCAACGCAAGCAAGCACACGCAAGCGATCGCGCACGCCGGCGCCGCCGAGAACGCCACCCCCGAGCCGGCCCGTTGGCTCTGCGGAACATTCAACATCGGCGCCCCGCAGGCGAGCCACCTGTTCGGGAGCCTGCCGTCCGTGATCATCCTCGGCGGCGCCGGCGCCCCAGCGCCCGAAGGGCTCGAAGTCGCCCGCCGGATGCTCGTAATCGAGATGCAATCACCCTCGCAAGGATCAGCGGTCATGATCTCCCGCATCCTCGATCTGATGTTCATCCAGATCATGCGCACCTGGGCCGGCGGCACGGACACCGAACCGACCTGGCTGACCGGTGCATTCGACCCGGAGCTCGGCAGGTCCTTGAGTGCCATCCACCGAGACCCCGGCCACGATTGGACAGTCGAGGAACTGGCCCGAGTGTCCAACCTTTCCCGGTCGGCGTTCGCTGCGCGGTTCACCGCTCGCGTCGGAACGCCGCCGGCCACCTATCTCGCGCACGTACGCCTGGACGCCGCCACCGGCCTGCTCCGCGACACCTCCCTTTCGATCCCGTTCATCGCGGAGAGAGTCGGCTACTCATCGGAGGCAGCATTCAGCCGCGCGTTCAAAAACCGCTACGGCACGCCGCCGGCTCATTGGAGACGAGACGTACGAAGTCGCTGATGGCCCACGACTGGCCGCGAAACCACCAAGCTTCACGAATCGGAAATCGCAGCAGGTGATGTCCTCGTGGCCGGGAATCAGCGGGTGGCGTCAGGAACCCACATGAACCCGCTGATCCCGGTGTTGACGCAGATGACAGGTTCACCGGTGTTCACATCCCACGTCGGATGCATCAACTCGCTGTGTGGACACCAGGTGTTCACTACCGGCGTCGCCGTCGCGGACGCCGACCCGGCCAATCCGATGACCGCCGCCGCAATGACTCCGCCGATGACGGCTGTGCTCGCGAGTGCCTTCACTGTGTTCTCCCTTCGTCGTCTGACAAGATCCACTCTGCGAGGACGGCGTTAACGAAATCTTGGGGTTCACTTATCGACGGTTCGCACGATGCTCCAGTTGGACGCGGCAACCATTCGAAAACGATCGCCGATCGAACGCACTCGCCTATCGACCTGCTCAGCCCGGACCACCCAATTCACGAGGACAAACCCGGCACTTCGCTAAGGCTGTACGCATGACCGGCCGAACAGGTCACCGACACTGCCGCCCAGCTGAGGGCAACCCGTTCGAGACACCGCAAAGCAGAGGCGTGCCGCAGATCGCCTGTGCGCCACCCGAAGTCGGTACAGCTGACGCTGTGGATGCGAGGCAGGATGATCGGGCCTCAGTGTCACGAAGGTAGCGTTCGGTGAATGTCAGTCGCGCACTTCGGTGTTCAGTGTCGATGAGGCTCGGGCGTGCCTGCCGAACCCACTGCGCCCGCGCGACCGCGTCTTCCGGGGTTCGGGCCCTCCATCGGGAAAGACCAGTTGCCTGCGGTGAGGAGCGGTCCGTAGATGATCAACCAACTCCGCCGGACCCGGAGGTCGACAGCATTCGCGAACTGGTGATCCGCCACCCCCATCTCCATGTCGTACCCGTCATCACCGATCAATCGCACGGAGAAGCCATGACGCAGGGCCACGGCCCACTGACGCTGGACCCGAAGGGCGGAAGGCGTACCGCAGCAGAGCCTTTCGTCAATTCTCAGGCTCGGAGAAACTGCCGAGACGGCGCCGGGTGGCTGTGCTAGCCTCCATCCGGAGTTGCCGCCAGCGGGGCTGCAACTGGAGGGGGAAAAGAACGTGCTGAAAGGCATTCGTAGATCTGTCATTCTATTGCTGGCGGCTATTGCCGCATTGACTGTAGCGTCTACGGCGTCAGCTGACAGCCTGCAGATCCGTAGTGGAATGAATGGTTTCTGTCTTGATATTCAGGGGGCGAACCCTGATCCGGCGCCGGTCGTCTCGTACCCGTGTAACGGTCAGTCCAATCAAGCCTGGTATTGGGACGGCCAGCAGATCCGTAGTGGAATGAATGCTTTCTGTCTTGATATTCAGGGGGCGAACCCTGATCCGGCGCCGGTCGTCTCGTACCCGTGTAACGGTCAGCTCAATCAAGCCTGGTACAGGAATGGCGCGGAGATCCGTAGCTATCTGAATGACTTCTGCCTCGATATCCAGGGGGCGAACCCTGATCCGGCACCGGTCGTCACGTACCCGTGCAACGGTCAAGCCAATCAACGCTGGTAAATCTATTGCGGGCGAAATCCGGAAGGTGCCTGACCTTCTGGTAGATCGCTCCGAACGCACTATTCTGCCGCATACCGCGCTGACCGAACCGGCCAGCGCGAGGTGCCGGAAGATCAACAGGCAGAGCGTCTCACGGCCGCCGGCAGTGCGCGCTCATGCCGATGACACGGCGGCGGGTAGTGTCCAGGCATCATGCGCCGTCTGGAAGTCCCCGAGATCGGGGAGCTGCTGGGTCTGGATGTCGTCGCGCATCTGTCGACGATCGACTCGCAAGGGTATCCCCACGTCACCCCGATCTGGTTCTTGTGGGAGGACGGGCGTGTCTACCTGACCAGTTATCCAGGCCGTCCTCATCTGGGCAGGATCATGCGGAATCCCAAGGTGGGGTTGGTGATCGACGTCGAGGCCGAACTGCGAGCCGACGGCGAACGGCCGAACAAGCAGGTCCGGCTGGTCGGGGATGCGACCGTCTCGGTCGATCCGGACGAGACCTGGACTCGGCGTATCCGGGCCAAGTACATCGACGACACTGTCGCTCCGGGCGCGGTTGAACGTGCAGCGGCTCGAGGGAGAGTTGTGGTCGCAATAACCCCACGCAAGATCACTGCGGTTGCCAGCATTTGACGGGACGAACGCACTATTCTGCCGCATACCGCGCTGACCGAACCGGCCAGCGCGGGGCGCCGCCGGCCGGAACCTGGTGCGCCGCAGAACGTCCGCTATTCCCGAATTTGGTGAATCGGCCCCGTGCGCCGCTGCATTCGATCGCGAGCGACGCACGTGTCTGGATGATCGAATGCTGGATGTCGGAAGCCGTGTCCGCTGGTCTCAGTAGGTGAGAACGGCGCGGAAGCGCACCGCGCCGCTGGATACCGAGTTGGCGCGGGCCTACGTGCGGTACATGGCTGCGGGCGTGGCCGCGGCCTACACCGGCCCGAGCACGCTTTCCGCGCTGATCTCCGCCCCACCGCCACCGCCGACAACGATCGTGTGGGGCGAGACCCTCTGACCTACCGGCATTCGGTCCGGACGGACCCGACGCCGAGGCTTCCGGCGGTTGCCGGTCGGTTTGCGCGGATGACCGGATCACGGTGCGGCCGCTACGATCCGGGTCGATGATCCGCGACCGGCGGGCTTCGACGATACGAGGGGCGGGGTTTTGAGCTTTTGGACGTGGCTGGGATGGAGGGAGCCGCCCGGGCGAGCTTGCTCGGGTGCGGCGCAGGCACGGTGTGGATCCGGGCGTGGCGTTCGATCTGCTGTGGCAGCAGCGCGAGAAGGAACGCGCCGGCGGGTCGATCCGGTACATCAGCGACCTGCCCGCCGAACCACGCCTGGCCTACGAGCAGCTGATCGACCAGTTCAGCAAGCAACTGCCCCGGCGGCGACCGCGGCGACGCCGATGAGAGCCACACGCGTTGTCGTTCTTGTCATTTCGGTGCTGTTCGGGATCGTGGGCTGCTCACTGTCGGGCTCGTCGGTTCACTTTACCCAGCCCTCCAAATACGACGCCGCCACGCTCTGTAGCCGCTACGAGTCCTTCCTCCATGGGCTGGGAATGGTCGACGCGCGCACGGACGGCCCCGGTGGCGATACCGAGCCTGGTGGGATCGTCGGCTGGTCGACCATTTGTGGCAGCTTCCACGACGGCAAGGACCGGATCGGCATGCTCCAGGCGGTCAACGATCGGATCGACGACGGGCCGCTGGATGTGGACACCGACTACCGACCTGTCGCTGGTTTCGAGGACAAGGCCCGTGTGGCCGTTCCCGAATTGGGCCGAGGTCCGTGTTTATGACGGGACATGGACCCTGGAAATGAGTTTCGTGAAGCAGAGCCCCGAGCAAGAACTCCTCGGTACCGGCGATGTCCACGCGGTAGCCGCATTCCTGGTCCAGGTCGCACACGACCTGAAGGGCTGAATCAGTCTGCGCGGCAACCATGTCGGCAGCGCGGGCCCTTCTGCTTGCTAGCCCCGCTCGGCCGGGATGACTACGAGGGCAGCCACCGCGTGCGGGGGAAGCCGTATCTACAGGCGCGTGGAGATCAGCGAGCGGCTGCCGGAACTGGTGGCGTGAGCCTCACCCGATCCACATCACCATCAGGATGTGTACCTCGGGCGGCTCGTCGAGCACCAGATACACCACCTGCCCTGCCTTGCCCGGACCGAACAGCCACACCCTCACAGCACCGTCGGGGTTCTTCGCGTTCTGCGGCTGGCCGTTCCACGGCGCGACCTGCAGCACCGACAGCACCTGGGTGTAATCGTCGAGCGCCTCGCTGGGCAACCCCGCGACCTGGTCGAACGTGTCCGCGTGGGGGATGATCTTGTACACGCCTCAGCTGGCCTGCCGCCGCCGAATCATCGCCAGCATGTCCTCGATAGAGCCGGTGGCGTAGGAGTCGCCACCGGCCTGCTGGATCCGAGCGGCCTTGTCCTGCAGCCGAGCCCACACACCCGGGTCGCGGCGCTCGGCCACGATGTAGTGCTGCCACTTGGCCAGGAGGTTGCGGATCTCTTCCAGGTCGAACGACACCTTCACACGGTCGAGCACGAGCTGCCATTCCTGCTCGAACTCCGCCAGCTCCGCGGGCGGCAACGCGGCGCGGATCGCCGCGGGATCAGCCGCAGGTATGTGCGGGCGCGGGGAAGAAGCGGGTGCGGCCATACCGATCACTGTAGCCGCCGGCTCGCCCCCCGGTGAGCGTCCTCACCTTGCGGCCAGACAACTTCGCTCTGGGCACCCTCGCCTTCGACTTCTGGAGTTGGCCGCCCCTCACCGAGGACTTCATCACCGAATTCTCCGCCCGAATCGGGCACCGAATCGAACACCACACCGGCAAGTTCTGAACCGAGGCTTCTCACAACCCCGTACGGATCGAAACCCGAAATACGCAGGGCCAGAAGCAGAAGAGACCGGCTGTCGGCCCCGCGTCTTATGGTGGCGGCGAACCAAGGACTGAGGGAGTGCGTGTCGTGCTGTATGTCGTAGTTAACGGATTCTGGGGTCTACGCGGGGAATCCGTGCCGGGCATCGCCGAACGCTGGTACGCCACGCTGCGCGCACTCGCGGACATCGACGGCTCGATGTTCGAGCGATGGCACGAGGCCGGCGCCGACCTCCCGACCGATCCCGTGGTGGAGCCCTCGGTGCCCGCACTGGCGGAGTACATCGAGCGCACGAACACCGGTCCCGAGCTCGACGTCATCGGATACACGACGTCGCTGTGGACGCAGAACCCCGGTACAGCGCACGTGTCCTTGGCGATTCACGCGGGCAGTACCTCGCGCTACGCGGTGAACTCCGTTGCACTCGCCTTCCGCTCGCGCGAGATCGACGAAACCGCGCAGGTGATCCGGCGCGCTCCGCAGATCCTGCGCCTGCTCGCGGAAAACTGGGAGATCGACGCCGGACAGGTCTACGACAGGCACCAGTACTGGGCGGTGGCCGAACGGTTCGACCTGGCCAACAGCGACCCGCGCTGCGGCCGTGCGGTTTTCCTCTCCGCCAGCCGTGCCGCCCTCGCACCCGAGGGGCTGCCCGCAACCTACGTCCGCACCGCGCACGATGGACTGGTCATCGACCTCACCCGTGGTGGTGCGGACGCCCCGGCCATCGAGACGATACTCGAGGTGAACACACGACTGCGGGCTGCCGGGGCTCTGGACAAACTCCCGATCCCGTTCGACCGGGCCACGTTCTGACACCTGCGTGCCGCTGAGCGAGCGTGCCCCCTCAGAGCCAGCCCCGCTCCGCCGCGAACCCCGCCAGCGACCCCACCGCGAACATCCCGAGCACGAGCGCGAACACCGCGGGCATCACCACCGGCCCCCACGCCCCGGGCCCGGCCACCGTGGCGTTCGCCGCCGGGTCCGCCGGGTCGTAACTGACCCGGACCGGCGCCCCGACCGCCACGCCGAACGGGCCCGGGGCATGGTCGGTGAACTCGATGCCGCGGCCGTCACGGGTGTGGAACGCGAAGACGTACTCGGCGGCGTAGCTGCGCTCCATGTCCGGCCGCTCGACTATCCGGCGCTCCACGCACCGCCCCTCGGCGCGTTCGCCGTGTCGCACCAGCCGCAGCACCCGGAACAGGCGCAGCGCCGAACGGATCGCGAACGCGCCGAGGAACAGGCTGAACAGCAGCAGGAACGTCGACACACCGCCGGGCAGGAACTGCATGGAGCGCTCCCAATCCTCTACTCGGCCATGATCGAGTCAACGAACCCGATCCGGGCGTGCGTTACAGGCGCTGTCAGCACCCCACTGCTGTGGCGGGCCGAGTTCGAGCAACTGGCCGCGCTCGGTGACCGGGCCGGCGCACCCGGCTCTCGCGCCACCGCCCGCCGGTCCCGCAGTGTCAGCAAGTCCGACTCCAATTCGCTCATACCCCAACCACTTTCGACACGATCCGAGCCTAGCCGCGCCCACTCGGCAATCGGTAATGCTCCTACACACGACACCACCCGACCCCCATCCTCGATTCGCGTACCGTGCCCGAGCATTCGTGTTCGGAAAACCATCGTCTGACGAACCCGAACACGACCGACCAGCCGCGCGCGTTGTGACTCGCGCCGATAGATGGCGGTCTTTCGCGTTGTCAGGTGGCGCCGATGACGAGGGTGATGCGGGCGGTTTCGACGACGCCATGGGAACGATTTCTGGGCTACGCGCGTGCCCGATGCGCAGACGCGGGACGGCCGAACCCGGATGTTCACCGATGCGGGAGGGTGACGGTATGGGTGGCAGGTGGCGGGTCGTGCCGGGAGGCACACGGAATCCGCACATTTCTCACGCGGATTCTGCACATCGTCCGGATAGGTTTCCAGGATGCCGTCTGAAAAGCGCAGTTCGGTTCTGGGGCTGGGAGTGGCCGCCGCGCCGGTCGTGGTTTCGATTGTCGTGACACTGCACGCCGAGTTCTTCTTGTACTGGATCTGGGTGCTGTACCTGCCGTTGTTCGCCTTCGGTTATCTGATCCTGGCCATCGTGTTCGTGGTGTTGCTGCGGCGTGTTACTCGCAGTGGTTCCCAGGGGCTGGCGGTGGCCACCGCGGCACTGGCGGTCGTGGGTGTCAGCGGGTCGCTGTTCCTGTTCGTCGATACCAAGGCCAGCGGGTGGGCGCGGTTCTGGCTCGAGTATCCTGCGTTCGCCGCGGCGGCCACGGTGGAGGTGCCCAAACACGGCGAAGGTGATCTCTACGGTGTCGAGCTACCGAGTCATTTGTGCGTCGTGGCGCCGAACTGCCGGATCGCGAACCTCGGTTACAGCAATGGAGCACCGGTCCGGTACGCCGCCGACTACGTCGACGTCTTCGAGGACACCTACGGTTACGGGCACTTCGTCGGCACGCCGGAGCCGAGGCCGTACAACGGATTCGGAATTCCCTTGTGCCCCACCATGGAGTTGGCGGGCGGATGGTGGTGGCTCGAACGTTGCGACGGCCCGGAGTACGAGCGAGCCCGGTGAACTCGACGATCAGCCTGCTGGTCAGGAACTAAGGTCTGATCGGGAAGCTTCTGCCACATGCTATTCGGCACTACCTGCCGTTCGCCTGATCTGGAAAGGCGAGCGCGACGGCATGGGCAGCTGGTAGCAGCGTCCGCGAACGAACATTCACGAGACAGCTTCGGCGGCAAAGCGTTTCCACTGGTCGGGTCTGTAACGGTTGCCGTGTGCGCGGCAACGTCAACCCTTCGGGGGTTAGCGATACACCGCCGCCGACTGGGACCAATCCCCATATCCGTTGTTTTTTCGGCGAGAACTACCGGGACCCCCATCCGCCACATCGCGATGCCGGCGATACCACTGGTCTTGCCGATCGCGATCCTCAAAGCCGCAGTCAGCCGCGAGACCGCGCACCTGCGCCGGATGAAATCCCAGCGGGAGCGGCTGCTGGCCCTGCTGACCACGACGGTGTTCACCTTGCGCGCCAAAGCAATCGACGACGTCCTGGAACTGTTCGACCTGCTGATGGTCACCGACTTGATGGCCATGGCCGAAGAATCCGCCCCAAGGCGCCGGAGGGCTGATCAGTCCTTGCCGACGGCGCGATCGACGGCGATCTCGACGAGTTTGCGGCTCTGCTCCTCGCTGAAAATGCCTGGCAGCGTGAGCCGTTCGAGAATGAGCCAGTTCAGCGCCAAGTACAGCAGCAGCACCGTGTCCTCGTCGCCGGGCAGGCCGGAGTCGAGGTGAGTGCGGATATTGAAGTCGATATCGGCGCGCACCCGCTGGGTGAGCAGGGTCTGCAATTCCGGCCGGCGGGCGGCCTCCAGCCGCAGTTCCAGCTGGGCCAGATAGCCGGTGCGGAAGGTGGCGACCCGCTCGACAACCTCGGTCATGAGTTCGGTGATCTTGGCGCGGGTGCGCTCGCCGACGGTCACCTGGGCCATGGTCTCCTCGCTGGGGATCAGCCGCTCGTAGTAGCGGTTGCCCACCTGCACCAGGAGGTCGTCGCGATTGGCGAAATAGTTGGAGGCCGTGCCCGCGGGAACAGCGGCCTCCTTGTCCACCGCGCGGAAGGTGAGGCCGCGCGCGCCGTCGCGGGCCAGGACTTCGATCGCGCCGTCCAGTAGGGCGTTCCGGCGTTCGGGATTCGTGCGAACCACTTGACACCACTCCGTTCGTAGTACTACGGTGAAACCACTTCAAACAGAGTACAACAGCAAGGGTGGGTCACCAATGCGAAAGCTCAGCTACTTCGCCGGAATGTCCCTCGACGGCTACATCGCCGGCCCGGGCCATGAGATCGACTTCATGCCCGTCAGCCCGGAATTCGGGGCCTGGCTCGCGAGTGAATATCCGGAGACGCTGCCGACCGCGGCGTGGCCGCAGTTCGGCATTGCCGCTGGCACGCCGAACCGGCACTACGACACCATCGTCATGGGCCGCGGCACCTATGAGCCCGGCCTGCTGGCCGGGCTGCTCAACCCGTACGAGCATCTGACGACCTACGTCGTCTCGAGCACGCTCGGCCGGGTCGAGGCGCCGGTCCACCTGGTCGAGAGCGATCCGCTCGAGCTGGTGCGGCGGCTCAAGAAGGAGGACGGCCTCGATATCTGGCTGGGTGGCGGCAAACTCGCCGGGCAGCTCATCGACGAGATCGACGAGCTGGTCATCAAGAGCTATCCGGTGATCGCGGGCGGCGGCACGCAGGCGCTGACCGGGAACTTCAAACCGGCCGATTTCACGCTCCAGCGGCGGCAGGATTTCGAGAACGGCACCCAGGTCAGCTGGTTCACCCGCGCCTGATCACCGCAGGCGGAACCCCAGGAGACCGCGCGCCAGCACGACGCCCTGGATCCGATCTGCGTGAAGGTCTTCGAGGAGAAGCGCTCCGGGAATCGCACGCCTCAACGCTCGCTGAAACGAGACCTTCGTGCCCCACGCCGCAACCCAAGTCGATTCCCTGATCGACAGCTTCGGCGCCAAAGTTGTTGCCGCCTACCATGATTGGGACACCTGGGCGCACGAAACCGCAGCGCTTGAGCAATCATTTCAGCCTGCCGCTCGGCGGCTTGGTGCTATCGAACCGCGCTCGCCGCACGGGTGCCGACCGGTTGGACCCGGATCTGCGGCCCGACCACCACCAGGGTGTTCGCGTTGTGGAGCGTTAGGTGTGGTGTCTCGTATTCAGCAGTCTCCCAGCCCCCGATCAGCCGCGTCCCGCTACGCACTTACCGGCTCACCGACACCGGAATCGCCTTCCCTGCCTGCCCGTCGGCCGGGGCCGAACAACTCACCCTCGAGATCGACGCAGTGGAACAACCTCGTGAGACACCACACCTAGAATATCGGGGGGGATGCACCGGGGGGGTGCGCCGGCGGTGGGGGATTCACCGGCGGTGGGGGATGCAATGGCGGTGCGGAGGTGGTGGTTGTCGGAGGCGGCGTATGCGTCGCCTCCGGACCGTCGAAGGAGCGGACCAGGATGCCAGCACGACCCCGGGAGTCCGGGCTGATATCCGCGCAGGTGCCAAGGTTGTCCCCGCACAGTTCGCCGGAGAAACTGCTGGGTACTTGTGGGAGTTCGACGGTCGGCGTATCCGCCGACGCACCGAACGCGATCACTGTCGCGGCTGCAAGGGACCCGAGCATGACGGTGGTAGTCCGGAGAATCTTCGGCGGATGCACTGACCGACTGCGGTGACCGCCACCGTGTTCGTGTTGTCCAGCCGTCCGGGTGACATGGCGGGCAGTCAGCTCGTGCCGATGTATCAGCTCATGCTGGTGTGCGGGGTGGTCCTGCGACCAGGAGTCACGGTCGCGAGATGTCGTCATTGTGTTCTCTGCGGCGATTTCGGGACATAGCCCAGCACAGGCAGTGGCCGAGCGCCTGGTGGCCGAGCGCTCTGGTGCTGTCAACCGTTGCCGGCGGGGTATGACCGGCGCAATCATGAGCAGCTCCTGATGCGTGAACCGACGCAACTCGCGCGGTATCGACCTGTTGATTGTCTCCCGGCACGATGCCCCGGAAACAGGGCAATTCGGCTCCTCCGTACAGGGCAGAGAAGGCGTTGATCGGGCCTGCGCGCCTACGATATTTCGTGGTCGCCTCCCCTCCGGCGGTCATCTGTGGAATGCATATCCACCCGCCCGGTTCTTTTCCCGGAGGCCGGGCGGGGCCACAGACAGGTCTGCCCGGATCGATGAACGCCATGCTTGCCGGCACCGTTCGGGATGCGTACCGGCGACCGGTGTTTCACAATCTTTGCTTACCGGCGTCTTCTCCGGCACCGGTGGCAGCCCGGCTCGTGTGGTGCAGGCCAGGGCTCGGCCGCCACGCGGAACTGCTGCACCCCTTGTCACCGGCGGCGACACGCATACCCTCCGACCGGTGACCGACCGCTGATCGTGTGCGATGAGCCACATACTTGATGGCTCGAGAAGTGTTGGGGCACAGACTATTCGGGGGTCTGCGATATCGGCCGCAGTGTGGCGGGGGACCCTTCCGCGCGGTGGGAGCAGCTCATGTCGATGACCCTGTTGGTGACAATCGCGATCCTCGCACCCGTGGCGGCGGTGGTCGCCGCCTACGCGACGGTCGCGGTGACCTACTGGTGGGAAACCCGGCGCCGGACAACACGTCTGAGCGCGCCCACGTCGGTGAACGACATCCGGATCGAGGACGTGCCGGCGCGGCGGCGGATCCACTGGCCCTGACGCTCGGATCCGCTGGCCCCTGGCCCCTGGCCCTTCACCGATCGACGTCTGTGTCCTGGTCGCCGCCCACCCGGGCGGGAGGGGGCGGCTTCGGCGTCGATGTCCGTCGGGATCGACGCCGGGTGCCCTGGTCGACACGCCTGGCCGTGACATCGCCTGGCCGGTGGCGCCGCTTAGGCTTGTCAAGCGGTATCCCGTGTGGGTTTGTTCCTGTGTTGTCGAGTTGCCTATCGTCGTGAACCGGAAGGCTCCAGGCATGCGAGGTTCGTTCACCGGCGCCCTGGCCGCTACGGTCGCGGCAAATCTGGGCGTGGTGGGCCTGTGGGCCGGTGGCGGCGGACTCGGCCGCGCCCAGCCGCCCGGTGCGGATGTCTCCGGTGGGGGCGTTCATGTGACGGCGTCGGTCGACAGCATCGAGGCGAACCCGCCCGGTGACCGGACACCGAACTTCCTCATGACGTTCTCGCATGCCGCGCAGATGTCCGGCGATTACTCGGTCACCGTCGACGGCGGCCCGATCACCTCCGGTGAGGCGGTCGCGGGATTCATCGTCGGCTGCGGGATCAGTGTGGACGGCGGCTTCGGTGTCGAGATCGGCACCAATCAAGGGCTGGGCGCGAGAATTCCCAGTCGGGTCATCAGGCCCGGTGTCATCGGGAATCTGGGCGTGGGCGAAGGCGTGTTCGCGAACTTGGGACCCGGCCAGGTCACTGTTGCGAGAACGGAGACGGCCCGCCTGGATGCCGCCACGGCGTTCCCGTATCGCATCGCGTTCAACAATGCCGCGCTCAATATCGCCCAATGCGCCTCGCCGGTGTCGGCCGTCCCTTTCGTCACCACCACGGTGAGCACCGCTGAGAGGCTGGTGCAGACCACCGCCTACGGCGACCAGTTCACCTTCTGAAACGGAGGTTCGGTTGTCCAGCCCTACCCCGACCGCCGCAGAGGCCGACGCGCTCAACCGGTCAGTTCCTGGCCGGTCATCCCCCGCAGAGTCGACGCCGAACAACTCGCCGCCCTCGAACACCGCCTTGCCCAGGCCACCACGGACAACGACTAGGAGCACCCGGCAAGCCGTTGTACGCAGACGTCGCCAGCACACATGATCCGGAAGCCCCGCGTTAAGTCGGAGTATCCGCGGAATCCGCAACATCGACCACAGTCGGAGAACCGAAATGCTGACCCCTGCACGGGCACTCACCCGTGAGCAGCCTCAGCCGGCCTGTACCGGCGTAAGGTCGACGCCAGCCGGAGGCCGGATGCGGCGGAAGGTGCCGTCGAATGCGGTGACATACAGTGCCCAGCCGGCACCGTCCGGGCCGATGCGGACCGAGGACGGGCCGCTCCAGCCCCAGGAGATGCCGGTCGCGATCGAACAGGTGGCGCCGGTCGCCGGATCCAACCGATCGATCGAACCGCCGACATGCGCTGCTACGTACAGGATCCCGGCCTGGGAGATGGTGAGGTCGTCGTCGCCGGGGACGACGCCGCCGAGCCGGCCCACCGTGGTCCAATGCCCAGGATCATCAAGCGGGATGCGGTAGATCTGACCGGTGATCATGTCATCGGTATAGACCGCCGTGCCGTCGGGACTCAACGTCAGTCCTTCGGCGCGGGGAACCGGCGCCCAATTCGGTTGGACCACACCGGTGTCGTGGTGATAAGCGCTGACACCGGCCGGTGCGGTGCCCTCGAGGCCGATCCAGGTGGTCAGCATGTCGCCGTTCGGTAGCCGGAGCAGGCCGTTGCCGGTGAGATCGGTCACATGGGTCACCGCGCCGGTCACCGTGTCCAGCGCGTGCACGCCGACGGTGCCGTCGGTCATGCCGCCGCTGACATACAACGTGCTGCCATCGCGCTGCAACCCACCCGGACCGTAGGTGAAATCGTCTCGTACGACAGTGACATTTCCGGCCGGGTCGATGTCGTACAGCTTGTGCGCTTCCAGCCCGGAGACAAAAAACCCGCGGTTCCCGTCGGTTTCGAGATTCTCCACGTTGCCCAGCCCCTGCGCCAGGGTGTCCATCTGCCAGCCATCACAGCTGCCCGGCGCCGCCTGTGCGGATCCGGTGGCGCACAGCAGTCCGGCCACGACGGTCGCCGCGACGCCGACGACACGAATTCGGCTGGTAGACATATCCATATGCTGGCAGCCTAGTAGTTGCGCGGCACCAGCACCGCACCAATCGTGGATCCGATGCGCTGGCCGGTTTGCTGAACGGCGGCGGCAGAGCCGCTCTCGCTGACCGGGACGTCTTGCATGGCCATCACCATGTTCGGTGCCACCACGAGTCCGCCACCCAGGCCGACCAGTAGTAGCGGCCCGGCGACAAGCAAGCCCGGGCGGCGGGCGTTCGGTCACACGCTCTTCCACACCTTCATCGGCGCCGATGGCTACCCACTGACTCGACTTACGCAGCGACCTGCACCGGTTCGTCGATGTCCTTCAAGGTCTCGCGATCCCCGCCGACGACCTCCACCCCGAGCCTTTCTGACACGCCCGGACGTTGAACACGCCGGCCGGGGTGGTCTCACAATTCATGGATACACCGGCCCCGAACCGGCCCCGAGCGGTCTCCGCATTCATGGATAAGTGGTCTCAGAATTCGTACTTTAGGAGGGCTGCATGGGTGTCCCGCCGGGCGGGTGTGCAGGCGGCGGAACCGATAAGGAAGCACTGCGAAGGCTCTTCGTGGGCGGTCCGTTCGAGGAGGAGCACGCCGCGCATTACGGTGAAGCGCTGCAACTGATTTGCGAAGAACTGAGTGGTCCAGGCTTTAGCGGTGTGGAGTTCCAGCTCTGGGATGAGGAACTGCCGTCCGTCATCGAAGCACTCGCCAGCAGCCTGGACGACCAGGATCCCTTCCCGAACACCCAGGCCTTGGCCGAGAGTCTCAGTGCCACCGAAGACAACGGGTGGGGCCATCTGAGCGTGGAGGAGTGCATAGAAGTACTGGACGACGGCTTGGAGCAGCGACTTGCCGAGGACCCCGACTACCTCGATGGGTACGGCGAACCCATCCTTGTTTGGCTGCGTGAATTACGCGCAACTGGCAAGGATCTCATCGGTTTCTGGAACGCATGACGTTCATCGTGCTTGCATAGGTTGCTGGCGCACTATGCCGCATACCGCGCTGACCGAGCCGGCCAGTACGGCGCATCGGAAGATCGACGGGCAGAGCGTCGTATGGCCGGCGGCAGTGCTCGCTCATGCTGATGTAAGATGAGTTGTGGTACAGGCCATCCGGAATGTTGTGAGGTATGCCTTAGCTTGGTGAAAGATGCCACCTCACGTCACGTGGACGCCAGGATCGCACTTCTGGATTGGTCTGTGTCATGCTGCGGCTAGTCGGATTCGTCCAGCGGCTGTCGGCGGCCGGAACCTGGTGCGCTGCAGAGCATCCGGAAATGCCGATTATGGAGTCTTTGAGACGTCGGCTAGTTGAACGCTATCGCTGTCAGGATCAGCCCGCCGCTGATCCTCCAGCGGCCATCGAACGAGCTCAGCGGTAATCCACCGTCGAGGACCTGCCCGGGTACCAGCAGTCGACTGTGAAAAGTTCCTCCGCCGTCGTCGCCGTCGTCCTCCTCGACCGTGAAGGTTATGTGTGCATCCTCGAATCCGAGCCAGAGTTTGGTGAGTGGGAACCAGGCTTCGTAGGTTGTTTCCTTGGCGCAGAACAGAAGCCGGTCCAGATGCAGTTTAGAAGTGTTGGAGTACAGCCACTCTCGCTCGGGCGATAGAGCGACGGACTTGAGGACGCCGTCAGGCAGTGCCTCGTGCGGTTCGGCGTCGATCGCGACGGACCGGAACCGCAGCTGATGAGCCAGCGCGGCTGCCTGGTAGCCCTCGCAATGGGTGAGGCTGCCGACGATGCCTCGGGGCCATACCGGCGCTCCGCGTTCACCTTTCCCGATTGCCACCGGCGGCTCGCCGAGCTGCTTGAGTGCTTGACGAGCGCAATGGCGGGCCCCGATGAATTCTCGTCGGCGTTTGTCCACCGATCGCGCGATGAGGTGCTCTTCCGCCGGGTGGGGCTTGAGATCCTCCGGGTACGCGTGCAGCTCGGCCGTTGCGATTCCGGCAGGAAATATCGTCTCGATCATCGCCTCCGAGAGTAGCGGCCAATGCGCGTCGGGCTGGGTTGTATCGAGTTGCGACCGCACTATTCTGCCGCATACCGCGCTGACCGAACCGGCCAGCGCGAGGCGTCGGCGGCCGGAACCTGGTGCGCCGCAGAACGTCCGTTACTGCCGAATTGCGGATGGTCTTCGGTCGATCAATATTCGCTGTCCGTAGGAAGTCTCGCCGCCGTAGGGTCCGGCATATGGTCGCGAGGCCTCCTACCGCCGACCCTCTATCCGTCGCGTCAGGCTGCCCATCCGGGTCCAGATTGCCCACTTACGGGGGCGAGATGAGTGTCCTGTCGATGCCCAGCGTGGCTATCAGGTCTTCGTGCAGCTCGAACCAGACGCGGTGGGCGGAACCGTGTGTGGTGCCGGTAATCATGTCGAGATTGTCGGCGGCCTGGGCGAGCGCCGCGGTGAATCGAGTGTCGTAGCCGGAGAACCGGGCGAGTCGTTCAGTGAGTTGGGTTGCCAGCGGAGCCAATTCGTTTGCGAGGCTTTGCAGTTCGGACAGGATACGGAAATCGCGCTCTGCGTCGTCGTGGTCGTTGTCGTGCATGCTGCCGTCGGGAAGGATGGTCATCTGCCAGGCTGTGCAGGCCTGCACCAAACGTGTGTTCAGTGGGAGAAACGTGCGATAGACGTTTTCCACCAGGGCTTTTGCCCCGCACTCGGCAAGCTCGTCGGCAAGCAGCCGCTCGTTCTCCCGCCGCCCGCTCGCCGTGAGTGACCACCCTGCGTCGGTCGCGAAACGGAAGTGGCTGATCCAACCGCGCTCCCGGAAATCCTGCACATGAGACTCGGCGAGGCCGAGAGACATTCGGTATCTGCCGGCCACCGCTTGCGTATCCACGAACCCGCCGAGGCGGATGGCGTGCAACGCGAGCAACGAACTACATGAAACGTGCGTCATCGGGGACTTGCCTTTCGTGACGGGTCACTACGCCCGATGGAGCGGCATCGACAGTCGGTGGAGCGAGCGCACGGACGAATCCGGTGGTCCCATCGACTGAGATGTTTCGATGATTCGCCAGCGCCTCCATCGCCCCCTCGGCTGCGACCACGGCTGGAATTCCGTACTCGCGGGCGACGATCGCCGCATGGGACAGAATTCCCCCGATTTCGGTGACCACCGCGGCGGCAAGACCGAACAGCACCGTCCACGACGGATCGGTTGTGCGACAGACGATGACATCGCCAGGCTCAACCGCACCGAAATCGTCAACACCGGATATCAGCCGGACCGGACCGGCGACAACACCACGGCTGGCCGGGATACCGGTGACAATCGACGCGTCTGGTGTCACGGATTCTTCTGTGCGCTGGGCGAATTCACACGATTCGACACCTCGCAGCCGCGCCGTGGCCAGGTGGCGGTTGTCGACGCGCGTCGAGAACCGTTTCTGCGCGGCCTGTCTGGAGATTCCGAGGCGGGTGCCGACTTCCGTCCAGGACAGGCCAGCATGCCGGGCCTGATCGACGAAACAGTCCAGCAACTGATCGGCCAGCCGCAACCACTGCGCGGCGAGCATCACCCCTGCTGCCAATCGATCCAAGCAGCGATCGGGGTGGGCACGCTCGATCGCGGCTATTACATCGCCCAGTGGTACCTGCCGAACCATGAGTCAACTAGTAGTTGACGATATGCCATGAGTCAACTAATAGTTGACGCATGGCGATAGTTCGTGAGTGGTTTCGCCGACAGCACATCGAACCGAGGAGTCGCAATGGAAGCCTTCGAAAGCGCTGCGCGCCAGCATGCCGAGTCATCGGGCAGGCGGGCGACGGTCGTCGGCGCAGGGATCGCCGGCTTGGCTGCCGCGTTGCGATTGCGTCAGCAGGGCTGGGACGTCGTCGTGGTCGAACACGCGCCGAGTCGCCGCAGTAGTGGTTACCTGGTGAACCTGCACGGACCCGGATATGCCGCTACCGAGCGGCTCGGGCTGCTACCGGCGTTGACCCCGCGCGATATCGGATTCTTCACCTCGGTCCTCGTCCACGCCGACGGCCGGGAGAAACTCAGGATTCCCGCCGCTGTCACCGAGGCCGCTGTCGGGAACCGGGCATTGAGCTTGTTCCGCGGCGATTTGGAGTCAGCACTGTACGACGCCGTCGCCGAGTTCGCCGATATCCGTTTCGGCACCACGGTGCGGGCCATTACCCAGGCCCCTGGGGAGGTCGAAGTCACCCTCAGCGACGACACCCACCTCCACACCGAACTCCTCGTCGGCGCCGACGGCGTGCACTCCCGGGTTCGAGAGCTCGTATTCGGTGCCGAGTCCGAGTATTTCGTGGACTTGGGCCATATGGTCGGCGCATTTCCGCTGGAAACACCTCCCGCCCACATGCCCGACGGTCTCGGCACCACGTATATCGGTCCCGGACGCACGGCCGCGGTGATGAACCTGGGACCGGAAAGGTCCTCGGCGTTCTTCGCCTACCGCTGCCTCGACCCTGACACCGAACTCGCTCTCGGCGCCGCACCCGCCCTCACCCGAGCGTTCGGGGATCTCGGCGGCGGTGTCGCCGACGCACTCCGTCAGCTCGACGCCGAGCCCGGCACCGCCTACTTCGATTCGGTCGGCCAGATCGTGATGGACCGCTGGAGCCAGGGCCGAGTCGTCCTGCTCGGCGACGCGGCCTGGTGCGTAACGGCATTCGCCGGTTACGGCGCCGCCCTCGCCCTCGACGGCGCCGACCGGCTCGGCACCGCGCTAGCGGCACACGGCGACGACATTCCCGCCGCCCTCGACACCTGGGAGACGACGTTGCGGCCGGAGGTGAACAAGCGACAGGCGTTGGCGCGGAAGGGAATCAGCCGATTCGCCCCGCCGTCACGCACACATGTGTGGGCGGGCGAACTAATGCTCCGCGCAATCCAGCTCCCCGGCATCCGCAGCCTGGTCCGACGCTCCATCCAACGCGCCAACAACTAGTTGTACCGACCACGGACGTTGGTGACGGCGTGGCGAGCTGACATGGCAAAGACCTCCGAGTGAAGTGCGAGCTGTCGAGGAACGCATCACCGAAGCGGCGGTAGGCGAAGCGAATGAAACCCGTTTCTACACAGCCGATGTAGCGCAACGATCCGTCCGGCTCGTGACCGGCCAGAATCAGTGAGCCCACCGTGCCATCGAATCCAGTGCCGCGCGCGTGCCCTCCTCCGGGACGTCTTCGGCGGTCGACGTCGTGAACTACCTGTTCGACACCATCTTCGACGCGGACCGCCAGTCGTCGTCTTCCACCCCACCGACGAACAAACAGACCAGGCCGTCGACCAGCTCCGCCAACCCCACGGCCGACTCCGGTCCATCTCGTGACCGGTCCCGCCCCGGGGGGACTTCCCGGTAGCCATCGCCCGCTCCTGCGAATCAACCCGCGGCGAAATACGTCTCCGGTGACGGGCCCGGCAAACGCGATCCGACCGAACCGCCAAGGCGCTGACCAAAATTCGCAAGCCCGCCACCGGCCTGGCCCCCTGTCATCGGAGACGTCAGGAATCGGCGATCTTGACCAGCTGCTTGCCGAGGTTGCGGCCTTCGAATACTGAGCGCAGCGCATTCGGCGCGGATTCCAGTCCGCTGCTTATGGTTTCGGCGACAACGAGCTTTCCCTGGTCGTGCCAGTCACGAAGTGCTGCGAACGCCTCCGGGAAGCGGTCGAGGTAGTCGAGGAAGATGAACCCCTCCATCCGCGCTCGGTCGAGGGCCAGCCGCATGTAGTTCCGCGGGCCGCACGGCGGATCGGAGCCTTGATAGCCGGATGAGATGGCTCCGGCCAGGACAACACGTGCGTTGCGCGCGAGGTGTGCCAGACCGTGTTCCAGGACGCGGCCGCCGACGCCGTCGAAGAAGACATCGATGCCGTTAGGGGCCAGGCGGGTCAAGCAGGCGTCGATATCGTCGCGCTTGTGATCGATGGCGGCGTGCAATCCCGCGTGGTCGGTGATCCAGGAACACTTTTCCGATCCGCCTGCGATCCCGATGACCGTGCAGCCCATGGCTTTCGCTATCTGGCCCGCTACGGATCCAGTTGCGCCGGCCGCGGCCGACACCAGCACCGTTTGGCCCGGTTCGGGTCGACCGATGTCCATCAAGCCGAAGTACGCGGTCAGCCCAGGCGCTCCGAACATACTCAGCATCAATCGGGCAGGCACACCGTCGGGAACCACATTCAGCCCGAACAGCCCACCCTCCGACGCGACAACGTAGTCCTGCCACCCCACCATTCCAGCGACCCAGCTCCCGACCGGATAGCTCGGATGGTTCGAGCGCACAACCTGTCCCACACCGCTGCCACGCATCACCGAGCCGAGCGGTATTGCGTCGATGTAGTTGTCGGCATCGTTGAGCCATCCACGCTGTGTGGGATCGATACCCAGCCAGTGCACCCTGATCAAGGCTTCACCTGGCCCTGGCCTCGGCGCCGGCACAGTCCTCAGCCCGAAATCCTCATCCCGCACAGCCCCTTCAGGCCGCCGCCGCAAAACCCATTGCCGATTCACCGCATCCATCACCGGCGCGATGCTAGATCACTCTCGCCGCAGCCTTCGAGCCATTTACAGCGGCCCGGTGGCTGGAGGTGCGCCGCAGACAGCTGAGAGTGTGAACGACGTCGGCGAGGCACAACCTGAACTCCGGCGCGCTGACCTGACCAGCACACATGTCCGATTGGCGAAACCCGCGGGCGCAAGTGGTGGTGTCTCTCGGGTTCGTCGCACTGCTCTTCTCAGCGATCCCTGTTCTCGCACCTGGTTTCCCGGTTGCTCAGCTCGTCCAGGCCGCTCTGGTCGATCCGGTCCAACTCGTCGATGACGTCGGCCGCGGACTGGGCCACGACGTCGGGAATCGCCGCGGACCGATCTGATATGAGCTGAGTCACAATTCGCTGGCAGGGTCGGTCTCGATGTCGAAACCTCCGCAGCCCGTTCGAGGAGTACGCAAGCGGCATCCCGGAACACATCGAGGAGATGACATGCCAGCGGTTCGCACCGATATGACGGTCTCATTGGATGGCTACATCTGTGGGCTCGCCGCGCAGCAGCCGCCCTACCTGGACAAGGGGTTCTTTCGGATCACCGAATGGGCTGTCGCGCACCAGGCGTGGCGTGAACGCGCGGGCTTCGACGGCGGATTGCAGGGCACAGACGACGCACTGCTGAAGGAGATGTTCGAGCAGGCCGGTGCGTATGTGATGGGGCGGAGGATGTTCGACTCCGGGGAGGAACCGTGGGGCGAGTCCCCACCGTTCCGCGCACCCGTGTTCGTCGTCACTCATCGCGAGCGCGAACCGCTGATCCGCAAGGGCGGCACGACCTTTCATTTCGTCACCGACGGCCTGGCCGACGCGATCAAGCGCGCGAAGGCCGCCTGTGGTGACCGGAATGTGCATATCAGCGGCGGCGCGACGATCGTGCAGCAGGCGATCGCCGAGGGGCTGCTCAACGAGATGCACGTGCACATTGCACCGGTCTTGCTCGGGCAGGGCACCCGGCTTTTCGAGCAACTGCCCGACACCGTGATCGAGTTGGACCGATTCCACGTGCTCGATTCACCCGCCGTCACCCACCTCGGCTTCCGGTTCCCGACTGCCGCCTGACCGCGACCAACCATCGAAAGGCACGAGTTCCATGACCAGTCCCGTCCTGACCGTTGTCGATTCCCCCGACGGCAGCACGATCGCCGTCGAAACCATCGGCTCCGGCACACCGGTGATCCTCATCGGCGGCGCATTCAACGACCGCTCGACGGTTGCCGCGCTCGCCTCGACCCTGGCCCCGCACGTCACCGCGGTCAGCTACGACCGCCGCGGCCGTGGCGGTAGCACCGATGTCCGTGGCGACTTTGCCGTCCAATCCGAAATCGACGATCTAGCAGCCGTGATCAATCATGTAGGCGGCGCCGCGCACGTGTTCGGTCATTCGTCCGGTGCCGCGCTGGCTTTGGAAGGCGTGCTACGCGGGCTGCCGATCGACAAGGTCGCCGTGTACGAGATGCCCGCGGTGGTCGACGGCAACCGCGCGGAACCGCCGGCCGACGTTTTCGATCGGCTCGTCGCCCGCCTTGCTCGCGGCGACTACGACGGCGCGGCCGAACTGTTCCTCACCGAGCAGGTCGGGGTGCCGGCGCCGGTCGTTGCCGATATGCGTAACGCACCGGTGTGGGAATTCCTGAGTGCCCAGGCCAACAGCCTGCCCTACGACGTCGCGGCATCCGGTCCCCAGATGCGTCTGCAATCCTCCCGCTACGCCACGATCACCATCCCGGCGCTGGTCGTCAACGGCGATCAGACCTGGCCCTGGATCCAGACGGCGAACCAGGCCTTGGCCGCCGCCATCCCGAGCGCACGCCGGGTAGTCCTGCCCGGTGCCGATCACGAAATCCTCGCCCAGCCCGAACTGCTCGAGCCGTTGCTTCTCGACTTCTTCAGCTGAGCAGACACGCGGTGCTGGTGTACCAGCAGTTCTGGGTTCGACAGAAGATCGTTTTCCGAACACCTTGTCGCGCTCCCCGATATCAGTGACACGATGCCCGGTTGTCGACATCCGACGCTTTCTCGGTCACTCGTGTGTCGGCCGCGCCGGTCACAGGAGCTGGTGTGCGTCGGTCTGCGGGGGCAGGTGGTCGCGCAGTCGATGGGTCAGCTCGGCGAGCTGGCCGGCCTCGCGGGTGGTGAGGGCGTCGAAGACCAGCGTGCGTACGAGGTGCTCGTAGGTCGGGCGGACCCCGGCGAGGGTGGCGGCGCCGGTGGCGGTGAGCACGACATCGACACGTTGGGCGCCGGGTTCGTGGTGGCGGGTCATCCAGCCGGGGCGTTCGAGGCTGGTGACCACGTGAGCTGGGAAGTTCCCGCCTGGCGCGGTGGGAATGGAGCCAAGGGGCGCGACCTGCCGTGGTCCGAGTTTGGGTTTCTGGCCGCCGGTGCGTCCGCGGGCGCGGGCGGCGGCGAGTCCGTCGCGGGTGCGCTCGGACATCAAAGCGTGCTCGAATTCGGCTATTGCCCCGAGGATTTGGAAGAACATGCGGCCCACGGCGGTGGAGGTGTCGATGCCCTGATCGAGGACCACCAGATCAACACCGCGGTCCTGCAACGTCTTGGACAGTTCGATCAGGTGCTCGAGGGAGCGGCCAAGCCGGTCGAGCTTGGTCACCACCAGTTGGTCTTTGGGTCGGTTGGCGACCAGTAGCGCCTTGCTTAGCTCGGGGCGGGAGGCGAGCTTGCCGGAGGCCTTGTCGAGGAAGATCTCCTCACAGCCAGCCGCGGTGAGCGCGTCGTGCTGGGCTTCGGGATGCTGGTCGCGGGTGGAGACCCGCCCGTAGCCGATTCGCATGGCGCGGAGCGTATTGCGAACCCCCGACAGGTTGACGTTGGCGCGTACACGGCAACCGTTACAGATTCGGTGGCATTCGACCTGTGGGAATCCCCTGAAGCCCAAGGCGTCTCGTGAACGATGGTGGGTTCAAGGGATCGCTGCATCACCGCGTGGATGATCATGTCTGCGTGGAGGTTTGGGTGCGGGACTACGGAATGTCGGCTGCTCG
>NZ_JBHZAK010000040.1:0-34037 GCF_042754165.1 Nocardia sp. NPDC059229
CGGGGGGGGCCCCCCACCCCCTGGGCCCCCCCGCGCCCCAACAGTCTTTCGCGCCGCAGCGGGGCGGCCCGACCCCCCAGCCTCTCGCGCCCACCACGGCTGAACAACCTGCTACCCGTCGACCCGCACGGCCGAGCTGTAGCACACCCGACGGCGCAACTGCCGCTCGGCGATCCGCTCCACCAGCAGCGGAATGAACTCCCGAACCCGGTGACCCTCGAAATCCCGATGAATACCCCGAACCACCTCCCCGACGACCCGAGCCGTCAGATCAGGAAATCGATTGGACAGCCGCGCGACAAGATCGCTCATCTGCTGCTCTTCATCGGATTCCGTCATACCGTGAGTTCGCCTCCATCACCAGCGTTCGTGCGCCGCCACCCGTCCCGTCCCAACGGATGACCAGCGAAGTGGACAACGGTCCGGGGTGCGCTCACCCCGGACCGTGCCCCTCGAGTGTTGCGGCAAAGAACGAGCTTTTCGCCCCGGAACCACTTTCTGGCACATTTTGTCGCGCACTAGGCACACCAGGTCCTGGCCGCGTGCGGATGAGAAATGCAAATGAAATTTCATTTGCAACAACGCCATTCGAATCGGTATCAGCACCGCCAGAGCTATCGGGTGGGAAGCGGCCGGGCTCGTTCGCGAACCTCGGCCAGGTGCTCCCGCGGAGTCCATTCGTTGAGCCACGCAGGGACCGGAAGGCTCGGCGCCGCCACACTGAGGTCGTCACGAGCGGCACCACACCGCTCAGCGTGCTGAACAACTGGGCAAAGACGACCAAATCCTATCCGCTACAACAGATTCTGTCGGGAGGATGGCTGGCCGCGAGCTCATTGTCACGTTCGGTCACCTTTTCGGCGTGAATTGACCACCGGGCGGGGCGGTGGCCGCTCGTAGAGTTCGGCGGGTGTCCTCGGGCGAGATGGGGATGTGAATGATGAGGATTGTCGGATGTCGTTGAACCCGTTCATGCTCGGCGTGCGATTTCTGCTCGAGCTGACCGCTGTGGTGTCGTTCGGAATTCTGGGGTGGCGAGGGTTCGATTCGCCGTGGCGGTTTGTGCTGGTGTTGGTACTGCCGATCGTGGTGGCGGCGGTGTGGGGGATGTTTGCCGTGCCGGGGGATCCGAGTCGGAACGGGGAGGCGGCGGTTGCCGTGCCCGGTGTTGTGCGGCTGGTGATCGAAGTGCTCGTGCTGGGTGGCGGGGCGGTCGCGCTGTGGGGTGCGGGGCTGTCGATGGCGGCGCTCGTGTCGGCAGTTGTCTTGGTGTTGTACCAGGTCCTCGCGTATGACCGAGTCGGCTGGCTGATTGCGCATTGAGTGGAGCTCTCGTCGTGAGTGGTCCGACGACTGTGACTTTCCGGATCAGGGACCGACAACGGGGGCGATCTGGTCAGAGTGCCCCGAGACCGGTTCTCCGGGAGGTAATCTCGATGCGATGGGACAACGTGCACTGTTCACACTGGCATGTATCGTTCTCACCGCCTGGTGCATGGTCGCCACGCCCGGCAGGGTTGCCGCCGACCCGGGGCTACCGCCGGTGGGCGGCAATTTCCTCTGGGGAGTGTCGAGTTCCGGGTTTCAGAGTGAAGGCTTCACGCCGGACAGCAATTGGAGCCGTTACGCGGGATCCGGTCGAGCCGAGGACTACCGCAATTCGGTCGACTTCTTTCATCGCTACGATGAGGATATCCAGCACGCGGCCGACCTCGGTGTCGGCGTCTACCGGATCAGCGTGGAATGGGCCCGCGTGCAGCCGAATCCGGGCGAATGGGATTTCTCCTTCTACGACAGCATGATCGCGCGGATTCGCGCGGCCGGAATCCGGCCGATGATCACCCTGGACCACTGGGTGTTCCCGGGCTGGGAGGTGGATCGCGGCGGCTGGCGCAATCCGGGCATGGTCGATGATTGGCTCACCAACGCCCGCGCGGTCGTGGACCGCTACGCGCACTTCGATCCGCTGTGGGTCACCTTCAACGAGCCCCTCGCCTATGCCGGAAAAGAGCAGCAGATCGGCGATCTCGGCGCACTCGACGTCCCACCCATGATCGATCGGATGGTCGCTGCGCACCGCGCGATCTACGACAACATCCACCTCCGGCAGCCCGGTGCGATGGTCACGAGCAACATCGCCTTCTCGGCCATCGGCACGGCACAGGCCGACGCGTCGTTCGTCGACCGGATCGCGGACAAGCTCGACTACATCGGAATCGATTACTACTACGGTGGATCCCTGAACAATCCGCCGAATCTGGCTGCCCTGCTGACCAACCAGCCCTCGAGCCTCGTCCTCGAACCCGATGGCATCTACTACGTCCTGCGCCGATACGCGCAGAAGTTCCCGGGCCGGCCCCTCTACATCGTCGAGAACGGCATGCCCTCCGACAACGGCTCACCCACCACCGACGGCATGACCCGCGAGGACGACCTGCGCGACACCGTCTACTGGGTCCAGCGCGCCAAGGCCGACGGCATCAACGTCATCGGCTACAACTACTGGAGCATCACCGACAACTACGAATGGGGCAGCTACTCACCACGTTTCGGCCTCTACACCGTCAACGTCACCACCGACCCCGCCCTGACCCGTCACCCCACCGCCGCGGTCCTCGCCTACCGCGACATCACCACCTCCGGCGGCGTCCCCGCCAACTACCTCCCCACCCGCCCTCCGGCCCTCTGCTCCATCCAGGACCTCCCCTCCAGTTGCTTCAACCCGGTAACCGTCCCGGGCCGCTGACCCACGCCCCTCAGGCTGCCACTTGTAGTGGCGATTCCGGGTCGGGGTGGTGGGCGGTGCTATGTTCGGGTTTGCGAGACCCACTGGTTCTGCTCGGTTCACGGCATCCCAGGAGGTGGGCAAGTCATGAGTTCCCCGAAGTCGCGCGATCCGCACTCGATATCCACCGCACCGATCGTGGTCGGTGTCGATGATTCTCCGGCCGCGCTGTCGGCCGTGCGCTGGGCGGCGGAGACCGCGGCGGCGCGCGGGCGTGAACTGTTGATCGCGCACGGCACGAACGTGAATGTGATCGTGGGGGTGATGGGCACCTTTTCGAGTGTGAATTCCAAAGTCGAGCAATCGATTCAGGCTTTCGGCGCCGACCTGGTCGCACAGGCCCGGGAGGTCGCCGAAGAGGCCGCGCCCGCCGTGATGGTGCGCACCGAGGTGTCCCCGCAGCATCCGGCGAGGATGTTGATCGACCTCTCGGCCACCGCCCATATGACGGTGATCGGCGGTCCGGCCGAACGCCGGGGCTTGAACCGGATCGGTTCCATCCTGGTCTCGGTGGCGAGCCAGGCCGCCGGATCGGTGGTCGTGGTGCGCGACGACGACCCCGAATGGGTGGACCGCCGCACGGCGCCGGTCGTGGTCGGCGTCGACGGCAGCCCGGTCAGCGACGCGGCGGTCGGCGCCGCGTTCTACGAGGCGTCCGTGCGCAACGCGCGGCTCGTGGCTGTGCACGCCTGGAGCGACCTGTACCTGGCCCGGTACTCGGGATTCATCGATACCTCCATCGAGGCCGCACAAGCGACCGAGGCGGAGCGGGCGTTGCTGGTCGAACGGCTGGCGGGGTGGCAGGAGAAGTACCCCGACGTCGAGGTCACCCGTGACATCCACCTCGCCGATCCGGTCGAGCACCTGCTGACCTGGTCCGAGGGGGCCCAACTGCTGGTTGTCGGCAGCCGCGGCCGGGGCGGGTTCGTCGGCATGCTGCTCGGCTCCACCAGCAATGCGCTCGTGCAGCGTGCGAACTGTCCGGTCATGGTGGTCCACCCGGAGTCGTAAGCGGCAGGTGGGCTAGTCGGTGTGGAACTCGGGTATATAGGAGATGCCGACGAGGAGGCCCCGGGGCTCTGGAACCGGGCGATCGTCTGCTCTTCATGTCTCCCAACCTCCTTCGGATACCGGCGGGTGTTTCGGGCAGCTATTCGGTGTTCGGGGCTCGGTGTCCGGAACGAGTTCGTCGTGCGGGTTCGGGTTTCGGTGGGATCTCCACGTCGTAGCGGCGGACGTACGCGGCCAGGAAGGCTTGCGCGGTGGCTGTCACCGGGATGGCGAGTAGTGCGCCCGTCGCTCCGAACAACGCCGCGCCTGCGAGAACCGCGCCGAAGGCGACCGCGGGATGCATGTCGAGGGTGGTCGCGGTGATGCGCGGTTGCAGGACGTAGTTCTCGAATTGCTGGTAGACGACGATGAATCCGAGAATCCACAGCGCCGATCGTGGGTTGTGGGCCAGCGCCACCAGCACCGGCAGTGCACCCGCGAGGTAGGTGCCCACGGTCGGAATGAACTGGGACACCACGCCCACCCACAGCGCGAGTGCGAACGCCGACGGAATGCCCAGCACTCGCATCGCCGCGTAGTGCGCCAGCGCCGAGCAGAACGCGAGCAACGCCCGCGAGTAGATGTAGCCGCCCGTCTTCTCGACCGCGATGTCCCAGGCGCGCAACACATGTCGCTGCCGCTGCGGCGGCAGGAGCGAGCACACCGCATTGCGGAAGCGCGGTCCGTCCGCGGCGAAATAGTAGGTGAACAGCAGCACGCCCAGGCCCTGGAACAGCACGCCGAGTGCCGTGGTGCCGATGCCCCAGACGTCGTCGGCCAGGTCCAGCGCCCAGGACTGCAGTTTCGAGCTGATGTCCGAGGTGCGATCGGTGATATCGGTGACCGAGAGGTCGGTGTGGAACGTGCTGTTGATCCAGGTGACCGCACTGTGCATATCTCGCGGCAGGTTCTCGATCAGTGTCGTCACCTGACCGACCACCAATTCGCCCATGGTCCAGACGAATCCGACCAGCACCACGGTCACCACCACGAACACCGCCAGCGTCGCCGCACCGCGTTTCCAGCGGCGCGCGGCCAGCCAGTTCACCGCGGGTTCGATGGCGAAGGCCAGGAACAACGACACCACCAGCACCGTCAGCAGACCGCGCAGGCGCATCAGCCCCCAGAAGGTGATGACGACCCCGGCCACCGTGGCCGCCGCCAGCAGATAGGCCCGCGGCAACCAGGCCGGGATCACCGACGCGACCAGCCGGTCCGGCCTGACCTCCGCGGCAGCATCGTCGGGGCTCTGCTCCCGCTCTCCGGAGTCGGATTCGTCCTGGGGCACTCCGCAAACGTACTGGCGTCCGGGCGATCAGCGTCGCAGTGCGCGTGTGCCCGCGTGTTCCGGCCGCGCGGAAGCTGCAGCAGGCCAGCGCCGACGGTCGCTCGATCGAGCGGAATCCCGCCCCTGCCGCGGTCATACCCTCGAACCTGCTACATCTTCGAGCCACTACTCCACGTGGCGCAGCGCGATCAGCGCATTCTCGTGAAACTGGCGTAGTGATCGCCTGTGTACCACGCCGAACCGTCGTTGCCGGTCACGATCCGCTCCGCATCGCGTGATCGGCCTGGTTGCTTGCAGTTGACATCCCACTCCAGATAGCCGACATCACTGGGCAACTGGCCTCCTCTGTTCTGCCACGTGGTACCTCCCTTGGTTCCGGGACAGTCGGTCGGGGGCCATTTGCGTTGGTCGATCAGACTCAATGTTGTCCAGGCTCGCTGGGGAACCGTGGAGTCCACCAGGCGTACCTCGACACCGACCACCGTCGAGTGCTGGGTCACCCGCTCCGTGTGCCCGCCTGACAAAAGCAATGCCACCGTGGCGAGTGCAACTGAAGCGACAGCAATTGCCTTACCCCACAACGTTCTCAGCGCGATCGTCTCCACCGTCATGAGTGCCCACGGTGTCATATGGGTCTGAATCGGCCCTCACGTCGAGCTGTCGTACGGGTGAATGCGGACCGGATGGAACAGGCTCGCGGCCCCAGCCGTCCCATGGCCCGCCATCGATCTCACACCTCGGTCACGCTCAGCTCGACCCCGGCCGCGGTGAGGCGCTTCGTCAGGGGGCGTACCCATGGCGACGGCCGGGGTCAGCACGTCGCCGCCTGCTCACCGGTCATGGCGGACGTGGCGGCCCCACCGATCCCCGGCCGGGGTAGATCAGCTCGGAATCGCGAGAACCGATGCCCCCCAATCATTCTGGATGCAGCGATCGTGATCGTGTACGCGGTGCCCTATCTCCTCGTCGGCGGTGTGTGCTGGATCCGGGGCCGGGGGACTCACTTGCGTAACGCCTCGCGCAGCCGCAGAACACGGACGCTGTGCGGTCCGCCGTCAGGTCGGTATTGCGCAATGACGAGCACGACATTCGATGGGAGGTCGGGACATCCGTGAGATCGCCCATTCGCGATGCGCGCAATGCCCATACCGAGGGTGCTCCACGATCCCAGGTTCGCCCGCCGGCGGCACCATTCTGATCGTGGCGGGCATCGCGCACTTACAGGGTCAAGAGGCCGCGCTCGGTTGCGTCCAGTACTCGCTCGAGTGAGTCTTCGATGTTCTCGGGTGTGGCGGGCAGTGGGCCGTCGAGGAGTAGGCCGGCGAGGCCGTGTACTGCTGACCATGCGGCTATTTCGGCGCCGGGGCGGCGGATTGGGTTGAGGAGGCCTGCGGTTTGGGCTTCGTCGAGGACCTGTCCGAGGATTTCGAAGGGGCCGCATTCTTCGGTGGGGAGGGTGGGTGGGGGAAGCTCGGGTGCAGGGGGATAGGCGATGAAGGCTGTGCGGAACAGGCCTGGTTCGGCCAGGGCGAAGTGGACGTAGGCGGTGCCGACTGCGCGAAGGCGGAGGCGGGGATCGTCGGTGCGGGCTACTTGGTGGCGCATCTCGGCGGCGAGGGCCTGGCGGGCGTGATGTGCTACCTCGGCGAGGAGTGCTTCTCGGGCGGCGAAGTGGCGGTAGGCGGCTGAGTGTGTCACGCCGGCGGCTCGGGCGGCTTCGCGGAGGATCACTCGGTCTGGGCCGCCTTCGCGGGCCAGGGCGATGCCGGCCTCGATCAAGGTCGCGCGCAGGGCGCCGTGGTGGTACGGCTTCGAGCGATCGCGACTGGTGGTGGCCTGACCCATGGGGTAAGGATTCCACGGATAGAGGATGTTGACAACGGTCACATGGAGTCGCACACTCGGATGTAACCAGTGGTTACATGCTGCTGGTTCGACTGAACGGCACTCTTGAAACACCGAGCGGAGCATGTGATGTCCTCTGCACCTCTCTATCTCTGGGCGCTCGAGATCATCGGGCTGGTCGCGATAGTTCTTGTCACCACCCGCACCTTGCGGTCATCGGCCGTCGAGGTCGGCATCGACAGGGTTGTGGCGCAACGAATTTCGATCGTCTTCATTGTCGGCTGGATGGGTTGGACGGCCATGGTCGTCGTGCTGGCGGCCAACAACGCCCTACGGCTGGACGAGGACGCCGTCGAGCCGTGGCCGGGCGTGGCGATCGTCGCGCCGATCGTGGTCCTGCTGGCGAGTTCCCGGCTACCGCTGATCCAGCGGATGCTTTCTCATCCAGGCATTGCTGCAAGGTTGGTCCGGCCGCACGAAGCGCGCTTCATCGGCATCGTCTTCTTGACCGCGATGGCGTTGGGTGAGTTGCCGCCCGCGTTCGCACTTCCGGCCGGAATCGGTGACATAGCAATAGGTCTGGCTGCGTCATGGTTGATCCGCAGTCCACATGCTGAAGTCCGGGCGTGATGCTCTACGCACCGATCCGCGTCGCCATCTACACCGACAACGATCGGACGTTCGTCAGCTTCGACCAGCCGTCGACACGCTTCGACACCTTCGACGACGAAAACATCAGCGCTGTCGGCAGGCTCCTCGACGAGAAGATCGCCGCGCTTCTGACGCTTCTCGGCGTGGAGGTGCCGGACGAACTATCACGGCAATCTGTGTAGTTCGTGCTGCCAAGGGCGAACTTGTCACACAGTGACCTACGGGTGGCGACATCTCGGGCCGTGTCGACAACCGCTCATGACGTGGTCTATGGCGAGGCCGTACGGCAGGCCGGTGGCGACGATGGGCAGGACCGGCGAGTGGCATGGAGCCCGAGCAGTTCCTGGCCCCAGCTTTCTGGAACACCGCGGTCGTGGCGCCGAAGGCGGCGAGGATGCTGGGGTCCGGCTACTGGATTCAAAAATTTGCGCTGTGGAAGAGAGCCTGCCTCGGAGGGCTACTGCCTGGCTACCAGGCAGTAGCCCGCAGGCGTGTCCGGTGCATGGTCGGCTGCCGTTTAGGCTGTCGTAATTCGAAGGGGGTGGGCCGGATCGAAGGGTTCCTACCGTGGCTGACGCTGTCGAGCATGCCGATGTGCTGATCGTGGGGGCCGGGCTCTCCGGTATCGGGGCGGCGAGTCGCTTGCGACGGGCCTTCCCACAGCGCCGCTGTCTGATCCTGGAGGCGCGGGCCGACATCGGGGGGACCTGGGACCTGTTCCGGTACCCCGGCGTCCGGTCGGACTCGGACATGTTCACCCTCGGGTACCGGTTCCGGCCATGGGCCGGGGACCGGTCGATCGCCGAAGGGGCATCGATCCTGACGTATCTGCGCGACACTGTGAGCGAGGAGGGAATCGGCGAGCAGATCCGATTCGGGCATCGGGTGGTCGCGGCCGAATGGTCGTCGACGACGCGGCGCTGGACGGTGAGCGCACAGCGAACCGATACCGGCGAAACCGTGGTCCTGACCGCGTCCTTCCTGTTCTGCTGCTCCGGATACTACCGCTATGATCGTGGCTATACGCCGAAGTTTCCTGGGCGGCAACGCTTCTCGGGTCCGGTCGTACACCCGCAACACTGGCCTCACGATATGGATGTGGCCGGCAGGCGAGTCGTGATCGTGGGTTCCGGCGCGACCGCCATGACCCTTGGTCCCGCGCTGGCGCGGCTGGGAGCGCGAGTGAGCATGGTGCAGCGCTCACCGAGCTACATCATGTCCGTGCCCGCTCGCGACCGCTGGGTCGCCTGGCTACCGAGTATTCTTCCCCGCCGAGCCGCGCATCGGGTGCTGCGGGCGAAGAGCATCGCCGTCGACACCGCGATCTATCAACTCTCCCGCCGGTATCCCGAGCGGGTGCGGGCATGGCTGCGCGCCCGCCACACATCGGCCTTGCCGCACGGATACGACATCGACACCCACTTCACTCCCCGCTATGACCCGTGGGATCAGCGGATGTGCCTGGTGCCCGACGGCGACCTGTTCGAGGCGATCCGTACCGGCGCGCTGGAGATGATCACCGACCGGATCGACACCCTCACCGAATCGGGAGTCCGGTTGACGTCGGGTATGGAGGTCCCTGCCGACATCATCGTGACGGCAACAGGTTTGGAGTTGCAGGTATTCGGTGGCATCGCGCTGAGCGTGGACGGCGAGCGGGTCGATGTCCCAAAGCGGCTGGCGTACAAGGCGATGATGCTGTCCGGCGTCCCGAACTTCGCCTTCACCATCGGCTATGTCAACGCTTCCTGGACGCTCAAGGCAGATCTGGTGTGCGATTACGTCGTCCGGCTCCTACGCCACCTCGACAGGCGCGCCTACACCAGCGTGACGCCTGTCCACGACCCCGATGCAGTCCGCGCACCGTTTGTCCCCGACTTCACTCCCGGCTATTTCCGCCGGGGCGGCGCCCACTTCCCGAGCCGCGGCGACCGAGCCCCCTGGCGGCTGCGAATGAACTACCTCCGCGACCTGCCGACCTTCCGGCACCACAGACTCGAGGACGGCATCCTGCAATTCACCCGTGCGGATCACGGGCTCGCGGAAGATGCCGAACCCGAAGCGTCACAGGTGGTTACGGGTTGATCGTTCAGCCTTCGTGCTGGCCCCGCCACGGGCGACGTGCAGCATGGTTTCCCGTTGTGCGCGAATGTCGTCGCTGTAGCAGTCGATGCGGGAACCGCTGAATCTCGCGATGCATCCGTTGCAGTAGCCGCAGACGGGGTGCTCGAGACTGTCTCCGGTGACCGCGCGGTAGAGGTAGGGGTCGGCGATGAAGGCCCGGGCGGCCGACACGGCGTTCGCGCTGCCGCTGGTGATGGCCGCTTCCATGGCGTCCCGGGTGTGGAAACCGCCGACCACGATCACCGGAATGTCGAGGGCCTCGGTGAAGAGGCGGGCGAACGGGAGGTTGAAACCCTCTTCCGGCGGCCGCAGGTGACCGGCGAGGCGTTCGACCAGCGGCGCGGCCGCACGGATGGCGAGCTTTCGGATGGGAGGGGACTGCGCTCCGGGTCCGGCGGTGACGCTGGCTTTCAGGAAGCCGCGGTAGTTGCCCTGGACCATGCCGGGCCACGACTCGTAGTGGCCGCGTGAGATTTCGATGGCATCGGCGCCGGCGTCCTGCAGCCACCGTGCGACCTGCACCAGTTCGGGGGTGGTCGCGCCACGCCGGAATGGCAAGTCGTCGGTGCCGTTCATCTTGACGAGGATGGGGTAGTCGTCGCCATGCTGGTCCCGGATCGCATACAGAACGTCGAGCAGCAGGCGGGCTCGTGCGTGCAGGGGGCCGCCGTATCCGTCCGAGCGGCGATTGGTGTGCGGGGTGAGGAACTGGCCGAGCAGATAGCCGTGCGCGGCGTGGATCTGCACGCCGTCGAAGCCTGCCTCGCGCGCTCGCACGCTCGCCGCGACGAAACTCTCCACGACACCGGGTATTTCGTCGAGCCGCAAGGGTGAGGGCTTGGTCCCGTACAGCGGTTCGCGGACGTTGGAGGCGGAGACGATCCGGTCGGCGCCTGGGGCGGGCTTCGCGATCTGCCGTCCGCCGTGATTGAGCTGTGCGACGAGTTTGGTGCCCCCGGCGTGGGCGACGCCGACCCACTCACGAAGGCCCGGGATCTTGTCGTCGTTGTCGATCCGGCTTGCCTGCCCGCCGACTTGCCCTGGAGCGAGACATAGAGATTGCCGGTGATGATCATCGGCGTACCGGCTTCGACCATCGGCTCGTAGAAGGACAACAGGTCATCGGTGACGAAACCGTCTGCGGTGGCGCGCGTTTCGCTCGTCGCGGACTTGTAGAGGCGACCCGCGACCCGCATGGGGCCGATCTCGAGAGGTTCGCTCAGCAGGCTGTCGGTCACCTCACACAGCGGCCGATTCGCCGAGGGGCTGGACCTGGCCGAGAAGGAGGCTCGACGATGACAGGCTTCCTCCGCACGAGCTCCGCCTTGTATCCGGTGTCGTTACGCGACGACATGCCGCGCGAGGTCGCCACGGTCTACTGGGCCGGGCCGCATGCCGAAATCGTCAGGCGGCATCCGCACATCCGTGAGTACATCCAGCGTCAGTTCTCACCCTCCGACCATGGGTACTGGCCGGCGACACCGCAGGTCGGGACGCTGGTTTCCCCGGCGTGGCGGGTGGACGGGTTCGCCGAGGTGCGGCTGCGGAGCTTGGCTGTCGCGGCCCTGACCGTGCCGGTGCACATGCGGGGAGTTTTTCTCGACGAGCAGAACGTTTTTCAGCGCGTCCTCGGTCAGCCCACTGGTCCGGGCGGTGGACGGTGGTGGACCACCGGCCACGACGATGCGGTGCCGCATCGGACCGCCGTGCTGCTGCGGCGACGCCGGGGCGTGAGCGGCCTTGCCTTCCGCCGCTTCGTTCATGACGAACTCGGTCCCGCCCTGCACGCGGCGGGCGCCCGCGATCTCAGGACGTATACCTTCCTGCCCTACACCCCGCTCGCGCACATGACTCCCGGTGTCTCCCATGACAATCCGACACACCGCCGCTACCACGGTGCGGTCGTGATCGGTGCGAGCAGCCGCTGATCGTCGGCTGCCCGGTGTCGATCGCATTCTCGGGCGAGTCGTCGGCGGACACGTCGATCGGCATCATGTTCGCCGACCTGGCCACCGACGAGGCCGACCCGCGGGCCCGGCTGTCCGTGATCGCATGCTCGGCCAACGCTGCCAAGCAGCACCAAGCGGCTCTGCCACCCAGGGCTCTGGTCGCCCTTCCGACGATCTCCTTCCGCGGTGAAATTCGCTCCCACCCGGCCGGTCACGCCACCGGCCGGGTGGGGATCGGAAGAAGCTTCGGGGCGCCATACGCGCACAAAGCGTTCGATCCACTCCGGTTGCCGCGGCGTATGGGTGGCCGGTCGGCATCGGCGTAGGACTCCGCGACCAGGCCCACCGGCCTTCTCCTCGATCCGGTCACCGCCGCCGGGTGTGGATGTATCTGTCAATATCCACCACTTCTGATGCTCTTATCAGAATCGTCTTGACAAGGTATGCCATCGCAACTGATGATTTGATCAACATCGGTTCTGGAGGCGGAGATGACAAGCATCGACAAGGGCGTCGACACCGGGCGGACGGTCCGGGTCGGCGGACGGCAGATCTACTTCAACGAGGCCGGTTCCGGGTCCGCGGTGGTGCTGCTGCATGGTGGCGGGCCCGGGGCGTCCGGGTTGTCGAACTACTCGCGCAATATCGAGGCGCTGGCGCAGCGGTTCCATGTCATCGTGCCGGACATGCCCGGATACGGGCAGTCGTCGAAGTGGATCGATCCGGCGGACCCGTTCGGCGATCTCGCGCAGGCGGTGGGCGGGCTGCTCGACGAGCTCGGCATCGCCTCCGCGCATCTGATCGGCAACTCTTATGGCGGCGCCGCGGCGCTGCGGCTGGCCATGGACCGCCCGGAGAAGGTGAACCGGCTGATCCTCATGGGACCCGGTGGTGTGGGTACCACGCGTGCACTTCCCACCGCCGGACTTCAGCAGCTGCTGAACTACTACACCGGCAGTGGCCCGAGCCGGGAGAAGCTCACCCGGTTCATTCACGAATACCTGGTGTTCGACGGTGATTCGGTGCCCGAGGAGCTCATCGAGGCGCGTTATCAGGCCAGCCTCGATCCGGCCGTGGTGGCGAATCCGCCATTGCGGCGGCCGTCGGGGCCGCTGGCGCTGCGCACGCTGTTGCGCATGGATTTCACGCGCGACTCGCGTCTGCGCAAGGTCGAACAGCCGACGCTGGTGGTCTGGGGGACCGACGACAAGGTGAACCGGCCCGAGGGCGGTCGCATGCTGGTCGACGCCATGCCCAACTGCGACCTGTACTTGGCGGCCAACACCGGCCACTGGGTGCAGTGGGAACGCGCGGATCTGTTCAACACACTGGCCACCGCTTTCCTGGAGGCGTAGCGGTGAACGCGTTCCTGCGTCCCAACACGGACGGCTCGGTCTTCGGCGCGGTGCATCTGGGATACATTGTCGTGCAATCGAATCGGCAGGCCGATTGGCGGCGCTTCGGCGCGGACGCGATCGGGATGCACGTCGACGCCAACGACGGCGTCGGGCTGCGTTTCCGCCTCGACGACCACACCTGTCGCTTCCTCGTCCAGCGTGGTCCCGCCGAGGACGTGACCGCACTCGGCTGGCAGATCGATGGTCACGAGACCTTCGACCGCATCATCGGCCGGGTCACCGATCGCGGCGTGCCGATCGCCGAGGGCACCGCCGACGAGGCGGCGCTGCGCGGCGTGGAGCGGTTGTGGCGCTTCGCCGGGCCGAAAGGCATGGTGCAGGAGATCTTCACGGTGCCGGTGACCACCCCCGAGCCCTTGCGGATGCTCAGCTCCGGCTGGGTGACCGGTGAGGCCGGCATGGGGCACGTCGCGATCGTCTCGCGGGAGCCCGAGGCGTTGCGCGGCTACTACGAGACCGTTTTCGACTCCCGGTTGTCGGACTACATCGACGAGAACGTCTCCGGGCTGAAGATGAAGATCCGTTTCCTGCGGGTCAACGAGCGCCACCACTCCATTGCCATCGCCAATCTGCGTGGCGTGAAAATCGATCCGATCCGGACCCGGGTGCAGCACATCAATATCCAGTCCGTGGCATTGGACGACATGCTCGCCTCCTTCCAGCGGGTCAAGGAGCTGGGCTTCCGGATGGCGTGGTCGGTCGGCCAGCACACCAACGATCGCCAGCTGTCGTACTACAGCGTGACCCCGTCGGGCTTCGAACTCGAGGTGGGCTGGAACCCGATCGTCATCGGCCCGGAACTCGAATCCACCTGGGAGCCCACCACATACCAGGGCATCAGCATCTGGGGGCACACCCCTGTGGGAGAGACCGTGCTGGACAAGTTCGCCCAATTCCGGCAGGCCCTGCGTTCGGTCGGAACGCCGGAGATCACCGTTCCTCAGCTCGCAGAAGGATTGTCACGATGAACACCATCGACTACGACGTCGTGGTCGTCGGCCTCGGTCCGACCGGTCTGACCCTGGCCAATCTGCTCGGTCGGCGCGGGATCAGCGTGTTGGTACTCGAACGCGAACCGGAGTACTACGGCCTGGCGCGCGCGGTCTACACCGATGACGAATGCATGCGGATATTCCAAACCGTCGGTGCCGCAGACGAACTCGCGGCCGACATGAACGCCGACTCCGCCGTGCAATGGGTGCGCAGCGACGGCCACGTGCTGGTGCAGTTCAAGCAGGTCGAGCGGCCACTGGGCTGGCCGGTGGTGAACTTCCTGTACCAGCCGTACCTGGAAAACACCCTCGAAGGCGCGCTGGGTGAATATCCGCACGTGACCGTGCGCCGCGGCCGTGCGGTCGTCGACTTCGACCAAGATGCTGATGGCGTCATCGTCGAGCACGCCGAGTGCCGGGGTACCGGGTACGGCAAGCAGGAAGCCGACATCGACGCGGGCACCACCGAGCGGGTGCAGGCCAAGTTCCTGGTCGGCTGCGACGGCGGCCGCAGCGTGGTACGCACCAAGCTGGGAATCGACATGACCGGCACCAGCTTTCCCGAGCGGTGGCTGGTGGTGGACCTCGCGGCCAAGGACGGCGTGGACGCGTTCCGGCATCTGCCCTACTTCAACTTCGTCTGTGATCCCGAGCTGCCGATCGTGTCCTGTCCGCAGCCGGGCGGGCATCACCGCTTCGAGTTCATGCTGACCGATTCGCAGACGAAGGAAGAGATGGAGGATCCGGAGACCGTCCGCCGCCACATCGCTCGCTACGTCGATCCGGACGAGGTGGAGGTGCTGCGCAAGCTGGTCTACACCTTCAACGCCGTCGTCGCCGACCGGTGGCGAGTCGGCCGGATCCTCATCGCCGGCGACGCCGTGCACATGACCCCACAGTTCGTCGGCCAGGGCATGGGCTCCGGGGTCCGTGACGCGGACAACCTGTCGTGGAAGCTCACCGCGGTCATCAAACACGGTGCGAGCCAGACGATTCTGAACAGTTATGAATCGGAACGCGCGCCGCACGCGAAAGCGATGATCGACTTTTCGGTGTTCAACAAGAGTTTCGTCTCCATCGACAACAAGCTGCTGGCCGCGGGCCGAGACCTCGCGCTCGCCACCGCGCTGCGTGTCCCCGGGCTGGGCGGCTGGATTCGCGCGGCGAAGATGAAGCCGCGACCGCGATTCCGGAACGACGCCTACCTCGGACTGCCCCGCCATCGGCTCGGGCTGCGCGGGGTCGAGGGCACCCTTTCTCCTCAGCCGGAGGTGCGCACGTACGACGGTCGCCATCAGCGTCTCGATGATGTGCTCGGGCTCGGATTCGCGGTGCTCGGTTACGGAGTGGACCCCCGCACGGCGTTCGACGCGGACGACCTCGCCGCGCTGCGGGTGCTGGGTACGCGGTTCATCACCGTCTACCCGTTCGGCGGGCGTCCGCAGGGCGTGGTGGGCGACGGCCGCTCCGCGGGACACGACCACACGGACGTCGAGGACCACACCGGCGCGTTGACCCGGTGGTTCGGCAAGGCCGGCGTCGGCGCCCGCGGGCTCGTGCTGCTACGCCCGGACAGGTTCGTCTTCGGCACCGCCGCGGCCGGGCACGGCGGCCCGCTGGCCACCGAGCTGCTTCGGCAGGTTCTCGGATCGACCCGTCAAATCGGATTGGCGCCAACACATTTCGGTCCACTCACGGCACAGGACCGGCACCTCGAGGAGGCTCGATGACATCCATTGCGACCCATCCGTCCGCAGTCCTCATCGCGGCGGAGCGGTTGTCCGCCGCGACACGGACCGGGGTGCCGGTTCCGGCCGTCCGTGACCTCATCGGCCCCGACGATGTGGAGCTGGCCTACGCGGTGCAACGCGTAGGCACCAGTCGCCGCATCGACTCCGGTGCGCGCATCGTCGGCCGCAAGATCGGCCTCACCTCGCCCGCCGTTCAGCAGCAGCTCGGGGTGAATCAGCCCGACTTCGGCGTCTTGTTCGATGACATGAATGTCTCCGAAACCCGTGCGCCGCAACGTCCTCGGCTGCTGCAACCCAAGGTGGAAGCCGAACTGGCCTTCGTGCTCGACGCGGATCTCGATCTCGGCCAGCTCGACGCGCTCACCGTGCGGGGAGCCGTGGCATACGCGGTCCCAGCGCTCGAGATCGTCGACAGCCGCATCGCCGACTGGGACATCACCTTCGCCGATACCGTCGCCGACAACGCGTCCAGCGGATGGTTCGCGCTCGGCCCCGAGCGGCTGTCGCTCACCGAGTTCGAGCCCCGCGGGATCGCCATGAACATGGCGATCAACGGTGAGATCGTCTCCACGGGAACGGGTTCGGCCTGCCTCGGGGATCCGCTCGAGGCTCTCGCCTGGCTGGCCCGCACCGCCCGCGACTTCGGCGAACCGCTGCGGGCCGGGGAGATCGTGCTCTCAGGCGCGCTCGGACCGATGGCGCCGCTGCGTCCGGGCGCTCGGGTGCACTCCGAACTGTTCAGCGGCGCAAGGACACTCGGCACCGTCGAATTCACGCTGGAGGAGGAACAATGAGTCACTGCACCAAGGTCGCCGTCATCGGCTCGGGCAATATCGGCACCGATCTGATGATCAAGGTACTGCGCCACTCCGACAGGCTGGAGATGGCCGCCATGGTAGGCATCGATCCGGCCTCCGACGGTTTGGCCCGCGCGGACCGGATGGGCGTGTCCACGACGGCCAGGGGCGTCGAAGGACTCATCGCCATGCCGCATTTCGACGAGATCGATATCGTTTTCGACGCTACGTCGGCCGGTGCGCATCGCGCCAACGCCGGGGCGCTCGAACCGTACGGCAAGCGACTGATCGACCTGACTCCGGCCGCCATCGGCCCGTTCGTCGTGCCCGCGGTCAATATCGACCAGCACCTGGACGCGCCCAACGTGAACATGGTGACCTGCGGGGGACAGGCCACGATTCCGATCGTCGCCGCCATCGCCCGCGTCACCGAGGTGCCATACGCCGAGATCGTCGCGTCCATCGCCTCGAAGTCGGCGGGTCCCGGTACCCGCGCCAATATCGACGAGTTCACCGAGACCACCTCGCACGCCATCGAAACCGTCGGCGGGGCGACCGGCGGGCGGGCCATCATCGTCCTCAATCCCGCCGAACCGCCACTGATCATGCGCGACACCGTGCTGGCGCTGATCGGCGACCCCGACCCGGGAACCCATGCGGCCGTGCGGGATTCGATCGAGCGCATGATCGCTGATGTCGCCGCGTACGTGCCGGGTTACCGGCTGAAGCAGGCCGTACAGATCACGCCGGTCGCGCCAGGGGCTCCGCTGCACACTCTGGTCGGTGACGCCGTTGTCACCCACCAGGTTTCGGTATTCCTCGAAGTCGAAGGCGCCGCACACTATCTGCCCGCCTACGCGGGAAACCTCGACATCATGACCTCGGCCGCCGTGCGCGTCGCCGAACGCATCGCCGCCGCCACCCTGGAGAGTGTCCGATGACAGAAGTTTTCGTCCAGGACGTGACGCTGCGGGACGGCATGCATGCCCTGCGGCACCGCATCACGCCGAAAACCGTCGCCGCCGTCGTGGCGGCACTGGACGCCGCCGGTGTCGACGCGGTGGAGGTCGCGCACGGCGACGGCCTGCACGGCGGCAGCCTGACCTACGGTCCCGGCAGCCACACCGACTGGGAGTGGCTGGAAGCGGCAGCCGGTGCGCTCACCCGCGCCCGGCTCACCACACTGCTGCTGCCCGGTATCGGCACCATCGACGATCTGCGCCGCGCCTACGACCTCGGCGTGCGCTCGGTACGGGTGGCCACCCACTGCACCGAGGCCGATATCGCGGCCCAGCACATCGCCTACGCCCGCGATCTGGGCATGGACGTGTCCGGCTTCCTGATGATGAGTCACATGAACAGCCCGGCCGGCCTCGCCGCCCAAGCCAAGCTCATGGAATCGTATGGCGCGCACTGTGTTTACGTCACCGACTCCGGTGGCAGGCTCACCATGGCCGGGGTCCGTGACCGCGTGCGGGCCTATCGCGACGTGCTGGAGTCGGCCACCGAGATCGGCATCCACGCGCACCAGAATCTCTCGCTGTCCGTTGCCAACAGCGTGGTCGCCGTGGAAGAGGGCGCCGTTCGCGTCGACGCGTCGCTGGCGGGTCTCGGTGCGGGAGCGGGTAATACGCCGCTGGAGGCGTTCGCGGCCGTCGCCGAGCTCAGTGGCTGGAAACACCGGGCGGCGCTGAACCAGCTGACCGACGCGGCGGACGATCTCATCCGCCCGCTGCTGGATCGGCCCGTGCAGGTCGACCGCGAAACGCTCACGCTGGGCTATGCAGGCGTGTACTCGAGTTTCCTGCGGCATGCCGAAAAGGCTTCCGCCGCTTATGGAGTCGATGTCCGCGACGTGCTGACCGAGGCCGGTCGGCGTGGCCTGGTGGGCGGGCAGGAGGACATGATCGTCGATATCGCCCTCGACCTGATCGGCTGCCGGGCGGGGTGACCTCAGGATTCCGGCAGCTGCGGCAGCTGCGGCAGCTGACTGCCGGTGAGCTTCTGCGCGGCGCGCTTGTTCATGCCGAACATGCGCAGCACGTGGAAGGTCATCTCGTCGGTGCGCGCGTCGGCGTCGGCGTCCGGCTGGGCGTCCAGCAGCTGCAGCAGGCCCAGCAGGGCACCGCCGGCGGCCATGATCGCCATGTCCGCATCCATCGGCTCGAAGCGGCCCGCCTCCTGCGCGGCGAGAATGTCGCGGCGGGCGCGCGGGGCCAGGCCCTCCTCGCGCAGCAGGATCGACATGCCGGAATGCAGGATCACCTTCACCATTTCCGGCATCTGCCGCTGCAGCCGCCCGGTCATCCGGAAGCTGACCGCGAACACCTCGGCCGGGTCGTCGTAGAGCTCCACGATGCCGTCACGCAGCTCGGCGTAGACCTGCAGGGCCGAGCGCACCGCCTCGTCGAAGAGCTGCTCCTTGGAGTCGAAGTGGTTGTAGAAGGATCCGAAACCGACATCGGCCGCGTCGGTGATCTCTTGAATGCTGACCGCGGATCGCCCCTCCGACAAGAACTTCCGTGCTGCGCCGAGCAGCGCATTGCGAGTGCGCTCGCGCCGCCGGTCGACGCGATTTCGAGTGACGGGTTCGGCTGCCATGGTCTCACTTCCGGTCGAAAACGGTATGCGAATCATATCTGAGAAATCCATCAGACACGATTTCGCCCCCTCCCTCCCGCAATTCTCCATTCAGAAAGCGACGAACGAAGTGCGCGAATCCTTCCCGCAGCCGCCGGCGACGATGAGCCGCCGCCGAGTTCTGGGCGGCGTTGTCGCCGGTACGGTCGGCGCCGCGGCAACCGCTGCTGCCGTGCCGATCGACCTGGCGGTTCCTGCCCGCGCCGAGCAGGCCGCGCCCACCGGCACCTACCGCATCGATCTGCATGCGCATTTCCTGCCGCCGGACTACCGAGCCGCACTGCTCGAGCACGGGCACCTCACCATCGGTGGCTACCCGACGCCCGAGTGGTCGCCGGAAGCCGCGATCGCGTTCATGGACTACTACGGCATTCAGGCGCAAGCGCTTTCGGTGTCCGACCCGGGCGTATCGTTCCTGTCCGGCAAGGAAGCCGCCGACATGGCCCGCTACTGCAACACCTATGCGGCAGGGCTTTTCGAATCCGACCCGACCCGCTTCGGCGCGTTCGCGGTACTGCCGATGCCCGACATCCCTGCCGCCATCGAGGAGGCGATCTACGCCTTGGACGACCTGCATCTGGACGGGGTCATCCTGCTGTCGGCCTACGACGGCGTCTACCTCGGCGACCCGCGTTTCGAACCGCTCATGGTCGCGCTCGAACAACGCCGCGCCTATGTCTTCGTTCATCCCGCGGCCATCTCCGGAACCGCGAAACCTGCGCTGCCGCTGCCGGATTTCCTCGAGGAATTCACCTTCGACACCACCCGTGCCGCCACCATGATGATGCTCACCGGGGTGACCCAGCGGTACCCGAATATTCGCTTCCAACTCGCCCACGCCGGAGGAACCCTGCCCTTCCTGTCCTGGCGGGTCGGGGTGGCCTCGGAAACCGTGGTGGGGCAGATGTGGCCGCAGGGGTGGCCGAAGCCCTCGCTGCTCGATACCGCAGGGCAGATCTCGAACTTCTACTACGACACGGCGCTGAGCGGCTCGGCCGCGGCCATGTCGAGCGTGCTCGCGGTCACCGCTCGCGATCACATCGTCTTCGGCTCGGATTGGCCGTTCAGTGCCATGACACTCCCGCAATCGGGGACACACGATCCTGCCCCGGGGCTGAGCGATATCTTCGATACCGATCAGCGCATGGAGGTCGAACGGCTCAACCCGCTACGACAGCTTCCCCGGCTCGCACAGGCAGTGGACGGGTGACCCGTAGCTGCGGCGCACTGCGCGGCGCGCCGAATATTTCGCCGACCGTGAATCGTCCCTGAAGGAGGAGAACCGTGGGACACGGGAACCGCATCGACACCCATCAACACCTCGTGCCGCCGAAATACGCGGACTTGCTGCACGCCAGGGGAATTCGCCCCGGCGGCATCGATCTACCACAGTGGTCGGAATCCGAGGCCGTGGATTTCATGGATCGCCGCGGCATCCGTACCGGCATCCTGTCGCTGTCCACACCAGGAGTCTGCCTGGGAGACACGGCCGAAGCCCGGACCTGGGCCCGTGAGGTGAACGAATACGGCGCGGAGATCGTGCGGCGGCGACCCGACCGGTTCGGGCTCTTCGCCACGCTGACGTTGCCGGACGTGGACGGCGCGCTGGCCGAGGCCGAATACGCACTCGACACCCTGCACGCCGACGGAATCGTGCTGCTGGCGAACAATGATGGCCGATACCTCGGGGATCCGCAGTTCACGCCACTGCTGGAACTGCTGCACGAGCGCGAGAGCGTGGTCTTCGTTCACCCGGGTGAATTGCCGGCCGCGCCGGTGCCGGGCATCCCGAGCTTCGCGGCCGACTTCCTGCTCGACACCACCCGCACGGCGCTCAGTCTCATCCTGTCCGGCGCCATGCACCGGTATCCCGGCATCAAATTCATTCTCGCCCACGCCGGCGGATTCGTTCCCTACATCGCCTCTCGGATCCTCTTGGCGATGTTCGTCGCGAAAACATCTGCGCAGCAGCCAATTCCGGCCGACGACACCGCCATCGACCCGACCGTGCTGAAGCGGTTCTACTACGACGTCGCCCTGTCCGCCTCTCCCGCGGCACTACCGAGCCTGCTGGCGGTCGCCGAACCCGACCACATCACCTATGGCAGCGACTTCCCCTTCGCCCCGCCCGCCGCGGTCGACTTCATCAATCACGAATACGAGAACTACCCGCTGGACGATTCCCTGCGCGCGGCCATCGACCGTGGCAACGCGGAGGCGTTGTTCCCCCGGTTGAAGGCTTGAGGGCCTCGCGTATCGGTGTGTGCTCGATGGTTGCGCGATAGGCTTTGGAGGTGCCGGTGAGGGGATGGCACCGAAGCTGTGTCGAACATTTCGGTGTGGTTGTCGAACGTCGTGTGGGCCACGCCTCGGGGATTCACGTCTGGGGGTACCGATGTGGTGCATGAGCCCTTCGAGGATCTGATCATCGATCCGGCAGAACGGAGCCGCACGGCGCTCGCCGGGGCCGCGGCCCGGTTCGAGCAGGCGTGGGCGGTGTCCGGGTGCCCTCCCGATCTGTCGGCGTACCTGCCCGACGCCGATGCCGAGCGGCGTGCGGTGCTGGTGGAACTGATCAAGATCGACCTCGAGAACCGCTGGGTTCGGCACCACTTTCCCAAACGCCTCGCCGAGTATTGCGAGCAGTACGCCGAACTGCGGAGCGGCCCACCGCCTGCGGACCTGGTCTACGAGGAATACCACGCCCTGCGCCGCGGCTCGCAGCCGGTTGCGGGGGAGGAGTCGACGCAGCCCGGGGCTGCCGCCGAGCCCGCGGCCACGGAGATCGGCCGGCCTCCGGCCCAGCTGGACACCACCGAATATCGCAGCACGATGGTCGCTCGCCCGAGCGCGCAGGTCGCCCTCGGGGCCATCAATCCGGGGGACCGGGTCGGGGACTTCGACCTGCTGACGATGATCGGGGAGGGCGCGTTCGCCCGCGTGTATCTCGCGCGGCAGCGATCGATGCAGCGGCTGGTCGCGGTCAAGATCTCGCACAACCACGGCACCGAGCCGGAGACCCTTGCCCAGCTGGACCACGAATACATCGTGCGGATCTTCGACCAGCGACTGATCGCCGACGGCGAGCTCAAGCTGCTCTACATGCAGTACCTGCCGGGCGGCACGCTGCTCGACGTGCTGAATCGACTGCGATCGACCCCGGTAGAGGCCCGCAGCGGGCAGGTGCTGCTCGATACCGTCGACGGGGTACTCGAGGACAAGGGCGAGGTTCGTGCTGCCGATACGGCGGTGCGGGCCCGGATCGCCGCGATGACGTGGCCGGAAACGGTCGCCTGGCTGGGCCGCCGACTCGCCGACGCGCTCGGGCATGCCGCCGGACGCGGGGTGCTGCATCGCGACATCAAACCGGCGAACGTGCTGCTGAGCGCCGACGGCATACCCAAGCTCGCCGACTTCAATGTCAGCTTCAGTCAACATATCCGGGGTACCAGCCCGCTTGCGTACTTCGGTGGATCGCTGGCCTACATGTCACCCGAACAGCTCGAAGCGTGCCATCCGGAGCTTCCGGGGACGGCCGCCGACCTCGACACGCGCAGCGACATCTACGCGCTGGCCGTCATGCTGTGGGCGCTGCTCACCGGACGGATCCCGTTCGCCGACGAGGAATTCGCCGGCATGTCGGAGACGTCGCTGGGCCGCATGCTCGAACTACGCCGCCGGCCCATCGATCCGCGGTACCTGTCCGAGGTTCCCTCCGATTGCCCTGCGGCGCTTCGGCAGGTGCTGCTGACCTGCCTGTCACCGGACCGCGAGGACCGCTACAGCAGCGGATCGGAATTGGCTCTGCAGCTCGATCTGTGCCTCGACGAGCGGGCCCGTGACCTCGTCTATCCACCGGAGAACAGTTGGCGGGCACGGCTTTCGCCCCACTACGTCCCGATCCTGTGGCTTATCGCGTTGGTCGCCGACGGCCTGGCGGCGGGATACCTGTACGGGCAAACCGTGCAGTTCGGCAGCGTGCTCTTGCCCGGTGGTCCCACCCGCTCGGAGCTCTTACGCTTGACGAACATCTTCCATCTGATCGCGTGGCCGCTGGCCCTCGTGAGCTGGTTCTACCTGTGCCGACATCTGATCGCGGTGCCACGCGGCCTGCGCAAGGGCAGACGTTACGACGAGGCGCTGCTGGCCCGGGTCCGGTCGTTCACCCTGTTCTGGGCCGACTTCGACGTGATGTTCACCCTGGTGTTCTGGACGATCGGCGCGGGAGTGTTCGTGGCCCTGCTCGACACGGTGGTCCGCCTTCCGCCGCGGCTGCTGGTGCATTCGGCGGAGTTCGTGCTGGTGTGTGCGGCCTTCGCGGTTTCCTACACGTTCTTCGTGCAGGCGTTCTACATCGTCCGTTGCGTGTACCCGATCTATTTGCGCCATGGCCACACGACGGCTCGCGATGCCGCCCACCTGCGCGCACTGCGCCGCAGAAGCACGGTGTACCTCGGCATCGCCGCATCGGTGCCCCTGGTCGCCGTGGTTACCGGATTGAGCTTCCTCGGGCAGGACGAGCGTGCGCGCATCATGGATTCGGTGCTGTGGTTGTGCGTGATCACCGGGCTCGCGTTCGTGGCCATCTATTGGCTGTTCCGAAAGCTGGAGGCCGACCTGCGCGCCCTCGAGCGGGTCGTCGAGAAGCGATCGGGCATCGAGGACGCATGACAGTTCCCGGCGCGGGACGCTAGGAGGCCAGTCCGGCCATGCCCCGCTCGATCGCCGCGACGATCTGCGGGCGTAGCTCGGCCGCGGGGATGATCGAATGCACCGAACCGACCTCGCGGGCGCGCGCGATGGTGTGGATCGCCTCGAACTCGGCGGCGACCTCGCCCAGCTTGTCCGAGCGCACCGCGGCCTGCCGGGCGGCCAGTTCGACTCGCAGCCTGGCCCTTTCGGCGCCGTCGGCGGCGATTCGCGCCTCGAGCTCGCGCACTTCCGGGTCCGCCGCGGTGCGGTTGTTCACCTCGCGGGAGAACACGACCGCCGCCGCGGGTGCGCCGCCGATCACGGAGGCGAACGAGCCTTCGACCGCGAGCACTTCCATATTGTCGTTGAGCGCGCCAGAGAAGACCACGAACGCTCCGCCGTGGTAGCGCGAGATCACGCAGAACACGATCGGGCCGTCGAAATTCACTATCGCGCGGCCGATTTCGGCGCCGTATTCGAGTTGTATGTTGCGCAGTGATTCGGGCGAGCCGTCGAAACCGGAGAGATTCGCCAGAATCACCACGGGCCGGTTGCCGCTGGCGGCGTTGATCGCGCGGGCCGTCTTCTTCGACGACTGCGGGAACAGGGTTCCCGAGGTCCAGGTGTCCGGGCCATCGGCCGGGACCCAGCCCTTGCGCTGGATCGTGCGAGATTCGAAGCCCACCACGGTCACCGGATAGCCGGCCAGATGGGCGTCGAACACCACCGAGGTGTCGGCGCCGGCCATGTCCGCCCACCGCTCCAGCACCGTGTGGTCCTGGTCGACCACCGACCGCATCACCGTGCGGATATCGAACGGCTTCTTGCGCTCCGGGTTCTGCTCGGCGGAGAAGATGTCGCCGACGACGCTGAAGTCGCTGGAGCGGTGCACGTGCGGGTAGCTGCGCACGTCGCGGTCGACCGGATCTGTGGTGACCGCTCGACGTGGGAAACGCTCGCCCGGAGCGACATACGCGTGCTCGTAGTGCGCGAACAGGATGTCGCAGGCGGCGGTCAGGTTCGGCGCCCAGTACTGTGCCTCGCCGTTCGGGCCCATCACCCGGTCGTAGCCGCCGATGCCGAAGTTGTCCTCGGCCGAGACGCCACCGGAGTAGTCCAGCGACTGCTTGCCTGTGAGCACCATCGCGCTGTCCGGAGTCATCACCAGAATGCCCTTGGTGTGCGCCAGCATGGTCGCCTCGGCGTTCCAATACGGCTGGGCGCCAACATTGATGCCCGCGACGATGATGTTGATCTCGCCGCCGCCCTGGGTGAAGGTGATGATCCGGCGCAATGCGCGCGACACCCAGTCCATGTTCTCGGTGCCGCTGTCCATCGAGATGGTGGCACCGGAGGACAGCGTGAACCATTCCACCGGCACGCCAAGGCTTTCCGCGAGATCGATGGCGGCGACCACGCGTGCGCACTCGTTCCCGGCGACGGTTCCCAGCGCCTTGGTCGGGTCGCCGAACAGGGCGATACGGGTCATGCCCTCGGGATAACGGTCGGTGATCGTGGTCACCTGCCCCACGATCACGCCGGCCGTATTGCGGCCGTACGGGCGGTCCACCGGCACCAGCTTTCCGGACGAGTCGAGGTCGAGCTCGGTGAAGCTGCCGCGACCGCGGGTCAGCAGCGGAATCAGTTCGTACGGATAGACGGTGCCGCGAGCCCTGGCACGCTGCACCCGCTGGGCGTACTCGTCGAGCGGGCGCAGCGGATCGGTGGGCGGCTCGGTGATCGCGAAACTGATCTCGTCGCTCGACTGATACGAGAAGCGCAGCGCCACATCGCGAATCGTGTCGTCGGAGCCCGTCGAGAGGCGGCCGATGACGGTGATCTCCTCCAGTCCGGCGCCCAGGGTCAGTGGCGCGATGGTGCGCGCGATCACCTCGATGCGGTCGGCCGGAATCTCCATCACCGGCCAGACGAACAGCGCAATCCGGTTGTGGTCCAACCGCTTCGGCTCACGCTGCGTCTGCGCCCGGCGGATGCCGTCGAGGCACGCCGCGATCTTGCGCTCGATCGCCGGCACGGTCACGATCTCGCCGTTCTCGTCCCGCTTGGCGGAGAAGTCGCGTACCTCGGCGAGTGCGATGAACCGCTCATCGGCCGGATTGTGCTTGGCGACAGAGTGATACAGATAGATGCCGGACGGCGCGGGCAGCCGGGTGCCGTTGAAGTTCTTCAACCGCCACAGGTCCAAGCGCTGGCCGGTGAGCGGATGCATGTCGCGGATGATGAGGTCTTCGGCGAGTCCGGATTCCGTGCGGCGGAAGGTGACGTGCCGGACGTCAGCGGTGTCGCCGTCCAGGACCGCCACCGAGATACGCCGCCAGGTGCCGCACTGCGGATGCGCTTCCAGTTCGGTGCGCAGCGCCGCCGACAGCTCGTCCCCGTCGGCCGGTGCGTCGTGCCACGAAATGTACACGTCGACAACGAGATTCGGTACATTCGGCCCCGCCACGTCGGCCACGACGTCGAGCGTGGCCGCCAGGTCGGCATGCTCGGCCACCGTGGAGACCAGGTGCAGCCGCTCCCCGGCGAGCTCGAACGTTCCGGTCACCAGGTGCCGGCCCGAGCGGTCGAAGGCCATCACGTCGTCGAGGTCATGGATCCGGTAGTACTGCCGGGTGATCACCTCGAGCAGCGGGTTCGGATCCGAGATGTATTGCCCCAGTAAGCCGGTCAGCGGTTCCGGGGCGTCGACCATGGCCGCGACGCGCCGCGCGTAGAAAGAGGCGCCCGGCCGCAGGGCCAGGTAGGCGAGGCTACCGCGCACCTTGTCGTACACATCCTCGCGGGCCGCGCGGATCAGCGGCTCGTCGAATACCCGGAAGCGCAGGGTGCGTGCCACGTCGCCGATCAGCGGGTAACGCAACTGCGTGGCCAGGATGAGACGGTCGAGCACCTCCCTGAGCTCGGGCACCTCGGCGGTGCGCTCGTCGGCATTGGCCAGCCAGCGCTCGAGTTCCCCGGCGATCACCGGTACCTGGTTGTCCATCCGTTGCAGGGCCAGGAACAGGCGATAGACCGCCTCCTCGAGTTCGGGCGTGCGGTCGAGCGAGGTCACATCGTAGTGTCTCAACGCGCGAGAAAGCCTGGCGCGGAAGGACTCCGGCAATCCCTGCACATCCACGTCGAGTGACTGCAGGAACGAGTGGAAGTGCTCGCGCGGGCTGTGCACGGGGTCGGCCACCTCGCTCTCGCCGATGGTCGGGCGGTTGCGGGACAGCTCGCAGACGTCGGCGAAGGTGGTCAGGATCGCGAGCTCCGCCCCGGTCAGCTCCGGGTCGTCCTCCGACAGTTCGTTGCGCAGCTCGTTGTACTCCTCGAGCAGCGTGCGGGCCCGGGCGGCGCTGACGTCGTAACCCGTGAGCAGGGTGCTCAGGGCGTCCAGCCGCGCGAAGGCCTCGGAGCGGGCGTCGCCGCGGATCTGCTCGAGCGGCGCGAACTCCACGCGGCGGCTCTCGGCGACGCTCCCGAGGGCGTCACCGGTATCGATGGCGTCCACCCGCAGTAGCGGCGCACCGGCATCCACCTGCGAGTTCACCACGGCGTTGAGTTCCCGTACCCGGCCCGGACCGGGGGCGCGGACCGCGGTCTCCATCTTCATCGATTCCAGCACCACCAGGGTGGCGCCGGCCTCGACCTCGTCGCCGACGGCGACCGGAACCGCGACCACGACGGCGGGCGCGGGCGCCCGCACGATGCCGGCCTCGTCCTGACTGATCTGGTGGCCGACGCCATCCACCTCGACCAGGTAGCCGGTCGGCCCGGCCACCGAGACGACGTGGTGGCGGCGGTGAGCGATCGCGTAGCGGCTTTCGAAGGCGCTGAGCCGATCGACGACGACCTCCAGGTCACCGGAATCGCCGCTCACCTGGTAGCGCCGCGGGCCCACCTGGCCGACCACCAGCGTGTAGGGCTGGTTGCGATAGGACAGCTCCACCGTCCGCCCGATGGCGTGCCTGGCCCGTGGGCGGCCGCCGCGTGCCGAGGAGAGGAATGCGGCACGCTCGTGCGCTTCCTCGGTGTCGTAGGTGTCGATGGCGGCGGCCAGCAGCGCGACATCGGCGACCGCGGTCGGGCCGTCCGCGGTGCCGGCGCCGGTGCGATCCAGCCAGCCGGTGTCGGCCTCGCCGGAGATCAACTCGGGTCGGCTCAGCAGGTCCAGCAGGAACGACTTGGTGGTGGTGCCACCCTCGACGACGACCGTGGTCTCGCGCAGCGCGGTGCGCAGCCGGGCGAGCGCCTCGTTGCGGTCGCGGCCCCACGCGATCACCTTGGCCACCATCGAGTCGTAGTCCGGCGGGATCACGTCGCCCTCGGCGATGCCGGTGTCCACCCGCAGGCCCGAGCCCAGCGGGAACCTGAGCAGTTGCAGCCGGCCGGGTGCCGGAGCAAAACCGTTGTCGGCGTCCTCGGCATTGAGCCGGGCCTCGATCGCGTGGCCGAACTCCGTCGGGCATTCGCCGTCGAGCGCGCCACCGGACGCCACGTGGATCTGCAGCTTGACCAGGTCCAGGCCGGTGGTGGTCTCCGTAATCGGGTGCTCGACCTGGAGGCGGGTGTTCACCTCGAGGAAGGTGAAGCGTCGCTCATCGGGCTGGTAGAGATATTCGACGGTGGCGGCGCCGCAGTAGCCGGCCGCCTTCACCAGGTCGGCGGACACCTTGCGCAGGTGATCGGCCTCGTCCCTGGTCACCACCGGAGACGAGGATTCCTCGATCACCTTCTGGTTCTTGCGCTGGATGGAACAGTCCCGCACGCCGGGCGCCCACACCGTGCCGTGGCTGTCCGCGATCACCTGGACCTCGATGTGGCGGGCCCCGGTGACCAGGCGTTCCAGGAACACGACGGGGTCGCCGAAGGAACGTTCGGCCTCGCGCTGGGTGCGCTCGAGCGCGAGATCCAGTTCGTCCTCGGCGTACACCTTGCGGATGCCACGGCCGCCGCCGCCCGAGCGGGCCTTGACGATCAGCGGGTAGCCGATGGCGTGCGCGTGCCGGCGCGCGTCGGCGCCGGTCTCGACCGGGCCACCGGACCAGGGCGCGACGGGGACCCCGACCTTCTCGGCCAGCAGTTTGGCCTCGATCTTGTCGCCGAGCAGTCGCATGGCGTGCGAGGACGGACCGATGAAGGTGATGCCGAGCTTGCTGATGAGATCGGCGAACATCGGGTCCTCGGCCACGAAGCCCCAGCCCACCCAGACCGCGTCGGCCGCGGCCTCGATCAACGCGCGCTCGAGCTCGGCGTGGTCCAGGTAGGGATTGGTGGCGCCGTTGCGCCGCAGCGTGACGGTCTCGTCGGCCTGGCGAACGAACAGCGCACGCCGCTCGGCATGGGTGTGCAGGGCGATGGTGCGGATCCCGTGGTCGTACTCGGCATTGAGCTCGCGGACAGCCCGGATCAGACGCACTGCTGGTTCGCCTCTATTGACTATGGCAATCCGCTGGATCATTTCTCCGTCCATTCTCGTGTCGGCGAATCGCGTCGTCGGCATTCATTGTTAACACCGCTTCGACGGTGTGGCGCGCAACGGCACCGAGAGAGTCATCAAAAAGTGTCCCACCGCCGGACATCACCTCAGGTGTTGATTGTCTTCACCCTGGGGACGAGTCGGAGGGCCTCGAGGGTGATGGATACCGACCGGTCTCAACTCGTAGGTTCGTTGTACCCCGAAAAGACAGATACCGGGTTTCATGTTCCCCACCAAAGCTCAAGTAGGAGAAGGCCGATGGTATTTCAACCACATCGTTCGCTGATCGTGGCTCACGTGCGTCCGGATGCTATTTCCAACGTTGGCGAGATCTTCGCGGAATCTGATTCGTTGACGGATCTGCCGGGGATTGCGGGTGTGACCCGGCGTGAGCTGTGGGCTCTGGATGATCTGTATGTGCATTTGGTGGAGACCGAGGATTCCGGTGGTGCCGCGATCGGCAGGGCTGCGCGGCATCCGGAGTTCGCCCGGGTGAGTGCCCGCTTGCGCGAGTTCGTTTCGCCCTACCTCCCGAACTGGCAATCGCCGGAGGATGCGCGGGCTCGCATGTTCTACAGCTGGACACCGGAATCCGGTCCGAGGCTGGAGATCCCGAACCGATCGGCTTCGGGTTTCACTACACGAGGGAAGGAAGAGAAGTAAATGTTTGACACGTTCACCATCGAGACGTTGCGTGCGATCTTGGACGAGCATGTCGGGGTCGACATCGGTCCGGAGGAGTTGGAGAGGGCGGACGCGCTGACTCTGGAGGAGATCGGTGTGGATTCGTTGGCGGTCTTCGAGATTCAGAGTGTTGTGGAACGTGATTTCTATGTCAGGTTGCCTGCTGAGCTGCTCGGGATGACCGGTGGTGACGTGGTTCGGTTCGTCGAGTTCGCTTTTATCAAGGAGGTTGCGTGATGTCGGGTCATACAGAGAATTCGATCCTGATCGATGCGCCGCTCGAGGTGGTGTGGGATTCGACCAATGATGTTCGGTCCTGGCCGGATTTGTTCTCCGAGTATGCCGCGGTCGATGTTCTCGCCGAGGACGGTGACACGGTTCGTTTCCGGCTCACGATGCATCCGGACGAGGCGGGGCAGGTGTGGAGCTGGGTCAGTGAGCGGACCGTCGATCGGGTGAATCGGACCGTGGATGCGCATCGGGTGGAGACCGGGCCGTTCGAGTACATGCGGATCCATTGGAGTTATGCCGAGTCCGGGTCGGGTACGCGGATGACCTGGGTTCAGGACTTTCATATGCGTCCGGGTGCGCCGATCGACGACGCCGGGATGACCGATCGAATCAACACCAACAGCGTGATCCAGATGCAGCTCATCAAGGAAAAGGTCGAAGGACATCTCGTCGGCGCGCCGCCGCGTGCCTGACCGCCATACCAAGAAGCCCCCCGAAGCCACCATGTCGCATCACTCATCGAGAGGAATTTTGACTATGACGAAGTTACCGCCGGCTCGCATCGATATCGCCGACCTGCCCGCAGACCGTCGCCGGGGCGGTGAAATCAAGACTGTGCTGAGTCCGAAAACCGTTGGCAGCACGTCTGGTTTCACCGGAGTTGCCACGCTGGAGCCGGGGGAGCGCATCGCCGAGCACTATCATCCGTATTCGGAGGAGTTCCTGTATTGCGTGCAGGGAGACCTCACCGTCGATCTCGACGATGAGCAGTGGTCGTTGTCTGCGGGGCAGGGATTGTTCGTCCCGATCGGTGTCCGGCACCGGGTGCGCAATACCGGGACCGAGACCGCGAGCATCGTCTTTCATCTCGGACCGCTCGCCCCGCGACCCGAACTCGGTCACGTGGACACGGAAGCGTCTACGGATGGCGCCGCGACCGCGCAGAGAGCGCGATGAACCGCCGCGCAGTGATCACCGGGATCGGTGTCGTCGCCCCGAGCGGAAACTCGGCGAGCGAACACTGGAAAACCGTTGTGGCAGGCGAGAATCGGATCGCACCGATCACGCATTTCGATGCCTCCGCGTATTCGACCACGCTGGCCGGAGAGGTCCGTGACTTCGTGCCGGAGGATTACCTGGATCGCCGTCTGATCGTGCAGACCGACCGGTGGACGTGGATGTCGCTGGCGGCGACAGCACAGGCCTTGACCGATGCCGAGCTCGATCCGTCCACCGTCGATCCGTACCGGCAGTCGGTGGCCCTGGCGGCCTCGACGGGCGGAAATCAGTTCGGCCAGCGCGAGATGCAGCGGCTGTGGTCAGGATCGACGCGCACCGTCGGCACCTATCAATCGATCGCCTGGTTCTATGCGGCAAGTGCTGGGCAAACCTCGATTCTGCATCAGATGAAGGGTCCGTCGAGCGTGCTCGTCGCCGAAGCGGCGGGCGGCCTGGACAGCCTCGGATACGCCGCGCGCGCGATCGATCGCGGCGCCGCCGACGTCGTCCTGGCCGGCAGCACCGAGGCGCCACTGTGCCCTTACGCGCTCACCGCCTCGCGCCGCAGTGGATGGATGAGTCGGCAGACGGACCCCGAACGCGCATATCTGCCCTTCGACGCCGATGCCGCCGGATATGTCCCCGCCGAGGGCGGCGCCATCTTCGTGGTGGAAGAAGAGCAACACGCGCTACGGCGCGGCGCACCGTATGTGTACGCGGAGATCGCCGGGTATGCGGCCACCCAGGACGGTCGTACCTCCCGCCCTTGGGGTGACACGACGGTCGAGCCGCCGTCGAGGTACCTTGCCGCAGCATTGCATCGAGCACTGGACCGCGCGCAGGCCGCGCCAGGGCACACGGATGTCGTGTTCGCCGACGCGGTCGGTGTGCCGGCTGCCGACCGGGCCGAAGCCGACGCGATCCGCACCGTCTTCCCTGACGGGGTACCCGTCACCGGTCAGAAAGGACTGCTGGGCAGAGCTTCCCAGGGCGGCTCCGCGCTCGACGTCGCAACCGCGGTGCTGGCCATGCGGGAACGCACTCTCCCCGCATTCGGGGCGTTGCCCAACCCGGCCCCGGGGTGCGAACTCGATTTCGTCGCTGCTCCGCAGCGAGCAACCGTCGACATCGCCGCCGTCGCCGCACGCGGATACGACGGCTTCAACAGTGCGCTGGTTCTGCGCCGACCCGAAGGAGTCTCACTGTGAACGACAACGAGAGCACCAACGGCAGCCGCCTCGGGCGCGGTCGTGTCGTCTTCTTGATCACCGTGCCATTGGAACGGCAAAACAAGTTCCTCGCTGCCTACGAGGACATCCGGCACGTCGTCGCCGAGGGCGTTCCCGGGCATATCGCCGACCAGGTCTGCCAATCGGCGACCGATCCCGAGCAATGGCTGATCACGAGCGAGTGGCAAGACCTCCAGGACTTCTACGACTGGGAAGCCACGTCGGAACACCGCACGCTCGTCGGTCCGATGCGTGAATGTTTCACCGCCGCAAGGTCATTGAAGTTCACCATCGTGGCGGTCACGACCGCCACAGCTCGCGAGACGGCCTGGTAGATCTGGCCGGGCTGCCCCATCACCACCGAAACATCAACCCGACACGGTCGGAGAAATGATCATCATGCGCATTTCGAAAGTCGCATCGAGCAAATCTGAAAAAGATATCTCGGCACCGACTGCCGCACGCATTCGCGCCGGCGCTGAGCACTATAATCGGTCAGAGTTGGCCGTGTATGACCGGATGGTATTAGGGACGGTGAGTCGCTGGATCTGGCGATGTCCACGCACAAGAATGTTGGCGCACTATGACGCCAATATCGCTGGTCGCCATCTCGACATCGGCCCGGGAACGGGATGGTTTCTGGACCATAGTCAACTCCCGCCGAATCCGTCGATTACATTGCTGGATCTGAACGATGTAGTGCTCGACACCGCCGCGAGACGCATCGAGCGCTATCACCCCACCATCTGCCGGAGCAATGTTTTCGAACCACTGAACCTCTATCCTGCCGCACAGTTCGATTCTGTCGGGATGAACTTTCTCTTGCACTGCTTGCCCGGTTCGGTCCGGCAAAAATCGGTGGTCTTCGACCATGTGATACCTCATCTCGCCCCCGGTGCCCGGGTATTCGGAAGTACTATTCTAGGCGAAAGTGGCGAGCACACCCCCTGGTCGCGCACACTGATGCGTTACCTGAATCGAGAAAAGGTGTTCGGCAACCGCGAGGACAGCATCGAGTCCATCTCGCACGAGTTGAAGTCGCGTTTCGCCGAGGTACATATCCAGCAGTCAGGTGTCGTCTGTCTCTTCTCCGCGCGCGATCCGCATTGAGCTTGACGACCGAAAGATCAGCCCGGTATTGGCCGGAGAGAAGTGTTGATTATGCGTAATGACAATGATTCCTGGGATATCAAGACGAGTGTCGGTGCTACCGCGTTGTTCGTCGCGGCGGCCCGTGGCCTGGCGGCTCGGCATCCGCAGGCATTGGCTGTGGATCAGTTCGCGGAGGTGTTCTGTCGCGCCGCGGGTGATGAGTGGGCGGCGTTGTTCGCCGCGGATGCGGAGCAGATGAAGAATCATCCCCTGCGCGCTCCCGGTTTCGGGCCGCTGTTTCAGGATTTCCAGGCGGCACGGACCCGGTATTTCGATGA
>NZ_JBHZAK010000041.1:0-33574 GCF_042754165.1 Nocardia sp. NPDC059229
CTGTATGGCGGTAGCGTCGGAGTTGCCGCGTCCGATACGCGGCCGGTATCGCAGCCGATCCAGGGGTGAAGCCTCGCCCTGTGCGGGGCGAGGCTTCACCCCATGGCATCATCGATCATCAGTCGCCGCCGCAAGGTGAGTTGGCGCGGGCCGCAGTATTCCCCGGATGAAGCTCCAGCAGCGCGACGTAGCAGGATGTCCAATCCGCGAACGTCCGCATGCCGGCTCTGGACCTCATCTGATCTGGGCTGATGGCCCGGGCTACCGTGAGGAAGGGGTATCGGCAGCCTGCTGCAGGTGTGTGCCGTCACCGGCGGCAGCGCGTATCAGTACCTCGGCGAGTTCGGCCGGTGTGGAGAGCATCGGGAAGTGTCCGGTCGGCAGTTCGAAGAACGTCGTGTCCGCGGCGGCGAACTTCGCGAATCTCGGTGCGCCGGTGGCGTACAGCTGCCGGGCCACCTCCAGGCTGAGGCCGTTGGCGAGGCAGAACACTCCCGTCACGGGCAGGGTGCGCCAGGCCCCGGTCAGCTCGACCGGGTCGAAGAACGTGGCCGTGGGCTGCGGTGTCCCCAGCTGCACCAGCCGTTCCCGGTCCGCCGCGCAGACCCCGGTCAGGCCGGCGGGTCCTGCCAGTTCCTCCGGCGCGGGCACCGGCATGAGGCCCTCGACGGAGGCCTGCCGGAGTTGCTCGCGGCGGCTCGGGTCGAGGAAGAGGTTCGCCAGCGAGTCGCCGTCCTCCGGAATCGCGGTGTCCACGAAGACCAGGCGCGCGACCTGAGCGACCATCCGGTCGGCCGCTGCGACCGCCGGGAAGATCCCGTAGCTGTGGCCCACCACGACCACGCCGGGGCCTTCGCGGTCGAGCAGGTCGGCCACCTGTGCGGTATGGGTGGCCAGGCTGGTCCGGCCGTTGGTAGCCAGGGCGGCGGGCACGGCCCGGTGCCCTCGGGCCTGCAGCTCGGTGATCACCGACTGCCAGGTCCACACACCCTGCCAGGCTCCGGGAACGAGTACGAACGTTGCCATGATGAACTGCCCTTCGATGAGATCGCCTGACGGACTATAGGACCTGCCGCGGAAGGGAGGTTTGCACCCAGCAGGTCGGCAGGAGCAGCAGGGAAATAACCGATACGGGGACGGCCGAGGACGCCCTGAGCATCGGGGAATGTGACAGCGGCGGCGATGTCGGCGCATCAGACTCTTCCGACCGAACACTGTCTGTACACCCTGCAACCGGAACCGAATCCGCAGGTCAGCGCTGAACACGACTCCGAACATCTACACCGGATCGGGCTTCCGATTTGGTCATGTGAACGCCATGAAAACAGTTCACAGATTAATTGCTGAGAGATTGCGTGTTGACATAGTGTCGGAGTTCTTCGATCGCGGTACCGATATTGCGAGCGCAGGGCGGCCTCCACTCAGCTCCATTACGCTGCGGATTCGACGGTCGGGGACCCGTCTGCGAAGGATCCACCATGAGCCAATTCCCACGCTCTGCAACAGAGTTCACGCTGCCGCCGACCCCGGTGGCTCAACCCGGCAAGGTCCTTGTCGTCGAGAGCAACCCGGCGATGGCAGAGATCGAGGTACTCGTGCTGGCCAACGCTGGCCATGAGGTGATCTCTGCCCCCAACGCACAGCGCGCTATGACCGTCGCTCGGCGATGGAATCCGGACCTGGTGCTGCTCGAGCTGGACCTGCCGGACCTGCCGGGCGCGAGCCTGTGCCGGCAGCTGCGCGATCGTTCACCGATTCCGATCATCGCGGTCTCCCTCGATGGCAGTCCCGATGCCATCGGTGACGCCTACGCGGCCGGTGCGTGTGACTACCTGCCCAAACCGCTCAGAAACGGTGAACTGCTCGACCACATCCGTGTCCATCTCACGACACCGCAGGCGGCCTGAAACGTCTCCCAATTCCGCTGTGCCACCAGGCCAACACGTCACTGCGCAGGGTCCGGTGGGCGCCACCACAATGGGGACTCGGTGCGCCAGGCTGCGTCCACCGGGTTCGATATCCAGACCCTCGAGATGGCCGATGTGGCTGGTAGTCAACGCGATTGCGATCAGCATCGGCGCAGCGGCGAGGACGCGGTAGACAGTGCTCCTGGCGGCCTACCGGCCCCCAGTCGTCGACGCCAGGTTCGGTGCTCGCCGTCAGGACTGTACCGGTGGTATCGGGGCGCCGACCGCGAGCACGCCGAGGTGTCGATGCTCCTTTGCCCCTGCCGCAATCGACGATGGTGCACATCAATACCCTTCTGTTGCAAGCCGTTCTGGAGGATCCGCAGTTCCATGATCTGGTCGGCGACAACGAACGCCGCGCCGTGAGCCCGTTGTTCTGGTCGAACATCGACCCTACGGCCGGTTCCGGCTCGACATGGACACCCGCGTGGACCTCACCCGGCAACGAATCACCGGATGGATGCCCCTGTCGATGGTCACGCCATCAACTCCCGCACCTGACTCGAACATGGGGAAGCGAGGAAATGGCGGAGGCGATAGTTACATCCCGGTTACTGAGGCGGCGGATGTGAGGCCGGAATTGTCCTGCGGTGACAATGCCGACGGCGAATTTCGTTGATGCACGACGGTGTCGGGCGGCGGCGTGATTTCTACCGTTGTCGTCATTGCCTGTACCCGTTCTGAGGACCGCTGATGAACCTTTTCTCGACTCTGCCGGATCGTCGTGCGGCTGCTGCACCGGAGGCGGCCGCGGTCGCCGACGACAGCATTGATCTGAACAACGCAGGATTCCTCGACGCTGTGCGGCGTGCCGCGTCTACTTTGCGCGCCGCGGGAGTCTCGAGCGGCGACGTGGTGGCGATCATGTTGCCCAACACTGCCGCTTATGTCGTATCCCTGTTCGCTATCTGGCGTGTGGGTGCCACGGTCGCCCTTATCGACCCGTCGCTGACCGCCGCAGAAGCCGACTTTCAGCTGACCGATACCGGTGCCACGGTCCTGATCACCGCGCAGCGGCCCACCCCCGACGCTGGGGTCCACGTCGTCATACCCGCCGGCGATCTGGCCACCGCGGACCCCGATGTCGCCGAACCCGCACGTCCCCGCCACGACACACTGGCGCTGCTGTTTCCCAGCAGCGCCACCACGGGCAAACCCCACAGCGTGACGATCGATCACGCCAATCTCGACGCCATGTGCTCGCTGGCGATCGAGGCATTCGATCTCACCGCAGCCGATCACAGCCTGCTGAATCTGCCGCTGTTCCACGTCAACAGCATCGTTGTCGGCACTTTGTCGCCGCTGCTCGCCGATGGGCGCGCCACCGTGGCCTTCAGCCCGAAGACGTTCTTCGACCGGATCGAGCGCAGTCGTGCCACCTACATCTCCGCTGTCCCGACCACGTATGCACTGCTGTCGGATCTGCCCGACCAAATCCGGCCGAACACCACATCGGTGCGATTCGCCATCTGCGGCGCGGCCCCGGCCGAGGTCGAACTGCTGACCAAATTCGAACGCCGCTACAGAATTCCGATCATCGACGGCTGCATCTCCGAAGTTCCGGTACGAGCACGCCGCTCACCGCCACCCACACGAGCGACACCGTCGGAATATTCCCGCCGGGCCGGCTGATCCGAACCGCTGATCCGAAGCAATCCACATCGTGGCAATGTCGGATCCGCATGTTGGTGTGCAGCCGGTGATGGGCCCGACGCTGGGACCCCAGCCAAAAATCTCGCCGGCCGATGCGGTGATCGCTGAACAGCGACGACGGCGGGCCGGGACGCAGCCGGTCGATGTGATCGTCGCAGTTCGCCGCCGGTATTGTCCCCGGAGAACAAGTTGGCGATTTCCCGCGCGGCAACGGCGCAGTAACTACCGTTGGGGAGTGACGACTTTTCGTCGCGGCGGTGATGGCGATGTGGGCCGCTATGTCGCGCAGATCGCCGCCCGCATGAACGAGCGGGTGACCGATATCGCCGCGATCGTGCGGCGCGGTCTCGAGGACGAGATCCCCGAATTGCGGGGCGATGCCCGCATCGTCGAACTGCTGGGCGCGAGCGTGGAAGGCAATGTCGACACCATTCTGCATGCGCTGCAGCACGACATTCCCGTCGCACGGATCAACGCTCCCACGGCGGCCATCGAATACGCCAGGCGCCTTGCCCAGCATGGAGTTCCGGTCAAGGCCCTGGTGCGTGCCTATCGGGTCGGCCATCGGCGGATGACCGAGTTGGTCTTCGACGAATTGCGGGCCAGCGCTGTCGCGCCCGCCGACGGTGTCACGGTCGCGGAGGCGATCACCACCGCGACGTTCGAGTACGTCGACTGGATCACCATGCAGGTCGTCGCGGTGTACGAGACCGAGCGCGAGCAGTGGCTCGAGAGCCGCAACAGCGCCCACGCGTTGCTCGTGCGTGAGGTGCTGTCGGGGAGTAAGCCGGTCGATGTCGATGCTGCGACCGAATCCATCCGCTACCCGCTGCGTTGGCATCACCTGGCGCTGATCCTCTGGTATCCCGACACCGGCGCGGGTAGTGACGAGCTGACCCGGTTGCAACGGTTCGTCCGTGAGCTGGCCGAGGCGGTCGGCACCGAGGCCGCGCCGCTGTTCGGGGCCGCCGACCGGACGAGCGCATGGGCCTGGCTGCCCTATCGATCCGAGCAGCCCGATGCGGTGGCCAAGGTCGGTGATTTCGCGAGCAAGCGGCCGGACGCACCGCGTCTGGCGATCGGCATCATGGGCCAGGGGATATCAGGGTTCCGTCGGTCCCATCGGTATGCGCTGCGCGCACGCTCGGTCGCGCTCACCCGCAGGGACGCCGAACCGAGGATCATCGCCGCGAGCGATCCGGGGCTAGCGACCGCGGCGCTACTCGGCGACCGCGCGGAGGTGGGCGAATGGGTGAGCGAGGTGCTCGGCGTATTGGCCGCCGACAACGACAACGATGCCCGGCTGCGCGAGACGCTGCGGGTGTTCCTGCGCACCGGATCCAGCTACAAGGCCGCTGCCGCGGAGCTCGGTCTACATTCCAATTCGGTGAAATACCGGGTCGGGCGGGCAGTTTCGCGACGCGGGCGGCCGATCACCGACAACGACCGGTTGGACGTCGAGCTGGCGCTGCTGGTCTGCCACTGGTACGGCGCAGCGGTACTGCGCCCTGATTCGGGCTGACCGCGGCGACGAACCCGCGCGCAAACTTCGTTCCCGAAGATCAGCCACGCTTAAGAGTGGCCTTTCCTGTCGCTGGCCCTCACGGGCCGATTCGAGGGCCGCGCCGATCTCGTCATCGGTCACCGGGTCCAGGGGACAGCTCGAGGCCGGTCGCCGTCAGATCCCTGGCTCAGTTGCGCCTTCGCAGACCAGGTCGCGTCGGTGAGACCTAGAATTCGATCACGCTGCATGTGGGCGATCGGGGGGGTCGGTGGGGTTCTATCTACGCAAGTCCGTGAACGCCGGTCCTTTTCGGGTGAACTTTTCCCGATCCGGGGTCGGCGGCAGCATCGGTGTCCGCGGGCTCCGGTTCGGTGCCGGACCACGCGGGACGTATGTGCATGTCGGGGCGAACGGCGTGTATTACCGGCGTGTGCTGGCAGCACGTTCACGCGGCGCAGCGCGGGTCGAACCCTCCGTAGGACGTCCAGATTTCCACGCTGGCCAGGTCACCGATTGGACTGGCGTCGACGCAATGCGCCTTCCGCCGACGGGGCCGGGTGAGCTGGTCGATCAGCTACGAGCCGCGAGCCGGCATCAGGCCCTGTGGCCATGGGCGACCGTCACGGTTGCGGTGATGGCCGGTATCGCCACCGCGTCGACCGCGTCGTGGCCTGCGATCGTCGCCCTGGTCGCAGGCGTACCCGCTATCGCGTTGGTGTGGCGGTGGGACCGCAAGCAAGCCGCGGTCACGGCGATCTATGAGGTGGACGGCCCCGTCGCCCAGTGGTTCTCTGCACTCGTCGAGGGTTACCGCGCCGTGGTCGACTTGGGTGGGGCGTGGCGCGTGGAAACAACCACGACGGTCGCGGGCACCTACGGATACAAGGTCAGCGGCGGCGCCGAGGCCACCATCGGACGTAAACCGTTGGCGCGCAGCCTGACCGCGCCGCAGATGCTCACCACCAACATTGCAGTGCCGACGATCGCCCACGACCGCCACGCACTGCTGTTCCTGCCTGATCGAATCCTGATTCGCCACCGTGACCACTGGAGCGACACCGACTACCGCCACCTGCGTGTGCAGTGCACACGCGAGCGGGTCATCGAACCCGAACGCCCACCCCATGACGGCACACAAGTCGACACCACCTGGCAATACGTCAACGTCGGCGGCGGTCCCGACCGCCGCTACCGCCACAACCGCCAACTCCCGATCATGAATTACGGCCACCTGACCCTCAACACCGCCACCGGACTGAGCTGGGTGATCAATTGCTCTCGCCCCGAGGTAGCCGAGTGGCTGGCCGCGGTCCTCACTGCGCACCCCACCTAACACGGCCATACGGTTATCTCGATCTGCGCGAAGTGAGAGCCGACCGTGGATCGCGCCGCCTTCGTCTCGGAACCTGGTGAGCCGGACGGGTTCCGCCTCCAACGTGGTGCGCCCCGTGGCCAGGACGAGGCGGTCTGGTCCGATCATGGCGTGGCATGGGTCCGATACGCGGTTGGCGGTGGGCAGGAGCGACCCAACTGCTGGCGGATCACCAGGCCGCCGGCGCCAGCGTTCGCGAAGCTCTTCCAGGGCCCGCCGCCCACGCCGTGGCCGTTATCGAATATTTTCCAGATCCGGCCGAGGTTGCGGCCCTCGCCGTTGATGAACTGATGGTGTCGACGTGGACGCTGGCAGGCCCCCGACCCACACAACACTGTCCTGCGCGGCGGACCCCGGATCGCCGTTGACGAGGCCGTGACCGGGCTAATGACCCACCACATCGATCACGAACCCCGATCTTAGGGGTGCTGACCAGCTGATATGCCGAACATCATTGTTTTCCGCGCCAGTGGCAACCCCGAATCGGTACACCGCGCGGCCGGTCACGATTTGTCCAAGATCATTCGGGCGGATGCGGGTGCACAGTTAGGCTCGAGTGCCAGCGTTTTGTTGGACTGCACCTCGTGGAGGCCATGATGGCGAAACGGTTCGACATGGCGGTGCGCGAGCCCGGGCGCATCCACAAGACCAGCAAGCAAGAGCACGACAGGATCCGTACTGCCACACAGCAGCTAGGTTGGACATTCGTCGCCGCCTACGAGGACGAGGTCCGCACCGGATGGCACACCATCATCGAGACGGTCGAGGACGCCGGGTGGTCTGCCGTAGTCGACGCCTACACCGACAAAACCGGGCTCGAAATCGCGGCGATCGGCGTGCCCGAGGACTATCCGTTCCCGGACTTGCTGGCCCGCGATCGCTGGGTCCTGCCCGCCGCCGAACAGCACTGACCTGTCTTCCCCTTTGATACAGCGCGGCGGGCGGCAGGGGACCCCAGCCCAGCCTGGGCGGGGCCCAGCGGGCCGAAACTCTGGGTTCGTTTGGGGTGTACCGCGTGAGCGGGATCGGTACACCGCGGGCCAGTTGAACACCGACCTACACCCGATCATGCCCGTCAGCCCAAACCGGTGGCCCGACATCACCGCTGGTCAAGCCATTGACATTGCATTGTTCTTCGCACGACTACTACCGCAACCCCCCGACATCTTGCTCGACACTTTCGTCGTGCGCACGGTCCCGGCGGTGTTCGCCGTTGTCGGCGACCGTGTCCGGTGGCCCCGGCCGCCGAGGTGGCGGCAGCGGCCGACGCGAGGAATCCGAACCCGCAGTCGCGCACTGATCGAACCATCCGAGATCGACACAGGAGTACATCGCCAGGAAGGACAAGCATCATGAATTCGAACCGACTGCACCGGCTTTCGTCGGCTCTCGGCGTGGCCGTGGCCTGCTCGATCCCGGTCGCCGGAATCGGTGGCTCGGCGTGGGCGCACGCCGACCCACCGGCACCGGTCGCTCGACTCGATCTGGGCCGGTATCTGGGCACCTGGTACCAATTGGCCGCGGTACCACAGTATTTCAACCTCAGCTGTGCCAGGGACACGCGTGCGGAGTATGCGCTGGACGCACAAGGCGATGTGTCGGTGCACAACTCGTGCATCACATGGTCGGGCAGCGTGAGCGAGATATGGGGCACGGCCACGGTCACCGATCCGGCGACGGATGCGCAACTGCATGTCAGCTTCCCCAGCGTGCCCACCCAGGACGCACTGTACGGTCCGACCAACTACATCGTCACGGCCCTCGGCGACGACTACTCGTGGGCGCTGGTCACCGATCCCTACCGTGTGTCGGGATTCGTCCTGTCCCGTGCCACGATGCTGGACCCTGCCCAGTGGCGCGATGTCAGCGCCGCGATCACCGGGGCGGGGGAGAACACCTGCTGGTATCTGACAAGCCCGACCACCGGCGGACTCGACCGCCTCGCACCGTTGTGCACGCAATGACATTGCGATAGCGCAGCGCGGCGCAGGTCAGGGTTCGAGATCCTGTTCGACCGGCTGGCGAGGGGCGTGCTGGTGCAGGGTCAGCAGCAGGTGATCGAATTGCGAGCGTGTTGCGGGTGATATCTGGATGGTGGCGATTTCGCCGATCAGCCGGGCGGCCAGTTCACGCAGGCGGATGTTGGTGTCCTGTGACCGCCATACCAGTACCCGGAATGCTTGCTCGGCGCTGATGCCGTAGACGAGCATCAGCGCTCCTTTGGCCTGCTCGATCACCACCCGATGTTGGAGTATCTGCGGCAGCAGGTCGTCGAGGATCGTGTGGGTGTGTGCGGGGTCGCGGTCGGTCAGGTCGATGTAGTAGCCCTCGGTGCCGACCACGGCGCCGGTGTCGTCGGTGATCGAGTCCGACACCACCACAACGTGGTGCTCGATGCCGTGGGTATCGATGATGCGGTGGCGGCTGGAGAACGGGGCGTGGTCGCGCACCGAGGTGACCAAGGCCGCTTCCACCCGGTCGCGGTCATCGGGATGTTTGTGCGACAGCAGCAGTTGCGTGGTCGGGGTCACTTCGCCGGGTGCGTAGCCGTGCATGCGGGCCACCTCGTCGGACCACTCCCAGCGTTGGTCGGCGAACTGGAACCGGAACCAGCCCGCTGCCAGTGCGTTGCCGGCGCCGACCACCTTCTCCACCGAGGCCACCACCTCACCGGTGCCGTCGTCGTCCTCGGTCATGGCCTCAGTGTCGCATCCGGCGGTCCGGTGGGAGCCATGATGGTGTTCCACCGGGATCGCAGGGGGCTGGGTTCGGGCCAGTGCACCACCGGTGAGTCACCGGAATCTGTTGCGGTGGTGAGCATGTGGCCCACGAGGCAATGTTCGGCCAGGCGTGCGGATGTGATCGGGGAGCCATGATGATCCTCGTGCTGGTGTGCTCGGCGCGCGTGCTGCTCGCGGGTGTCGGATCGGGGGCGGGTGGCAAGAGCCTGTCGGGTTGTGGCCGCGGGACCGGGGTTATGGCGTGTGGTGGCGGCAGCGCGACCGATGTTGTCGCGCGCGGTGCGGGCGGTGTGACGGGATGGGTGCGGTGGTGTGGGCGCGGGTGTAGGGCACGACTCGGGTGGCTTCGGGGCCGCGGCCGGTGTCGGCGGCGGTGAACACCACCGACTGTCCGGCGCGCAGGGTTTTGAACCCGGGGACGTCGATCACCTGGTAGTCGACGAACACCGCGGGACCGGTATCGGGGGTCAGGAACCCGAAACCTTTCTCGGTGTTGAACCAAGCGCAGTGGCCGTGCTGCCAGCGCGGTTCTCCCTTGCCGCGCGTGTGTGGGTCGTAGCGGGTGGTATCGGCTGCGGTAGCGGGGTTGGGGTCAGTCGGTGTTGGCGCGGTCGTGGTCATAGTCGTCATCGCAGTCGAGTGGGGTGATCCAGGCTTGGTCGAAACGGTCGGCGATCGTGGCCGCGTCGAAAGCGGCGCGCACCCGCTCGGCCAGCGGGTGCAGCGCGGCGGTGTCCAGGCCGATGTCGCGGTCACTGTCGCCGACGGGAAGGTTCTGCCCGGCGCGGTCGAAGTCGCTGCCTGCCGGGGCGAAGGTCGCGGTGCTGCTCATTGCTCTGCCCTCCTCGTGTCGGTCGTGGTCGATGAAGGGAAAGGGCCGGGTGAGCCCGGAAGAACCACAGCTGACCGGGCTCACCCGTCGACGGAAGGAATCTGAACAGGACTTCACTGTGAGGTGTTCTCGCGCGGGCCGACGAACCCGTGCCCTGCCGGGTGCCACTCGCGGTGGCTGTGCACACGCCGGACCGAGGGGTGTCCGTGAGGCGCTGGTGCCGGTGTGCAGGCCGGGACACGGCCGTCGGCCCTGGTCGCGAGAACAGTTGTGTAGGAGAACGTTTCGTGTGATCTGCGTTGTTTGTCGATGTCTGACAGGCATCACCTCGCTCTCACTGGTCGTCGAATACCGCGTCGAGCCGGGCTCGGGTGTGCTGTGGGCGGGCCGCGTCCTCGACCCTGTGCGGGGCCGGGCCGATGACTATGGTGCCGCGTGGTCGGCCACCGGCGGCCTGGCCGTGGCCGGGGTGTGCGGGGTTCGCGTCGCGGCGGGCAGTCCCAGCGGTCGACGGCGCGGCACAGGATGTCGTCGATCTCTGCGAACAGTCCCTCGAGATCAGGATCCAAGCCCAGCAACCGCGAATCCAGCCACGACAACTCCTCGGCGGTCTCGCTCGGCGCGGGACCGGTCGCCCATCTCGTCACGAAGACCATCACAGGGTCCTTCCCGTGATGCCGCCGCGCTCAGGCGTTGATGGCCTGATGCTCGCCGTTGTGGTGGGTGATCTCGATCTTGCGGGGTTTGGCCTTCTCCGCGACCGGGATCACCAGGCGCAGCACGCCGTCGCGGTAGTCGGCGCGGATGGCGTCGGTGTCGAGGTTCTCCCCGAGGAACAGCTGGCGGGAGAACACGCCGCGGGTGCGTTCGGCGGCGAGCATCGACCGGTCGGGGTCCAGTTGCGGGCGTGACGCTTTGACGGTCACCACGTTGCGTTCGATGTCCAGGTCCAGGGATTGCGGGTCGATGCCGGGCAGGTCGAGTTCGACGTAGAAGTCGTCACCCTCGCGCCAGGCGTCCATCGGCATGACTGCCGGGCGGGCCGATGTGCCGAACATCTGCTGGGTCAGGCGATCCAGATCCCGGAACGGATCGGTGCGCATCAGCATGGTCGCCACCTCCACTCACTCCATTCTCTCTCGGTGGTGCTCAGATAACCTCTGTCATCTGGCTGAGATTTGTTTTAGCACTCTGGTGAGGAGAGTGCAAGTGTTGCGCTGAGGTAATCTGGTGGCATCGAGAAAGAGAGAGCAGATGCTGGATCGACACGACCCCCTGTCCGGCCCGGGTGGTGAGCACCGGCCGGGCCCGGGGCAAGCGGTGTACGGGATCTCGGTGGCCGCCGAACTCGCCGGGATGGGAGCGCATTCGCTGCGCCTGTACGAGCAGCACGGGCTGGTCACCCCGGCTCGCAGTGCGGGAGGGACTCGCCGCTACAGCGACGACGACCTCGCCCGGTTGGCACGCATCGCCGCGCTGGCCGGCCAAGGGATCAACCTCGCCGCCATCGCACGGATCCTCGACCTCGAAGACAGCAACACCGCACTACGCCACTCCAACGCCGCGCTCACCGCCGAACGCGACCGGCTCCGCGACACACCATGACCGGCACACCCCGGCGGATCGGCCCGCACGCCACCGATACCGCGGTGCTCGAACGGATCGGCCCGGCGCTCCACGACATCGCCCGCGACCTGGCCACCCTGCGACAACTCGAACACATCCAGCGCCAGCACCAGATCACACTCGCCTGCACCGAGACCATCGCCACCGACCTGCGCGCCGAGATCACCACGCTGGCACAGGATCTCGCTCATGCCCGTGCACTCCCCGAACCCGTGCACCCGCACACTCTCCCCGCCGCACCTCGCCGGCCGGGATCGGGATCAGAACAGGGTGTCGCGCACCCGTAGCGGCCGGTAGCCGGTCGGCCCGAGGGCGGCGAGTTCGGCATCGATGTCGACCTCGATCGCGCCGAAGAAATTGATGTTCTCGCTGTGCGCGGGCGAGATGTGGGCCAGCACGTCGGCGTCGATGCGGCGGCCCTGACGGTGCATCTGATCCACCGCGCGCCCGTAATATTCTGTGGTCCAGGTGATCAGGGCGTTGGTGACGAGGGTCAGGCACCATGCCTGCTCGGTCTGGGCTTCCAGGTGACGGGCGCGGAAGGCTCCTTCGTGGGCGTAGATGAGGCCGCGTTTGAGTGCGTGGATGGACTCGCCCTTGTTGAGCTGACGCGAGATCTTGCGCCGGTAGTCAGGATCGGTCAGATACCGGCAGGCATAGATCGTGCGGCGCATCGCCCTGTACTCCTTCAACGCCGCGGCCAGCGCGTTCTGACGCCCGAACGCGGACAGCTTGCCGACCAGCAGGGACGCGGTGGCGTGCCCGAATTTCAGCGATCCGGCCAGCCGCAGCAGGTCGTCGTAATGCTCGGCGATCAGGTCCAGATTCAGCTTGCGCGTCCGCAGCGGTCCCGCGTGCGGGAACCGGGCTTCGGTCTCGGCGCGCGGTATCGGCCGGTACAGGGTGATCTTGCCCAGGTCCCGGATGCGCGGGGACAGCTGCATCCCGAGTAGATCGAACAGCGCGAAGTTCACCAGGGTGACCCCATGGGTATCGGTCGCGTGCTCGGTGATCGGCAGATCCGTTGCGTTGCCGAGGATTTCGTCCAGGACGTAGTGGGCTTCGCGGCGGGTGGTGACGATGACCTTGGTGCCGTAGGTGGTGTGCTGATCGGTGACGTGGGTATAGGTCGACAGGCCCTCCTCGGCGAAGAAGTGATTAACCGCGCGAGCCGTGGTGGACTTGCCGCGCGTCGGGAACCGCTGCCCGTCCGACGACGAGAGCGTGCCGGTGCCGAAAGCCGCTGTCAGCGGCAGTCTTTGGTGGTAGCCGATGATCGCCAGGTTCGCCGCCCGCAGGGTCTCCTCCCGCACATACCATTCCGCGGTCCAGGACAGGATGTCATAGGAGATCCCCGACGCCGCGGCCATATTGGTCAATCCCAGGTTCGTCGAATACGCCAGCAGCACCGCGATCAGATTGCGTTTCAACTCCGGGCTACGCGCCTGCTTGCCACCCGCGTGGGTGAAACAGTCCAGGTAGCCGGTGCGTTTGTCCAGCTCGATCAGCACCGACACGATCGGTGCGAACGGCAGCATCTCGGTCAGCTCGGTCTTCAACTCGATCGCCTCGGTCGGGATGTCCTCGGCAGTCAGCGGGGAGATCACCAGATCACCGGCCTCATCCAGGCGCACCGGCCCGTCACCGGCGGCGAGGAGCTGCTCCAGCTCACCGACCGCCGCTGTCCACTCGTCGGTGAGCGCGGCCAACGCGGCGGCCTGGTCGGCCGGTTTGTCGACCAGGCGGCAGAATTCGGTGCGCTGCGGCTCCCATTGGGTCAGGGTGAGCAGGTAGGCGGCCGGGTCGGCGTAGCGGCGCGATCCGGGCACGAACACGTCCCCGGTACGCAACCCGTCCCGCAACCCCAACAGCACACACAGCTCCCAAAAGTGCCGATAGGCCACGGTATTGCCGGTCTTGCGGGCCTCGTCGAGATAGCCGCGCCACTTGGTCGGCACGAACCCCGTCGGCGCGTCGTCGAACACCTTGCGGCGACCGGTCGCGTTCAGCTCGCGCAGCATGTTCACCGCGATCAGCAACTCCGTCGCCGCCGTGCCGCCGCAGAACCGCACCGCCGACAACACCGCCGGAGTGAACTTCCGCAGATACGAATACGACGAATCGAGAGCGGCCAGATGCCCGTGATCACGCGGCAACCGCGGCTGGGCCTGCGCAATCGCGGCCCGCAACCGGTCCAACCCGATGCCCTCGCCCCGGATCAACCCGCCCACATCCTCATCAGGGATCTGCGGGTCGACGAGGATGGATAGCAGGTCATCCAGCAGCGCTTGCCGGTCCTCCCCGGTCTTCGCCCGGTCGGCCAGTCGCTCACGCATCCGGTTCTCCGCGGCGCTGAACTTGCCCGACAGTGCCTGATCGAACAACGCCACCACCTCATCGAGCACATCAGCGGCCGACTGCGCCAACACCGTCAACAAGATCGGATACCGGCGCTGCGGATCACGACGCTCCAAAGCCTGCCCGGTCAGCCGGCGACCGAGGGTAGCCAGAAACCGGCGACGCTCCGCCGGCAACACCGACAGATCAAGAGTGTCCGCGCCCAACCCGCGCACAAACCCCAGCTTCTCGACCTCGTTGCGCACCGCGGCCGCCGACGCCTCCACCGGGCCTGTCGACAGCCACCGCAACCGCGACATCCGAATCGAGACATCGGTGACCAACAACCCGTCCAACTCCGCGCAGCGTTGCGGCGTCAGCTCATGCACCAACCGGTCATAGGTCTCGCGTTGCGCCTGCTCACGCGCGTGCACGACGCGGCGAACCACAGTATCGGGACTTGGCCGGATCACCCGCGCCGAGATCAGATACTCACACCCCAACCGGAACAGCAGGGTCGGGGAATCGTGCTCCATCGCCCGCGCCAACAAGAACTCGTCGAGCTCTTTCAACTCCATCGCACCCGCGCTCCGCCAGCTCAGATACTGGGCCACCAACCGCAGATGCGCGGTGCGGGTCTGCGCCCGGCGACCATACGAACGGATCTGCGACGCATCGACTTTCAGCTGATCCGCCAACCGCGCCACCACCACCGCAGGCGCGGCCGCGACCCTGTCCGGCACGAACCCCAACCACGGCAACGTGCACAACGCCACCGCCAAACCGAGCTGATCCTCCGGACCACGCCCACGCCCCGGCGCAACGAACGCGATATCGGCCGCAGTCAGCGTGAAAAACCGGAACAGCTCCTCGCGGCTGATCTCCGGAAACTCCCGCAGCCGCACCAACTCCTCAGCCGCGAACACCTGCGTCGCCACGAAACCCGCCCTCCAGCACACCGACCAACCTCATCGGCAGCCAAGCCAAGCATCTACCGCACCCGCCCGCAGCCCGAACCGGTCACAACGCCATCGCCGCTGGTCCAGCCATATGTGTTGTTTTCCGCGTGAGAACTACCGGAACCCCTGCCCGTGGGCACGGTGAACACCGAACACCCCCTCAGGCGTACTCAGGTTGATCCTCTAAACAATTGCTGGCCAAAGGATTACGGCAGTCGGGTGGCCCAGGGGGATCTCACCCCTGGGCTCCCACAGATCCGGGCGTAACAGTCTCCCGTTACCCGGCTCTTATCATCCTGTTCGCCAGGCATGCGGTGTCCACTGCCAGTGTCGGAACATGGCAGGGTATGTCCGGACCGCGCTTTTGTAGGCGCGACGGGCCTTCTTCACCGGTTTGAGCCGCCGATATTTGCAGCGGATCCAGCGCACCAGGTAGGAGTTGATGCGCGTCAGGAGAGGATGCAGCGCCGAAGGATAGAACGCTCCGTAATACCGCATCCAGCCGGTCACGACCGGATTGATCGATCTGGCCAGTTGGGCGAAGGTCGAGCCGATCCGGTGATGAAGCCGCCACGAACGAACCTCAGCACCGATCTTCTTCAGGGCTTCCAGGCTGATCGCGGGCTGGAACGACACGAAAGTACCGCCGTTCCTCGTCCGCGCCGTGCGTGACCTGAACGTGAACCCCAGAAACGTGAACTGCGTGACGCCAAATTGTCGGCGCCGGTTCGCGTCCCGGCAATAGACGATCTTGGTTTTGGCCGGATGCAGAGCAAGCCCGACCTCGGCCATCCGTTCCTGCAAAGCCGCCAGAACCTGACGGGCCTGCCGCTCGGTAGTGCAGTGCACGACCGCGTCGTCGGCATAGCGCTCGAACTCGACTGCCGGGAATTCCCGGACCAGCCACATGTCGAACGCGTAGTGCAGGAACAGGTTTGCCAGCACTGGCGACACCGAGGACCCCTGGGGAGTACCTCGGGTTCGCTCCAGCACGGTCCCGTCGGGTTGCTGCACCGGTGCGCGGAGCCACCGGTTGACATACAGCACCACCCACGGGGCGTCGGTGTGCACCTCCACAGCCTTGACGATCAGGTCCCACTGGACGGAGTCGAAGAATTTCTGGACGTCGAGATCGATCACCCAATCCTTCTTCCAGCACCGTTCCCGGCATTTACCCACCGCATCCAGAGCGGACTTCCCCGGCCGGTAGCCGTAGGAGTCGGAATGGAACACCGAGTCCACCCGTTTCTCCAGGTGCGCGGCCACCACCGTTTGCGCCACTCTGTCACCGACACAAGGAATTCCGAGGGTCCTCGTGCCACCGCCGTGCTGTTTCGGTATCTCCACCGCTCGGACCGGAGGCGGGAAGTAGCTTCCCGAGGACATCCTGTGGAGGGTCGGGAACTGGCGCGGTCACCGATGACCGGTGGTAGGTGTCGAAGCCGTTGTGGCCACACGGTTTCCCGCCTGGTCGTTCTTCTTCGTCACCGTGACCGATCTGGTTCCGTTTCCAATTCCCGCCCATCAATCCGTGCATGCGGTTCTCTCGCACACGGCTTACCGACGCCGTTCACCGCCGGCATTCGGCTTGTCCCGCCAGTCCTTGAAAGGTCTGGGTGCGACAACAGTTCCAGACAGTGAAACGAGCCCGAAATGGTCGGGAGACTGATAGGACAGCACCGACCATCCATATCTGTGGGAACGCTTGTGCCGCTTGGCGATCACCAACGCCATCCGCGTCCACACATAGTGCTCGATCTTCCCGAAGCGCACCGCCGAATTACCGAACCGGAAATACGCTGACCATCCGCGTAGGAACCGATTCACCTCATCGACGATCACCTCGATCGGCAGCAACAACCGAGACCGACGGGTCAGCTCCCTGATCCGGTCACGAGCACGCTGCATAGCCTTGTCCGCAGGCCAGCGGGCGAGGAAGGCCACCCCCGGACCGCCCGAGCGCCGTTTCACCCGTACCCACCGGTGATGAAAACCCAGAAAGTCAAGGCCCTCACCACCTTCGGTCAGGTGCACGATCCGAGTCTTGGCTGCCTTCGCCTCCAACCCCAGTTCACCCAGCAGCTGCCTCAGCCGCGCAAGCGCGGCTTCAGCCTGCTGCTTCGAACGGCACATCACCACGGCATCGTCAGCGAACCGGACCAGCACCCCATGCTCACGCACATCCCACACCCGATCGATCCGGTGCAGATACACGTTGCACATCAACGGCGAAATCGGACCACCCTGTGGGGTCCCGGCCACCTCACGCCGCACCTTGCCGTCGCTCATCACCCCCGCGCGCAACATCGCCCGCAGCAGCTTGAGCACGGCTTGGTCGCTGACGCGTTCCTCGACCGCCTGCATCAACTCTTCATGCGGAATCGCCGAAAAACAGTTGGCGACATCCGTTTCCACCACCCACCGCCGACCCCGCCACGCCTCGTCCACCAGGACTTGCAGCGCGTCGTGCGGACCGCGTTTCGGGCGGAACCCGAACGAGCAATCCATCATGTCGGCTTCGAAGATCGGCTCGAGCACGAGCTTGCACGCCGATTGCACGATCCGATCGGCCACTGCGGGAATCGACAACGGACGCTGCTCATCCGAGCCGGGTTTCGGAATGAAGACCCGGCGCAACGGCAGCGGCCGATACGTTCCTTCCCGCAGTTGCACGGCCAATTCATCGAGCAGCCGGTCGACTCCGTACTCCTCGACCTGCGCCAGAGTGGTGCTGTCGACACCCGGTGCACCATTGTTGGTACGCACCGCGACCCACGCACGCCACAGGACGTCTCCGCGGAAGACCTTGTCCCGCAACGCATGAAACCGACGCCCGGGATCAGCCTTGGCCGCCCGGTACAGCGCATGCTGCAAAGCTCGAACCGGATCTCGAACAGATCCCGACGTGGCGGAACTAGCCATCAAGGCACTCACCAGGCCCCTCTCAACAGTCATGACACATCGACGAAGCAGCGGCCCTTCCCTCACCGGCGGTTATGTTGTCCGCTCGGCTCAACCAGTACTATGACCGCCTCCGACGCCCACCCGGCACGTCACCCATTTCCCGGACTACCGGTTATAGGGCACGCCGCTCCAGCAACAATTCTCCGCAGATCACCGGGCCGGGGAGGGCCTCTCCAGTTCCCGCCGTCACCGTCGATACGTTCCGCGCCCCATACGCCGGGGAGTTCTTGGGCGCCTGCACTTCCAGGTCTTCAGCGCTTTCCATGGCCTTCACCCTGATGGAGGGGGCTCGGCACTCCCTGATCCCCACCCCAACGGGGCAGGCTACATTGACGACGCCGCAGGCTTCGCTTCATGCTACGGACCGCATCATCGCTCCCCCACAAGGGCTTTCGACACTGGGCTTCGACCCCACCCGTTTCCAGATGAAGCCGCCAGTCTGCTACCGGGCCTCCTGGCAGCTACCCGGACCGGACTCTCACCGGCAGGCGACGACGAGCTTACGAACACGAAAACCGGCTAGTCACACCACATAGCCGCTCCTCCCGTCCTGCTGGACGCACTCCAGATCTTGTAGAGGTTGTTCCTCAGATCCTTCTCGAAGTCCTCGATGCTCACCCCATCGACTCCCGGTCCGCCCTTGTTCTCCTTGACCTTCTCCCATGCCTCCCAGACCTCCCGCTTGGAGATCTCGAACGGCTTGCCTGTTGACTTCAGCTCACTCACGCGACTCCTCCCAGGGCATCGCCTGGTTGATCGAACAAGTACTAGCCACGGATGACCTGGCCCCTTGGCTCCATTCCCACCGCACCAGGCAGGAACTTCCCAGCTACTATGAGCCAGTCCGCCGGCACCGTCCCGCATCGGTACTCGGTCCCTCGCGGGTTCTCCGCTTGGGATGCTCCCTGTCTCCGACCGCGAATCATCTTCGCGGACAGAAGTATCGGGACGGGCCTTCTCACGTTCCACGCAAGAGCAGCAGATCAGGCTCGCGCCGCCTTCACGCCGGACACCATCTGGCCAGTAAGCAGGTTCCCGCCAGACTCATCCCAAGGTCGGATAAAACCCAGGTTTCGATGTCGTCCTAAACATTTCGACGCTTCAACAGCGAACCCCCGCAAGGGCTTTCAGCGCAACGCCTTCCTGATCCCCACCTGACGCCTCCAACGGACGCCTTTTCCCTCATCGCTCACCACAACAGTCTTCAGCTAACGCAGCAGAGGGTGGTTTGATGCCTCCCCCATGCAGGGCGACACCGGAGGGCCGGAAAACCTCCTCCATCTCTCACGCAGCACCGCTTCAAGGAAGCTCCTCCTACGCACCAGCTCCTCTCAGCGTTCGTGACGCACTATCCGTTGTTGTTTCCGCAGTCCGTGACCCCTATCGGAACCCAAGTCACAGGTGTTTGATCTTCCTGGCTCGACTGTATTGCGTCCCAGATTTAGCCTCGATACGAAACCTCTTGTCGATCACGGGGTGTGCGTTCCCTACTGCCGTGCGTAACTCGAAGTCAAGGCTTCGAACTTCCCTTTTCGAGAGTTTGACGGGAACTTCCGGTGTAGGCAGATTCCCCCAAGGGACGAAGGGGACGCTCTTCCATTGGGTTCGATACTTCCGCGTGAACGCCCGCTTCAAGAGGGAAGGGACCTCGTACACAACGATTCCCTCTACGTTGCGGTCGGACCGGAAGCTGCAATTCTTGATCACCACCCTCATTCGTGTGCTATCCCCGTCAATCCAGTACACCGGTTTTTGTACCGCTATCGGATGAATGACACCGACAACCAAGGAGACGATCACGCCGACGATCCCGAAGCCCGCTAGGACTGCAGCGGGAAGCCCGACGAATGTGGCCCAATCGAACCCGTTGCCGTTGTCGGTAGCGGCCAACGCCGTCGCTAGCACGAACACCCTTTTAGCACGTAGATGCCCGGATCCGGCCGGAGCACCACATCAGCTGAGCAGCCGCTGACACACCCATGGTCGGTACAGCGTCCGCGGTACGGGGCGCCCGGCACGTCGATGTCCTCGCGCACACAGACTCCGCTGGCAATACTCGGAGGTGTGCGACGCCGGAAACGACCACCGGTGAGAACGAAGCCGCTGACGAATTGTCGTAGTTGAACACCCGAGCCTGTGCGCACCAGAGCACACACCGCAATCGTTAGCTCAGGACTGTTGTCCCCTGGAAGCAGGGCGAACCCATGATCTTCGGTCTCCCAAAGCTCCCACCACGAGTTCTGCGCCGGCTCACTATCGGCGTCGCGTTCGTCGTACCCGCTGAGGAGGGCTTCCCGTTCGTCGTCATCAAGAATAGGTACACCGACAAGTCCTTGGGCTCTTGCACGACCGAATGGTTCGCTACCCACAAAAGTGTCGACGATTCGCTCGTCAAGGAATCGGTGGTACTCCTGCGGTAGAAGGTCCTCGGCTCGGGATCGTAGGTGAGAGGCGAGAGCAGGAAGCCCAAGCCGCCGCTGGGCGGCGTCAAAAAAGAGCGCAGTCGCGACCGTCAAAGTGGCACTCCTTCTCAGTCGTCATGAGCCATCGCCGTAGACAATATCTTCAGGTCAATACCGGACATCGCCAAGACATGGCCGCCGGTGGGCGAAGTTCTCCACTGCACGCCGCTATCTGGAAGGGCAGTCCCGACCAGTGCATATAACGAACTTTGTTCGATTTTCGGCGAGTTCTACAGGGACCCCGAGCATCGGCTGCGCGGCCCGGCGCCCGACGGTGGCGTTGCGATAGGCCACCACATGGTTGGTCGATGCGGCCAATGTCTCTCTCGCGTGCCGCACCCGTCATGGTGGTATCACTTGCATCATCAACCCGATCGTCATCATCACCCTGATCGTCCACGTGGGTGATCGGCGTCCAACCTGCTCCACTCTCGCCGGTTCGGCTCATGACCTGAACCGGCCATGGGCCGAATCTGTGGTTCACCGCACTTTGCAACCGACAACTTCCCGTTCCAGATACGGCGGTACCATCAGCCTGAATATGACTCACATCACACATTAGGGTCGGAATCGGCGATGAAAGAGACACGAGCGCAAAGAACCAACGAGACAACAAGGACCTGGGGACGCTATCCCTAAAGCAACACCACCAGCGGGGGACACAGCCAATGCCACGACTTCGGTCGTGCTCATCCCGTGGTCGGCGGTCACGGCGTGCAACAGCCGGGTCCGCAGTTCCCAGAGCAGGTTTCGGACGGTCGTTCCCATGCTCGCTCCTTCCCTCACTCCGGCACGGCCGATCCGCACCGGCACAGTCGTGAACCCCGCGGCCCCCGGCGGTCACAGCAGACCGCCTTCCAGCACCCGGCCCGCCAGGCCGATCACCACCGGGACGATTCCCAGGCACAGGAAAGCGGGCAGGAAGCAGAGGCCGAGCGGGCCGCCGATCAGCACCCCGGCTCGCTCGGCCCGGGCCGCGGCCACATCCTCGAGCTCGCCCCGGCGGCGCTCCGCCAATTCGGCCACGGCCGTGGCCAATCCGGTTCCCGAGCGGGCCGAGCGACGGGCCAGCCGCGCCAGCGCCGTCACCGTCTCCTCGGCGGAGCCGGCCGTGGCCTGCTCCCACGCGGCGGCCGGATCCGCGCCCAGCGCCAGCAGGTCGGCAACCCGGCGCAGCGCAGAGGCCAGTGGATCGGGAGCCTCGGACGCGACCGCCGCGGCAGCGGCGGCGGTGGGCAGCCCGGCGCGCAGACACGCCGCCAGCAGATCGAGGGCGGAGGCGACCCCGAGAGGATCCGGCTCGGCCCGGAACTCCGGTTGCGGCAGTGGATTGCCGTGCACCGGGTCCCGCAGTCGGCGCAGCCTGCGGACCGCACCGGTCCGGCCCGGCAGCATGAGCACCGCGATAGCCGCCAGCACCGCGGCCACGGACGGAGTCATCGCAGCACCTTGTCGGTGATGGCATCGGCCCACAGCAGACCGGCGCAGGTCAGGGCGGACCCCAGGGGCAGCAGCAGCGTGCCCGCCGAGGACAGCAACAGCACACGCAGCGGGGACGCACCCATCAGCTCGCCCAGGCCGAGGCCGAGCAGGGGCAGCAGGGCCAGCACCACCGCGGTCGCCCGGGCCCCGGCCAGCGCCGCGGACGTGCGGTCGCGGAAGCGCTTGCGGCCCAGCAGATCCGAACGCGCGGCGGCCAGCAGCTCGGCCAGGGCTAGCCCGTGCCGCTCGGCCACCCGCCAGGATCCGGCCACTCGGGACAGTTCCCGCGCCACCACCGAGCCGGGCCGCCGCAGGCCCTCCGCGCCGGACCCGCCCAACCGGCTCCGCGCCGCGCTGACCGCGAAGGCCCGTGCCACGTCGCCCGCGGTCTCACGGGCCGCCACCTGGGCCGCGGCGCTCGGATGTGCGCCGATCCGCAGCTCCCCGATCACCGCCTCCAGCCCCTCGAGCAACTGCGCGATCTCGATGCCCCGCTGCCGTTCCCGCCTCGTGCGGCGGCATCGAATCAGGACGGTGGCCGCCAGCAGCACCGCGGCCACCACCGGACCCGGGCCGATGAGGAGCATCAGGGGCACCGCCGACAACGGTGCAAGGCGAATCATCCAGCTGCGCCTGTCCTTTCGCCTGCACTCGCGAAGCTTGAACAGCCGAGACATGCGCCGCCGAGCGATCGGCGGAGGCACCACGAGCAGCGCCAGCGCGAGGCAGACCGATGCGAGCGCGTGCGGGCCGAAGCCGGATCCCATCAGTCACCTCCGGACTGCTTCGAGCCCGGATCATCCTCGGCGCCAATCGAATCGGTGACACTCGGCTGGCAACCACCATCGCGCCACGCCAACCGCAATCCCGCGAACCGCGAGCCAGGCAGCCCGAAATGATTGCAGCACAACCGATCCGAGTCGGACGTGGAGGGCGGAATCGAACCGTGGAACGGCGAATTCGACCGGGGTCGGGGGCAACCGCACGAGCCCGGGCAGTCTTCACTCGCGGGGATCATCTGGAGTCCTTTCGTCGAGGAGTTTCCTGAGGAGCACAGTGCCCGGGGTCGGACGGGTGTCGGCGGTCCATGCGGGTGCGATCCGCACCCGGCCGTCGACCGGGGTGACCACGCCGATTTCACGGAGCGTGCGACGCCCGTCGGGCCGGCGGTGGACGTGCAGGATCACCTGGATCGCGGCGGCCAGCTGGCTGTGCAGGGCGGGCGCGGGCATACCGCCCAGGGCCGCGAGCGCCTCCAGCCGCGCCGGGACCTCGCCGGGCGAGTTGGCGTGCACGGTCCCCGCTCCACCGTCGTGGCCGGTATTGAGCGCGGTCAGCAGATCGACGACCTCGGCGCCCCGAACCTCCCCCACCACTATGCGATCCGGGCGCATACGGAGCGCCTGGCGCACCAGATCGCGCACGGTGACCTGGCCCGCGCCCTCGACATTGGCGGGGCGGGCGACCAGGCGGACCACATGCGGATGCGGTGGCGCGAGCTCGGCCGCGTCCTCGACGCAGACGATCCGCTCAGCGGGGGCCACCTTGGCCAGCAGGCCCGACAGCAGTGTGGTCTTCCCCGCGCCGGTGCCACCGACCACCAGGAAGGCGAGCCGGGCACGAATGATGTACTCCAGCAGGAGCTTCGCGTCCGGTGGCACCGCACCGGCCGCGGCCAGCGCGTCCAGACCCTGAGTGGCGGGGCGCAGCACGCGCAGCGACAGGCAGGTGCCGCCGTGCGCGATCGGCGACAGCACCGCGTGCAACCGCACCCCGAAGGAATCCCCCGATGCCGCTTCGGTTCCCGCCAGCCGTCCGTCCACCCACGGCTGCGCATCATCCAGCCGCCGCCCGGCCGCCAGGGCCAATCGCTGCGCCAGCCGCCGCACCGCCGCCTCGTCCGGAAACCGCACCGAGGTACGCCGCAGGCCCCGCCCCCGATCGACCCACACCGAATCCGGCCCGGTGACCAGCACATCGGCCACCTCGGGGTCGTGCAGCAGCGGCTCCAGCACGCCCGCGCCGGTCATCTCGGTCTGCAGCAATCGCAAGGCCCGCAACAGATCCGTGTCCGCGAGCACCCCGCCCGCCTCGGCCCGAATGGCCGCCGCCACCCGCGCCGGATCCGGATCCGCCGCCCCTTCCGCCAGCCGCTCCCGCACCCGCTCCAGCAGTTCGGTCGTCACCAGCTCACTCATTTCCGGGCTCCCGCAGGTTCCGGCAGCGGAGAACCGCAGGTCGAACCGTGCGCGCGGGCGATGCGCCACCACGAGGAACCCGGGCCGCCGGGAGGCCGGCCGTAGCGGGGACTCTCGGAAAACAGTGCGGTCAAAGCGGTTTCGGCGGCGGTGCGAAGCGGACCGCGCCGCCGGACGGTCAGGCCCCCGCGTTCCAGGCGCTCGGTCAGGCCCGGCTGCGACGGGACCGCGGTGAGCAGCGGCAGAGCGAGCGCCTCGGCGATATCGGACGGGGCGAGGCCGCCGGGCGCGGGGCCCCGGACGATCAAGCGCACATTCGGATTTCGCGCGGTCAGGTAGGCCGCGGCGGATTCGGCCGCGGCGATCGAGCGCAGGCGTGCCTGGGTCACCAGCACCACCAGATCGGCCACATCGAGAACCTGGTCGGTGTGCGGTCCGTGGTCGCTGGACAGGTCCGCGACCACGAGATCACCGGCCGCCCGGCCGCCCTCGAGGACGGCTCGCACCGCGGCGGGCGCGAGTGCCGCCGCCACCGATCCGTCGGCACGGCTCAACTCGACCGCATGATCACCGGTCGCACCGGAGAGCGCCTGCGGACTGAAGACAGCGACGCCGCGGTCGACCACGCAAGACGAAGGCCGGTCGAGGTCCGTTGTGAGCGAGGAGGTTCCGTCCGAACAGAGCGGGGCGGGAAGAATCATCGGTACGGGCTGCGCGTGGGAAGCGGCACCGCCGACGGAGCTGTGCCCAGGGGCAATCGGGTCCGCGCTCGGCGAGAGCGCGCCGAGTTCAGTTGCGGGAGCGCCCCTTCCGCACGAGAGCACGGCCAACCCCGCAGTGGCTGGCAGCGCCTCGTGCAGAGCGGGGGCGGAAACGCGGCCGTGTTCGATGGTGAGGTCGGGCCAGCGCAGCCCAGGCGCCCGCTCCAGGCCGAGGAGGAGGTCGAGGCCGCCACCGTAGGGAGCGCAGTCGACCAGCAGGGTGCGGTCGCGGAAACGGCCTGCGGCCGTGAGGGCTACAGCGGCGGCCAGTACGGAGGCGCCGGATCCCTCGCCCGCGCCGGCCACCGCGAGGACCGCGCCGTCGCCGGGGCGCCGGCGGTCGTGGGCGGCGAAGGCGGCGATCAGGGCGTCGGCGGCGGCGGGCAGGGGCAGCACCTGTTCGGCACCGGCCGTGGTGGCGGCCTGCCAATCGAGCAAACCGGGCTCGCCATCGGTCACCAGGAGAATCCCCGGGCGGCGGGGGTGGGCGGCGGACGCACAGCTATGTGCGGCAGCGGTATCGACGATGATCACGGACGCATTGGTCCAGGCGTGGCGGCCCGGCGGCGGCACGCGCTCGTCGAGCGGGCGGTCGGCCGCGGCGGCGATGCGGCGAATCTCGTCGCGCAGGCGGGGATCGGCGACCAGCGACAGGGCCGGTGGGGTGGCGGCATCGGAGTTCATGCAGGTCAGCGTCGCCTGATCGGAGCAGCGGCGAAAGCGCCTCCACGGCGAGTGTGGATAACACGCGGCCTGTGCAGAACTCGGGGAGCGGGAACGGATCCGGAACTGTCCCTAAATAGAGGACGGCCCCAGCCGGGGGGGGAGGAGGCTGGGGCCGTCGGGTTCAGCCCCGGGGGGTCGGGCTGAACGCGCCTGGACCATGTCCAGGTATCTGCGATACTACACCCAAGCCCCGACCGGATTGCAAGTCCGCCCGGCGAGTCTTTTTCCCGCCCCGACGGCTCGGCTTCCCCCTGGCTAACCCGGATGAACCGGGTCTCGCGGTGACCCTCGCCACGCCTGCGCCGGAGGCGAATGAAATGGCGCGGCGCAGAACCATATCCTGGACGACGTGACAGCCGAACGCGGACGAGTCGCCGCCTTCTTCGATCTCGACAAGACGGTGATCGCCAGGTCGAGCGCCTTCGTGTTCAGCAAGCCGTTCCTGGACCAGGGACTGCTCAGCCGGCGGGCCGTGCTCGAGAGCAGCTATGCCCACTTCCTGTTCCTGCTGTCCGGCGCCGATCACGATCAGATGGAGCGCATGCGCGAGCATCTGACCAAGATGTGCGCGGGCTGGGATGTGGACCAGGTGCGCTCGATCGTCGCCGAGACCCTGCACGACATCGTGGACCCGCTCATCTACGCCGAGGCCGCGGATCTCATTGCGGACCACCGGATTCGAGGCCACGACGTGGTGATCGTCTCGGCCTCCGGCGAGGAGATGGTGGCCCCGATCGCCGCGGCGCTCGGGGCGGACCACTTCGCCGCCACCCGCATGGTCATCGAAAACGGCAGGTACGCAGGCGAAGTCGAGTTCTACTGCTACGGCCCGGGCAAGGTCGAGGCCATTGAAAAGCTTGCGGCACAATACGATTACGACCTGTCGCGCTGTTACGCCTACTCCGACTCGGTCACCGATCTGCCCATGCTCGAGGTGGTGGGTCACCCCACGGCGGTGAATCCGGATCGAGGCCTGCGGCGCGAGGCCACCACCCGTGGCTGGCCCATTCTCGCCTTCTCCAATCCGGTGTCGCTGTGGGCGCGGATCCCGGCTCCGACCACCACCACGGTGGCCGCGACCGCCGCGGTCGGGCTCAGCGCGCTGGCGGCCGGAGCGCTCACCTACCGGCTGCTGCGGCGCCGCCGCTGACGCCGACCCGCCGGAAACGCCGGGATAAAAAATGGCGGGACACGCCGAGTTTTTGAAAGTTTCCCCAGGTCTTGATGTGACAGCGGTCACGGGGTAACAATGGAGGCACGGAAGGACGGAAGGCCAAGATCGGATCGGAAGAGAAGATTCGACCTCCCATCCCACCCTTCCCAGCACGGACACCAGGCACCCACGCGGAGCACGCCGCGACAAGGGCAACAGTAGTTGTGGGCCTGCGTTATCCAGGATATCGACGGCAAGGGCCTCGCAATCAATGCGGGGATGAACCGTTGGATCCTGGAGAGCTCGCCGAGGCCGAAGAAAACACAACCAAAGAAGCACGCTTGGTAACCGGGTAGTCCGTGCTAGCGGGCGGTGAGGTCGCAATTCGCGGCAACGCCGCCCGCTTTGACGTGCATGGACCCCGGGAACCCTTGGCGTACAGGCAGTTTCGCGATCAGGGGGCTTACCCCGAGGCGGCGTCCGCGATCGAGCGGGCCTCGCGGGCGCCGTCTTCGAGGGCGCCACAGGTGAAGATCACCCAGCCGCCGACGCCCTCCGCGGTTCCCATGCCGAAGGCGGCCGCGGCGTCGAGGTAGGCCTGGCGGCGGCGGAGCCAGAAGACTTCGGGGACGCCGAGGCTGTGCGGGTCCAGGCCACTGGACACGGCGACCAGGCGGGAGGCGGCCCGGGCGACGATGCCGTCGGCGGTGCCGAAGGGCCGCAGGGAGAGCAGTTCGCCGTGAACGACAGCCGCGATCACCGGGGCGGGGGCCTTCGTACTGGTAATGGTCTGGACCAGCAGGTCCAGGCGTTCGGCGACGCCGGGGACATTGCGGGGGCGGCCCAGCTGCTCTTCGTCGTCGACCATGTCGGCGGCGGCAAGCAGGTGCAGGCGGGCGAGAGCCTGGAGCGGGGCGCGCTGCCAGACGCCGACCAGGTTGGTGAGGGCCTCGGCGTCGAGGGCCTGGCCCACGCGCAGCGAGCCGGCCAGGATCGGGTCGTCGACGCGGCCGTCGGCGGGGAGATCGATGGTGCCGCCGTCGATGGCGGCGGAGGAGCGGGCCGCGCGGACGGCGGCCTCGGCGGCGGTGGTGGGCCAGCCGCGGCGGTTCGCCCGGTGGCGATGCACCTCGGCGAGGGCGTCACGGGCCTTGTCGGCGGCATCGCGCACGCCGGGCAGGTCGACGAGGGGCTGCAGCGGGTCGGTCACGAGGTACGAGGCTACTGCCGGGTATCGGATCGCCCGCCGACACCCGGGCGGTCACCCCGCGAGGAGGTCGCGACCGGGGATGGCGTCGAGGAGGCGGCGGGTGTATTCGGATTGCGGGTCGTCGAACACCTCGGTGGTGGATGCGGCCTCGACCACCCTGCCCTGCTGCATGACCAGGACGTCGTCCGCGATCTGGCGGACCACGGCCAGGTCGTGGGTGATGAACAGGTAGGTGAGGCCGAGATCGGCCTGTAGTTCGTTGAGCAGCTGCAAAATCTGGGCCTGCACCAGCACGTCGAGGGCGGAGACGGCCTCGTCGCAGACCACCAGCTCCGGGGAGAGCGCCAGGGCCCGGGCGATGGCCACCCGCTGGCGCTGGCCGCCGGAGAGCTCGTTCGGGTAGCGGCGCATGACCGAGGCCGGGAGCGAGACCTTGTCGAGCAGGTCGCGCACGGTGGCCTCGCGCTCGGCCGGGGTGCCGAGGCGATGGGTGCGCAGCGGCTCCTCGATGGTCCGGTAGATGGAGTACATCGGGTCGAGGGACCCGTACGGGTCCTGGAACACGGGTTGCACGCGGCGGCGGAAAGCGAAGGCGGCCTTGGCATCCAGGGTCGCCACCTCGCGACCGTCGAAGGTGACGCGGCCGGCGGTGGGCGGCAGTAGGCCCAGCACCATCTGTGCCACCGTGGATTTGCCCGAACCGGATTCGCCGACGATCGCGGTGGTGGTGCCGCGCCGCAGGGTGAACGAGACATCGTCCACCGCAACGAGTTCGGAGGATCGCCACGGCGCGTTGCCGCGAATGCGGAACACCCGCGTGAGGTGGTCCACGACGAGCAGATCGTCGGGGGCACTGGCGAATTCGGCGTCGGTTTCGGCCAGCTGTCCGGCGACCTGGACGGCCTGCTCCCGCACCTCGGCCCGCTTGCGTACCGAGGACAGCCGCTGCGAGGCCAGCGAGGGCGCGGAGTTCACCAGTTTCTTGGTGTACAGGTGCTGTGGTTCGCGCAGGATCTGCAGGGCCGGACCGGATTCCACCACGCGGCCGCGGTACATGACGACCAGGTGTTCGGCCCGTTCGGCGGCCAGGCCCAGGTCGTGGGTGATGAGCAGAACCGCGGTGCCGAGTTCGGTGGTCAGGCCGTCGAGGTGGTCGAGGATCTGGCGCTGCACGGTGACATCGAGCGCCGAGGTGGGTTCGTCGGCGATGAGCAGTTTCGGCCGGCAGGACAGGCCGATGGCGATGAGCGCGCGCTGGCGCATGCCGCCGGAGAATTCGTGGGGGTACTGGTTGACGCGGCGTTCGGCATCGGGCATGCCGGCCTCGGCGAGCAGTTCGACGGCCCGCTGCCGGGCGGCCCGGCCCTTGGCAACGCCATTGGCCTCCAGGGTTTCCCGGATCTGGAATCCGACCTTCCACACCGGGTTCAGGTTGGACATGGGGTCCTGCGGCACGAAGCCGATACCGCGCCCGCGCACTCCGACGATCTCGCGGCCCGTGGCCTTCGACAGGTCCTTGCCGTCGAAGAGCACCGAGCCGGAGGTGATCCGGCCGGTGCCGGGCAGCAGGTCGATGATGGCGTGCGCGGTGGTCGATTTGCCGGATCCGGATTCGCCGACGATGGCGACCGTCTGCCCCGGATACACGGTCAGGCTCACCCCGCGCACCGCCGGGATCTCGCGCCGGTCGGCGGTGAAGGCCACGTTCAGATCGCGGACCTCGAGCAGTGGTTCGGTCATGGCGCTCACCTCTTGCGGGCCTTGGGGTCGAAGGCGTCGCGCACGGCGTCGCCGAGCATGATGAAGCTGAGCACGGTCAGCGCGAGCGCGGTGGCCGGGTAGAACAGGATGGCCGAGGTGCGAATCTCCTTCTGGTCCACGGCGATATCCGATCCCCACGACACGGTCTGCCGGGTGAGCCCGACACCCAGATACGACAGCGTCGCCTCGGTGACGATGAAGACGCCCAGCGCGATGGTGCTCACCACGATGAGCGGCCCGGCCGAGTTGGGCAGCACGTGCCGCACCAGCGTCCGGAATCTGGAGACGCCCAGGGCCTTTGCCGCCGTGACGTACTCGCTGTTCTTCGACTCGATCACCGCGCCGCGCACGATGCGCGCGGCCTGCGGCCAGCTGAAGGAGGCCAGCGTGAGCATGACCGTCCACACCGTGCGCGAGGCGAGCAGCTGCATGAGCACGATGGAGGCCAGCATCAGCGGCAGCGCGTAGAACACCTCCGAGATCCGCGATACCACCGAATCCAGCAGCCCGCCATAGTATCCGGCGATCGCACCCAGGGTGCCGCCGATGAGCACGTACATCAGCGTCGCGCCGACACCGGTCACCACCGAGGCGCGGGCGCCGTAGATGGTGCGGGCGTAGATGTCGCAGCCCTGCTTGTCGAAACCGAACCAGTGCGCCCCGGACGGCTTCTGCATGCTGAAATCGCCGTTGCAGTAGCGCGGATCCTGGCTGGTGAACAGCTGCGGCCACACGGCGACCAGCACCACCAGCACGATCAGCACCGCCGCCGCGAGGAAGATGGGATTGCGCCGCAGCTGCCGCCAGGCGTCCCGCCACACGCTGGTGGGGGCGGTGGTCTCATCCAGGGTGTCGGTGGCCAGGACCTGGACCTCGTCCGGCGGCGCCACGAAATGCTGCTGGCCACGGCGCATTTCGCGGACCGCGGATTGCCGGCCGTCCCGAGCCTCGGGTTCAGACATAGCGGATCCTCGGGTCGAGGGCGGCGTAGAGCAGGTCGACGATCAGGTTGGACAGCAACAGGATCACGATCAGCACCGTCACGAAGGCCACCACCGTGGGCGGTTCCCCGCGCGTAATGGCCTGGTAGAGCGTGCCGCCGACGCCCGGGATATTGAAGATGCCCTCGGTGACCACCGCGCCGCCGAGCAGGAACCCCAGATCGGTGCCGAGGAAGGTGACCACCGGGATCATCGAGTTGCGCAGGATGTGCACCACGATCACCCGCCTGCGGCTCAGTCCCTTGGCGGTGGCGGTGCGCACGAAGTCGGCGGTCATGTTCTCCGCCACCGCGTTCCGGGTCAGCCGCAACACGTAGGCGAACGACAGCGACGCGAGCACGAACGCCGGTACCAGCAGATCCGTGAAGCTCGCCTTCGCCCCGACGGTGACCGGTGCGATGCCCCACTTCACGCCGAGCAGGAACTGTGCGAGGAAGCCCACCACGAAAATCGGCACCGCGATGATCACCAGGCTGAGCACCAGCATGGTGGAGTCGAAGAGCTTGCCCTTGCGCAGCCCCGCGATCAGCCCGAACGTCACGCCGAAGACCGCTTCGATGCAGACCGCCATGACGGACAGCCGGAAGGTGATCGGGAACGCGCGGGCGAGCTCCTCGCGCACCGGCCGTCCCGAGAAGGACGTCCCGAAGTCCAGCGTGACAATGCCTTTCAGGTACTCCAGGTATTGGATGAAGAACGGCTGATCCAGGTGGTAGCGAGCGCGCAGGGACGCCTCCACCGCCGGGGTCATCTGCCGGTCCCCGGCGAGCGCCTGGATGGGGTCGCCGGGGATCAGGAAGACCATCGCGTAGATGAGCAGCGTCGCCCCGAAGAAGACCGGGATCATCTGGAGCAGCCGCCGCACGACGTACCACACCATGCCGGGCTACTTCTCGATGTTCTCGAAGTCGAACAGCCCCGACCAGGAGACGGGCGCCTGCTTCACCTTGTCCGAGCGCCCGGCCGCGACGTTGTAGTCGAAGATCGGGATATCGGCCATGTCCCGGAACAGCACGGTCTGCGCCTGCGCGATGCCGTCATACGCCTGTTCGGGTGTGGCGGCGGCGAGGGCGCTGTTGAGCAGCCGGTCGAATTCCGGGCTCTTGTAGTGCACGTCATTGGTTTCCGAGGTGCTCAGGAACAGCGCGGTCAGGTATTCGAACATGGACGGATAGTCGCCCTGCCAGCCGTAGCGGAACGCCTTGCCCACGTTCTCGTGCACGATCTCGTCGCGAATGTTCTTGAACGTCGGGTAGGGCGCGCCGACCGCGTCGATGCCGAGGGTGTTCTTGATGCTGTTCGCGGTGGCCTCGATCCAGGCCTGATGACCGCCGTCGGAGTTGTAGGCGATCTGGAAGGTGCCCGACCACGGCGAGATGGCGTCGGCCTGCGCCCACAGCTTCTTGGCCTCGTCCGGATTGAACTTCAGCACTTCGGAACCCGGCAGGCCGGCGCGGAACCCGGGCAGGGTGAAGGCGGTGAAGTCCTGGCAGGGGACGCGGGTGTTGTGGAAGATGTTGGCGGCGATCTGTTCCCGGTTGATGGCCATCGAAATCGCCTTGCGCCGCAACACTCCTTCGGCTCCGGAGAAGTGGGCGACATTGGGCTGGATGCCGATGTGCTGGCTGTAGGCGATGGGCTTGTGGATGGCCCGGTCGCCCAGGTCCTTCTCGTAGGTGGCGAGCGCGGTATCCGGGATCACGTCCAGTCCGTCCAGATTGCCCTGGAGCAGGTCGGCGTACGCGGTGTCCATGTTCGCGTACATCTTGAAGCGCAGGCCTTTGTTCTTGGCGGGCCGCCCACCCTTGTAGTCCGGGTTGGGCACCACGTCGATCTGCACATTGTGCTGCCAGGCACCGGCACCGGCGAACTTGTAGGGGCCGTTGCCGATCGGGTTCTCGCCGAAGGCCTTCATGTCCTTGTAGGCCACGGCGGGCAGCGGATAGAACGGCGCGAAGCCGAGTTCCAGCTCGAAGTCGATGGACGGCTGTTTGAGGTCGACCGTGAAGGTGTGGTCGTCGACCACCTTCAGGCCCGACATGGTCTGCGCCTTGGGCGGATTCGCCGCGAGGTCGTCGTAGCCGACGATCGGGGTGAAGACCCAGTTCTGCAGCTGCGCGTTGGTGCCCAGGGCGCCGTAATTCCACGCGTCCACAAAGGATTTCGAGGTCACCGCGGTGCCGTCGGTGAACGTCCAGTCCGGCTTGATGGTGATGGTGTAGTGCTGGCGGTCCGGCGTGACGATGGACTGCGCCATCTCGTCGTGCGGAGTGCCGTTGGCGTCGTAGTACTTCAGCCCCGCCCAGAGCCGGTCGACCACGCGGCCGCCCATGTTCTCGTTGGTATTGGTGGGCACCAACGGATTCTGTGGTTCGGCGCCGTTCACGGTGACGTAGTCGGAATTGTTGTCCTCACCGGAGGAGCATGCGGTCAGGCTGAGGCTTGTGGCCAGTGCCGCCACGGCTAGCGCGGTGATCGTCTTGATTCGCAACGCGTTTCTCCCATCCCAGGAAACGGTCGGCCTCGGGGTGAATCGGACATTAACGATCGCGGTCGATGTTGTCAGCGGATCGAAACGAGAATGTTCGGCTTGTTAGCAATCCGGCAACATGGGGCATCCGAAAGCGAGACCCTACGTGACACAGTGCACAGCAGCGGGGACCTCGCGTTCACGGTTCGGTCATGCCGCCGATGGGAGCCTCGTCACGACCGCCCACCGATCGAGACGGTCAAACACGACGCAGGTCACAGTCGGTTAGGGTCGAACGTGGCCGCCGTCACCCCCACGCGGCCTGCACGCGAGAGAAGAAGAGACGAGATGACCGAAACCACCGCCGACCACCTGGATGCCTATCCGCCCAGCGC
>NZ_JBHZAK010000042.1:0-30892 GCF_042754165.1 Nocardia sp. NPDC059229
AGTTCCTTGAGCATGTCGATGTCGAGGGCCTGCTCGGCGACCATCTTCTTCAACCGCGCATTCTCGCGTTCGAGCTCTTTGAGCCGTTTGGCGTCGTCGGATTTCATGCCGCCGTACTGGGACTGCCAGCGATGCCAGGAGGCCTCGGAAATCTCGAGGTGTTTACACACCTCCTCGATCGAGAACTTCTCACCGAGTAGCTTCTCGCCCTCGCGGAGCTTGCGGATGATCTGCTCGGGGGTGTGTCGTCGTCGCGTCATGTCGTGAACCGTCCTCCTGCACCCATTCTGGTGCATCAGAACTCCCACAACCGCTGGACCTGCTCAGCGGGCTCCAGTCAGCAGGCAGGGTGCAGCGCCGGATTCGAGCCGCCCTCGGGCGTCGCGCAGATGCCACGACCGTTGAGCGTTTGGAGGCGATCTACACCGCCGGTTTGTACGACGCCGGCACCGGATACGCCATCTTCTCCCGGCGGCTGCGGTCGCCGGAGAAACTGGTCAACCGCATATTGGATCGACGATGAGACCCACCGTCCCTGCCCCACAAGGAGAAACGATGAAGACTCGGCTCAATTGCCCCTGCGGCGAGTACATCAAAGGTGCCGACGAGGACGACCTCGTCGAGAAGACCCGCATTCACCTCGTCCAGAACCATCCGGACCACGACTACACCCGCGACGAGATCCTCTTCATCGCATACTGAACGTCGCAGGGCTTCTCATGCCCCACCCTTGGTCACGCCAGCGCGTGACCAAGGTAGCCGCACATCACGCCAGCAGGCTTCGGGCGCAACGTTCCATTCGATCCGCGACCTCCGCGTACGACAGGTGTCCCATCCCCGCCTGCAGCATCGCTCCGTAGTACAGCAACTCCAGATGCCCCAGGTCCTGAGCATGCTCGGGACCCACCGCCGCACTGAGCCGTGAATGCAATTCGGCACCGATACGCACCCTCAGATGCGCGACATCCGGGTCGTTCCCGAGCAGCGCTTGACTGATCCCGGACGCCAGTGCCGGCTCCTCGGAGAGCAACAGCGCGGCCTGCCTCAATACGGCGACCGCGCGCGTCGATGCATCCGCATTCTCGGGAATGTCCACTGTCGCCGCGGTCAGCCGCCGCCAGTACACCTCGGCGATCAGATGTTCCTTGGACGAGAAATAGGTGTACGCCGTCGCCGTGCCGACCCCAGCTTCGGCGGCGATGAGGCGAATCGTCGTGTTCGCGTAGCCTTCTCGGGCCAGGACAACGATCACCGCGCGGGTCAGGCGGTCGACGGTCTCGACCTGCTTCTTGGACAGGCGCCGGCGCGTGGCCTCGACATGTTGCGATACAGAGGTAGACATTTGACCAGATAGTAGCATCGACACCTGTCCAGACCAATCGACGCGCCTGGGAGATTCCCGCCCTCGACACCCACACGACGTCCGGAGCAAAGTCGCCGACGGGTTGTGCTGCGGTCGCTCAGGTGGACGGTGGACATTCGGCAAGGATTCGGTATGCGCAGGCTTCGAGCAGATCGCCGACCTGTGCATACGACAACCATCCGATTCCGGCCTGCAACATGGCGCCGGTGTACAGGAGCTCGAGTACCGCGATACGCCCATCGTTCCCGTAGCCCAGCGCAGCGGCGAGACGCCGGCGGATCTCTCTCGCTATACAGGCACGAAGATGCTGGACGTCGGGGTCCTCGCCGAGCAGCGCGAGGCTTACCGCCATGGCCAGCGCGGGCTCGTCGGCGACGAGTGCCGACAGCTGCCGCAAAGTCAGCACCACCCGATCGGCGGGACCGAGCGCTCCGTAATCAGGGTGCGGAGCCAGCATCAGACGACGCCAGAATATCTCGGCGAAGATGTGTTCCTTGGAGGAGAAGTAGATGTACGCGGTAGCGGCTCCGACACCGGCCGCCGCTGCGATCCTTCGGATCGTCGTCGCCCCGTACCCTCGGGCCAGCAAGATTTCGACCGCGGATTTCGTCATGCGTTCAACGGCATCAACCTGCTTCTCGGTCAGGTGACGCCGGGTAGGTTCGGCACCATCGGCCCACTGACGGGACATGAGCTCTAAACGCGGATGAGAACAGCTGCATCAACCAATTTCGGCCCCTTACCGACTCGTCCCGCCTCGGCGATCCGCGCTCGCCGAGGCGGCTGTCCGGTTTGATCACATCACTTGTGTGCCGACATCTCGGCCGGAGAATTGTGGTTCGTACTGTTCGGCATATGCCTTCGCCCACCGGTAGTCGGGCTTTCCGCTGGGGGAACGTGTTATCGAGTCCGCGATCCACACCGTTCGCGGAATCTTGTATCCAGCAAGATGCGATCGCGCATGGTGTGTCAGCGCCGTGAAGTCCAGCTCCGCACCCGAGGTCACCGACACCACCGCGGCGACCTGCTGCCCCCACCGCTCGTGAGGAATGCCGAGCACCACTGCGTCGAAAACCGTTGCGTGTGCTTTCAGAACGCCTTCGACCTCTTCGACGAAGACCTTCTCACCACCGGTGTTGATCACCATGTTTCCGCGCCCGATCAGAGTGATGGAGCCATCGTGCTCGACCCGTGCGCGATCGTCGGTGATCACCATTCGTGCCCCGTCGACGGTCTTGAACAGACGCTGTGTCTTTTCCGGGTCCTTGTAGTAGCCGAGTGGTACGGCGCCCGTCTTGGCCAGCCAGCCTTCGTTTCCCGCAGCGACCTGCCGCCCGTTCTCATCGACGACCACGGCACCGCGCCCGGTTCGGACCCGCGGTCCGCGGCCCGGGGTGTCGGCCTTGGTCGCGAATCCGATTCCCCCGAAACCCGTTTCGGATGATCCGATGGAATCCGATACGACAGCGTTCGGAAATTGTTCGAGGAGTTGGTTTTTCACCGACTGCGAGAGAAGGGCAGCGCCGGAGGCGATCGCGACCAACGAGCCGGCGTCCGTGGGATGGGCCCGGTAGGCGTCCAGCAGCGGGCGGCCCATCGCGTCGCCGGTGATCACCATGACGGCCGGCCTGATCCGCTCCACTGTTCGCCAGGCGGAGGCGGCGTCGAATCGAGACTCGTAGGCGACGGTGTTGCCGCTCCACAATGCGGTGAACGAGGGCATCATGGCCGCGGCGTGGATCAACGGCGGCAGAATGAGCCACACACTCGGGTCGACCGTGGCGCCGACGCGCGACTGCTGGTATTCATCCGCGACCTGTTCCCCGGTATAGAAATCGATTCCCCCGCCCAGCACCCGCCACATATCTTCCTGCCGCCACATGACGCCCTTCGGAAGTCCGGTGGTGCCACCGGTGTACATCATGAACATGTCGTCGGCACAGCGTTCGGTAGTCGGCCTGGTCGTCTCATCGGACAGCGCCGATTCGTAATCGACCGCATCGGCGGCGTGCTCCACTCCGCCGAGGTCATCGTCCACCACGATGACATGGCGCACGCATTCGACCTGTGCGAGTACCTGTTCGACAGCGGTCGCATAGCAACGATGGAACAGCAGGGTGTGAATGTCGGCGTTGCCGTAGAGGTATCGCAGTTCCTCCGCGCTGTAGCGATAGTTGATGTTGATCGGCACGGCTCGCACCTTGTAGCAGGCGATCAAGGTCTCCATGGTTTCGATGCTGTTGTGCATCTGGAATCCGACGTGGACGCCGGGGCCGACACCGACCGACATCAGGTGATGGGCAAGGCGGTTCGCGCGGATGTCGAGTTCGCGAAAAGTGAGGCTGCGGTCGTTCTGTATCAGCGCGGTGCGTTCGGGCATCGCGTCGACCGCGTGCTCGAAAAGGTCAGCGAAATTGCGCGCCATGAGCGGTTCATCCTTCGGGTGCGATCAGATCACGGTGAGCGGGAGCGGGATACCGCGATCGGTGAACCGAAATTCGGCTCCGGTACTGAATCGGGTGATGGCCACCTCTCCGGCTTCGGCGAAGGGCTTCTCGGCCAGTAGGAATCCGACGGCCAATTCCTCGTCGGTGTCGGAGATGACATGCACCGCGTAGCGCGGGTTGACCCCGCGTGCGATGGCCTCGATCGGCGCCAGGTTCGCAGCGTCGACCAGCGACGGCCAGACCCGGTCTGCAACGGCTCCGCTGCGTTTCGGAATCCGTAGTCGCACTCCGATTTCCGCGCGGTCGACTTGAACACCGGTGTAGGGCAGCGGGTTCCATGCCGGGTGCAGTCGCAGGACCTGAGCCAGGGCGGCATCGTCATCGCCGAGTCCGAGCGCGCCGCACAGTCGCTCTGCGGTCAGCCCCGCGATGCCCGCGAATTGTTTGCGCCCGATCCGCGCGGTGAGATCGGCATCCGCGCGGGTCCCGACGGCGATCAGGAATCCGAGGGTGAGGAGATGATGTTGCAGGCAGACTTCGTCGGCCATCCGAATCAGCGCCGAACGTGAGAAGTCGGCGAAGCGCAGGTCGCTCAGCAGCGGACCACTGTAGTCGGCGGAACCGGCGTCGCTCGGATCGATGGGTTCGAGCTTCGTCCGGGCCGCCCAGGACATCGACACCGTTTGGAAGTTCGGCGGAATCGGTGGCGGCACATGGGCCGCGTCGATGACGACGGTCCACGCACAGACCGGGTGGCGGTCCGCGGGCACCCGGGGCGGGCGATGGATCGGCCGGACCTGGACGTGCGGATTGGTTGCCAGCGCTGTGGCATCGAAGGTCGGATCCTCGATGTCGTGGCACATGGCGCGGACATAGTCCTCGCCCATCGGCTCCACATCGGCCAGGGCACCGCAGTGATCGAGCCAGAACTCGCCGTGGTGGTCGTCATCGACTCGATAGCGGAAGTCCATGAACTGGGGTGGCGCACCGATATCCAGCTGCAGGCCCTTGAAGATCGTCTCGACGGTGTCGCCGGTGAAGTTCAGGGCCCGCTGCATGCGGCGGGTATAGATCGGGCTCGCGACCTGCCACTCTTCGATCGCTATCTGTGTCATGCCGTCTCGCCCGAAAGCGGCGATGCTGTGGGCCATCCCAGAGCGATCGATGAGATGCCCGCTCAGCAACAGTTCCGGCACGAGCACGGCCAGCGCGTCGCGGCTGAGATCGGCGAAGCCGCTGGGAGATTCGTCGGCGGAGTTCACCACAGCGGCACCGGCGATTCGCCGATCGCGTACCAACCGGGCAGCTTCTCACCGGATGTCGCGCGTGCGATGCGCTTGTTCATTCCCGGCGACAGGGCGTCCGCGGTCATCATTTCCAGGAACAAGGCGCTGACATTGCCGAAGTCGAAGAAGTCACGCTGCCACGACCATTGGTAGTTCCCCCCGTAACGGAACCAGCTTCCGCCGATCCCTTCGGGTGAGTAGTGGGTGCCGTCGGCCCGGGTGGTATCGGCGACCTGCTTCCAGAGCCCAATCAGGTTGCCGCTGCGCTCGTCGATCACCCAGTCCTGGTAGGGGTAGGTCCAGCCCTCCAGACCGTCCATCTCCAAACCGATGGCGATGTCGCGGATCTCGTCACGGCCGACGGCCATGAACTCCTGGGTCGGCCCGTAGTTCCAGCCGTAGGTGGCATCCGCGGTATAGAACTCCGCGAGCGGCCGCCAATCGCCGGCAGCCTCGCAGTCCTTGTTGGCCTGCAGCCAGCGTCGCACCATCTCGTCGAGTTCGGCGCGATCGAAATCAGCCATGGTTGTGGTCCTTTCGTGAACGTACGAGGTCGTTAGCGCTCGGCGTCGTCGATCATCGACAGCGCCTGGGTGGGGCAGTAACGAACGGCGTTTCGGACGGCCGCTCGGACATCGGGTCCGGGCTCGGCATCGAGAATTTCGACCTTGCCGCGATTGGGCACCGTGAAGACCTCGGGGGCCTCCGCGGCGCACACCGCGTGCCCCTGACACAGGTCCAGGTCGGCGGCGATCTTCATGGTTTGCTCCTGACTGCATCGACGCGAACGCGAGCCTCGGGTTGGACTTCGGTCAATTGAATGTGCGCACCCCGTGGCGCCGACACGACCGCCACGATCGCAGCGGCAAGGTTCGCCGCGCGCAGCATTTCGTTGTGCCGGAGGAAGCCCCATGCGGACCAGTCTTCGAGTACGGGACCGATGATCTCGGCGGTGGTGTCCGAACCGATCTCGGTCATGGTCGGGCCGGGGCGGACCACCGAGGCACGCACACCTGTACCTTCGAGTTCCATCATCATTTGCTTGGCCATGGCCTCGAGACCCGCCTTCGATGCGGGGTAAGCGCCGGATCGAGGCCGCGGCGCCGGCGCGGTATCGGAGCTGATGATCACGAAATCTCCGCGGGCGCGCTCGATCATGCCGGGAATCACTCGGTGGGCCAGTCGCTGCACACCGATGAGGTGCAGTTGCACCTGATCCAGGAATTGGTCGGGGGTCAACTGGTGGACCTGGCCGAAGACGAGGCTTCCGGCGCCGGAGACCAGGATCTCGGCCGGCCCGAATGCTGCCTCCGCGGCGGTGACGAACTCGTCCACCGAGGCGCTGTCGGTGACATCGAGCCGTGCCGCGAGCGCTTCGCCGCCGTTGCGGCGGATCTTCGCCGCCAAGTCCGCACAGCGCTCGACCCGGCGCGCACCCAGCACCACGGGATGACCGAGTTCGGCGAGGGCTTCGGCGGTAGCCGCGCCGATTCCGGCCGAGGCGCCGGAGATCAGGACCGGCCGGCGTTCCGGATGAGGTGCAAAGCGGGGCATCAGGCGACCTCCGTCGTGATCGGCAGCGCGGCGAAGCCGCGGACGTTGGTGGAGTGCACGCGCACGATTCCTGCGTCTTCGAGTGCGAAATCGCGAACACGCGAGGCGAATTCGCGTAGTGCGATAGTTGCTTCCAGACGCGCCAGGTGAGCTCCCAGGCAGAAGTGCACGCCCGCTCCGAAGCTGGAGATCGCCCCTTTTTCGGGTCGATCGATTCGGAAGGTGTCGGCGTCGGGGAAGGCGTCGGCGTCTCTGTTGGCCGAACCCATGAGCAGCAGCACCTTGGCACCCGCCGGAATGGTCCGACCGTACATCTCGATATCCGTCGCCGCACTGCGCGCCACGATCTGACTCGACGTGTCGAACCGCAGCGTTTCCTCGACCCAGTCCGGCACCAGGTCGGGGTCCGCGACGACCTTGGCGTACTCGCCGGGTGTGCGTGCGGCCCAATAGAGCGCATTCCCCAGAAGTTTCGTGGTGGTCTCGTTGCCCGCGACCACCATCAGGAACATGAACCCGATGATTTCCTCGTCGCTGAGCCTGTCGCCGTCGATTTCGGCCTCCAGCAAGGCCGAGGTGAGATCCTCGGTCGGTGTCGCCCGTCGCGCGGCCACCATGTCGCTGTAGTACGTGATCAGCGACAGCGACGCTTCGATCGCGCCCATGGGCACATCGAGGACACCGTCCTCACGATGCACGACCAGATCGGCCAGTCTGCGAATCTCCGCGCGGTCGGGAGCCGGGACGCCCATCAGCTCGGAGATGACGTCCATCGGCAATTTGCCGGCGAAATCCTCGATCCAGTCGAAGGATCCACGCGTGAGGGCCGGCTCGAGATGTTCGAGGGTCAGCTCGTGGATGCGCTTGTCCATCTCGGTGACCCGGCGCGGTGTGAACCCCTTGAACACGAGGCGACGCATCCGAAGGTGACGCGGATCGTCCATCGCCAGGAACGACATGGTCCGGTGTGCGTGCGGGCCCCAGGCGGCGGGGTCGAGTGAGACACCGTTGGCGCTGGACAGGCGAACGTTGTCCCGGAACCCGGCGATGACGTCGGCATGCCGGGACAAGGCCCAGAAGTCCAATTCCGGGTTGTAGTAGAGCGGGGCACTGCGACGCAGCCGCTCGTAGGTCGGGTAGGGATCCTCGTGGAACCGGTAGTCGTATGGATCGAACGTGAACGGCTCCAGGGAGGCCGAAGTCATCACGCGCACCTCGAATTCGATTGAACGCCCTGCCCGTTGGCGACCTGACGGCCACCCTAGGAGGACAATAGACTGGACATGTGTCTGGACAGTATCACCGACAGCTTTCCATCACAATGGGTGTGCGGTGAGACGCATCCTCGACGATCGACCTTCAGACGCCGTTGCGGACGAGGGCGATCATGTCGTCGGCGCGAACGAACTTCACGCGCGGACGCCGCGCCGCCGCGCCACCAGCACGTTCGGCGGCATCGATCGCCATCCATCCCGCGTAGTCGACGCGTCGCGGACAACGCCGACTCAGCAGCTGCGTGAACGACTCCGGGGCGCGAGCGGGTTCCCGAAGGCGGCCGTCGAGGAAGTCCGCGATCAGTTCGTTCACCGTTTCCTCGGCATCGCCGCGGTTCGTGCCGATGACACCACGCGGCCCGCGCTTGATCCAGCCCGCCGTGTACGCGCCCGGCACCGACTCCCCCCTGGCGTCGACCACCCGTCCACGCACGTTCGGTATGACTCCGAGGGCAGGGTCGAACGGCACATCGGCCGACGGCAGACCCCGGTATCCGATGGCTCGCAGCACCAAGGAAGCACCGACAGTTTCCGTGCGCTCCGTCGCCGCGACCGGCGACCCATGCTCCCCGTCCGACAGTTGATTGTGGGCGATCGTGATCGCTTCGACTCGATCCGATCCATGCAGTCGAGTAGGAGAGACGAGAAACCGGAACACAATGCACCGATCCGCCACACGGGCTCTGCGGGCATACTCACCGGCCAACCTCAGCTTCAGCCGCAACGCCGCATCGGTGCCGGGGTCGGCCAGAACGGCTACCACCCCCTCGTCGAGGTCGGACGGATCCACGACGACGTCCACCCCTTCGCGATCACCCAGCGCAAGGAACTCGGGCCCCGTGTAAGCAGCATGCTGCACCCCGCGGCGACCGAGCAGTACGACTTCACGAATTCTACTGTGCCGCAACGCTTCCAGTGCATGGTCGGCAATGTCGGTCTGCGCGAGCAGCTCAGGATCCGCAGTGAGGATACGAGCGACATCGAGCGCGACGTTCCCGTTGCCGACGATCACCGCCCGTTCGCCGGAGAGATCGAATTCGCGGTCGGCGAAGTCCGGATGCCCGTTGTACCAAGCCACGAATTCGGTGGCCGAGCAACTGCCCGCAAGGTCCTCACCCGGCACGCCGAGCCTGCGATCCGCGGACGCCCCGACCGCGTAGACGACCGCATGGAAGTGCGAGAGGAGTTCATCGTGGGTTACGTCGCGCCCGATCTCGACATTGAGGTGCATCCGTACCGAATCGCGCTTGAAGGCAGCGGCGAATCCGTTGGTGACACCTCGCGTCTCGGGATGATCCGGAGCGACGCCGTAGCGAGCCAGCCCCCAAGGAGCCGACAGCCGGTCGAACATGTCGATCTCGACCCGGCCGCGACCGAGGAGTTGTTCCGTGACATAACAGGCCGCCGGGCCGGTGCCGACGATCGCCACCCGCAAGGCGTCCGTATCCCTGGGAAGTCGCACCACAGCGGTGGCGGGCGCGATTGAGGTATCGAGCGGGTTCCGCTCGAAGTACGCGGCGTTGATCTCCGCGTACCGCGCCAGCGCCGGAGGTAATTCATCCGCACCGTAGATCGCATCGACAGGACAGGCGTCGACGCACGCACCGCAATCGATGCAGGTGTCCGGGTCGATGTGCAGCAACTCGGCACGGGCGAAGGCCGGGTCGTCGGGACGGGGGCGAATGCAGTCGACTGGGCATTCCGCCACACAACTGGCGTCGTTGCAGCAGCGTTGGGTGATCACGTATGCCATGGAGTCCTCACGGATCGGGAGCCGCCACGATGGTCGTCGTCCGACAGGCGACTATATGGACAGTAGATCGGACACTTGTATGGATACTATTTCGCATAGCGATCCACATGCAATAGCGGTCCGAAACCCGCCGCACGCTCAGCGACATTTCAGCCATGCCTCGAGCCGGGCGCCGACGGTCAGAAGACCCGTCGCAAAATCGCGGTCAGCGGGGTGAACGCGACCCGGGCCACCCTGGTCGCGACCTGGAGGCAGCCGGGAGGGCGCATCGAAATCGGCGACCTGGTCGACTGACGTCGGGGCGAGCACGTGTCGCATGACGGTTCTCCACATTTGGTGAACCCGGCCAGAACTGTGCCCCTGGCGCCGCGGGCTGCGGCCGCTGCGAGATCGTCGAGCCAAGAGGTAGGACTTTTCGGTGCGGACATCGTGCCCAGCACCGCGGTGTGCCGCGCGGTGGTGCTGCCGTCCGGGCCGTCCGGCACGACAGCCGGTGCGGACATCTCGTCGGTCAAGTCGAATTCATTTGGTGGGCAACGCATTTTGGAGTCCACCCACGTCAGTGATCTTCCAATCGGCGTTGCGGTCGATGGTGAGCGAGTAGGTGACCGTCGTCTGCGCGCCGTCCGGGGACTGTGCGCTGGTGGACGTCACGTTCAGGTAGGTGTTCACCTTGTAGATGCCGCCCGCCTCCGAGATGACCGAGGAGGACAGCGGGACCGCCTTGGACGTCCATTGCAACGGCAGGAGAATCTGTTCGAGCTGTGGACCGGTGGCGGCGAATTTCGCCGCCAGTTGCGGCGTGGTGTCGGCCTGCAACCGGGTCAGCCAAGCCTTGGTGTCCTTGTAGTCGATCGTCGACGCCCCCAATGCGTAGTCCGATGCCACCTGTTCGGCGTGCCTGGCGTCGGCCTCCGCCGAATCGCGTTTCGCGAGATCGGATTTCGCGTCCCGATACAGGACGGCGAATGTGAGGGCCGCGACCGCGACCACCGTCACGACGGCAGCGGTCAGCACCGTCGACAACCGCAACGACACCGTGCGGGCCCGGGTTTTCCGGAGCGCCACGGGAGGTTGTTGCTGTTGCTTCTCGGCCGATTCCTCGGCAGCTTCGTCGGTTTGCGTTGCCATTTCCTTTCCTTCCACGAGATACGTGCGGCCCTGCCAGGGCTGTTACTTGGTGCCGATTCGAAAATGCACGGTGCCATCGGCCTCGACGGCCTCGAGCCCCTGCGCGATGAGGGCGCTGATGTCGATCGCGGGTGTGCGATGGACGGCGTCGGCGACAACCGGCTCGAGCACCGGACCGAGTTGTGCGGCAGTCGGACCGATCTGCTGCACGAAGGTCGTGAGATTGCGCAGGAACGGGACCAGACCGTCACCTGTGAAATAGCTGTCGACGGGTCGGCTCTCGGCGAGCGCCGACCCGGACTCGACGATCTTGTTGAGTGTGGTGCCGAAGGCCCCGAATTCGGGCCCGGCCGCGGCCAGCGATGGCCCCATCCAGTCGATGTCGCCGCCGAGCGCCTGGATATCGCTGAAGAGCTGGCGGATCGTCTGGGTCCGGCTGAGCAATGTGGCCGCCAGCAACGACGTAGAGCGCTGCAAGGTTTGCACGGCCGGATCAGTGCCGGCGAGGGCGCGATCGAAGGTATTCACCAGGTCGGCAATCACTTCGGGTTTTATCTGTGCGAGCAGGTCGACGACTTTGCCCGATAGCTCGCTGATGGTCATCGGCTTTCGGACCCGGTCGGCCGGCACCACCTGCCCGTCCGCCAGGTAGGGCCCACCGGCCTGCCGAGGGGAGAACTGAATGTAGGGCTCGCCGAGCGCCGACAACTGCTCGATGCGGACGTCACTGGCGAGCGGAATGTGGTAGCGCCGCTCGATCCGGATGCGGACCAGTACGCCGGTCACCTCCCGGGTAACCGACTCGGTGCGACCGACTTGGACACCGGCCAGCAGCACCGGGGCGTGGGCAACCAGGCCCCCGGAATTGTCCAGGCGCATCTCGGCGGTGAGGTACGTGCGTCTAGGGTCCAGATGTAACACCCCGAACGTCATGTACGCGGCCCCGAGCACCAGGACCATGGCAATCGCCGAAAGCGATACCGTCGCACGCACATTCACCGGACCACTCCGATCATCCGCAGCGTGTCGAGAATCCGGGTCGTCTGGTCGCTCTCGGACATGGCCGATGGCTGCGGTGTGCCGACCGAGATGCCGACCACGTTCACCTTGGGGCCGTGATCGACGAAGGGGATGATCTTGTTCTGAATCAGATCGACAGCCTGCTTCAGATTCGACGGCGAGTTGGTGTCGAGCGGATGGCTGCCGAACAGCATGGGTACGACGGCCCGCACGGTGCCGTCGAGTGACTGCAAGACCGGTCCCAGCCATTGCAGGCTCGGCGCCACCGGCCCGAGCGCAGTGAGCACGAAGATGATTCCGATTTCCGCATTGATCGCATCGATGGTGTGCTGCGCGCCCCGTGGTGTCAGCAGTACATCGAGCTTGGGCAGGTTGTCGCCGATGCCTTGATCGACGGTTGCCTGGACACCGTCCAGCAATGCGTCGACGGACCCGAGGTTGGCACCGAGATCCGAGAGGTCGGCTCCGAGTGTCGCGGAGATGTGCGCCGTGTCGCGCGGATCCTTGGGAAGGATGGCGTTCATCTTGTCGACGATGCGCTGCACATTGCCTACCGCGCCGCTGCCGACGAACGTCGACAGGCCGGCGAAGATGTCCTCGATGGGCACCGACTGACTGGTCTGAGCCAGTGGAATGGTCGCGCCCGCGCTCAGCGACTGCCCGCTCGCGGTGGCGGGCACACTCAACGCGATGTGGACATCACCCAGCGGCGTTTCCTGCCGCAGCGCCGCGGTGGTCTCCTTTGGCAAATGCACCGAATCCCGGATCGCGACCTCCGCGACGACATAGCCCCGACGGGCCGGACCATCCGCCTCTGCGGCCACCGGATCGACGAGCCTGAGGTGGGTCAGCTGGCCCACACGCACGCCGTCGGCGAAAACTTTCGCTCCGGGAGGGAGATTGAGAACATCGGCGAACTCGATGCTCAGCCGGTACGTGGGCCCGTCCACGCCCGATCCAGGGACGGTCAACTCCGCGGGCTGAAAGTCGCATCCTGCCACCCCGAGGACCAGCATCCACGCCAATGACGCGTGTGCACCCGCCCGCCGCCATCTCTTGCTGTGGCCGATCATCGGGCGCTCACCGCCGACAGCAGAACCGGCACGATCGGTACCACGACGGCCCCGTTACTCGACCGCTCGCATTGCCGGCCGGTGAGAGCCTGCATCGCAGCACACACCTGGTCGGTGTCCGCCTGTGCGAGTGCGAGTTTCGGGGGTGCGTAGCCGATGCTCAACTGCCCCGACGCGGGATCGATGGCCGAGCTGAGTCCCGTCGCGACCGCTGGCACCATACCGATGCTCTCGGCGAGCGAACCAACCCCCGCGGCCAGCAGCCGCGACAGGTTCGGGACCGAGTTCAGTGAACGCAGTGCGGGTGAGCCCAGCATGACGATGACGTCGTTGATCTGGGGAAGCAGTTTGCTCAGTGCATCCACCAGATCGATGACCGGTGGAAAGGCGAGGACGTTGATGTCGTTGAAGCTTTGCGGCAATCCGGTGACGGTGTCGTGCACCTGCACCCAGCCGTTGCGGGCCCGGTGCGCCAGTTCGCCGATCGCGTCGAGTAGTTGCCCGAGGTGGCCGATTGCCGCGTCCGGGGAGGCAAGCGCGGTGCTGAGCTGATTGATGATTGCGTTGATCTGATCTCCGGAGCCGCTGGTCGCCTGGTCGAGCGCGGCGATCCCATCCCCCAGCGCATTACGTTGGGCCGGATCTCCCGCAGAGTTGAGCTGGTCGGATAGCTGCGCCAGAGCGTCGAAGGTTTCGGTGAGGCTCTTGGGCGTCACGGTCTTGGTGATGCACCGGTCGGGATTCCATCCGGCACCCGGCGGTTCGGCTCCGATCAGTGCGAGTTTTCGGTCCGCGACCAAGGTGTCGCTCAGGGTCGTGGCACCGACATCGATGGGAAGTTTGCGATCGGCGCGCACCGTGAACCGTACCCGAGTCGCCGTGCCCTGGAGTTGGACGCTGGTCACCTCCCCCACGGGCACGCCCATGATCGTCACCGTGCTGCCTGTGAAAAGGCCGACCGCGTCGGGCATATCGGCACAGTAGTTCTGTGTCGCGGGGTGTGGTCGGCTGATTCTCAGACCTATCGTCGCCGCCGCGACGAGAACGAGGATCACTGCGGCCGACATCACGGCGCGTGAACCGACGACTCTCGTGAGCATCAACAGCCTCCTCCGGGCACGGGGACACACACCGCTGGCGCCGGCAGGGTCATGTTCGATTGGTCGAGCGTGATTCCGCCGCCGGACGGCAGCAGCGGCAGCAGTCGCTGTCCCAGTCCGCGTAGCGCATCGAGAAGTTCACCCAGACGCGAACCGAGTTGTTGCAGTTGGGGAATCGCGTCGGCCAGGGGCTGGGCCCGGTCCTTCAGGCCACGGTCCCAGGCGCGCCCGAGGGGGATGAAATCTTGCAGTACGACCGCCAGGTCGTCAAGTGCTTGCGCTACTTGAACTTTGTTGTTTTGAATGAGGTTTTCCAGGGTGCCCAGGTTGATGAGCAGGGTGGCCAGCACGTCGGAGTTGCGGCGCAATGCCGTGAGGTACTCGTCGCTGAACGCGAGGGTGCGCGAAATATCGGCATTCTGCTTGTTCATCATGGTGACCAGATCCGAGGCCGATTGCACAACCGCGCGAATCGATTCGGGACTCTTGGCCACCGACGTGGACAGGACCGCCAGGTTCTGTCGGAGCACGTCACCGTCGATCTGCCGGACCGGTTGGACGGCGTCCTGGAATGCCTGAGTGAGGTTGTAGGGCAACAGGACCCGCGCTGCCGGGATCACGCTCTTGCCCAGTGGACTGGACCCCGAGGGTTGGACAGCGACGTAATAACCACCGACCACGGTCAGCATCCGGATGCCGAGGACGGTCTGGTCGCCGAGGAAGGCGTCGGCCTCGACCGTGAACTCCATGCGGACGTGATCGGGCTGCAACGTCAGCGATTTGACCTTTCCGACCGGAATTCCGGCGATTCGGACGTCGTCACCGGGACGGATCGAACCGGCCTGTGTCAGGTCGGCACGGTAAACCTGCTGCGGAGTGGTTCCGGCGAAATAGACGACGCCGATGGCGACGGTCAGCACAATCACCGCACCCAATCCGGCCACGCCCCAGCGCAGATCGGTGTTACGCGGAGGTGTCGTCCGGGTCCGGACCCGAGGACCGCGGAAGCGCTTCAGGATTTGCATAGGACGATCCTTTGTCCGGCGATCAGGATTCGCAGCGGCTCTGGAGCGTCGGCGGCCCCACGCGAACATGTCGGCAGTTCCTGGGATCCAGCCGCCGGCACAGCAGCGGCTACCGCCTGGATGAGCCCGGGCATCCGATTGAATACCGCCACGGCGTCGTAGGGATCCGGGAAAGCCTGCTGGAGCAGAGCATCGAGATCGCTGTCCTGCTTACCCGTCAGCCCCAGCACGGTCAGCATGTTGCGCAATGGCTGTAGCACCGGGGGAATTTCATTGGAGAAGTCGATGAGCCCGGGCAACTTGTCGGTGATGACAACGAACAGATCGGTCAGACTGACCAGAAGCTTCATGGCGCTTCCGGAATCGCCACCGATGCGGTCCGAGATTCGCGACAGATTGCCCACCAGCGTCGACAGGACCGACTGCCGGTCGGAGACATAGCGGCTCAGTTTCTCGATGGCGCCCAGCGCCGGCCCCAGACCGGTGCCGTCACCGTCGATGACGGCCAGGAGGCTCGTGGTGAACTGGTTGAGGTCGGCGGGAGACAATTCCCTGAGCACCGGTTGCAACCCGTTGAACAGGGTGGTGATGTCGAAGGCCGAGATCGTCTGGTCGACTCCGAAGACCGCTGTCGTCGCGCGCCGGGGACCGGGTGAATCCGGTTGGCGTATCTCGAGAAACCGGAATCCGGTCAGATTCTGGTAGCGCACGGCGACTTTGGTCTCGGTGAACAGCGGGCGGTCGCGTTCCACCGAGAAGCGCACCCGTGCCTGCGCGCCGGCGAGTTCGACTGCCTGGACCTTACCGACCTGCACGCCGTACAGCCGCACATCGTCGCCCGAGCGCAATCCGTTCGCGTCGGTGAAGACAGCCGTATAGGTGTCGGTCCGGCCGGCTACCGGTCGTTCGATCGCACGGAAGACGCCGGCGAGGATCAACAGCATCACGACCACGACGACGGCGACGCGCGCGAGCAGCGCCCCGGTCTTCATCGGCCGCCTCCCACAACGGGATTCGTGCCCACGACTGCTGCGAGCGGACTCGCGAGTCCGGGTACGAGGTCGAGTGTGACGCGTGTCTGCAAGACCGGCCCGTCTGGGCTGTCGCGGAACGCGGCATCGAGGCGGTCGAGCAGATCGTGCAACTGACTGTTGGACCCGACCGGGTCACCGACCGACCCGGATATCCGGTCCAACACCACGGTCACGATCGGTAGTAGCCCGGAGAAGTAGGGCTGGGCGGTGCCGAACAGCGCGGTGACCGCGGGCAGGAGCTGGTTCTGTACGTTCGGCCACATCTGCGCGAATTTCTGAATATGCGCGTCTTCGCGCAGATACCCGTTGTCGTAGCTGGCGTACAGCAGTGTCAACGCTCCGGTCAGCATCGGCGGAATACCGGCCAGGGTGCCTCCGAACGATTGGAACAACTGAGAAGGAGCGATCTGCCGGGTTTCGGCATAGGACCGGGCGGTGCTCCCGATAGCTTCCAGCAACGGGGTGAAGCCATCGAAGTCACGGGCCAGTGTGCTCAGCAGTTGGGACAGTTGGGGGGTCAGCACCTGTGCGGTGAGGTCCCCGGTCGAGCTCAGCAACGACGAGAGCGTGGCGTCACGAACCCGGCTCGAATTTCTGCCGGTTAGGTCGACGGTCGAGCCGTCGACGAGAGCTTCGCCACTGGGATCCGGATGGAGCTCGAGGGCGCTGACGCCGAACAGGTTGCCCGGGACATAATCGACCTTCAGTCCCGTTGTGAGTCCGAACAATTGGGACCGGTCCAAGCTCAAGGTGAGCTTTCTCCGGTCCTGCCCGGAGAATTCGATGCTATGGACCGTGCCCACTCGGACACCGTCCAGCCGGATTTCGGTTCCCGGGCCGATCCCCTCACCGACGTACCCGACCACGAGTGCGATATCGATACGGTTCTCGGCCGGGACGTCAGGGATGAATCGCCAGACTACCGCGATCAGAATGGCTACGACGAGCGTGCCGGTGCCGAGTATGCGCGCTCGGCGGGGACCGACCTCGTTTCCGGGTAATGCGTAGGCAGGCATCCGACTACCCCGTGAAGGTGATCGGTGATTGGAAGCCCCACAACGCGATTGTGGTGACCATATCGAGTCCGATGATCGCCACCAGGCTGGCACGAATCGCGCGCCCGGATCCGATCCCGACTCCTTCTGGACCGCCCGTCGCGAAGAACCCCTGATAGCAATGGATGAGCACGACGGCAATTGCGAAGACCACCACCTTGACCGTCGACGCGAAGACGTCCCACGGCACGATGAATTGGTCGAAGTAATGTTTGTAGGTACCGGATGGCGTGCCGTGTACGGCGGTCACAATCACCTCACAGGAGAAATAACTCAGTATCAGGGCGACGACGAATGCCGGTGCGACCGCGACGATGCCCGCGATGACGCGGGTGGTGACGACGAACGGCACGGAGCGGATTCCCAGGGACTCGAGGGCGTCTATTTCCTCCGAGATCCGCATCGACCCGATCTCCGCGGTCATCCGGCATCCGGCCTGTGCGGCGAAGCCGATGCCCGCCGCGATCGGCGCGAGTTCCCTGGTGACACCGAAGGCCGAGATGAGTCCGCTCAGCTGCCCCAGGGACAGCAGATTCAACGCGCTGAACGCCTCGATTCCGATCGACGCACCCATCGCTGCGCCGAGCAACAGCATCAGCGGGACCACCCCGCCGCCGATGATGATCGAGCCCCTGCCCCACGTCATGTCGGTGATCACAGCGATGGTCTGACGCCGATAGTGCAGGGCGGTGTATGGCACGGAAGACACGACCTGCCAACAGAATCCGAGCACGAATCCGATAGAGTCGATCGCTCGCACCGGATGAACTTTCCGCTCCAGCCGGCCCGCCCAGCGCAGACCGGGCGGACGGTACGGCGCGGCCGCCATCACGCCATCCTGACCGGCAGAAACATCGTGACCACCTGAGTGACCGCGGTATTGAGAACGACGACGGCCGCAATGGACATGACGACAGCCGCGTTCACCCCGTCGGCAACGCCCCGTGGACCCCCTTTGGCTTCCAGCCCACGCTGACAGGCGATCACTACCACCAGAAAGCCGAAGAGCACGGATTTGATCAGTGAGACCCAGACATCCACGGGGGTGGTGAAGGATCCGAACGATTGCCAGTAGCTTCCCGGGGTGACATCGAGCGCGACCACTGCGACCGCGAAGCCCGAGGCGACGCCCACGAAGATGACCAGGATGTTGAGCAGTGGGGCCACCAACATCATGGCTGCGATCCGGGGTACGACCAGGCGCTGGATCGGATCGATTCCCATCACGCGCATCGCGTCGACTTCCTCGCGGACGGTTCTCGCCCCGAGGTCGGCCGCGATCGCTGCGGCACCGGCACCGCCCAGCAGCATGGCGGTCGCCAGGGGTGCACCTTGTTTGATGACACCGAGCCCGCCGGCGGCACCGATCATCGAATCCGCTCCGAGCTGGGAGACTATGTTGCCGACCTGCGCCGAAACGATGACGCCGAACGGCACCGCCATCAGAATGGCGGGAACTCCGGTCACTCTGATGAGAAACCATGCCTGGCTCAGTGTTTCGTGTAGCTGGAAACGCCGGCCGACAGCGTCCGCTATCCCGATCCGGATGGCATCGGCCGCAATTCGAACTGCTCGGCCCAGTGTTGCCACACTCGACAGTACGGTTTCGGCGAAGTTCCGGCGGAGCGCATCAGCGGCGGTCGCCCACGCCGAATTGGGAGGATTTACTCCCTTCGGAGACATCGAAATCCGCTGTTCGACCGAACCGTCATCTCCACGAATTCGGGAAAGAGCGTCTTTGCACTTCGTCATGAGGTTCTCGCGTCGTTTCACTTCTCAGGAAGATCACTCATCGACCGGACCGGATGAGTAAGGCCGAAACCGTTCCGAGGGAACCGATTCGGTGTCAGCGGCGTCGGCTACCGGATCCGGGAAACACACCCTTTTGTCGCTCCCCGAAGACCAGCTCCGCCGCCTTCGGGCCGACACTATCATATGACTTGGACCACATTCCAGACAATGTTCCAGAATGATGACCGGAATCTATTCGATACGGGTTCGCAGCACCCTCACATGTTCTGATCAGCCGAAACGCCAGTTCGAACCGTGGCGAACACCAACGACCGCGACCCACGAACCCGTGTCGGTTCGTGGGTCGCGGGCAGCGCTCGTCGTGGTCAGGGCAGGCGTAGCTCGGCGAGCTTCGCCGCAAGGCGATCGAGATAGGCGAGCACCTCGTCTTCGGAGCGATCGGGAAGCCCGTACAGCACATCGGTCACGCCCTCGGCCGCCCACTGCGTCAGCTTCGCGGCATCGGGTTTGAAGTCGAGCGCGACGACTCGCGGGTTGCCCGAACGTCCCGCGTCGGCCCAGATCTTCTTCAGCATCGAAAGCCGCGCCGAGATATCGGTTTCGGTCGGCGTCGTGATCCAGCCATCGCCCGAACGTGCGATCCATTGGAACGTGCGCTCGGTACCTGCGGCACCGATGAGGACCGGGATGTGGGTCTGAACCGGCTTGGGCCAGGCCCAGCTCGGACCGAAAGACACATATTCGCCGCGATAGCCGGCCTCGTCCTGGGTCCACAACGCACGCATGGCTTCGACGTATTCGCGCAGGACCGTGCGACGCTTGTTCGGAGGAACTCCATGATCGGTGAGTTCATCCGTGTTCCAACCGAATCCGGCACCGAGGGTGACCCGTCCTCCCGACAGATGGTCGAGACTGGCCAGCGTCTTGGCCAGTGTGATCGGGTCGTGTTCGACCGGGAGGGCAACCGCCGTGGACAGTTCTATGCGTTCGGTCACCGCTGCGGCCATGGCCAGGCAGACCCATGGATCCAATGTGCGTGTGTATCGATCATCGGGTAACGAAGCGTCACCGGTCGACGGGTGCGCGGCTTCGCGTTTCACCGGAATGTGGGTGTGCTCGGGCACGAAGAACGACGCAAAGCCCCTCTCCTCGGCCGCTCGGGCTGCGGCTGTCGGCCGAATCCCGCGGTCGCTGGTGAACAGTACGATCCCGAATCGCATGCGATTCACTTCCTTTCGCGCGGCTCATCCGCGCAACAGCTTTGGCATCCCACTAGTTCATCTCCGACAATGACTGCGGCTGAATGTCTTTCAGCTCTGTCATGGCGACGTGGTCACCTCTTCCCATCAGCCCCGTGCTGGGCCAGTACCGCCCCCACCACGGTGTCCAAGCGGGTGCCCGACGGCCAGCCGACGTAGTAGCCGAGGAACAGTGCGACATCACGCAGCTGCGCCGGGCTCAGCTCGTCGTTGCGCAGTGCGGCGCCGACCTGGATCTCGGCCACGTCGAACAATCCCTGCGCCGTGAGCGCCCCCAGCAGCAGCAACCGCCGGTCCCGGACGCTCAGTTCCGGCCGCGACCAGATGTCACCGAAGAGGTGGTCTGCGGTGACCGCGAAATGGTCGCCCGGGCCGTCCTTGAATTCCCAGCCATAGACTTCGGCCATTTTGGCCAAGCCGCGGCGGCGTGCGTCGCTGCGGGTGTCAGCGGGTTCGGACATGGTCATGACGTCTCCTTTGCTGTTTCAGCGACACCGAGACCGCGACCGAGATCGTTCAGGGCGCGCTCTGCCAGCGGAAGGTCGGTCTCGAGTCGCTGCCCGAGTTCGAGGGCGAGCGAGAGATCCTTCTCGCCCAAGTCACGGACGTGACCGAGGATGGGGTACCAGAAGTCGGAGGGGTCAACGGGTCCGGTGGTATTGCGCAGCATGATCGCGCCCGCTCCCCCGGTGATCGCGTCGGAATGCCGCACGACTTTGCCGAGTTCGGTGATATCGAGGCCGGCCGCTTCCGCGAGCCGTTGCGCTTCTGTCGCCGCGGTGAAGGCGACGAAATGAAGTAGGTTGCGCGCCAACTTCATTCGCGTGCCGGCTCCGACCGGACCGGCATGCACGATCAGGTTCGAGAAGCTGCCGAAGGGCCCGCGGATACGCTCGACGGCGGCCGTCGATCCGCCGACCATGACCGCGAGAGCGCCGCCAGCGGCGCCGGGAGCGCCACCGCTCACGGGAGCGTCGACGAACTCGACGTCGTGTTCGGCGCAGACAGCCGCGAGTTGTTCGGCCGTACGGTCACCGATGGTCGAGTGGACGGCAACGACGGTGCCCGCCGCAGCTGTGCGAAGCACCCCGTCGACGCCGGTCAAAACCTCGCGCACCTGGGCGTCGTCGACGACGGTGACGCAGATGACGCTCGACTGCGCGGCCACCTCGGCAGGAGTGACCGCCGAGCGCGCACCCGCCTCGGCGAAAGGCAGCATCGATTCGGCGCGCACGTCACAGACGGTCAGTCCGCCGGGCCAGCCCAGCAGCCGCTTCGCCATCGGCGCGCCCATGTTGCCGAGGCCGATGAACCCGACTCGGGCCGGACTGGATTCGTCGCTCATCGGATGATCTGCCCGCCGTCGACGTTGAGGATCTGACCGGTGACCCAGCCCGCGTCATCGGACAGCAGATACAGGCACGCACCGACCAGATCTTCCGGGGTCCCCATGCGCTTGATGGGGATGCGCGAAACCATGTCCTTGACGATGCTGCCGGGAGTCACGGTCTGGGTGGCTTCGGTGTCGATCGGACCGGGGGCGATGGCGTTCACCCGGATCTTCGAGCCGCCCAGCTCGGTGGCCAACTGCTGGGTGAGCCCGTTGATCCCGACCTTGGCCAGACCGTAGAAGCCGGAGTAGAGCCACGCGGCGGTCGAGGACTGGTTCACGATGGATCCGCCGCCGGCCGTGACCATCGGTTGCCATACCGCCCGCGTCACGTTGAGCGCACCGTCGAGGTTCACGCCCATGAACCGCTTGTAGTAGTCCCACGGGACCGTCAGCAGCAGGTCGAGTTTCATATCGCCGTAGATGGCCGCATTATTGACCAGGTGATCGATCGATCCGAACTCCGCGACGGTGAAATCGGCGAGCGCGGTGGCGGATTCGGGATCGGAGACGTCGACCCGGCGGAAGGCGGCGGTGCCGCCGTCGGCGATGATCTGCTTCGCGACCTCTTCGCCGCGCTCGGCGTTCAGATCGGCGACGACGACGTTGGCGCCTTCGGCACCCAGCGCCTTCGCGTAGGCAGCGCCGATGCCTTGTGCGGCACCGGTGACGATAGCGGTACGGCCGGTGAATCGTGCCATGATGTGTTCAGCTCCTTGCGCTGTGGTGAAAGTTGTTGTGCTGTAGTCGGCGTCGCGTCAAGCAGGGGTCGCGACGAGCTTCGTTTCCAGGTACTCCTCGAATCCCGCCACGCCCATTTCGCGGCCGATGCCGGATTGCTTGTAGCCGCCGAAGGGAGCGTCCGCGTGATACCAGAGCCCGCCATTGACGCTGAGCGTTCCGGTGCGCATTCCCGCGACCACGTGATCGACGCGTTCGAGGTCGGCGCCCCAGACCGAACCGGAAAGTCCATAGGGTGACTCGTTGGCGATGCGCACCGCGTCGGCATCACCGTCGTGCGGGATCACCACCAACACGGGTCCGAAGATTTCCTCTTGAGCCACGGTCGCGGTGTTGGGGACGTTCGCGATGACGGTCGGCTCGATGAAGAAGCCCCGATCCCGGCCTTCCGGGCGTCCGCCGCCCGCCACGATGCGCCCGCCTTCGTTGCGTGCGATATCGAGGTAGCGCTCCACGCGGTCACGCTGCATCCCGGAAATGAGAGGGCCGCAAATGGTTCCGGGGTCGGTCGGATCTCCCGCTCGCATCCCCGCCATGGTCTTCGCGGCGGCGGCCACCGCGTCGGCGTAGGCGGCCCGCGGCACCAGGAGCCTGGTCGTCAGCGCGCACCCTTGCCCGGCGTGCACTGCCACCGAGAACGCGGTGTAGCTCACGGCTGCTGCGATGTCCGCGTCATCGAGCACGACCGCCGCCGATTTGCCACCGAGCTCCAAGAAGATCCGCTTCAGACTGCCTGCCGCACAGGCCATCACGGATCGCCCGGTGCGTGTGGAGCCGGTGAAGGTGACCATATCCACGCGAGGGTCATCCACCAGGGCCGCGCCGATATGATGGTTGTCCGACGTCAGGATGTTGACCACCCCGGCCGGGATATCGGTGTGTTCGGTGATGAGCTGTCCCAGCACCGCCGCTACCCAGGGGGTATCCGGGGCGGGCTTGAGCACCACCGTGTTTCCCGCGGCCAGGGCGGGCCCGAGCTTGGCGAGGTTGATCTGGTGTGGGAAGTTCCACGGCGTGATCGCACCGACCACGCCGACCGCTTCCCGGTGAATTACCCGGCGGCTGGTGATGCCCATCTGCGTGGCCACACCGAGATCTGTTGTCCAACTGTAGCTTTCAGCCAAGTCAGCCGCGAAATCGAGGTCCGAGATGGGGCCTTCCAGTTGAGGCCCGCTGGTCAGCATCACCGGCGCACCAACCTCGGCGACGGTGATTTCTCGCAGTTCCTCGACGTGTGCGCGCATAGCGTCCCGCAGCTGCCTGAGGCAATGCGCCCGAAACTCGTGGTCACGGGACCATTCGGTCTCATCGAAGGCCGTGCGAGCCGCGATAGTCGCCGCGGCCAGGTCGTCGAGCGAGGCGTTGGCGGCACATCCGAGCACCTCCTCGGTGGCCGGGTTGATCGTCGCGAAGACTCCGGCCCCACCGGGCACCAGCTTGCCGCCGATCAACAGTGGGGTGCCTGCACTGGGAACGAGGCCATTCATACACGTCTCCCGATACTTGTCTGGACAACTGTTCGGAATATAGTTCGGATGTCTCTACAATTGCAACCGCGCCCCGAGCCCCGGGGCCCGCGGACCGCTTGTTGCGGACATGCATTCGTAGTACCGTCCGGACACATGTCCACCATGGTCTGGGCATCATTTCCGGGAAGGATTTCCAATGACATTGGTCAAGCCGCAGCGGGTATCCGGCGGCGCGGGCGAGCACGGACACCTGGACGAGTTCCGCACCGACCCCATCGCGCTGATGCGACGGGTGCGTTCCGAATGCGGAGACGTGGGATCGTTCCAGCTCGCTGGTCGCGATGTCATTCTGCTGTCGGGCGCGGAGGCCAACGAGTTCTTCTTCCGCTCGTCGGACGAGGATCTCGACCAGGCCGCCGCCTATCCGTTCATGAAACCGATCTTCGGTGAGGGGGTGGTTTTCGACGCCAGCCCCGAACGCCGCCGGGAGATGCTGCACAACCAGGCGCTGCGTGCCGAGCACATGCGAGGCCATGCCGAAACGATCGCCCGTGAAGTCGATCGGATGCTCGAACGCTGGAGAGACGAGGGCGAGATCGATCTGCTCGAGTTCTTCGCCGAACTCACCATCTACACGTCGTCGGCGTGCCTGATCGGCCTCAAGTTCCGCAACCAGCTCGACGAGCGGTTCGCCCAGCTCTATCACGAGCTCGAGCAGGGCACCGATGCCTACTGCTACGTCGATCCGTATGCACCGATCGAGAGTTTCCGTATCCGTGACGAGGCCCGGGCCAAACTGGTGGACCTGGTGCAAGAGATCATGAACGACCGCATCGCGAACCCTCCTCGGGGCAAGGAAGACCGCGACATGCTCGATGTTCTCGTGGCGGTGCCCGGCGACGACGGTGCACCGCGTTTCAGCGCCAGCGAGATCACCGGCATCTTCATCTCCATGATGTTCGCCGGCCACCACACCACCTCCGGTACCGCGGCATGGACGACGATCGAGTTGCTCCGGCATCCGGACCTCATGGCCGCCGTCGTCGACGAACTCGACCAGCTCTACGCCGACGGCTCCGAGGTGAGTCACAATGCGCTACGCCAGATTCCGAAGCTGGAGTCCGCGCTCAAGGAGACGTTGCGACTACACCCTCCGCTGATCATCCTGATGCGAATCGCGCAAGGTGAGTTCGAGGTCTGCGGTCACCGCATCGCACCCGGTGACATGGTCGCGGCCACACCCGCCATTTCCAACCGCCTACCCGAGGACTTCCCCGACCCCGATCTGTTCGACCCCGACCGGTACCTCGATCCGCGTCAGGAGGACCTGGTCCACAAGTGGACCTGGATCCCGTTCGGCGCCGGACGCCACCGCTGCGTCGGCGCTCCGTTCGCGCTGATGCAGCTCAAGGCGATTTTCTCGATTCTCTTGCGGGACTGGGAGTTCGAGATGGCGCAGCCGTCCGACAGTTACCGAAACGACCACTCGAAGATGGTCGTTCAGCTCGAACAGCCGTGCCGCGTCCGGTATCGGCGGCGTCGGCGATGAGCTCACCACTGTTCAGGTCCACAACGTCGTCGGCCCCTCAGGAGGAACCCATGCCCGTGCCGTCGCTACCCAACGGCTTCGACTTCACAGACCCCGCGCTGTGGGAATCCCGCAATCCCGTCGCGGAATTCGCCCAGCTGCGCCGCACCAGCCCGGTGTGGTGGAACGCGCAGCAGGACGAATCGTCCGGCGGATTCCGCGATGGCGGGTTCTGGGTGATCAGCAAACACGAGGACATCAAGGAGATATCACGCAAGCCGGAGTTGTTCTCCTCGCAGCGCAAGGGCTCGATCATCCGCCTGCCCGGGCAGATCACCATCGATCAGATCGAGCTCACCAGTGCGCTATTGGTCAACATGGATCCGCCCAAGCACACCAAGATCCGCCGCATCATCTCCAAGGGTTTCAGCCCCAGAGCAGTGGAGTCTCTGCGAGTCGCGTTGACCGAACGGGCCGAGCGCATCGTCCATGCGGCCAAGCAGGAGGGACGCGGCGACTTCGTCGAGCAGGTGGCCTGCGAACTGCCTCTCCAGGCCATCGCCGAGCTCCTCGGTGTGCCGCAGGAGGATCGACGCAAGCTCTTCGACTGGTCCAACCAGATGCTCAACTACGACGACCCCGAGTACGGGGATACCGCAACCACCGACGCCTCGACCAACGCCTCCGCCGAGATCCTCGGCTACGCCTGGAACATGGCCGAGCAACGACGCGCCAACCCCGGTGACGACATCGTGACCCAGCTCGTGAACGCCGATCTGGATGGCGAGGCGCTGGGATCCGATGAGTTCGGGTTCTTCGTGATCCTGCTCGCCGTGGCGGGCAACGAGACCACCCGCAATGCCATCACCCACGGCATGAAGGCCTTCGTCGACCACCCGGACCAATGGGAGTTGTTCAAGCGGCAACGACCGCGGACCGCCGCGGATGAGATCATCCGTTGGGCGACGCCGGTCACCGCGTTCCAGCGCACCGCGTCCGCCGATACCGAAATCGGCGGCCGGTTGATCCGCCAGGGCCAGCGGGTCGGATTGTTCTACAGCTCGGCCAATTTCGACGAGGAAGCGTTCGTCGACCCGTTCACCTTCGATGTGACTCGGGACCCCAATCCCCACTTGGCCTTCGGCGGGACCGGAGCGCACTTCTGCGTGGGTGCCAACCTCGCGCGGTTGGAGATCGATCTGATGTTCAACGCGATCGCCGATGCGATGCCCGACCTCGCGCAACTGGCCGAACCCGAGCGGCTGCGCAACGGCTGGATCAACGGGATCAAACACTGGCAGGTCAGCTACTCGTAAGCCTTCGTCCGAAGTGTGCGGGGCAGCGCCTGCCGCCCCGCACTTTTCGAACTCGTCGCCCTGTGCGCCCTGCAGACGCGGGCCGCAGAGCTCAACGACAAGTGTCCGCCGCTGTGATCAACTCTGCGGCCTTCTCCCCGATCATGTAGCACGGCGCATTGGTATTGCCGCCGGTGATACTCGGCATGATCGACGCATCGGCCACGCGCAGCCCTTCGATTCCGCGCACTCGCAACTGCGGATCGACCACGGCACGCTCGTCGATACCCATCCGGCAGCTGCCGACCGGGTGATAGACCGAGTGCACCCGATTGGGCAGTTCACGCCGTAGCGCCGATTCATCCCGATAGTCGGGACCGGGAGTGAGTTCCTCGGTGATGTCCGGCGCAATGGAGCGGTGCGCCATGATTTCACGGATCAGGCGGATGCCCTCGATCAGCACCTCGGTGTCGGCGGGCTCGGTCAGGTACCCGGGATCGATCAACGGCGACGCCAGCGGATCGGCGGAAGCCAGCCGGAGTTCACCGCGGCTGCGGGGGTAGATCAGGGTCGGGAAAATGGTCAATGCCGCACGCCGGTCGACGGTGTACAGCTTGTCCTGGTCCTGGTTCGGCGATGGATAGCCCCACGGCAGAACATGCATCTGCAAGTCCGGAATACCTTCTGCGAACGACGTTTTCGCAAAGCCGACCAGCTCGAACAGGGTACGTCCGAACCAACTGCTGCCCGGCCGGGCGAGCTCACGAGCGATCCCGCCGACCATATGCGACGGGATGGATCGGTGACGGGCCTTCGCGGTGACGAAGGTGAGTGGCACGAACAGATGGTCATGCAGATTCGCGCCCACGGGCAAGTCCGCGTGTACTGGTAGTCCCATCTCACGCAGATGGGCGGCCGGGCCGATTCCGGAGAGCATGAGCAGTTGCGGGGAGGCGATCACTCCGGCGGACACCACGACTTCCCGTGCCGCACGGATGATTCGCGAACCGCCGCGTTCGATCACTTCGACCCCGACGGCCCGGCTATTCTCGATGACCACCCGGGCGACGTGTACACCGGTCAGCACCGTCAACGCGGCGTTGGGCCGGTTGGTCAGGTATCCCCGGGAAGAGCTGTACCGCAAGCCCTGCCGGACACTCTGCTGAAAAGCGCCGACGCCTTCCTGCGTTTCCCCGTTGTAGTCGGGGTTCTCCGGCACGCCCAATGTCGCCGAAGCCGCCGACAGCCACTGCTGTGCGATCGGGGTGAGATCGGTTTGGCGAGTCACCTCGATCGGACCACCGGCTCCGCGCAGCGCGCTCGCGCCGCCTTCCCAGTTCTCGAGCCGTTTGAAGGCCGGCAGCACATCGGCGAAACCCCATCCGGCGCAGCCTTCTTCGGCCCAGGCATCGTAATTCGCGCGGTTACCTCGGACGAACAGCATCCCGTTGACCGAGCTGGAGCCACCCAGGACCTTCCCTCGCGTCATCGGGATGCGCCGGTCGTTGGCGTGCTTCTGCGGCACCGAGTACTGCTTCCACGTGACGCGCTTCTTCAGCGGGGGCACCGTGTGCACCATGGCGATCGATCCGGGGATCGAGACCAGGCGTGTGTTGTCCCGGCGTCCGGCTTCCAGCAGAATCACGCTCGCGCCGTGTTCGGCCAGCCGGCTCGCGACGATGGCCCCGGAACTGCCCGCGCCGACCACGATGTAGTCGGCTTCGATGGCGTCTTCCGGCCGATTGGATCGGATCATCGGAGCCTCCTTTCCTCTGTGGATGGATCGATCTCACGCCTGCGCGGCGGCGTACCGCTCGTCGGTGAGAGTGCGCAGGTTGCGCAGGAACCGCCGGAAGGTCATGTTCATCAGCGGACCGGCCAATCGGATCGAGAGGCTCGTGACCCGATCCCCGCTCATGGCCAGCGTCCAGGTCAGTCGGCAGCCCTGGGGGGTCGCGACGATGCGGTAGTCCTCCGCGAACGCCGTGATACCCCGCGTGGAGATCTGGTTGAATCGAAAGGCCATGTGCGCGTCCGGTTCCCACGCCAGGAACTCCTCGCCTGCGACCATTCCCGCGCGCATGCGAACAGTGCGGGTGGTGCCGATCCCGTGAGGTTCGGGACTGGTCCAGCTGACATCGGTGATCACCGACGCCCATCTGGGCCACGGTTCGGCCTCGGCGAGAACCGCGAATACCTGCGCGGGTGTGACATTCAGGTCGACGCTGTTGGCGAAACGATGCGGCGCGGTCTGCACGAATGTGGAATCGACGCGCTGGCACGGATGCATGGTGGGCATGAGACTCTTTCGTATCGAAGGCGGTTGACCGGTGTCGGCCGGACGGTCACGACAGCAGGCGGCGGATGAGCCGATTCCCGAACGCACGGATCAGGCCGTCGAGATCGCGAATCGTCTTGTCGGTGTACGGGTACCAGATGCTTTCGTGCTTCGGCTGCCAGCGATCGATCAGAACGGGCTGGGCGTGGACGTAACCCCGCAAGGCGTGCACGCCGTTGACCTGACCGACTCCGCTGTCCTTGCGCCCACCGAACGGCGCCTCGGGGACTCCGTAGATGACGGCGGCGTCGTTGTGCACCACCGAGCCGGTGGTCAGGCGCGCCGCGATGCGGCGCGCACGCGCGCGGTCCTTGGTGAACACCGAGCCGCTCAGGCCGTACCGAGAGTCGTTGGCCAGCCGGATCGCCTCGTCCTCATCGCGAACTCGCACGATGGTGGCAATGGGACCGAAGGTCTCCTCGTTCACGATCCGCATGCCGTGATGGGCCCCGACGATCACGGTCGGTTGGAAGTACAGACCCTCACCTGGCACCACCGATCCACCGACCAGGATCTCTGCGCCCGTTGCCTCGGCGTCGGCGACGTGCTCCGCGACCAGGTCACGTTGACGATCCCAGAACAACGGACCCATGTCAGCGTCCCCGGGCCCGCAGCTGACCGCGGATGCCTTGCGGACGACCAGATCGATGAACTCGTCTGCCACACTGTCGATCACGTAGATGCGCTCGACGCTCATGCACACCTGCCCGGTATTGAACATGGACAGGTACACGGCCCCGGCCGCGGCGCGTTCGAGGTCAGCGTCCGCACACACGATCATGGCGTCCTTGCCGCCGAGCTCGAGTGTGCAGGGCAGGAATCGCTCGGCGCACGCGCTCGCGATTCTCCGGCCCGTGGCGACGCTTCCGGTGAAGCACACCTTGTCGATCTCCGAATCGACCAGGGCCGCCCCGGTTTCGCCGTCACCGCGCAGGACCTGCACGACATCCTCGGGCACCCCGGCCTCGTGCAGCACCCGCGCTACCCACTCCCCCGAGCGCGGTGTCACCTCCGATGGCTTGAAGACCACCGTGTTGCCCGCCAGCAGCGCCTGCACAACAGGATTGAGGGTAAGTACGAAGGGTGCGTTCCAGGGCGTGATCACACCCACCACCCCTAATGGCTGGTATTGGATGTGCAGCTGTTTGAACGGGCGCAGGTAGCCGTGCAGCCGCTGACGATGCGGCCGCAGATCTCGCCGCGCACGTCGGGACCAGTAGTTGAGGAAGTCGCACGCCGGCACGATCTCCACCCCCAGCGCCTCGGCCATCGGCTTGCCGGTCTCGGTCCGGATCGTCTCCGCGATCTCGGCCCGGCGCGCACTAATCACGTCGATCGCACCCCGAAGCAGAACCGCGCGCTCGCCGACACTTCTTGCCGCCCAAGCCGGTTGGGCCGCCCGAGCACGAGTGACCACCCGCGCGACCTCGGCGCTGTCGTCGACGTCCACGGCACCGATGGGCAGGCCCGTCACCGGACTGTGCAAGGCCAGTCGACGCCCTCCACCGGCTGTGTGCGACTCGGCACGCACGATGGCCATGGCCGCTCCCTCTTCAACATGAATGTCCTTGGTGGACATCTGTCCGGACACTACTATGGACGATTGGCTGGTACAAGAGGGCAAGGAACTGACCTATAACCAGACCATCGGCGTTCGGGTGGTTCGCCCTCGAAGACGGCCGGAAACGGGATCGACGTGAACAACGTCGTCGGCCAACGTCAGATGCGCTGAACCGGGGCACATCGGCGATGGATACTCAGTTCATGACCAAGTCGCGCCGAGCAATCGAACACGGCGACAAACCTTCCAGAGGGCCGAGTGGACACCGAGGTCAGATTCGAGATCGGGATCAGGTTCGGTGTCTTGTCCGCGTCGATGGTTCCGATCAGCTAGGCGATGCGCGGCGCGAGCTGAGGCTTCCCCCGAATAGTGGACACCGATTTGGCAGGACCGAAGGTCCTGCTGGAAGGATGTCTCCATGCCTCCTCGTAAGCGCCGGTCATT
>NZ_JBHZAK010000043.1:0-29278 GCF_042754165.1 Nocardia sp. NPDC059229
TGCGTGGGGGGGGCCCCCGCGGCGCGGTGCCACCCCATCACTCACTTCGAGACACAACCTAGGTCACCGGCGGAGGATCCGCGCACGCGGATCATGGTGGGGGCGATGAACAATACCGACACCCCGAGCACGGTGAGAGCGGCGATGGGAGCGTTGCCGAAGAACCACAGCCCGACCACGACGGCGGCCGCCAGCACGGCGAGCACGGAGGTGGTGACCGACAGGCCCGGAATCAGGCCGGTCGACTCGGGTTTGCGCCAACCGGTGTATTTCTGCTGTCCCATGAGCGGGGAATCTCCTTGTCTGGCAAGCGGTGTCGGGGACCGCAGGCCCGCGGGGCGGGCCTGCGCAACCGGTTAGGTGATGCGCCGGAAGCTCGAGTCGCGTGGTCCGGTGCGGCGGCGGGCTCGTTCTGCCCGGGCTGGGGTCGGTGCGGGCGTGGGCGGTTGGGCTTGTTCGGCGGCGGCCCAGGCGCAGCGATCCCAACTCCGGCCCCGACGGCCGGCGGCTGTGTGAACTACTCGGCGACGACGGCCAGATCTTCCACATCGGCGCCGGGGGCGGCGGAGTCCAGGGAGCCAGCGACGCCGCCGAATGGTGGGCTGCCTACCTGTTCGACCAGCTCGGCTATATAGTGTGCTGCTATCTGCGGTAAATCCTTAGCGCCGGATTTCACGGAAATGGGCAATGCCACCGTGTACCTAAGCCCAATGTCTTTGCTGCACAACTGATCAGGCGCATCCGATCCTCGCCGTGGATTCTGAGCATCAGCCGATCGGTGTTGTCGGTCGAGCTGTTTTCGCCTGCCCGAGAGTTGATCAGTACGCCCACGAGCCGTTCAGTAGCCCCTGCGCCGCATTAACGATGTCGGTAGCAAGCTGGGAAGGCGTGGCGGTTTGGTTGGCTTCCCAGTCGCTGTAGCGGTCGGTGAGCTCTAGCAGCGGGCGCAGCGATTGCGGCCGGTTGAGCTGCATCCAAGCCTGGGTCGCGATCAGTTCGGCACCGATCACCGGCGGCAGATGGCCTTGTGTGATCTGACGAAGCCACCATCGAACCAGCAGGCGCCGGACATCGCACTCATCGACGGGAATCGTTGCCACGATGTCGAGTTCGTTCAGCACACGGTCGAACAGTTCCTCGGCTAGGTCGGTCTCTGCTCGGGTGAGTCCGCCGAGCAGAGACAGGGACTCGCCGTCGATATCGAGAACCAGTGCGACGAGGGCAGCTTCGATGAGCTTTTCCGGTTCCACTGGGTGTCCGATGAGGCGCTCCAGCGCCAGCATGCGCAGTCGTTCTACAGCCTGGTCGGGGCTGACAGCGTAGGGATCAGACGGTGCAACAACCCTCAAGGTCGGTGGTCCGCCGCTGTCGCCGAGCAGGTAGTTCCAGAAGGGAACTGTTGCGTGAGCCGAGTCGAGGTCGCTGGCCTGCCTCAGAAATTCGTGCCGAAGATAGTCGGAAAGGTCGAGGCCGTAGTAGATCGCGTCGGTTTGGACAATCGACAGCACCGGGTGACCGGATTGCCCCGCGATGCCGGGCAGGAACCGATGACCGAAAACCGGAACCAGCCGCGGCGCGTCCTCGAGCCCGCGGCGCGCGATCTCCAGACATCGGACCGGATCAGCAGGCTGGTCGCCCCATGCGGGGTGCCAGAAGCCGTTGTGTTCAACGTCGAAAAGCACACCCTCGGCGGGTTGAGCAAGCCGCGCACGCAAGACTTCCGGGTCGTCGCGTCGCCAGTCCGGCCAGCCTCGCCAGCCGGACTCACCAGGCTCGTCCACGGGAATTCCGGCTGCCAGGAAGGCTCGGTGGTCGTCGGCGAATCGAAAGCTGTAGCGGGATTCGATGGTGTCGAATTCGCTGTCGGTCAGCCCTGGTGTGATCTCGGCCGGCAGCTGTCGCTGGAGCCGGCGGGCAGATTCGATCGAAAGCCTGTCACGCCGGTGCTCATCCATCGCCGCTCGAACACACCGATACCCCGCTCCGCCCGAGCAGGTTCGTTCCGATCCTCACGCGACCTCATTGTCCTCGACTCCTTCATCGAACCGCCCACCAGGCACGGGAAGGCTGCACTCAATCGCGGGAAGGACCATGCCCGCCCCTCGCCAGGGTCATGCGCCCCGCATGCGGTTGCTGCCCGCCGTGTAACGAACCAGCAGGGGTCAATGCCGGTGTCGAGATGTCGACCCGCGCAGGAAGATCGCTGCCGCAGGACGACACCGCTGAAACTCATTGCCGCACAAAGCGAATAGCTATCGGTGGTTGCTTAGCGGCCGGATTCCGAGGACTTGGACCTCAACCCCCGCCTCGCGCTCGCGATGGTCATCACGGCCGCCTACCTGGTAGCGGTGCGGATTGTGCTCAGCGCGAAGACCATCCGGCCACGCACGACCCTGGCGAGCGAGGCAATCACCGTGCTCGCCCTACTCGGATTCCGCCGACCCGAGCCCCACCGATCGCGATTTCGAAACCCGCTGGTGTGGTGCCTGGCCATCCCTGCCGTGCTGGCGGTGACACACTACGGGCTCGAAAAAACGCTCGCCGCGATATGGCACCCAGGCGAAGCCAGTTCGGAAAGGGAAACGATAGTGGATCTATCCGCTCTCATCACAGCACTGCGGCGCAGCACGGGCTGCGCCACGTGCCGGGTGTTCAACCGATTGGACACCACGAACGTGATGAGCGTGAAGGTCATCATGGTCAGTCCGGTGTTCACGGCCGCCACGATCGCGATGCGCCGCCAACCCGCCCGCCGCACCTGCAGGCTCGGCCACCGCACCAGATCGCCCTCATCGCACCGGATCTCGAATTCCGGACTCTCGGGTAGCCAGGTCGGCCGAGCAGGTTCACGCGAAGTTCGTCGCCAGCCTTCGGCTTTCGGACTAGGTTGATTTCAGTTTCAGTGGCGGTGAGCCAGCTCGTGAAACCTGGGCTCAGAATCCGAGCCCGGACGATCCCGTGCTCGGGCCGGTCGCCGGGCCACCACCGTCCACCAAGCGCCAGACACCGCAGCTCGTCGTCGAGAACGTTGCGGCATTGCTTCCGATACCGATCTGGATCTGTCCACCGCTGCCGCGAATCGCCGCGCCGATACCTCCCGAAAACAGCACATTCCCAGCCGCGTCCGCGACGGTGAACACACAGTCATCATTGGCGTGATACGTCATATACTGCCCCGGTGCAATGTCGCTCGGGACCGCATAGACCCCATCGTGGTCCAACACGGTGACCGCCGACAGGGCCGGACCTGTACCGGCGACCGCGGCGGTGACGCTGAAACCCACGATGCTCGTCACCGCCATAAGGCTGCTTCTCTGCTTTGACATGCTGAATAGTTTGCACAGACAGCCTGACAAGCCGCTGGCAGCCGCTGACAGCGGGTCGTTTCGCGAACACCAGGAGCCGCGTCGGAACTCGGGTCGGTTTTGCCACCTCAATTCAGGAGATCGTCTTCATCTCCCGGCGGGCCCGTAGCCAGCCGGGCCCGGAAGGGGATGCCCGGGAGTTCTACGGCGAGGTCGGCGGGCCCGACCAGTACGACAGCGACCGTGGCTGGTGGCCGGTCGGCAAAAGGGTCAGAGACACCGCGAAATACGCGGTCATCGGCGTGGAGTTCGAGGTCAGCCGGGTCTACCGCATCGCCCCCGACAGCTGGGAGGGCCCGAACGCAACCGGCAAATGGCAATTTTCCGGCGTCGAACTGTCCCCCGCCCAGATCGACGAAGCGTTCGAGCTCGGCGAACTGCCCGCGCAACTGGGGGATCCATGCAAGACCCGCTGGCGCCGCTCGTAGTGGCCCGTCCGGTTCCGGCTCGGCGAGCGAGTCCCGCTGGAATGAGGTTGTGTTGTGGTGAGCTCGACCAGGCGTTTTGCCCGCCCTGCGGACGACCCTGCCCGTGGGTTCCATCAGCGTGAAATCTGGCGGTAGCCAACGGGATGGCGTTATGACCAGGGGCGTTCTAGCGGCCAGTCCAAATCTGTGAAATCTGGCGTTAGCGCGCTATGAGTGCATAGCCGCACACTATGTGCGGTAACTCGAACAGTCACTTGGGCATGTGCACTCGGTGGGTGGTACCAACTCACGAAACTATCTGTGGTGGCGCCTTACCGCCGGATCCGGCGGACTTGGACCCCACGGGCCGATACGGTCGAGGAGCCATTCGCGTTCGCTCTTGGCGAGAGCGCCGGCGGCGTTGTCGTCGAGTAGGGCGCTGTGCAGGGATTCCAGCGGTTCCCACTTGCCGAGTTCCGTGTGTGGTGGGGCGGGGATGTCGTGCAGGGTGCGCAGCAGAGTGCCGAGCTCGCATGAGGTCGGGGCTGGTCTGTCGGTGGGTTTGGGGGTAGTACTTCCAGAATCCGACGGTGGTGGACTCGTCGAGTAGAACCGGCTCGGCACCAGGAAATGGCGCTGTGGCACCGAAGTGGTGGGTTTCGGTCAGCCAACGGGTGACCGTTGAGGTTCGGATTGCCCGGTTGCCGGAGGCTTCGCCAGTGCTGCCTCGCGCTACAGCGGCAGCGCGAGGCAGCACGTAGACGGCATTCGAGGAGTGGTGGATTAGTTGTGCGCCTTCGCAATCAATCCCGCGGGCAGCACATCCTGCTTGCAGAGCGGTGAGGGTGTCGATCGGCATGTGATGGTTATCCGATCAGTGCCACGGTTGTGCGGTACTCCTGTTCGAGATCCTGCACGCTCGGCAGATCAGCATAGGGGGCGAGCTGGCGGCGAACAGTATTGATGGCTTCGATGCCTCGAGAACTCAGAAGCCCGTTTGCCGCAGGCAGTGCGTTGGTGAGCACGTCGCATGCCTCCCGACGTCCACACCTCCGGCTCGCGGGCTCAGCACCAGGAAGGATCCTGCCAAGGTCGCTGCGGCGAGGATTTGGCGCGCTCCATTCCGACCGAGTCGGCCAGCACGAACGGGCCGTGCTGGCGGACCTCGGCGGCCTGACCGCTGTCGTGGGCTGCGTAGATGGACTCGGCGGCGAGCTGGCGTTCGGTGAAGAAGCGGATAAAACCGGCGGCCTCGGGCGCATCGGCCACGGCCTTCCGGATGAGGTCGACCTGCCCGACGAAGAGCACCTCTGCTAGAACGAGACCCAGACCGTATGTCGCGACGAGAATCCGGTTCGTCGGCGGGCCGCGCGTGATGGAGGTGGAGTTCGGCGGCGCTGAGTGCTCGGTCGCTGGCCATGCGGTCGCCGTGGAGGGCGGGGGTGTGGGCGCGGACGAGCAGTGCATTGCATCGTGCTGCGGTGGAGGATGATTCTGTCTGTTGAGCGGTCGCAACGGCGGCTTCACCGATTGCGACCGCTCGGTGGGATGGCCAACGTAGGGGGCCTGCATGGCCATGCGCCAGGTGGAGATGAGGTCGACGACAGCTACTGCCCCTCGGCGCTGCGGCGTTCGGCCGCGGCCAGTATGAGTGCGCGTGCAGCGCTGCCGGTGACCGCGAGCTCGGCGAGCATGTCGAATGTCCGGCCGTACATCGCGATCTCGCGCGGCTGGGTGATCGTCAGCTCGGCCGTTATGGTCTCGACGGTGGTCATGCGGTCGTCGAACATGACGAAATTGGTTGTCTGCTGCGGAATCTCAGCGATGGCCGGGACGACTCCGACGGTGACCCGAGGCAGTCCGATCGCGACGAGTAGGCGGTCGAGCTGCCCGATCATCACGGAGTCATCGCCGATGGTGGTCAGCAGAGCTTGCTCGGCCAGCACGATATGAAACCGCCGGTCGCCGCGATAGAGGAACTGCTGACGTTCCATGCGTTTCGCGACGCCGGCGTCGATGTCGTCGGTCAACCCGTGCCGGGCAACGGACCGTTCCAGGATCGCGCGCGCATATTCGGGTGTCTGCAAAATGCCTGGTATCAGCATGTTCTGATAGATGCGGGTGAGTTTGGTTCGTTCGGCGAGGCGGACCAGTACGTCTTGACTGCGCGCGGTGCCGCCGCTGAGCAGGCGACGCATTTCCATGTAAGCGGCGTCGATGTTGTGCAGTGTGGCGAGCAAATCGTCGAGGTGGTCTTCGGCGTGGGCGTGTGTGCAGTAGGCGCGCACGTCGGCGTCGGAGACGCGCAGCTTGCCGTATTCGAGCTTGGATACTTTGGACTCGTGCCAGCCTGCCAGTGTGGCGAGCTGACGCCCGGAAAGCTGTGCCCTACGTCTGATTTCACGCAGGCGCTGGCCGAGGGCTTCCCGAGCGTCCTGGGCGGCGTTCGTCACCTGGGAACGGTTCCGACGTATTCGGCGTACGGCGTCGCGATGGACCAGAGCCGGTCTCGCACGCCGCGGCAGTACTCGGCGATCCGCGGGTCGCTGGTTACCGCCATTCCGGCGGGCCGGCCGTCGTCGTCGACGAGGTTGTACGCGACGAGCTTGCCGTCGAACAGCCACCAGTCATCGGGCGGGATGTCTCCGGCGAGGTGCCGCGGGACATACCGGATGTCTTCGCCGGCGACGACGTTGCTGCCGGTGATCGACAGCAACCAGCGCTGATAGTCCGAGTGCGGGACGGTCACGACCCGCACCCTTCGAACTGCGACCCCGCGGCCGGTCGTCTCCCGCATGAACTGCGCCCACGGTCGCCGGCCATAGTCGGTGGTGTCGGGCTCGCCCGCGAGGAACCGCCTCAGCCCCTCGGATTCCGATGCGACTGCATATGTGTCACGTACCTCGAGGTGGAAAGCCTCGCGTTGCGCCTCGCGGAACAAATCATCACCGGTGGGTCCGGGGACTATCAGCACCGTAGAACGTCCTCTCTCGCTTCGGTACCTCGACCGCGGCCTCGTCGGTCGCCAAGGTGAGTTGGCCAATCGTCTCGGCATCGGTGATCGGCCGACCCGACACCACGAATGTGCCGCGCCCGGTGTCGGTCATGTTCGCACCGATGAACGCGTCCGGGTCCGCGAAACCTGGCAGTAGGTGCGGGATTTCGATGGTGTCGGGCCGGTCGGTCTTCCAGCCCTGGACGAGGAAACTGTCCTGGTCGGTGGCGTACAGGGACGGGCAGTCTCGATCTCCGGATCCGCCTTTGCCAAGGAATGTCAGCCGCATGATTCGGCCCCCTCAGTTGTGGAATGCGCGGTGTTCCCGCGCGTTTTCATCATCCGCCACGTGCAAGAACTTGGTCGGCGTTTGGGTATTTCCTCCAAGTTCTTGCACACTCCTCGCGGTTCGATTCCTACCGTCCAAGTAGGCACTCGGGGCCGGTGATCGTCGTCCCGGCCTCGAGTCGCCCCAAACGACGACGAGACGACGACAAGGGGCGGACCGTGACAGATGCGCCGGAACCAGACGACTACCCGGACCCGCTAGCGGAAGCGCTCAAAATGGCAAGGGGCCTCGCGCAACCGGACAAGGCCGTGATCTACATCTTCCGTCCGCTGCTGACCACAAAGGCGGACTTGGACTGGGCTGAGTTCTACGCCCGGCAGAGAGCCCACGCGTTGGGCCTGCGGGTTGTATGGGTGCTCACGGCGGATAATTCGCACCAGGATCGGATGGGGATGCTGTACCGGCTGCTCCGTCAGATTGACTGCGCGGTCGTGATCACGCCCAGCTTGGCGCACGTGGGCGGAAACCCACGGCGCGTAACGGCCTTCGCGGACCTGCAGACCGTCGATCCGGCCGAGTGTCATCACTGGCGCACCCGAGTCCCTCGCTATGAGTTGGATGAAGCGCTGGCGCCCGAACCCCAAGGCCATTCCGATGCTCGGGCCTCGGAGGGGGGTGTGTGTAGCGACTGCATTGAGGAAATCATGACGCAGCGCCGGTAACCCAATTCCTGCGTTGCTCCACAGGAAGGCCCTCGGGCGGGTGTCTTCAGTTGCGCCGCAAACCTACTGGAGTCCCACCACTTGCTCCGGGGGCCTTTCCATGCCCGCCGGGCCCGGTCGCGAGGTGACAATGCGTACCCGAAATCGGTCGCCACCAGCGAGAATTCAGTGAGTGAACCTGGTGGTTCGCAATCGTTTTCAGAGGCAGTGCTTCTTGGTCCAGTCGATGACGTACCACGCATAGACGATGTCGCCGAGACCGGTGGGTGACATGAACAGCGAGCGAACGGGAAGTGTTCTAAAGCGTTGGTGCGTGCCCTTTTGCCATGCCATAACCGCGCCGATAATGATCGTTATGTAAACTTGTTATCAGCGCGCAAGTCCGGCAAATATCGAGTACGCGACATGTGCGACAGACTTGTTCAGCCCGGCGAATTCGAACTGTTCGAGCGCGACCCTCTCCCCCTCGGGATGGAAGAAGGCGCCCGAATCCATGCCGTTGCAGGCTTCAAGATCCTGCCACAGCGACCGACACATCAGACCGGCCTCCATCGCCGACCGAGCTGCCGATGCGGCAAACGCAGCCTGGCCTTGGACGTCACAGCACGACCTCCTACACGTTGGACCGGGAGGTGTGCGAGGTCGATGCGCGTGCGAGGACAGTTTTGTCTGCGAACGAAACAGCTTGCCGGTGCTGCGCGGCGAGCGGCATCGATGACGACGTTCCTACCGGCTCTCCGATTCCGCTGCCGGACGAACCAAGTGTTGCTGAGGTGCTCGAATTTTGTACTCTTCCAGTCGTGCCGGGGTTTCGGTCTCCTCCCCTGTCGGCACGAATCCATAGCGCATGTAACTTTCAAGGACGCCGATGCCGACGGTAACGTCCACTTGGATTTCGGCAGGACCAATATTATCCAGAGCGGCCTGCATCAGCAGTCTACCGAGACGAATGTTCTGCCAACCAGGCAGAACGAACCAACCGTTTATGAACCACATGCCATTCTCGGAATGGAAGGGCATGAACCCAACCACATGCCCCGAGAAGGATCGGACAGTAATCAGGTGACGGTCGGACCTGCCGATTTCGATGGCCCAGTGCCGCATCATCCGAGGACCGAGGCTATCGAGGAGGAACTCCCGCATCCGTTCCGCCCCCGGCAGTTGCCGATAGGCCTGCTCCATCGACATCACTTGGGCGCGAACCAGATCCGGCACGTCCGCTGCGGTCGCCGGTCCGACTTTCGCCAAGTGCGGATCACGAGCGAAGTCCCCCTGTCGTTCGTTGAAGTATTCGAGAGTAAAGCCGGTGGCAACAGCCTCGGGGAGGCAGTCGCCGTCGCTATCCGGTTCGGGCGCGGCGGCCAAAGGGGACCTTTCATTTTTCGGCGCTGATTTTATTGCGGACGAAGCGAGTCGATTCGACGAGGCCACGGCATCGCTGATGAGTTCGGTCAGGTCGTATCCCCGATGATTGGAGCCATTCGACGATGCGGGCCAGGACAAATCCGGAACGGTAGGTGGTCGCGAGCTTATCGTAGGTCAAACGGCCAGCGGCGCTGAGGCTTTCATAGCTGAGGAGCGCAGCATCGCTCGGTACCGCATGCCGGTTGTTCCCCAGGCCGCGAGCGAGTGGGTCGGCCACGGCTCTCGGGCCGCCGAGCCACATCGTGTCGGCCTGGGAATTACGGAAATGCGGCGTCGCGGCCTCGAACATCTGAAACCTCCCGCCACCGGCCGAATAGGAACTGGTACTGCACAATTCCCGACACCGCTGGCAGAGTGATGGCAATACGGCAGACCACCGCGCCCCGCACACGACATTCGCAGGCATTACGGGATGCGCGACTGCCATCGCCATGATCGACCCGCGTCGCAAATCTGGAACATGTTCGCCGAGAACCCCTATCACCGACGGTCCCGCACGCTCCGGGATGATAGTCCGGATGCGTTTGCGTGCGCAGCCGATCACCGTCGCCACGGCGGCCATGATGCACGATCGGCCCCGCCTATCGAGCCGATCGATTCACCATTGGGAGACATGACCTAGGGGCCGGGAGGGTTTCGGTGCACTGGCTGGAGACGCCTTCTTCGTGCGGATGCGACGAAACCCTTGCTTACCAGACCTGGTGTAAGGTGTTGTGGCGCAACAGATTTCTACCACGACAGCCGCAGGTCCGCGACAAAGCGGTGAAGATCAGCCAGGTCCAGCGGTCAGCCGATACCGTTGCCGCGCGACAGTTGCGTGATCCAATTCGCCGGGCGCGGTGTGGCAGTCGGTCGAGCCTGGATGACTTGCGTTCGCGGCTCGGGGAAGCGGCGTGCTCGCCGCGCCAGCACGACCATGGTCGCGACGAGCATCCATCCCGTGACTCCGAACCCCAGCGTAGTGAGCAGGGCTCCCGCGAGAAGGGCGCCGACGGCCGACCCCGTGTGGGCGATGAGTTTGGTCGCGGCGTACACCCTGCCGACCAGATCCTCTGGAAACGCCTGTACGCGATGCAACGTCAGCGCGATATTGCCGATGGCCGCGACGAAGCCGACTCCCAACCAGCACACCGCGAATACCACCACGCTGGAGCTGGCCGTTATGAGCGCGCACAATATTGCCCACGCCCAGAGACTGCAGGTGAACATCACCCGCAGGCTGACGCGGTGGACGAGTTTGGTCGCGACAGCGGCGCCGAGCATGCCGCCCACACCGGTCGCGCCCAGCACCACACCGATGGCCCAGACCGAGTGACCGCCGGCTCTGACCTTGATGGTGAGCAGCAGGATCAAGATCTGGAAGATGGCGTTGGTGCATCCGATCGTGAGGGTGGATTGCCGCACGAACGGCTCGTTCCACAGCGCCCGGGCGCCGGCCCACGTGCTGTTCCAATCCCAGATGCCGGCCGCCGGACCGGCGACGACGGGCCGGGACGGAACTCGGGCCCGCATGTGGGACAGCGCCCACAGGCAGTACCCATACGATGCCGCGTTCGCCAAGAACGGGAGGCTGCGGGCGAGGCCGAGCATGGCCGCGCCGAGGGTCCGGCCCATCATATTGCCGATCGGCTGCTGGACCTCGATCATCGCGAACGCGCCGGGGCGCTGCTCGGCGGTGACGACGTCGCGAACCACACCGAGTTCGCTGGTTTGGAAGAAGACGTACGCCGTGCCCTCGACGAAGGCGGAGACGGCGAGAAACAGCGACAGGCCGGGCGGCCGCAGGAGAATGACCGCGGCGGCGACCAGGGTCGCGATCAACCCCAGGGTCTGGCATCGGATGAGGATGCGCCGCCGATCCCGGTAATCAGCCGCGACACCGGCGGGCACCTCGAACAGCAGGCTGGGTAGGGCGATCATGAAGGACACCCAGCTCGTCGCGACCGCCGAATCGGTGAGGATGAGCGTCAGCAGCGGATACGCGATACGAGCGCCGTGCAGCCCGATATTGGAAGCCGTGTTGCCGGACCACAACAACAGGAAGTCTCTGTTGCGGAAAATGGTCGAATCTGCCACGGGAATCAATACTTATCTGGACTGCGGGAAATTATTGACGAAACCGCGTTCATGCGAGTTTGCCGACAACCGCATTGATTACCGGTAGAATGTCGCGCCAGGAGAGTGTTACCGCGATTATTGCCGAGCCGAAGGCCACTGCGGTCGCCGCAAAGGCCCAGTTCGTCAGGCCCGCTACACTCAGATTTGACGGCTCGCCAGGCCACGGATAGGAGCCCGTGTGTCGGAGAGCTCCGAGCACGAGTCCCAACTGCGGGCCCAGATCATTGCCCATTCCGAGGGACCCTTGAATCTTGGGTATATTGTCGTCCAGGTTTATCACCATATAAAGTACGAGCCCGGCTATCGCTATTGTTCCGAATGCGGTGATAACGCGCGCGATCTGACTATTGTTGAGCATCACCTGGATGGCAGCACAGACGACGATGAAGATCAGGACGGTTGCGAGGATCGCCCAGATGCCGCTGACCCTCATGCCGGGCGGTGCGGCACGCGACCACAGATTCAGATGACTGGTTGTACGCTTCATTCGGCCGAAGGCGTCCACGGTGGCCTTGCCGTCCCAGCCGGAGGCTTTCAGCCAGGGCTGGAACATCATGAAGAACAGTGACACACTCCCGGCCACTACCAACGCATAGACCCAATTCCTGGGGATCGACCGAGTGGGCCGTAGATTCGGGCCGGGGGTGGGCTGAGCGCCGGCCGGTTGCGAGACTGTCGGTTGCGCCATCAAGACAGCCTACAAAGGCAATATCGCCACAATCCTCCCCAATGCTGGGCAGTCACAACAGATTTGGCTGTCGACGAGAGTCGGTGCCGGGCGCCTGCCCGAGGCGCGGGCCCGCCGGCTGAAGTCCAGGCCCTCCCCCGCCGCAGCCACCTCCTCGTCGCACTCGATGGGGTGTCTGCGGTCTTGCCAGGAATGGCAAGACCGCAGACCGGTGTGCGTCGATACATTATCCCCGGTCGATAGGTGGACATCCGCCCCGCGACGCCGTCCGGTCACCGAGATGGTCGTGCGGACGACACGCGCCGAGCCCGGAGGGGAACCGACATGAGAACGTTTGCTTTTCGACGAGCGCCGTCTCGAAGTTGTACCTACATCGCGGTCGCCGCGGCCATCGCCGCGGCACCGCTCTTCAATGCGACATCGGCGTTCGCCGATATCGTTCTCGATACACCGACGTCCCAGAACCCGGACTCGGAGCAGGGGGGCATTTCATCGCAGAACTCCGAGCAGATGCTCGGCGGCGGTGCCTCGCGGCATACGGCATACGACCGGCCGGACGGGCCCGGCGATATCGGGTGGCCCGGTTACGGCCAGGGTTGGTCCGACTATCCGGGTTACCCCGACCTTCCGGGTTATCCGGGCCGGGGTAGCCACCGGTACACACCCCCGCCGGGCCCGCCCCATCCGCCGTACCTGCCTCCGCCGTCCGGCAGTGCTTCGGGCAGCGGTATGTGAATTCTCCTCGCGGACAGTCGAATAACGCAGCCGATGCTCGTGGGCGATCCATCTCAGCCGATCGCTCACGAGCATCTCGGCATTCCGGGGAGCTTCAATCGCATTCCCACCGCTGGGAATATCGCTTTCTGGATTATTCTCTGAATCCGTTCGATGGGAGAGGCTCGGTCATGCTTCACCGAAATGGGTTGCCCGCCACGAGAATGAGTCCGCTCTGGTACATGCTGTCGCCGTTGGCGCTGCTCGCGGCGACGCTGTGTCTGATGATCAGCCTGGTCGGGATGGCCCACGCCGATGGTCGGCCGATCGACCAGGACGGTCGCCCGGTGTATCTGGAGAGCGGCAGGACCTACATGATCAATGGCGATGTGACCGTGGGTGATCACATCACGTGCGCCTTCGATCCGACCTCGGGGAAACTCGGCTTCGACCGCATATTCCGCGTTCCCGCCGCACAATCGTGGAAGCACTTGACGTTGCTGCCGATCGGCACGTTCACGGTGCCCGATGCGGGCTCGTACGCGATCACCTGTCAGTCCCGCACGGGTTCGGTCGATCGTGTGCAGATCGACCTGCCGGGCCCGAGGTGGCTGCGCGCGGTCGAGATCTGCGGGGGCGCCCTCGGCGTCTTCGGCGTGGTGTGGGTCGCCTACGTCTGCCTGCGCCGCAGGTACGAAAATCACTGGGGAGCAGCGGTTTTCGCGGGCGCCTAAGCTTCGCCGACTTCCCACTGCTGGTCACAGCGCTAGGGTCCCAGTCATGAGGCGCATGCGACCGCAGACGTGGGCCGGCGCCGCCGCCCTGCTGCTCCTGTTCGGTTCGGCCACAGCCTGCTCGTCCACGCCGGATCAGAGTCGGGCATCGTGCGCCAGCACTCCCAACGGAGTACCGGTCACCTCGGGCGTCGCGGCCAACCCCACCTCGACGAACCTGTCCACGAATCCGGAGATCGCCACCGGCTATCGCACCGGAATGAAACCGGTGCGTACCGCCAGTTTCGCGGTCTCCACCGCCAACCCGGTCGCCACCGCGGCCGCCTGCCGGGTACTGCGCGACGGCGGGACCGCCGCGGACGCGCTCATCGTCGCGCAGACCGTCCTCAATCTCGTTGAGCCCCAGGCAACCGGGATCGGCGGCGGCGCGTTCCTGCTCTACTACGACGCCGCCACCAAGACCATCGACTCCTATGACGGCCGCGAGACCGCGCCCGCCCGCGCGACCCCCGACTATCTGCGCTGGAACAGCGACACCGACCGCACCGCACCGCAACCCAGCACTCGCGCCAGCGGGCGCTCCATCGGCACCCCCGGTGTGTTGCGGCTGCTCGAGCTCGCGCACAACGAGCACGGCAAGCGGCCCTGGAAGGACCTCTTCGACCCCGCCATCTCGCTGGCCGATCACGGGTTCACCATCAGCCCCCGGCTGGCGAGCCAAATCGCCGACTCCGCACACGATCTCGCCGCGGACGCGAATGCCCGCGCGTACTTCCTGCAGCCCGACGGCACCCCGAAACCCGCCGGCGTCACCTTGACCAATCCGGCGTTCGGCAAGACCCTGTCCGCCGTTGCCGACGAGGGGGCCACGGCCTTCTACACCGAGTCGATCGCCGCCGATATCGTCGAGGCCATCGGCAGTGCGGCGGGCGGGCGCACCCCCGGCCTGACCACCGCCGCGGATCTGGCTTCCTACCAGGCGAAGAAGCGTACCGTGCTGTGCGCGCCCTACCGTACCCACGACATCTGCGGAATGCCGAACCCGTCCTCGGGCGGACTCGCCGTGGCGGCCACGCTCGGCATTCTGTCCCACTTCGACCTGGCGTCGATGAAACCGGAGAACACCGGCGGTGACGGCAATGTCGCACTCGACGGCGGTACACCCACCGCGTCGGCCGTACACCTGATCTCCGAGGCCGAGCGGCTCGCCTACGCGGACCGGGACAAGTATGTGGCCGATCCGGCTTTCGTTGCGCTGCCGGGGAATTCGCTACAGACCCTGATCGACCCCGGCTACCTGAAACAGCGTGCGGCGCTCATCGATCCCAACCACAGCATGGGCGCCGCCAAGCCGGGCGAATTCGGCGCGGTCACGGTCGGTACCGGAGGGCAGCAGGTCGAACACGGCACCAGCCACATCTCCGTCGTCGACAAGTACGGCAACGCCGCCTCCATGACCACCACCGTGGAATCCGCCTTCGGCTCGTTCCATATGGTCGACGGGTTCCTGCTGAACAACCAGCTCACCGACTTCTCGGCGGAACCGGCCGACAAGGACGGCATGCCGATCGCCAACCGGATCGAGGCCGGCAAGCGCCCGCGCAGCTCCATGGCTCCGACCCTGGTCTTCGACCGCGAACCCGACGGTTCCCGAGGACGGCTGTCCTTCGTGACCGGATCGCCCGGCGGCGCGGTCATCATCCAGTTCGTGGTCAAAACGCTTGTCGCCATGCTGGATTGGGGACTGAACCCGCAACAGGCGGTATCCATGGTCGACTTCGGCGCCGCCAACACCCCGGTCACCAATGTCGGCGGTGAACACCCGAGCGTGAACGCCGCCGACAACGGCGACCACGACCCGCTGGTGCGGGGACTACGACAGTTGGGTCATCAGGTGTCGGTCGCCCCGCAATCGAGTGGCTCCTCGGCGTTGACCCGCGACGGGACCGGCTGGATCGGCGGTGCGGACCCCCGCCGTGAAGGCGCGGTACTCGGCGACCAGCCCGCGAAGTAGCGCGCCCCGCCCGCGTCCGCCACTCGTCTCCGGAGGATGGTGGATCGGTGGCGATGAAAGTGGTGGTTGTGTCAGGGGACCTCTTGGGGCTCTGCGCTGAAGGCTTCCATCCCGCTCAGTAGTTCGGTCAAGACGATCACTTCGGGAGCCGATTCACTCAACTCTCGGATAGCGGTGGGCCACAGGTGAATCAGACGTCGCGGGTGATCGTCGGACACGACCACACCTCGCGTTCTCGAGGACCAGCCGAAAGGTATGAGGCTTGCGGGGACCGTCGACGCCGCGCGTTCGGCGATTTCGGCGATCAGATCCAGCGCGTCGGCGAGCTCGGACAAGAAGTCGGCACCGTCGGTTCTCGCCGGACTGAAGCGGCCGTCGATGACAATCGAGTTCGCGGTGCTCTCCTCAGCGATGCGCTGGATGAGGTCGGCGGCCAGCGGTGCGAGACCGGAGTCGCCGTGTTCGACGGTGACAGCCACGAACAGGCACTCGCCGAAGGAAGCCGATGTCGCGACGGCGGCGGGGGGCAGCTCGACTGCCCAGGGCGAGGGCCGCGACAAGGTGTATTCGTAAGCGTGACAACGATAACTGAAGATCCGCATGCAGCTGCCCTTCCTGTCCCAGCCGATAGGGACAGCCGAAGTTGACCGGCAAATACGCGATCGCACAGGTCATAACGAGTTCGTCCCATCCTGGAGCCAGCCTGCGACAGCTACGACCGGGGAACAACGACGATATCTCCGACATCCGATCACTTTTTGTAATGAACAGACACACCTATGGCCGACACCGTTGTGAAGCGCAGTCGAGTCATTAGCGAAAGTGATCGAACACGCCAGGTTTCGGCGTTGTTCCGGTCGCCGCGGGCGTTGCAGGCTGGCTGCGAGCACCGGGATGAACCGAAGGAACAGCCTTGTCCGCGATCACACCTTTCCGCATCGACATACCGCAGAGCGATCTGGACGACCTTCACTACCGATTGGCCCACACCAGGTTCGTCGAAGCGTTCGAGAATGAGGAGATCCCGAGCACGGTCGCGGTCGGAGTGCCGACACCGCCCGGCTGGGAGTACGGGGTTCCGTTGTCGTATGTGGTCCCGCTGCTCGAACTCTGGCGTGACGGGTTCGACTGGCGCGCTCAGGAGCGACGATTGAACTCCTTTCCTCATTTCACCACCGAGATCGATGAGCAGCGCATCCATTTCGTCCACATCGTCTCACCCGAGCCCGACGCGACTCCGCTGTTGCTGACCCCCGTCTGGCCGAGCTCGTTCACCGAATTTCTCGGCCTGGTACCCAGATTGGCCGATCCACGGGCGCACGCCGGTGATCCGGCCGCGGCATTCCACGTAGTGATCCCGTCCCACCCCGGGTATGGGTTCTCCGGGCCGACACGGGTTCCCGGCCGACATCCGGCACAGACAGCGGCGGTGTACCACGAGCTGATGCTGCGCCTGGGATACGACCGATACGGCGTGCACGGAGACGATATCGGCGCCGCAATCGCCTCCGAAATAGGAAGGCTCGCACCGGAACAGGTGATCGGTGTGCACGTCGGCCACATCTTTTCCTTCCCCCGAGGTGACAAGGGAGAACTCGACGGGCTGAACGCCGGTGACCTGATGCAGGTGCGGTATTGGCAGCAAATTCTGCAACGGGCCGCGCAGCACGGCCACTCCGCACAGCCCCGAACACTTGCCCATGCCCTGTCCGATTCGCCTGTGGGCCAACTGGCTTGGAGCGGGCAGTTGCTGGCCGACTCGATGCCTGCCGAGGAAATCCTCACCAATATCTCGATCCACTGGTTCACCAACACCTCCGTACCCACTGGAGGGCTCCCCGGCGTGAACGGCACGGCCGCCGCGTCGACCGGACCCACCACCGTGCCGCTCGGCTTGGCTTCCTTCACCCCCGATATGCGACCGGTGCGCAGATTCGCCGAGCGGGACCACGCGAACATCGTGCAATGGAACGAGTTCGGCATCGGCGGACGCTGGCCGGCACACCGAACACCGGACCTGCTGCTCTATGACATCTGCGAGTTCTTCGCGAGAGTGATCTGAGACCTGCGCGGTCATGCCCCGATATGCATGGCTCGCAGCGCCGATCTCCGAGGAGCACAATCTCCCCATGGAATTGCGGGACATCGAGATCTTCCTGGTACTGGCCGAAGAACTGCATTTCGGGCGTACCGCTCAACGGTTGCACTTGTCCCAGGCGCGGATCAGCCAGTCGATCAAGAGCCAGGAACGCCGCATCGGCGGTCGCCTGGTGGACCGGTCCAACCCGCGCAACGTGCAGATCACTGCCCTCGGACGCCAGCTGATCACCGAACTCCGACCGGCGTACCACGGTGTGCTGCAAGCCATCGAGAACGCCCGCTCAGCTGCCTTCGGCATCTCCGGCGTGCTACGCGTGGCGATGATCGGCTACAACCCCTACGACTATCAACCGTACTGGGACGCATTCCGCAGACGACATCCCGAGTGGGAGTTGCAGATTCGCAGCACCGAATTCGGCGATCAGTTCGGACCGTTACAGCGCGGTGAGGCCGATATCCTCATCGCCTGGCTGCCGGTGGAAGAACCCGGATTGACGGTCGGGCCCATCATTTCCACGGAGCCGATGGTGGCGGTCCTGCCCGGAACCCATGTGCTCGCCGGCGAGAACCACCTGTCGCTGGAGGACTTCGGCGTTTTCGGCGTCTTCAAGCCCAGCACACAGCTGCCCGAGTACTGGGAGGATTCGGTCAGCCCCTTCTATACGCCCAAGGGCAAACCCATTGAGAGGGTCGCCGAAATCGCAACTCTCGAAGACATTCTCACCACGGTCAGCACCAGCACCGCACTCACCACCGGGATGAGCCACATCGCCCGCTATTACAACCGCCCCGGTGTCACCTACCTACCGATCACCGACTCCCATCTGGTCCGATGGGCGCTGATCTGGAGCGGCGACCGCGACAACGAACGGATCCGCGCCCTCGCCCGCATCGTCCGCGAACTGGGACCCCTCGACCAAAGCTGACACGAGGTAGGTGCCGAAGGCGCCTCGACCACCGCAGCGCCGAGCTCGTCGCCCTCGACCCGAAACCCGGCCGACAATGTTGGGCAGCCGCAATGGATGTCGACGTCGGCGCCGGGCGGTTGGTTATTCTCGGCAGATGTTCGAAGCGCGGCTGCCTGTCGGTACGGGAGATTCGCTCGAGGGTTGGTGCGGGGGGCTGCTGGAGGCTCTCCCCGACATCGTCACGACTGGCGGTACGAGACTGCGGATCCGGGAGGCGGAACCCTCGGACGCGGTGGCAATACGAGACACGATGATCGGTGGTTTCGAGACCTCCTTGTCCCTCGTGGACGTTGACGGCGGCGCGCAGTGGGTGCCTCGGGTCCTTGCCGCGATGAAGGACCGCCACCTGAGGACGTCTCGGGAGTTCTTGGACGAGATCGCCCGGGGCATCGGAACACGCAAGATCTTCGTCGCGGAGACCAGCGGCGGGCACTTGGCCGGTTACAGCCAGATCGAGATCTGTACCGATGAGGCAGGTGAGACCCCAGGCCAGATGGAAGCCTGGCGCATTCGGCGGGAATTCTTCGCCCGGAAGGCGGGATACCGCGGCATCAGCCTGGCCACCAGGCTGATGGACGTGCCGAAGAAGTACGCCGTCCGGTCGGGGGGCGACCAGGGTCGAATCCAATACGACGAAGGGGCTGCCGTCGGAGGAAGCTCACCTGCGTCAAGGATTTCACGTGCGGCCCGGAGAGTATCCGACGCCGGAGTTGTGGCGTGCGATGGGCTGCCCCGACGGAGTAGGCGCCCAGATCATGCCCGTCTGGTACGCGGCCCGCACCACTGCCGCCTGACCGATCGAAACCGCGCTCGGCGGCACTATCCCCGGTGACCGAGTCGTCTTCCCCCGGCTGGGAATTCGGTTCGTGCCGGTCATCCGCCCGGGGGGTTACAGTTCAGCCGCTCGGTCCGTACCACCGCGAACCGAGAGGTCGCGATGGCGCAGCGCATGTCAACCGGAACACCTCCACCCTCCCGTTCCGGTGGCCATCGAGGCCGAACCCTGTGCGGGACTGTAGGCCTCGCACGGGGCGTCATGAAGCGCCTCGCCTTCCGGTGAACCCGTTGACTCCCCTCGGGTTGGAAGGCGAGGCCGGCGCAGGGGTGGGAATCTCGTCAGGTAGCCAGGGGTATGCGTGGGCCCGGGGAGAGATGGATCTCTCAACAAACCAATTGGTTTGACAGATGGTTAGGCTCAGGAAGGTGATCGAAGGCACCATCCCCACGCGCACCGCGCGCCTGATCCGTGATGCGGCGATGCGTACGGGTGTTCCACCGGGTGAACTGGCCGTCGATCCACCTCCGATCGATCCGACGGTTCTCGGCGACGATCTACTCCGTGTCCCGACGTCGTGGGTCATGCGTACGTGGGAACTGATGGACGCCGCCGTCGGCCCCAGGGCGGGACTGCTCGCTGCCGAGACCGCCGACCGAGGCGCGCTGTACGTATGGGATTACTTGTTCACCAGCGAATCGACACTGGCGCAAAGCCTTCGAGCAGTGGTCGACCTGCGGGGCGTCGTCACCGACCCCACCGTCGATTGGCAGGTGATCGAGAGCGGCGGACTGCTGAGCATCCGCGATACGGTACCCACCCAACCCGAGCACATACTGGCTCCGGTGCAGGAGTTCCTGTTCTCGGTCATTCTGCGTCGTGTGCGCGAGGCAACCCACCGGCGCCTTATACGGTTCCGGGTAGCATTCAGTCACAATGCTTCCCACCGGTATTCGCACCTGATCGACGGATTCGGCACCAGCCGAATAGATTTCGGTGCTCCCTATGCCGAGCTCACCTTCCTCGACGCCGGCGCCCTGCCGACCGGATCGGATCCGCACCTCGGCGCCATGCTGCGTCACTACTCCGAACTGTTCCTGACCTCCTCGCGCCCCATCCCCAACAGCCACGACATCCTCCGCACCGCCATCATCGACGCGTTGAGGCAGGGCGACCTCTCCCTCGAAACCGTCGCCGGCCGTCTGGCCACCAGCCCCCGCACCCTGCAACGCCGTCTGCGCGATCTGGGCACCAGCTGGCGGGAGGAGGTCGAAACAGTCCGCTACGAAACCGCCACCAACCTGATCCGCAACACCACTCTGCCCTTCCGCTCCATTGCCGCCCGCATCGGCTACACCGACCCCCGCGCCTTCCGCCGCTCCTTCCAACGCTGGACAGGCCAGCAACCCAAGGATTTCCGCCGCTCACTCGGATCCGAACCGACTTCAATGGGTATGACCCGAATACCCCAGAAAGGGGCAGTGACGCTACGAACCTGAGTGTCGGCAGGAATCCGTCACGTGACTGGCGCTCGGACACACCGGCCGACAGTGCACCGCACAGTGTCCGGCCTCGGTTCGGGCAAGCGGATACGAGTGATGACGTTCGACGAATCACCGGAAACCCTGCAATGTGCCGTCAAATAACGGTACGTTGTTTGAGTGTTTGAAGTGAAAGCGAAGCCCGCCGATGCGTCGTCCGCCGTGCGGCCAAGTGACCACGGCGGACACTCGGCGTGGGAGATCGAGCGCAGGGGACTCGAATGGGTCGCCGACGCCGACCGTCGGGGCACTCCACGCGGATTGTTCTGGCCGTGGGCCGCTCCCAATATCAATGTGATCATCGTGGCGTTCGGCATGTACGCGGCCGCGTTCGGTGTGGGCTGGTTGTCCGCGACCATCGCCGCGGCGATCGGCACGGTGCTGTCGTTCGTGCTGGTGGGCTTGGCGTCGCTGGCAGGGCAGCAGGGCGGAGTCCCGACGATGGTCACCAGCCGCGCGGCGTTCGGGCATCACGGCAACAAGGTTCCGGCCGTGCTGAGCTACCTCGTGCTGGTCGGATGGGAGACTGTGGGGGCCGTCCTGTCCACGCTGGCCGCGAAAACGGTCGTGCTGCGGCTGAACCCCGGCATCGATCCGAAACCGATCATGGTCGTCACCTTCCTGACGGTGATCGTCGGCTCGACACTGGTCGGTGTCTACGGACTGCACGTGATCCTGCGGGTGCAGAAATGGCTGACCATCGTGTTCACCGCTCTCACCGGGGTGTATCTAGTGTTGACGATGCCGCGGATCTCGTTCTCGGTGGCCGGTCACTTCAGCTGGGCCGGTTTCGCCGGTGTCGTCGGTTTTGCCGCGGCCCTGTTCGGTTTGGGCTGGGTCAACTGTGCCGCCGACTATTCGCGATATCTCCCCCGGACGGCGAGCCGACGCGGTGTGGTCGGCTGGACCACCTTCGGCGGCAGCGCCGCGCCCGTGCTGCTGCTGATGTTCGGAATCCTGTTGGCCGCAGGCGATCCCGCGATCGCGGAAGAGGCGGTCACCGATCCGGTCGGCGCGCTCACCGCGCACCTGCCGACCTGGTTCCTGATTCCCTATCTCACCTTCGCAGTTCTGTCCTTTGTCTCGTCGTCGATCATGGATCTGTACTCCTCGGGGCTGGTCCTGCTGGCGATCGGCGTTCGGCTTCCGCGCCGGGCCACGGTGCTGATCGACGCCGGCCTCGTCGCGTTGGGGGGTGGGTACGTGGCTTTCGCGGCTCCCACTTTCTTCGCACCGTTTCAGGCGTTCCTGTCGGTTGTCGGTGTGCCGGTGGCGGCGTGGACGGGAATCTTCCTCGTCGACCTGTGGCAGCGCCGCCGTCACGGCTACGACCAGGCTGCTCTGTACGACTCGGCAGGGGCCTACGGCCGGATCAACAAAGTTGGCGTGGGCAGTTTGATCGCGGCCACCGCTGTCGGGCTCGGTCTGGTCACGTCGCAGGACCCACACATCGGCCCGCTGCTGGGCTACCTGTTCACCCAGGCTGCCCGCAATGGCAGCCTCGGGACCAGCAACCTGGGACTTTTCGTGGCACTCGGGCTTGCCGCCCTCACATACGCTCTCGCGCACCGGGTTACCGATCCGGGCCGGAACCGTTCACGCCTGGCAACTGGACCCCGAGACGATGACCGGCCGCAACCAACGCCGTCGCAGCACAATTCACCGCTTCCTTCGACGGCCCGCGTACCAGTTCACGAACAGCGCGAATCGGCCGGAGCCTGAACTGCCGATACACCACGGGCGGGTACGGGTCAGTCGCTGCGGCGGGTACTCAGGACGATGCCTACGGCTCGGCCCAGCGCTCCCAGGGCCAGCGCGCGGTGGTGACGGAGGATGCGGTGGCGGCCGGCGTGCCGGGGTTGGTCCTGGCCGGATTCTTTCGTCGGCGTAGGTCCGTGTCGCGGGGAATTCCGTTCGAGCTGAACAGGATCGATGTCCGGTCCCCGGGTCTCCCGCTGGGCGGGATACCCGGGGATACGAGATCACTTCTCGGCGTTGTTGAGGGTGCTGGCCAATTGGACGAGGCTGACCACGGTCACCGGCGCACCGATCGCGATGGTGCCGATGGCGGTGCCGAGTCCGGCGCCGACGCCGGCTCCGGCGATGCAGCCCCCGGGCGCGCCGATCAGAAACGCGGGTGGCATCAGTTCGGTGCCGACAATGGCACCGGCGACGCAGCCACCGACGAGTCCGATGGCCGCGCCGACCATGGCGCCGATGGCGGTGGCCATGCCGATCTGGTTGGCCGCCACGCCAACCGCGTCGTTGAAGTCGTCCTGGGAGTGGATCGGCTTCGCCTCGGGCGTGGCTGTGGCCGCGATGGCCTCGGCGGGGTTGGTGGACGGGGTCAGGGTGACGGTCCGGCCGTCGGTGTCGACCTGCGCGGCGATCGGCCAATCCTTCTGGTCGAGCCGGTAGGTCAGCGGCATGCCGACAACCAGATTGCCGGTAGCGTCGAGGACCTCGAACTGGTTGCCGCGCACATTGATTCGGCCGGCGTCGGTACGCAGCACGACGGAGTGGTCCACGACGTTGGCGGTGTAGTGGATGCCCGGGACCACGTCGGTGCCGATGGTGCTGCCCGGCTTCTGCGCGGGAGCGTCGGCGGAGGCGGTGCCGGTGGTGACAGCCAGCGCGGCGATGGCGAGGGCGGCGGTGGCGGTGAACTTGTTCAAGGTATTCATCACAGGGTTCCTTCCTTGCGAACTGTGGCTCGCGAGACGTACAGCCAAAAGGCGGGCAGGTTGTGGACCGAGTAGGTCCCCGGCAGCACGTTCGTCATCAGCGCAGCACGAAATAGCTATCGGCATTCGACTGTTCGGACCCGTAATTCCGCGAGTGCGATGGGAATTGAATTGCCGTATCCGGGTGCGCGTGAAAATCACACGGCTCGCCGCGCCCGGGCGTGAGTCGTGGCGGACGCATGCTGGGCGTTCGGCGCTGACGTGAGGACGGCTTGCCTGATCCCGTCGACCTGGCCGGAGTCCGCGGCCGCGACGAAGAGATGGTCCGGGTTGACCAGGCCGACGATCAGCCGATCCGCACACACCTGTGCGGCGGCCTGCTCGTGGAAATCGTCGAGCAGGATCGCCGCGGCGGCGAGACCAGCGACAACGGGACATCGGCGCGGTGCAGAACGGGCAGCCATTCGCCCTGTTGCCGGCCGGTGGGTTGCGTCATATCAGAGAACGAAACTCAGCAGTGAGCTTCCGAGCCCTACCGCCGAACCGACGAAGGACAAGAAGCTGGACAGATTGACCGGGCCGGCCGATCCGGTATCGGGCACCACTAACCTCTTCCGAATGAAATGAGCGAACAAGGTTGTGCGACATCAGGATCGAGTGTTGGCCCTGCCCCGACGTCATTGCCCCAGCCATTGCGGATCCACAGAACTGTGCCAAGTGATACAAGGCCGGGCGCCTCCCAGTGTGGACTATTCCCACCCGCGGCAAGGAATCTGCCATCGCGACTGAATAGTGCGGGTAGGCAACAGAATTGCTGCGCCACGCACTGCCGGGGCGTTCGCGCGTGGTTCGGTGATGATCGGTTCCGATCAGGCGATGCAGGACGAGTAGGTGGCCGAGACCCATTCGGCGAAAGTGGGGCCGGCGAGCAGGCCACCATTTTCGTTCAGGGGTGTGTCGGGGTTGCCCTGGCCTCCAGCCCGGACCGGCCCGGCAGGTCGATATCGAGCACGGCCACCTCCGCCCCCGGAATGTCACGTCGAGAACAGCGAGGAATGCGTCCCCACCAGTTGCGGAGTGAAGGGAGCGACCGCCTGCCGGAGCAGATCGCCAAGGCAGATCCGAGAGATTGCGGGCCCTCGATGACGATGCGGCAGTTGCCGGAAAATGAGCCGGGTATAGCGAAATGACCTGGCGGGTAGCGTCATTCGCAGCCGAACAGTGGGGCGGGCTGTTATTTCGCCCCCGATCGATCGACCCCGAGCATCGTAGGTGTGCGCCAGGCGAACCAGTCGGAAAAACCTGCCACGAGGGTCGGTTCCCCGTCGACGCTCACCCTGCGGGAGCGAATGGCGGCGTCGATGGTGGAAGTCCCAGCCACCAACCGGTGCAATTCAGCCAGGTCGGCATCAACCCAGACGTCGATGTCATATCCCGGGTGTCGACTGCACGCGCTGGTCTCTCCGGGCGCGAGCACAAGCCACGCATGCTCGTCGATCGCACCGTGGAGAACGAACTCGACAACCACCCGCCGCGCGGGCAGGCAGTCCTGACGCACGAACTGCCGCAGCCGCCAGAGCACCCACGCGCTGTCGAGCTGCTCTTCCTCGGGGTCGCCGAAATACCAGCGACGCGCCCAATCCCCCAGTTGCCACACCAAGGGCTCCAGCGCGGCCCCGGCCGGCGTAAGCCGGTACTCCGGTCGCCCCTCGGCGTCGAGCGTCCGAACGACGAGGCCGGCGACCTGCAATCGCCGTAACCGCCCAGACAGCAGGGTCCGGCTGATCCCCGGCAAGCCGCGATGAAGGTCATTGAACCGCCGCGACCCGATCAGCAACTCACGCACCAATAGCAGTGTCCATCGGTCGCCGACCACCTCGACACCGGCCGACACCGGGCAGTACTCGATTCCTCGCCCCACGCACCCACCCCAGTCCAGTTCTTGTACCGCCGAACCACAGTATTGCAGCGGCAAACTGGCGCTGCCCACCAGATTCGCGAAGGATGTGCCAGCCGATGACCGCAGTAGACGACCACTACGACCGCCTGCTCGCCGAGCACTACACATGGATGCTCGGCGGAGACATCGACAGCGTCGCGAACACCCAAGCCGATCTGTTCCGTCGTCTGGGTCTGGCTGCTCGTCCCAGCGATCGCGCCAGTGCCGTCGACCTCGGCTGTGGTTCCGGTGCCCAGGCGTTGGCGCTGGCTCATCTCGGCTATGAATCGATAACCGCGGTCGACACCAGTGCCGCACTGCTCGACGAACTGACCGAGAACGCAAAGCGTCTGGGGTACGAATCAGTGGTCCAGCCCACCCACCGGGATCTTCGTGGCGTTCTGCCGGATCTCGCCACGGCCGGCTCGCTTGCCGCTGTGGTGTGTATGGGCGATACCTTGCCGCATTTGCCTGGGCGTGCGGATGTGGTGGGACTGATCGCGGATGTCGCCGAAGCGCTGCAAACGGGCGGAAGCTTCGTCGTGACCTATCGTGACCAGACCGTCGAACTACCCGCCTCGAACCGCTTCATCCCCGTACGCGGCACTGCCGATCGGATTCTCACCTGCTTCCTCGACTATGTCGACGAGGACACGGTCTTGGTCCATGATTTGCTACACACCTGGGACGGCTGCGGCTGGAATCTCATGAATGGCAGCTACCCCAAACTCCGGCTGTCTTACCAATGGCTGACCGAGAAATGCCGAGCGGCCGGTCTCGATGTCCATCACGATGACAACAGCCCGTGCGGAATGCAGATCCTGCACGCGGTGAAACCCTAACGACACCAACAGATTTCGGACCATGGATTCGGATTCGACTCGTGAGTGTCACTTGATGTCTGATACAACGGCGAACTACTCAGGTGAACCGATCCGATGGGAGGACATGACGAATGCTCGCAGGAGTCGACTGGCACGAGGTTCGCACGAGCCTACCGCCGGGTGAGATGCTCAGATTCCGAGCCGACTTCGCGGAACGGATCTGGACGACGCCAGACGCGGTGGCGTTCGCGGTGACATGCGGAATCCCCCACTCGCGCGGGCTGTTTCGGATATCGGCCGAGGTGTCCGATCGTGATCCCGCCAGCCCCGACCTGGCCTTCATCGACGACATCGACTCGACGCCGACATTCACCTCGGCGGGACAACTGCAGCCGTTGGGTCTGCTGTTCCACAGCCCGCTCTACGTCCGTCCCACGGATGGCACCATCTGGGTGTCCGACCCGGACTCGGAGGTGGAACTCGAGTTGATCCACCTCGACCTGTCGTCGCTGGCATACCTGGTATACAAGGTCGAAATCGAACGACCCGACCCCGACGAAGACCCGACACCCTACGACTGGGCCGAAATCGAGGAGATCATTCAAGAGGGAATGAACCGTTGGGACACAACACCTTTCGATCCATGCACGAGGTTCTGGGCAACTTTCCTCGAATCCTATCCAATGATGTGAACCAAGATCCTGTCGCTTCCGGATCGGCGCGGGTGGCCGGGACCGTGCTCGCGCTCGCTGCCGCGGCCATCGCAGCGATTCCTACGCGTGGCGCCGGTCACCGTACAGGAGCAGCACGGTGACCGCTGTGCAGACCGTCCTCGGTCCGGTGCCGGTGAGTGAACTCGGAATCGTGCTGCCACACGAGCACTTGTTCAACGACCTGTCCGCAGCCCGCGATCAACCGAACCACACGTTCACCGAATTCCTCACCACGAGCACTGTCGATGCCTCCCTCGCGTGGGCGCTGCGCCACGACCCGTACGCCTGCCTCGACAACCTGACCACCAAATCCATCGCCGAGGTCATCGACGAGATCACCGGGTTCGCCGAGGTCGGCGGGAGAACCATCGTCGACGCCACCTGTAGTGCAGCCATCGGACGCAACCCCGAAGCCCTCGTGGAAACCGCGCGGCGAACGGGCCTCAATATCGTCATGGGTTGCGGGACCTACCTCGAGAAAATCGAGCAACAGCGCATCACAACCACCACAGTCGATGCATTGGCCACGGCCATCGCCGACGAGCTGGCCCACGGTGTAGGACCCGACCATGTGAAACCCGGCATCATCGGCGAAATCGGCGTCTCGCCCACATTCACACAGGCCGAAGGCGCTTCACTCCGCGCCGCCGCACTCGCGCAACTCGACCATCCCACCCGGGCCCTCATGATCCACCTCCCCGGGTGGCAGCGACGCGCACACGAAGTGCTCGACATCGTGATCGACCAGGTCGGGGTATCGCCACGACGAGTAGTGCTGGCCCATATGGATCCGTCGGCGACCGACCCCGCCTACCAGCACAGCGTCGCCGAACGAGGAGTCTGGCTCGAATTCGACATGATCGGCATGGACATCAACTTCCCCCGCGAAGGTCGCTGCCCCGACCCCGATGTCACCGCAGCGGCGGTCGCGGACCTCGTGATGCGGCACCCGGATCAGATCCTGCTCAGCCACGACGTGTTTCTCAAACAAATGTGGACCCGCCACGGCGGAAACGGATTCGCGTTCATCCCGACAGTCTTCACAGAACTGCTCGCCGAACACGGAACCGAGCCCGCGCTGATCAGCAGACTGCTGCGAGACAATCCCGCCCGAATGCTCGCGGGCCACAATCCTTCCTAGTTCGTGAGACCTCGGCGGAACTCGGCAAGGGACTGCCCCGTCCATCGGCGGAATGCCTTGTGCAGCAAGCTGCTATCGCGGTACCCGAGCTGACTTGCGATCGACTCCACTGATACCGATCGATCCTGGACCAGGATGATAACCCTGTCGCGCAAGATCATGTCGAGCTCGGCGCGCCACGTTGTTTCATGCTCGGCCAAGCGCCGCTGCAGAGTGCGGTCACCGAGCCCCAGTCTCTCCGCTACCTCGGACAACGTCACGCCGCCGACGCCGCCCGCCAGCACGGCCGAGTTGAGGATTTCGCGAAACCTGTCCAGCCAGGTGGGCTCCAGGCTGATCAATTCGAGCAACTGCCGAGCATAGGAACGTAGAATATGCTGTAGGCCAGCATCATTCGCGACCGGCTCAGCCGCCGAAGCGACCAGGAAGACGATCGCGTCTCGTCCTTGATCGAAGTGGATATTGGCGGTTCCGAGCGCATCAACGAGATATCGGGTGTCGGCTGGTGCGGAATGGGAGAAGTCGATTCGCACCGGGACACCGGTGGCGCCGAAGCGCTCGTGAGCCGCCTCGCGGTGACGGCGATCACGAATTCCTTGATCGCTGCGTCGATCGGCGGTTCGAGCGGCCAGTTGGAATACTCCGCGGTGAGTAAGGACCCGTTTTCTACGACCTCAACGCCCACCCTGGAGTCGCAGATCGTCTTGTTGAAGCGGGACGCGTCATGGAGGCCTTCGGCGAGCGTCGACGCATCCGCCAGTCGATGTCGCGGGACCGCGTCCTCGGCCGCGCAGCTGCGGACGCAGGCCGTGGCCGCGGCGCGGTGCTGCGCGAACTGGAATGGGCGGGCTTCCACATCGACGCGGTCCGCCCCGACGTCGGCGATGGTGCGTCCGTCGGCGCCGATCTCCTCGCCGAGTACCTCGGCCGCGCGCGCGGAGGGCCCGAGCGCGTACGCCCGGATGCTGTGGCTGCAGGGCGCACTCGAATTCGGCCACCCCGATCAGGATTCGATCCGGCTCGCCCAGGCCCTAGGTGTACTGACCACGGACGTTGGTGACGGCGTGGCGAGCTGACATGACGAAGACCTCCGAGTGAAGTGCGAGCTGTCTAGGAACGCAT
>NZ_JBHZAK010000044.1:0-27335 GCF_042754165.1 Nocardia sp. NPDC059229
CGAGCAGCCGACATTCCGTAGTCCCGCACCCAAACCTCCACGCAGACATGATCATCCACGCGGTGATGCAGCGATCCCTTGAACCCACCATCGTTTTCCGAACACCACGCAACCACCTACAGCACTGCTGGTGTGGGAACTCGAGCGATTCCCTCACGCCCGTGTCACGACGTAGTCCGCTGGGTCGAAGCGGGCGGTCATCCGCCGGAGCTGACGCGCCGACCAGGGCCAGGAGAAGCCGTTGCGGCCGTTCTTGTCGAAGTAGTAGCTGCGGCATCCGCCCGAGTTGTAGACCGTGCTCTGCAGCGCGGCCTGGACGTCGTCGTTGAACTGCTGCATCACGTGAGCCCGGACCTCCAGCGACACCCCGCCGCTGCGCCGCAGATGAGCCAGTGCCTGAACCACCTGCTGCAGCTGGGACTCGATGATCAGGAACCCCGACGCGACTGCCGAGACGTTCGGCCCGAAGAGGATGTAGAGGTTCGGGAAGCCGGGCACCGTGGTCCCGAGGTAGGCCTGTGGGCTGCCGTCCCAGTGCTCGGCCAGACTGCGGCCGTCGATGCCCCTGACCCTGCCCGCGATCGGCATGTCGAGGATCTTGAACCCGGTCGCCATGATCACGACATCGACCTCGGTCTTGGAGCCGTCTTCACCGATGAGGGTGTTCCCGCGGACCGCGGTCAGGCCGGTCGAGACGACCGAGACATTCGGGCGCGCCAGCGCGGGGTAGTACTCACTCGACATCAGCAGCCGTTTGCAGCCGACGGACCATTCGGGCGTGAGGGCCTCACGCAGTTCGGGATCATCGATGGCCGCGCGCAGGTTCTGCCGTCCGATCCACTTGAAGGCAGCCTGCCCCCAGGGGCGGTTGAACGCGATGTTGGTGAGTTCGAGGATCAGTTCCTCGCGCCAACGCTTGAAGCCATGGACCAACCCGAGGCGATGCAGACCCAGGCGTCGGAGGATCCGGGATGGCCTGGGCTCCGCCTTGGGCACAACCCACTGCGGGGTCCGTTGCAGGACATGGAGTTCGGCCACCTGCTCGGCGATGCTCGGCACAACCTGGATCGCCGAGGCGCCGGTTCCGACGATCGCCACCCGCTGTCCGGTCAGATCGACGTCGTGATCCCAGCGCGATGTGTGGAACACCGGCCCGGGGAAGGCGTCGAGTCCCTCGATCTCGGGCAGGCTCGGCTCGTGCCAGGGGCCGGCGGCGGCAACGAGCGAGCGCGCACGGATCTCGCCGCTGCTGGTGTCCAACACCCAACACCGCTCCATGCTGTCCCAACTCGCATCGAACACCTCGACCCCGAGACGGAGATGCTGGCCGACGCGGAAGCGATCGGCGGTCTCGCGCAGATAGGACAGGATCTCCGGCTGCGGCGCGAATTTGCGACTCCAACGGTCGTGGGGCGCAAAGGAATACGAGTAGGCGACCGAGGGGATGTCGACCGCGCAACCCGGATAGGTGTTGTCCCGCCAGACACCACCCACACTGTCGGCCTTCTCCAGAATCACGAAGTCGGTGATCCCCGCCTCGCGCAGCTTGATCGCGGTGCCGAGGCCGGAGATGCCGGCGCCGATCACGGCAACCTCACGGAGCGGGGTCATGCGTCCTCCAGTACGAGTTGGGCGGCGCGCTCGCCGATCATCATCGACGGTGCGTTGGTGTTGCCGCCAGGGATGGACGGCATCACCGAGGCGTCGGCGACGCGCAGACGCTCGATGCCGCGCACCTTCAGGTTTGGGTCGACCACGGCTCGCTCATCGATGCCCATCCGACAGGTGCCGGTGGGGTGGTAGACGCTCGAAATCCGTTGGCGTGCGTCGTTTCTGACCGCTTCGGGCGTGGTTCCGGCCCGGCCCGGCGCCACTTCGGCGCGGACATAGGAGGAGGCCCGCGGGTGTGCCATTGCATCGCGGATGATCTCCACTCCCGACATCAGCACGTCGAGATCCGCGGATGCGCTCAGGTAGCGAGGGTCGATCACGGGCGCCACGTGCGGATCGCGCGAGGCCAGCCGAACTGTTCCCGAGCTCTCCGGATAGAGCAGCACGGCGTAGACCGTGAAGCAGGCGCCGTCGATGTCGGGGTGAACTCCCGGGATCGTGGAATCTGCGCCCTTGCGGCCGAGCGGAGTTACGAAGAACTGCAGATCGGGAACGGCGTCGGCGTGCTCCGATCTGATGTGGGCCACACCCTCCATATACGAGCCGGAAAGGAAGGTCGAGTTCGCCCGGATGCGCTCCTTGGCCATCGCGGTGAGGAACTTCGCCGGACCGAGGACAGGACCTCGGGTCACGTTGTAGACCACGGGTAGAACGAGGTGGTCCTGCAGACCCTCTCCAACCGGCAGGTCACTGAGTGTCGGAATCCCATGTTCGGCAAGGTGTGCGGCCGGTCCGATTCCGGACAGCATGAGGAGCTGAGCGGTGCGGAACGAGCCGGCGCTCACGATGACTTCCTGGCGCGCGATCAGGCGCTCCATGCCTTGCTCGGTGGCGACCTCGACGCCGACGGCGGCGCCTTTGTCGATGATGATCCGCGTGACCTGGGCACCCGTACGTATATGCAGGTTCGGCGGCGCGTCGCGCAGGTACGCCTCGGCCGAGCTCTGACGACGCCCGCCGGCCGCGTTCCACTGGGCGACCGAGACGCCCTCCTGCTCGGCGGCGTTGTAGTCGGCGTTGTGGGCGACTCCCGCGGTGGTGGCGAGCGCGTCGAGGAAGGCTGTCGTCACCTCGGCGAGATCGCGCGCACGGGTGACACCGATCGGGCCTGAGCCGCCGCGATAGTCGTTCGCGCCGTCCTCGAACGCTTCCATACCCTTGAAGATCGGAAGAACGTCCGCGTGACTCCAGCCGACGCAACCGGCGGCCGCCCAGTCGTCGTAGTTCTTGTGGTGCCCGCGAGACCAGATCATCCCGTTGACAGCGCCCCCTCCGCCCAGCCCGAGCCCGTGCATCTGCGATACCCGGCGTCCCGCGGCATCCGGCTGGGGGCTGGTGCGCGGCTGCCAGGTGACACTGCGCTGTAGGCGGGCGACCCCGTGCATCGGCCCGACCATGCCCGGAACCCGCACGAGCCAGGAGTCGTTGCGGCCACCAGCTTCGAGCAGCAGGACCTCGGCACCCGCATCGGCGATCCGACGTGCTGCGGCTGCTCCGGCGCTGCCGCCGCCGACCACGATGTAATCCGCGGATCTCCCGGACGGGAAACCTCTAGCCATGTTCACTTCTCCAGGTCAGGTCGCTCGACGGCGACGGACGGGTAGTCGCGGCGAAGCGCGACAAGGGCATTGATCAGCTCGGTCGCCGCTTTCAAACGGGCGTCTTCGAGTTCCGGTCGCGGGAGGACCTCCCGGAGGACGGCCTCGCCGTTGAACATGTGCACCAGCGACGTGCCCATCAACCGGAGCAACGCGGGATCGACTCCTGCGCCCGACGACGGCACCACGGCGAGCTCGTCGATGGCGGCGTAAAGCCGGCTCGCCACCGGAGTGAGCTGCTCGCGCAACTCGGCATCCGTGCGAGCGGCGACCAGCAACTCGAACCAGACCGCGTTGATTTGCGCTCGCGACTGACTTCGCGTCAACGCGAGCATGTCGCCGACAGGCGCGTCGCCGAGAGCGCGAAAGCCCGCGAGGTTTCGGCGACCGACCTCTTCAGCGGCCTCGACGACCAGCTCGAGTCGCGAGTCGAAGTGGCGGAACAGTCCACCTTTGGACACCCCCGCCCGTGCACAGATCTCCCCGGCGGAAGCACGGTGGTAGCCGATCTCGGCGATGGTCTCGATCGTCGCGTCCACCAGCGCCGCCTTCGTGGATGCGGTGCGCTCCGCCTGGGTGCGGCGCACGCGTCGGGTCTCAGTCACACCGAAGATTGCAACCAATCGGTCGCTAAATGTCAATAGGCTAAGTCGGGGCAGCCCGCCGGCTGGAATCGGGCCGCTCCGGAATTCGACACCGCGAGTATTCACACGGTGCCCGACCGGCCTCCTGCAGCATCTGGGGTCTGACGGGCGCGCTACGAACTAACGGGGAGTGCGAATGACACCGAGCCATATTCTGACTCGAATCGGCTGGGCGGCAGGGGGATTGGCGGTCGCGAGCGCGACCGTCCTCAGGACGGCGGGCTCCGCCACGGCGGACTCGCCGAGCCGACGATCCCGACTCCCACCTCGAGCGGCTGCGGCGCCACCGGCAGCTTCGGCCCCTGAGCCACCCGGCTACCGGTCCGAACCCCGGTTTCGAACCGGGTGCTCGATGCCGCAGCACAGAGGCTATTCGGTTCCGAACACGAGTCGAGGAGTGAGCATGCCGTTTGACGTGCAGATATTCGACGGCGTGGTGGTCGAGTTCCGAAGCGGATTAGCCTCTGCGAAGAAATAGGGCAGCGCGCGTATCGCTGCTGGTAGAGACTCTGCTGCGCCCCCATCCGGTGTCCGGGTGGGGGCGCAGTCGTTTCGTCAGCGCCGTGCGCTGGCCGGTTCGGTCGGCGCGGTATGCGGCTAGTTAGAGACCGGTGTCAGGATCGGATCCCGGCCAGGATTTGGTCCAGGTGCCCGGCGGGATGCTCCGTATATGCGGCTGCCCGCCGTCTGTTTTGGTGTGGCTCTCTAATGGCTTGCCTCCCATCGGGTGCCGTGCAGGGAGTGGCTGAAGAGGGGCCTGCCCCATGCTCGAACTAGCGGTGCCCTCCCGCACGGACACCACGATGTCGACCACGGGAGGAACCGGCGATGACCGTCATCATCGGGATGGATCCGCACAAACGCTCGGCCACCATCGAAATCATCGACACCACCGGAAGGGTCCTGACCGGCGGCCGGTATGCCACCGACACCGCCGGCGGCACAGCCCCGCCGACCGGCTCGACCAGGGTGTGTACCGCCACCGCACCGGCGAACAGGCCCAGCGCGGTGCGGATCCAGGCGAGGAACGTGCGCTCGTTGGCCAGCGTGAAACGGTAGTCGATCGGTTCGGTCGTGTCCGGTTCGCTCGTCGTCGCACCCGTGCGGCGGAAAAACGGTTCATTGGCCCAGCGCGCCGCCGGTCGCGGGCATGCGCCCGTGCCGCATCACCATGGCGACCACGAGCGCGCACACCACGGCCGCCACACCGAACCAGAATCCGAGTTCGTAACCCCTGTCGGCAAATACGCTCGGCAGGCGAGTCTCCTGCGGCGGGCGTCCGGCAACGCTCACCCGGGACACGAGTGGGTGAGCGGCAACGAACGCGGTAACCACCGCGGCACCCACCGACATCCCGAGATTCTGAGTGACGCCCAGCATGCCGACACTGATGCCCTGCTGTTCCTGCGGCACCGCTTCGACCATCAAGATCGGCATGCAGGCGTAGTACAGACCCAGTGCGGCACCGAAACCCACACCGCAGACTGCGAACACCTGCCAGGTATGTGGCAGCAGAGCCAAGGCCGCGGTACTCACGAGAAACAGCGTGAGCGCGGCCAGCAAGGGCAAGCGGGCCCCGACCTTCCGTGCGACGAAACCCGCTATCACGCCGAAGAGCATCGCGGTCAGTCCCTGCGCCAAGCCGATTCGCAGCGCGAACCCCATCAACGACAGTCCGTCCCCGTAGCTGTAACCCGGTGCGACTGTCGCATTCACTATTCCGGGCGGCACCGGCCGCCCTACGGCCGCGGAGACCTGGGAGATCGTCCGGCTCACGATGGTGGACTCGAGTGCATGCTGCGGTGGAGTTTGCGCCATATAGGCGATCGCATAGCTCTGTACGCCGATCAGGCACGAAGTGAATACCGCGGTGACGAGGACCAGGCTCACGCGGGGTGAGAACAGCAATTCCATATCCATGATCGGAGTGCCGGAGCGGCGCTCCACGACCACGAACACGACGAGCGCCGCGATCCCGCCGCACAGCCAGGCCAATGAGACGGGCGCTCCCCATCCCCAGTCGTGTCCCTTCGCCACATACAGCAGAAGCATGGCGACACCGCCGGAAAGCAAAGCGGCGCCGAGGATATCGACCCGGCCGGCGACCCGCAGCCTCGATTCCGGAACCACCCACATCACCAGTGGAGTCATCGCCGCCACGAAGACGAACAGCATCCAGAACATCGCCCGCCAGCTGTAATTGTCGACCAGCGCCCCCGCGAGTATCGGCCCCAGCACCGCGGAGAAGCCCAGACCGGTCGCGGACACACCGAGGCCGATCGGAACGTACTTGTGCGGCAAAAGATCTCGAATGAGCCCGTAGGCGACAATCGCCAGCGCCGCAGCCGTGGACTGCAGACAGCGGCCGATCAGGAACAGCGGCCAGCTGCTCGTCGTAGCCGTGATGAGGCAGCCGAGCGCGAAAACCACACCGCAGCTCAGGAAGACCTTCTTCTTCCCCCAGATGTCGCTGAGCTTGCCGACCACCGGTGCCACCGAAGCTCCGATCAGCCCGAAGACGATCAAGACCCAGGTGATGTTCGGCCCGGCATCGGGAAACGACGGTGCGATCTTCTGAAGTGCCGCCGATATCATCGTGAACTGGATCGGCGCGACCTCGGTGTAGAGCACGATCACCGCCAGGACGGAGAAGATCCGCAGGCGTGATGCGCCATCCAGACGGCCGGTGTCTTCGGGCGCAGGTGGCACGCCGGCATTGCGAACGTGGGAATTTGTGGACATGAACGCCCTCTTCGTGATCGGGGGTAGAGCTCGCCGCGAATCCGGGAACGGATCGCAAGTTCGCATGACCGGGCGGTCGGCATGTCCGTGGTCTCACTCAACGAAACAGCAGCCTCGACGGCAATCGCCCGGCATCGGCGACGCAGGTCGGGATCGTGTGGTGCCCAGGTGGTTTCACTCAATGGAACGAGACCCCGGACATAGTTGTCGCGGCTTCAGCATTGCCGATGATCGGAAGTGACTCCGATCACTATCTGCGTACCCGACCAATGATCGGGCGTCGCCTTGATGAGGAAGACCGATGAGAACAATCAGGCCGGCTATCGTCGCCGCATCGACCGCCACCGCCTTGCTGGGAGCGGTCACGACCGCTGTGGCAGATCCCCCCGAACCCGCACCGGTGACATATCAGTCCGTGCTCACCGGCGATTCCGTGGTCACCACGCTCACTAACGGGACATTCGCGCTGTCCGGCGATGGCTCCTCGGTCGCCGTCCGCGACGCATCCGGCCGGAGCATGGATTCCCTGCCCACGGTGGCATCCCTCGATGGGCGGCAGTTCACGATCCGTCAGGACATCTCCACCGACGGCCGAGTGCTGACCTCGACGCCCGATGCGGAAGCTGTTGCGCGACAGGAGATCCACCCGATCGCGTCTCCGCTGGAAAACCAGCTCGCCATGAACGACCTGATCAACTCGGTCAGCATCGGCACCTCGGTCGGCAGCCTCGTCGGCACTGCGGTCGGCGCGGTCATCGGGATCGGCGTCGGGGTCGCCATGGCCGGCGCGTCGTGTGCGGTGCTCAGCATCGGCTGCGTGGTGACCGTGCTCCCGATCGTGAGCATGGTGGGCGCGGTCGGCGGGCTCGCCGGGCTGGTGATCGGTGGCGGACCGACCGCGGCCGCGGCGTTGTTCGAGTACGTCACCGTCCTGCGGACCGCACCGGGCGCGAGCAAATACGCTCCCCAGCTCCAGGGCAAACCCGGTATGCCACATAACGCGGACGAGGAGACTCGATGACCACGAACAACGCGATGGATATCCGCCTGTCCGCCAAGGTTTTCGCCGTACTCGCACTGACCGGGCTGGTGACGGCGGCCGCGCCTACCGCCGATGCCGATCCGGCACCGAACGGCTATTCCGTCACCGCGCTATCTGATTCTGTCGTCGCCATGGTGGACGGCGGCGTCTTCGCGTGGTCGGGCAACGGCCGGACGATCGAAGTCCAGGATGCGTCCGGGGTCCCATTGGATTCGGTGCCATTGGCTTTCAGCATCGGGGGCGAGCAGCGCCGAGTGGACGCCCGGATCTCCGACGACGGGCACAAGCTCACCCTGACTCCTGGCCTCGGCGATTTGAATGCCGGTGATTTCGTGGCCTCGCCGTTGGAAAACCAGCTCGCCCTCGACGACTTCGCGAGCAAGATGAGCACAGGCCCGATGATCGGCATGGCGATCGGCGCCGTCCTGGGCGCGATGATCGGCGGAGTCGTCGGACTGGGATCCTGCCTGATCGTCGGACCTGCCTGCGTGGCAACGGTACCGGCGGCGATCGGAGCCTTCGCGGGTGCCGGCGGACTGGCGGGGACGCTCACCGGCGGCGGCATCGCGCTCGCGGACAGTCTGTGGCGGTACGCCGTTACGGTGCAGTCCGCACCGGGGCAGAGCCCGTACGCGCACGGCGACGGTCTGCTCGATCCGGACGGTACCGGTGTTCCAGATGCTCATCTGCGGCTTCCGAGCGGATCCTCCCGCGGTCTGAGCTCTGGCTCGTCCAGCGCCTCCGGCCGCCGGTAGCGAAGCGAAACCCGCGCTCTAAAGCAGGGTGTCGTCATCGATCATCGCCAGCAGCTGCTCCAGCACCCCGCCGGACGGCGACTCGGGCGTGATCGCCGTGGCGGCATCGGGATCCAGCCGAGCCGACACCCTCCGCGCCGCATCGAGAACGGCGGGCGCCAGTCGATCGACGGCGCCCGCCGTGTCGTCTCCGCATACTTCGACCGCACCCCAGGCGCGGTCGTAGCCGCGTACCGCGACGGCCACGCACGCCGTCCCCGGAAGGTATTCGCCGTGCGCATAGGCCACCCCGTGACGTCGCCGGACCCGCTGCAATTCCCGGTGCAGCGTGGGCAGTTCGATAATGGTGTTCGGCGTATACGGGCGCATTCCGTCCAGGTACAACGCATCAACCTCTTCCGGGCTCGACCAGGCCAGGACGGCTTTGCCCAACGCCGTGGCATATCCCGGCGCCCTGCCGCCGATGCGTGACGGGAAGGCTTGGGCCGCAGGCGATATCCCGCCAACGCGATCAAGGTAGACGATATCGCCGAGATTGAGGATGCCGAGGTGGACTGTCGCGCCGGTATGTGCGCTCAGTTCCCGCAACACCGGGAGCGCGGCCGAGCGCAGCTCGGCACTGTCACCGAGCCCGCCCAGTCTGACGGCGCGCGGGCCGAGCGCGTAGCCGCTGGGCCGGTGTTGCAGCCAGCCCAGGGCCACGAGTTGCTCGAGTATGCGGTAGCAGGTCGACCGCGGTAGGCCGGAGTACGCGGTGACCTCGTCCAATCGCATCCGGACCGTGCGATCGTCGAATATGTCGAGAATCGCGGTCATTCGCTCCAACATCGACAGCGGCGGCTCGGTGTTCACAGCATCACCATGTCGTCTCCGACCTCCTGGCCGTAGGCCCAGCGGCCATACATGCGCAGGGCTGGCTCAGCATTGTTCACCATATGCGCGGCTGCGGTGTGTACGTCGCGCCACGCGCGTTCGATGACGCCGCCGTGCCGAACACCATGTCCCGCAGACGCTTTCATCAGAACATCCATCGCCTCGACAGAACGCTCGGTCGCTCGGACCTGGTCGCGGCGGGCACGCAGCCGCACCTCGACCGGGATCGGGGTGCCTGCCTTCGCACACGCTATCGCCTCGCGCAGGTCACGTTCGAGCTGCAACACCGAGGCATCCAGCTCGGCGAGACCACGCGCCACCGCCACCTGTGCGAACTGATTCTCAGCGGATCCCTTGCCGCCGTAGCTCAATGCCGCACGCTCGCTCGCGCGGGTGAGGTGATAGTCGAACGCGCCCTGCACCGCACCGAGCACCGGCATGCACGCGGCCATGCTGTACAGGATGGTGAAGGGCACCCGATAGACGGATGCGAGACCCGGCTCGTCGAGAAGCGGGTCCGGTCGCCCCGCCAGCCGCACCCGGTGAGCCGGGACGAAAACATCGCGAACCGCCACTCGTCTGGCGCCTGCACCGAGCAGACCGGTCGTGTTTCCGTGCCTGCCCACGACACAGTCCGAGATCGGCACCGCGACCATGGCGACATCGGCCGCCGCACCGGATCCGTCGATCGTCAACGCGCACAGGCAGACCCAGGAACTAAGCTCCGCAGCGGGGACGTACGGCCACTCCCCGCTGAGGACATAGCCGCCGCCGGTGGACTCGAGCCTGCCGGCCGGTGCGTACGACGCGGTGACGAGCGCGTTCGGCGCGCTGCCCCACACCTCGTCGCATACCGACGAGCCCAGCATGGCGACATGCCACGACGCTACGCCGAGCAGTGCCGCCGCCCAGCCGGTCGATGGGCAAGCCGCGGAGATCGCCCGGATGTCGGCGAAGTGAACCAGCGGATCACGTTGCGGCCCAACGGTTCCTGCGGGCCGGAGCATTTCGAACAGGCCGATCTCGCCGAGTTCGCGGAGTACATCGGCGGTCATGGTGCGGTCGGCCTCGGTCTGTGCGGCATCGGCACGCACACGGTTTGCCAACGATGCGACTTTCGCTGCCCTGTCTCGGTCCGCGAGCGGCTGGTTGCCCGGACCCGAATGGGACGACAGCGCCGTTCCGGGACTGTCGATCGTGCCGGACACAGGGCGGGTCTCATTCACCGAAATCACCAGCTTTCCGTCTCGTCCCGCGGCATAGCGTCCGCTCCGATCGACCACGCGGCGTCGGCGCGGTCGCCGTCTTCTCGCCGCTGATGAACAGGAGTGCCATCGCATGACCGAAACCCAGTCCGTTCCCGACCACACCCAGGCCGCCGGGTCGACGGCCTTCATCGGATTCGCCCTCGACCAAGTCACCCACCTGTATTCGCGCGGACACGGAGCGGGCGGCGAGGCCGAGATCATCGAAGCCGCGCCGCGTACGTACTACCTTCGCCCCGGCATCGTGAACGTCGGGCTGTTCGAGACCGACGAGGGTCTGCTCATGGTGGATACCGGTCTGCCCGGTGACGGGCCGGCGCTGCTGCGGGCGGTTCGATCGATCTCCGACAAGCCGCTGCACACCGTCGTCTACACGCATGGGCACGTCGACCACGCCTTCGGCCTGTGGGCCTTCCTCGAAGCGGGCGAGACGCCGCGAATTATCGCCCACGAGAACCTCATCGGACATTTCGAGCGCTATATGAAGACGCCCGGACTGAACACAATCATCAACAATCAGCTGGCGGGCGGCACCGAAGGCAAGGCGTGGCCCGCCGCGCCCGCCGACTTCGTCTGGCCCACCGAGACATTCCGCGACACCCTTGAATTGACCATCGGCGGCGAGCGGTTCGAGGTTCGCCACGGCAAGGGCGAAACCGACGACTGCGCGTGGGTCTGGGCTCCGGAACGCCGCGTGATCGCGGCGGGTGACCTCGTCACCGGATACCTGCCCAACGCCGGCAACCCCCGGAAAGTCCAGCGCTATGCCGAGGAGTGGGCCGAGGCCGCCGAGACGATGGTCGCACTGGGCCCGGAAGTCGTCCTCCCCGGGCACGGCGTGCTCGTCCGAGGCGCCGATGCGATTCGCGACGAGCTCTCGACAATGGCCGCCTACCTGCGGCACATCGTCGATCACACGTTGGCCGGACTCAATGCCGGTGTGCTGCACGACGAGATCGTCCGCACCCTCCGAATCCCGGAAGAGCTGGCCGCACATCCGCGGCTGCCCGCGATCTACGATCGGCCGGAATTCATCTGCCGCAACGTGATCCGTCGCTACAGCGGCTGGTGGGACGGCTACCTCGCCGATCTGCTGCCGGCGCCGAGGCGCGACCAGGCCGCCCAGTACGCCGAACTCGCCGGCGGTGCAGACGCGCTCGTCATCCGGGCGCGAGAACTCGCCGTCAGCGATATCCGGCTCGCGTGCCACCTGGCCGAAACCGCGTTCCTCGCCGCACCCGGCGATGCCGTGGTCCGGCAGTGCTATGTGGAGATCTTCAGCCGACGAGGCGAGATCGAACCGGCGCTGATGGCGAAGGCCATCTTCGGGGAGGCGTTCAGACGGTCCCAGGAGGCCGAAGGGGATCGTGGCGACACGCACTGACCCCGTCCGCCCGTCGCTGGCTGTAGTCATATGACTACAGTAACCGGTTGACCCGGCGGACCGTCTCACCGGGTCAACGGTCAGCGTCCGTCAGGCGTCCGATGAGCTTGTAAGGGAGAGAAACAGGATTCGGCCGCAGGACGTATCCGACGTAGTTGTAGTCAGAAGAGGACATTCGGTTGCCGCAGTTCACCGCCGTCACGGCCACGTACGGTGAGTGGAGATCACCAGTAGCAGAGATAGATCGAGATCACCAGTACCGTCGAATCGCCATGAAGCGTGACGAGATCATCGAGGCCGGTGACGCGACAGTGCCGTCAGGGGAGCCCCTGGCGGCACTGGATCATGGTGCGGATCGCGGCCATTGGGAGCCGCACATGGCAGGTCAGCGAACCCGGGAGGTGGTTGTTTCGCTGACCTGCGATAAGAGTAACGCCGGTCACACCTCGCCGATCGGAATCGGTCATCAATCGGAACCTTTGCTCACATCGGGGGAAGACCACCCACCGGGCAACCGGGCCTATGAACGCACCTGAATCCGCGGTGTCGCGCCGCCGGGATGTGGCCCCGCCCGGCCTGCGGACGGAAAGGCAGAACCGGGCGGGGTGTGCACATCTCAAACAGCAGGTATCCGACCATGGCCGTGGCCATTGCCGGATGACCACCGATCATCGTAGGTGCGCGACTGTGCAGCGGCCCCCCGGCACGCCGCGACACACATCCCCCACCGCTACAGCCACAGCTCGGTGCCGGGGGGATGCCGGTCCCTGCGAGACGACAAGCGCTGGGCGAAGGTTTGCGTCCACGCAGCCCGTCACCGATTCCTCGCCGAGCCCGGACGCACGCCGTCGCGTCCTCGGGTCAGCGGCACAGCTGTCCTGTTTCGTGCCGCCGGGCGGGCCTGCATCGCCATCAGCCGGACTGCCCAGCAGACGTAGGCCGCCACGCTCATCCCCGCGCACTCGGCGGCGTCGTTCAACGTGAGCCAGTCGTCCTCGCCCACCGTCACCACGATGTCCCTGCTCGCCATACCTATGAGTGGTTGGTCAGCTCCTTGTAGCGCAGGAACTCCTCGAAGGAGACTTGCCCCTCCGCCCAGATGCGGTCTTCCTTGATGCGGCGCCCAACGACCTCCCGCACTTCCGGGTCCTGGGCCATACCCCACGCGAGCGCGTCATCGAAGGTGATGAAACCGTCCTGGTCTGTATCGATCTCGTCGAACTCCCGCCTGGTGGCAATGAACTGCTGCTGGTCCATACCCGTCTCCTTTGCCGGTTGGTTACCGCCGAACAGCAACGCCTTCGTTCGTCATCGATCCAGCGCATAAGCGTACGCGGACAGTTTGCTGTGACATCCGGATCTGGGCCGGGAATCGAAACGAATCGAATCACCGGGCTCGACGGCTCTGGTCTCAGGCCGCCCAGGTATGTGGCGGTACCTGAACGCACTCAACTCGGCATTACCGTGCACAGTTGGCGGGCCCAGTCGGGCGAGATGATCTCGGCCCGTTGATCTTCGGAGCGCCCGCGCTGGCCGGTTCGGTCAGCGCACTATGCGGCAGTAGCGGATGTTCTCGGGCACTCGCCGGTACCTGATTCAGGCGACGATGGCCACCAGCGTCGTCGCTGCGTCGGTCAGCTCCGAGTCGCCATCGAGCTGGGCACGTCGTCGAGCGGTCTCTACGGTGATCCCCCGGCTGGCCAACCGCCAGAACGTGTCCTGGTCCATTCGCACTGTCGCGGCGGGCTCCGGTACGTGGATGGAGACGAGGTCCCACCCCTCACCGTCGGATACGACCATCCAGAGATCTCCTGCCGGACCGGTGATCTCGAAACGTAATGCGGTCCCGGATGGGCGAATTCGCTTACGCAAGGCGAAGGGCAGGGCGTGTAGGAATGTGACGAGTACAGCACTGGTCATCGACACGTCGTTGCCGCCCGGGTGCGATACCGCGTCGCGAATCTGCTGCTGGTGGACCCAGAATTCGGTGTATTCACGAGCGATGTCGAGCCAGGCCGGGCTGGGGCCTGGTCCCGCCCATGAGACGTCCAGGTGGGCCGGGCCGGCGAGATCGGTTGCCGCCCAGACAAGGTCCAACTGTGGGCCGAGATGGCACAGGAGATCCATCAGCACTTGCGGGCTGCACTGCCGCAACGCGCGAACGAAATCTTCATTGACGCGTGCCAGGTAGACAGGCAAGGTTTCACCCTCTCCGAACACAGCGCCACCGTATGCATCGCGGCTACCTGAGATTCGCCGCAGGTAGTCGTTCACGATGTGCGCCGTGACGTCGTGGACATCCCACCCGGGACATACGGTCGGCTTCGCCCAGTCGGCAGGTTCGAGCGATTGCAGCAGCTCGAGCATCGCCCGCCGCTCGAGTGGGAACAATGGTCGGGTATCGATCGGGATCACAGTACTGAGTCAACCGGCGCTCCGTCTCCGGTACCAGCGGTTATCCGCACATCGGCATGATCGTGCGTTCGGCCGGCTCGGAGGGCTACCGCCGGTTGATCTTCCGCCGCACTGCGTTGGCCGGTTCGGTGAGCGCGGTATGCGCCATGAGCGTGCATACCGAACGGCGTGTTGCGGGAGTTCAGTCCTCGCTGGGCCGCTGGTGGCCGTGTTCGAGCTTGGTACCTGACTGGTCGCGCACTGCGACGTCGTTGCCTGATGCTGTCCACACGAAGATTCCGAAGTCGTACCAGGACACGTCGAAGTCTGCGTCACCGATCATCTGTTCTGCGCGATCGCTTTCATCGAACTCGACGGTGAACGCATCCCCCGGGCGCAGCCAGTACTCCTCTGCCCATGGCTCGACGCAAATCAAGAATGGCTTGTCCGAGTGCGGGTTGGTGAATCTGATCTTGGGCACGGCCGAAGCGTATTGGAGCAGAGGGTGTGCCGTAGTCCCATGTTGGGCACGCCGCCGCGCACTATGCGGCATTTGAGGATGGTCGGGGCTGCTGCAGGATCGGGTGACAGTGGTTAAGCAGCCTGTCGGGCTGCTGGGGACATGATGGTTTCGAATTCGATCGGGGTCAACCGGCCGAGCCGAGCTTGTCGGCGTCGACGGTGGTAGGTGCGTTCGATCCAGGTGACGATCGCGATCCGCAACTGCTCGCGGGTGTCCCAGCGCTGCCGGTCCAGCACGTTGCGTTGCAGCAGGCTGAAGAAGCTTTCCATGGCCGCGTTGTCGCCGGCCGCGCCGACACGGCCCATGGATCCGACCATGCGATGACGGTTGAGCGCGTGAACGAAACGTCTTGAGCGAAACCGAGATCCGCGGTCGGTATGTAGAACACAACCGGCCACCTCACCGCGCCGGGCAACTGCATTGTTCACCGCGGTTACCGCCAGTCGGGACTTCATGCGCGAATCGATCGAGTAACCGATGATCCGGTTGGAGAACACGTCCTTCACCGCGCACAAATACAGCTTGCCTTCAGTCGTGTGGTGTTCGGTAATATCGCTGAGCCACAACTGATTTGGTGCGTCACTGCTAAAGTTTCGCCGCACCAGATCGTCATGAACCGGCGGCCCGGGTTTGCCGTTCTTGCCGCGCCGGGGCTTGCCGAAGGCGCTCCACCACCGATTGGTCGAGCAGATCCGCCACGCAGTCCGCTCGGCCATCGATTCACCGGCCTCGCGGGCCTCATCGGCCAGAAACCGGTAACCGAATTCGGGGTCGTCGCGATGCGCGTCGAACAACGCGTTGGCCCGATACGCCTCGGTGAGTTCGCCGGCGGTTACCGGATCGGCCAGCCACCGGTAATAGGGCTGGCGAGCGAGCTGCAACACCCGGCACGTCACCGCCACGGGAATCCCTTCGGCGGCAAGCTCTTTCGCGAGCGGGTAGAGCCTTTTCCCGGTATCTGCGCCTGCGACAAATACGCGGCCGCGCGGCGCAGGACCTCGTTCTCCTGCTCGAGCAACCGGATCCGGCGGCGGGCATCACGCAACTCGGCCGACTCGCTGCGCGTGGTTCCCGGCTTGGTCCCGTCCTCGACATCGGCTTGGCGCATCCATTTCGACAGCGTCATCGGATGCACCCCGAAATCGGCCGCGATCTGCTCCAGTGTCACCCCGTCGTCGCGGTTGCGGGCGACCCGGACGACGTCGTCGCGGAACTCTTTCGGATACGGCTTGAGCACTGCGACATCCTCTCAGGCCGGCCTTTCGGCAAGCCATCTCGGTTGTCACCTACCCCTGCAGCAGCCCCGAGTGCGACCCGTGTGACCGGTGTGGGCCGCGGCGATCGCGGCGCACTGATAGCGCAGGTACGCGGGCGGGAGCAGGTCGTCGGTGGTGGCGTGCCAGCGCCGGCGGATCCGATCGGGGATGGTGGTGAAATCGGCGGTGCGACGGTAGATGTCGGGGTTGAGGAGTTGGCGGCGGATCCGGATGTCGGCTTGGATGAGGTCGGCGGCACCGTCGAGGGCGGTCAGCAGCGGCAACAGTTGTGGGTAGCGGTCGTGCAACTCGTCACCGATGGCGGCCATGGACTGCCACCGGTGGATCTGAGCACACAACACGTGCAGGTCGGCGAGGCGGTACATGCCTTCACCGCCACCAGAGCCGGGCGCCCTCGCCGCGAGGCGCGCATCCATAGCTGCTCATAACACCCGACCATTTCCACCGTGACGGCCCGATTGCTGCTCAGGCCGGGTGGATCGAGGGATCTGCGGGCGATCCACCCGGCCGTCGAGCACGGATGCGCCGCTCGGAGTGGGCGGAGCGGGGCACCGGTTCCGGAGTCGTCCACTATTGACCCCGGCCGGGGTGATCCGACGTGAGAGTGCGGCGCGATAACCGCACCCTGATTCCCGCCACGCTCCACGATCGGCTCACCCGCACCGCACCGTATCGAGATCCTGTGCTGGAGCGGCCCGAATACTGCGCTGCTGGCACGAATCGAGAGTGCCCAGGCACGCAAGGTCGCAAATATCTCGGAATTAGCTACGTGATCGAGATTGTCGTGCAGAATGCGGGACAGAACCGGGCCCGACCGGTCGGTGAACCTTAACGAGGTGAAATGACCGATCTGATGGGATCGACCGCGCACGAACTGCTCGCGCAGGTCCTCGCGCGCTACGGCAGCATCGACGTCTTCATCGCCCGCCTGCACGCTCTGCTGGACACGCCCACAGTCGTGCGCCCCGCCGCGGTGGCGCCCTCGGCCGGTGGCCGGCACCGGCTCGCAGAGCCCACAGGCCGAGTGCCGATGACTGGGGGTCCCGGTAGTAATCGCCGAAGAACCAACGGATATGGGCGTTGGTCACGGTCAGTGGCGGTGTCCGGCTAACCCCCGAAGGGTTGACGTTGCCGCACATACACGGCAAGAGTTACAGGTTCGGCCTGCGGAAACACCTTGGCACTGAGGGTGTCTCGCCAACGTTTCCGATCCACGACGCTGCACGCCTCGCGTGCATTCGGTGTAGTCATCGATATGGATCCGTGGACTATCCGGGGACCGCAATACCCATCGCCCACATCGCGGCAGCGGGTTCCGCCACTGAGACGGTGATAGTGCGGCCACTGGTCAAGCGCAAACGCAGCACGGGACCGAGCTTCGGTGTGAGGAACCATCCGCGTTTTGGCCTCCAGAACACACCCGCCCCGGTCCAGAATGTGGCTGTCAGATAGATCATCTCGGCGTGGGCGATGCTCGCGCGGGCAACCCTGACGCGCGGCAGGCCGAAGGGGCCAAGACTCACCGTCAAGCCGGCGGGGCCCGCAGTAACGCGCTGGCTTATCGCGACCACGGCCAGTACGAGATTGAGCAGTAGGACGACAGCGAGGAAAACGGACTGCCACTGCGGTCCAGTTCCCATCCAAATGCCGCTGCTCACGGGAATGAGGAAGAAGAACACGGTGAGCCAGAACATGCTCCAGCTGGTGACGCGGCAGGTGTAGACCGTCGCGGCGGGCATTACATCAACTCCTCGATCAAACCGAGCACCTCGGCCTTGCTGTAACCGTTGACACGTGCGGACTCGACCAATTGCCGGGCGGCCTGCTCTACCGAAGCCGAGGCGGGCGCGGTCGTGGTGACCCGGACGCCGCGCCCGCGCCGGAAGTCCACCACCCCTTCTGTCCGGAGCTGCCGATACGCGGCCAGGGCGGTATTGCGGTCGACGGACAGCGCCTCCGCCAACTCCGTTGCGGGCGGCAGTTGTTCGTTGACCGCCAGCTCCCCGGTGGTGACCGCCCGCCGGACGCACGCCGCGATCTGGTCTTGCAGCGACACCCGGGAGGTCGGGTCGATGTGCCAAAGCATGGTGCTACTGAAACTAGCACTATTTCCGACACCCCGCTTAACAAGAGGCACGTCGTGCTCGACGTGACACCGCGCGGCGACCGATGTTGTTTGGGGTTCCGGTAGTAATCGCCGAAAATCCAACGAAGTTCTCGTAGTACCTGGTCAGGCCCGGCGCGCTGCGGCTACGGAGTCGTCTTGTCGAGGTGCCCTCCGGTACACCGACCGACCTCATCGGCAGCCAAGCCGAGCACCAACCACCTTGCTCCGCATCCGGAACCGGCGAATCACCTTCTACCAGGGCACATTCCGAACTTCGTTGGATTTTCGGCGGTTACTACCGGAACCCCGTTTTTCCGACACACGCTCGATCAAGTCGACCAGGGTCTTCACCTCCGGCAGGTGAAGTGTCGTAAATCGATCGATTTTCGACAGTCTTGCTCGGCGGGATTCGATGAATTCGCGTGTTGGAGTGAATATTCCGGGTGACGGATGCTTCCATGAATCATGGACGCGACCCAAGAGCAGGCCCTCGCCAACCTCAGTCCCGGCCAGCATGTGGAAGTCACCATCAGGGTGCCTTCCATCAGCACGCCTACGTGGACATACGGCGGCCAATTCGCCCGTGTTGATTTTGGTGCCAGGGTTCTGGTGTTGACCGTTACCTATCAGACGCAGGTCTACCGACGGTTGGTCAATGACCAATCTGAGAGCCAGGTGGTCACCGAGGAACGGACCTACCGCCTCGACGACATCATCTCCGCGCGGTACGCCCAGCCGGCCGGACCGACGCCCCCACCACCACCGCCGGTCGACCTGCCGGTATTCCAGGGGACGACCGACGACATCCTTCGATACGCGCCCGATCCGGCGGGCCTGCCCGACGGGGATTACCCCCATTCACAGTTCGCGAATATCTACTGGGCCGTGGTCGCACATACCTACCTGTACCTGCGCAATCCATGCCCGCCCGGCTTCCTGTTCGACATCGACTCCGGAACAGTCACACTGCCCGAAAACGGTAGGACCGAGGCACCGTGGATCTTCGAGGGCTCTTGCATCCCTGGCCAGTACGCAGGCTGAAGTGCCTGTTTGCGATCCTCGGTTTGATGAACGGGCTTTCGAACGCTTCTTCCAGCGGGAACGCCTGATAGCTCACCCAGAGCGACCAGGTTCGGCCGACGATCGTTTTCCGAACGTGAACGGGAGCTGGCAGGGCGGCGCTGGATTGGCCGTGGCGAAGGAAGGAGGGCGGGCGTGAACGTTTGGCTTGCATCGGGTCTCACGATCCAAGACGACGGAGCTCAGGTATATCTCGAGCGACCGCAGCGATATGCGAAAAGGCGCTTGTCGATCTGCCGCAACCCTTCACTCGAAGGGTCGGTCATCGAAGATCGAAGCGCCTTTTCGCCTTATGGAACCATCACGCGGTTGTTGTGTCATGCCAGGAGTGACATCAAACGACCGCGGCGGCGGGCTCTTGTTTGCGTTGCCCAGCAGTGTGCACGACAGCAAGGCCGCCTGGATTTGGCAGATCGTGCGCGAGCTCGCGCACTGCGGGCTGATCGTGCTGGCGGACAAGGGGATACCACGGCGTCGAGGGCCGGCTCACCCCGTACAAGGGACGCGACAAGCCCGAATCGCAGAAGCAGGCCAACCGCGCCCAGACAAGGCTACGCAGCCCCGGCGAACGCGCCAACGCCCAGCTCGAGACCTGGAAGGTGCTGCGAAAGCTACGCTGCTGCCCGTACTGGGCCGGGCAACTGGTCAAGGCAGTCGACCTCCTGCAAGCCCGCGAGCTTCAAGCCGCCACCCGAGGCTGAAAGGGCTCACTGCACGACTCGTGGCCGATGCTGGCGCAGGGCATGGGCCTGACGACCTAGGAGATCGATTCCGGACCTGTCGATTCCGCGGTGGTCTGCGCGTCGAAGAGTTGAATGGTCCGAGAGGCGGACCGGACAGCGAGAGGACGGCATCATGGCGGAGTATCTGGTCCTGATCTACCAGGACGAGCGGTTGGCCGGGGACACCTTGTCCAGCCGGTCGGTGACGCAGGGGCATGCGGACTTCATGGCCACGAACCAGGCGGCGCTGCGCGGCGGAAACGCTGTGGAGTACAGCGATGCGGCGACCAGCATACGGCCCGACGGGGCAGGCGGGTTCGTGGTGACCGATGGGCCCTTCGCCGAGACCAAGGAGCAGATCGGCGGGTACTACCTGATCGAGGCGTCCGATTTGGACGAGGCGATCAGCCGGGCCAAGCAGATCCCGATGTCCGCGGGCGGCGTCGAGGTCCGGCCGATTCACGTATTCGAGCCGTAGCGATGCCCAGTGCCGCGGTAGCGGCGGCGGTCGCCGATGCGCACCGGCGCGAGTGGGCCTTCGTGCTCGCCGCGACGGTGCGCGTCACCCGCGACCTCGACGCCGCCGAGGAATGCGTCCAGGACGCCTACGCCCAGGCCCTGACTCGCTGGGAAAGCGCCGTGCCCGCCAAGCCGGCGGCCTGGCTGACCACGGTGGCGCGCAACCGCGCGCTGGACCTGCTACGCAGGCAGGCGACGGCGAAACGATCTCTGCCGCTGCTTGTTTCGGACGATTTCGACGACGACGTCGCGGACACCGTGGTCGCCGAGCGGGATATCCCCGATGATCGATTGCGATTGGTCAGCACCTGCTGCCACCCGGCACTGTCGCTCGAGGCTCAGGTGGCGCTGACGCTGCGGCTGGTGTGCGGGTTGACGACCACCGAGGTTGCGCGAGCATTCCTGGTGTCGGAGTCCACCATGGCGGCGCGAATCACCCGCGCCAAGAAGAAGATTGCCGCCGCGCGGATCCCCTATCGGGTCCCCGCTCCGGCAGAGCTGCCCGAACGGATCGACGCGATCTTGACGGTGGTGCACCTGCTGTACACGACGGGCCACACCGCGCCCCACCACGCCGAGCTGAGCCGACGCGATCTCGCCACGCGCGCAACGGATCTGGCCCGCATGCTCCGCACCCTGCTGCCCGAGAATTCGGATGTGTCCGGGCTGCTGGCACTGATTCTGCTGACCGAAGCGAGGCGTCCGGCCCGCACCGACACCGACGGCAATCTGCTGCGACTGTCGGAACAGAACCGAAACCTGTGGGACCGCGGCGACATCGACGAGGGCATGGCATTGGTCCGAGAGTCATTGCGGCGCAGACCCGGCCGATACGCCTTGGAAGCAGCAATCGCGGCCGTACACGCGGAGGCACTCACCTACGACGACACGGACTGGCACGAAATCGTCGGACTCTACGGAGTTCTCGCCCAACTGTGGCCCTCACCGGTGGTGGCATTGAATCGCGCCGTGGCCCTCGGCCTGGCCGCAGGCGCCGAGTCGGGATTGGCAGCGCTCGACGAGCTGAGCACCGAGCCTCAGCTGGCCGGCTACGGATATCTGGCCGCAGCCCGCGGACATTTCCTCGCCGCGCTCGGCCGACCGACCGAAGCGCAGACGGCGTACGAGGAGGCCATGTTGCTCACCGACAACGAGGTGGAACGACGATTCCTCGCGGGCCGGCTGGCCGAACTGGGGTGAACCCGCGAACGGGGCCGCGGCCGACCGATCGGTCGCAGCGGGAAAACCGGCACCCCAGGCCCGCAATGACGCCGATTCGGAGTCGGCGATCAGCGTTCTCATTGCCGATGATTCGCGGCCGCCCACGGACGATGGACGGTGCCGCACGCGTACCCACCGGTCAACCGGGGCAGCGCATACTCGTCGACGTGGGTCGGGATCGACGGCGACGGAACCGTCGACCTGATCCAGACCGGCACCGAACACGACTCGGTGCTGATCGGTGCTGGCGTGTCGGGTTGGGATGTACCCCAAAACGACAGGGTGGGCGACGGTCTCGGTCGGGGCGACAGGCGCACGGACAGCGGCCGCCACGGGCGAAACCGGTGCGGGCGGCGCGGGCGGCGGCGCCAGTAGCGAGAAGCTCGACGCCGACTACGACACCTGCCCTGACGAATTCTCTTCGGCCGCAGTGGATCCTGCTACGCTCTGCCTCAGCGGCAGGCTGGCGATCGTGAGGGGAAACGCGTGGACGAGAACTCCGAGTGGGACACTCTGGTCGAGCGCATTTCTGTGAACAGTTACGGCGTGGACGTTGACCCCGACAAGATCAGCATCAAGATCGAGGACGCCGAAGAGGACTGGGACGCCCCGGATGTCGTGATCAGGCGGGCAGGCGAGGAATGGATCCAGATCGACAGGCCGTTCGCCAGGGCCGACAAGGTCGATCTCCTGGCCGTACTCACCAGGGTTGGCAGCACGGGCACGATCGGCGGGCTCGTCGTGATGGATGAGCACATCATGGTGCGGCATGCGCTTCTGCTGACCGAGGCCATCGAGCCCGACGAGGACTATAACGATGGTGATTTCTGGAAGTATGAACGGCCACTCGAGGGCATCGTCGACGCGGCCAGGCTGCTGGGGCGGCAGCTTGCCGGACACGCTGACGACTACTCGTGACCGGCTGGCAACCGCCGCGCCCGTGACAGCCTGGTAGTACGCCGAGATCCTCCAACGCTACGAACAGGAACACCCCGAAAACATCCTCCGGGATGTTCGCCACCGCGCCGGGGTAGTCACGCAGGATCGGCAGCGGTGATACCGAGGCTGCGGTCGTACCAGGGGGAGACCTCTTCCAGGATCTCCAGCACGACGACGTTGTCGGCCGGGGTGAGCAGAGCGTCCAGTACAGGTTCGTCGGTCTGCCAGACCTCGGTGTCGACCACGGTGCCGGCGGGGCCGCGCATCACCATCTCCAGGACCTTGCCCGCAGGGGCTGTTCGACGGCTACCGCCGCCGCCGGTGCTCGCGTCGGTCAGCAGACGGACGCGGGCGAGAACGATAGCCGCACAGGGCTATCCGAGGTTCTGGGCTACCCGAGGTTCGGTGCCCATGGCGGCGACTACGGAACGCTGGTGACAGCGCAGCTCGGGCACAAGTACCCGAAGTTGATCCCGGGTCCTCATCTGTGGGGTGACGAGGACCAGATGACGCCGCTGGTGGTCCGGCAATCGCGCTGATCCGATCCGGTCTGGCGAAGTTCCCTGTGCCCGAGCCGGTCCGGGTGACTCGCGAAGCCCTGGCCGAGAGCTTCGGGCTGCACGGCGTGCCGGACGAAGAAGGCGATGCGCAAGACCTGGTCGAGCAGCAGTTCGTCCACCGGTGATTCATGTCGACTTCCGGGCTGGAATACCCACCACCGTCGATGCGCCGCCGGCCCGGGGTGATCCTGGATCTGATCGTGCCGACCGGCACTCCTGCGCTGCGGCTCGGCAAGCTTGCGCCGATCAAGGCCGAGCGGGAAGTGTTGCTAATCGACGCGCGACGGTACATCGCAAGTGGTGTCGAATGGGACCGGGCGCGTAGCGGCGTATTCAGGGATTCGTGAGGGAGGCGTGAAATGGGAGCCTTGACGCAGGAAACAATGCGTGTCGAGCGTGTAGAGACCACGCCTGAAGAGCGCGAGCGGATCCGCCGTGAAGCCGAAAAACTGGGCATCAAGATCCGTCGCCGCACCCCGATCGGCAAGACCGGCAAGTAACCGCAAGCAGACCGCTCACACTGCCGGTGCGGAGCCGCAGGCAGTGTCTGGTGACGTTCCCTGTGTTGGTCGGTGCCGACAGGTTCCCTAGTTCGGCCTCCCGATCCCCTATTCCGTGCATATTCCGAAGTAGATTCGCGCCTGACCGAGCAGCCAGGGATTCAGGCCGATCTCCGCGTATTCCTTGGACCTGATATTCGATATCGATGCGGCACTGAAGGTTTCGCGTCGTCCGCAGCCCTGACCGTTGATTCGCTACCCATTATCGGCCCGCTCTCCCATGCTGGGAGGATTCCACGTGGCTCTCGTGCCAGTGTCATCGCCGCGCTCGCCGCCCTGGTTCCGCCCGTCTCCACCGCCGTCCGCCGGTTGCCCCACGCTTTTCCTCCGCGGTCGGGCAGGTTCGCGGCGCAGGGGCCGGCCGCTGGCGATGGCGTCGGCATGACCGGGGTAGCGGTACCGGTTTCAGCTTTGGTCGAGAGGGCCCAGTTCCCGCACGACGCGGGCGAAGGCGCGGATCTGCTCGGTGTCGCGGTCGCTGTGACAGATCAGCGCCCATCGGACCAGATGGGAATCAGCGATCGGCAGATACGTGACACCGGGTCGGTTGTAGTAGCGGGCGATGTGGCTCATGCCGGTGGTGAGGGCGGTGCTGGTGCTGACGGTGGTGAGAATGTCTTCGAGAGTTGAGATCTCGGTGACTCGTTCGATGGGTTTGCCCTTGGGGGTGTAGAAGGGGCTGACCGAGTCCTCCCAGTACTCGGGGAGCAGGGCACTGGGTTTGAAGACGCCGAAAACGCCGAAGTCCTCCAGCGACAGGTGGTTCTCGCCGGCGAGCACATGGGTTCCGGGCAGGACCGCCGCCATCGGCTCCGCGGAAATGATCGGCCCGACCGTCAGGCCGGGTTCCTCTACTGGCAGCCAGGCGATGAGGATGTCGGCCTCGCCGCGCTGCAGCGGTCCGAACTGATCGCCGAATTCGGTGCTGCGAATCTGCAACTCCCACTCGGGATGTCGTCTGCGGAATGCGTCCCAGTACGGCTGATAGTCATAGGGGTTGTAGCCGATCATCGCCACGCGAAGCACCCCGGAGATGCCCACTGCGGCAGAGCGCGCGTTCTCGATGGCTTGCGGCACACCGCTGTATGCCGGTCGCAGCTCGGTGAGCAATTGCTGACCGAGCCGGGTGATCTGCACGTTGCGCGGGTTGGAGCGATCCACCAGGCGACCGCCGATTCGGCGTTCCCGGCTCTTGATCGACTGGCTGATTCGCGCCTGGGACAGGTGGAGACGTTGTGCCGTAGGCCCGAAATGCAGTTCCTCGGACAGAACCAGGAAGATTTCGATGTCCCGCAATTCCATGGCGACATTGTGCCCCTACCGATTCGGCGCTGCGAGCCATGCATATCGGGGCATGACCGCGCAGGTCTCAGATCACTCTCGCGAAGAATTCGCTGATGTCGTATAGCAGTAGGTCCGGTTCTTGGTGAGCGGGCCACCGTCCGCCGATGCCGAACTCGTTCCACTGCACGATGTTCGCGTGGTCCCGCTCGGCGAATCTGCGCAGCGGCCGCATGCCGGGTGTGAAGGACGCGAGACCGAGCGGCACGGTGGTGGGTCCGGGTGGTGGGGCGGTCTTGTCGTTCTCCATCGGGATCCCTCCTGAGGGCACGGAGGTGTTCGTGAACCAGTGGATCGAGATATTGGTGAGGATTTCGTCGGCGGGCATCGAATCGGCGAGCAACTGCCCGCTCCACGCGAGCTGGCCGGCCGGGGAGTCGGACAGGGCGTGGGCCAGTGTTTGCGGTTGTGCCACGTGATTGTGGTGTGCGGACCGCTGCTGGAACCGCTGCCAGTACTGGACCTGCATCAGCTCACACGTGTTGAGTCCGTCGAGCTCTCCCCTGTCACCGCGAGGGAAGGAGAAAATGTGACCGACATGCACGCCGATCACCTGTTCCGGTGCGAGCCTGCCCATCTCGGGCGCGACGAGGGCGCCGATGTCATTTCCGTGCACGCCGTAGCGGTCGTATCCCAGGCGCAGCATCAGCTTGTGGTACAGCGCTGCCGCCCGCACCGGATGCCAGCCGGGAACCCGCGTCGGCCCGGAGAACCCATGCCCGGGGTACGACGGAATCACCACGTGGAATGCCGAGGCCGGATTACCGGCGTGGGACCGCGGATCGGTAAATTTCGGGACCAGGCCCAGGAATTCGGTGAACGAACTCGGCCAACCGGGGGCCAGCAACAGCGGGGTCGCATCGGGTTCGGGCGAGACGACGTGGACGAAATGTATGCGCTGTTCGTCGATCTGAGTGGTGAACTGGGGAAACAGGTTGAGCCGCTGCTCCTGGGCGCGCCAATCGAACCCGTCACGCCAGAGTTCGAGCAGTGGAACCACGTACGACAGCGGAACCCCGTACTCCCAGCCGGGCCGCGTCGGCACCCCGACGTCGACCTTGCTCGGGATCTCCTCGGCAGCGAGGCATTCGACAAACCTGGTGTGGGCCAATCGGTAGTGAAGATCGTCCAGGTCGGCCTGCGGTATGTCGATGCGGAAAGGCGTGATCGCGGACAAAGTTTGTTCCTTCGGTTCATCCCACGGTGCTCGCAGCAAGCCTGCAGCATCCTCGTAGGCCAGAACAACGGCGAAACCTGGCGGGTTCGATCACTTTCAGTAATGACTCGACCGCGGTTCACAACCGCTGCGTCGGCCGGACATGTCTTCGATCACAAAAAGTGATCGGACCGCCGAGATCTTGTCATTGTTCCATCACCGGTACTGTCGCAGGCTTGCTGCTACCGGCCGGTTCAGGAAAAGAGCTGCAGCATGCGGATTTTCAGTTCTCGTTGTCGCTTGTTCGAATACACCTTGGCAAGGCCCGCACCATGGGCGGTAGAGCTACCCTCCGCCGCGCTCGAAACGTCGACGCCCTTCAGCGAGTGCCTGTTCGTGGCCGTCACCGTCGAACACGGTGATGTCGGCCTTGCGGCACTGGCCGCCGAATTCATCCAGCGAATCGCGGAGGAGAGCGCCGCGAACTCGATTGTCATCGACGGTCGTTTCTCCCCGGCGGCCGCCGACGGCACTGCCGACTTCTTGTCCGAGCTCGCGGATGCACTGGACATGATCGCCGAGATCGCCGAACTCTCGGCGTCAGCAGCTCCGGCGTACCTCATGCCCTTCGGCTGGAATTCGAGAACGCGAGGCGAGGTCGTGGCCGACAGCCAGGCGCAACGCCTGATTCACCTGTGGCCCAACGTTATCCGCGGGCGGGGTGACTCGGCTCCCAAAGTGATCGTATTGATCGAACGACCGTGCGGAATAGAGACATTCAACGCAGTGCCTCAGGTGACATCGCCGCGTGCTGGATGAACTCGCGAGACGAGTTGTCACAGTGACGTTTTGCAGAGTATGTGGGCCCTAGGTGTACTGACCTGAGAGGTTAGGAACGCGGCTGGCTGGTGGGTGTCCGCCGAGTGCGGTGTGGCCGCGATGGTGATTGTAGGTGTGGAGCC
>NZ_JBHZAK010000045.1:0-25253 GCF_042754165.1 Nocardia sp. NPDC059229
CCCGCGGGGGGGTGCCCCCACAACACTCATTTCTATCCAAAACCTAGGCCCGTTCTCTATGTGGTGGGGGCGGGCCTGCGGCCAGCCCTCACCACTGCCGCAGCCATTGGTTGATCGACACCATCGAGCTGGATGCCACCCTCGAGGCGTAGCTCGCGAGTTCCCGGCTAACCCTTCTGGTTAGCCGGGAACTAACTCTTTCGGCTATTTCTTCCGCGAATCGGGCATTGGGCTCGGTTTTCTCGTGTGTGCCGAATTAGCCTCGCTGTCACTGTCAGTCGAAATCCTGGAGGTGGGCAAGGTTATGGGATCGCCGGCGTCGGTCACCGTGCCGCAAGAATCGGATGCTTCGAATTCGCTGCCGCGCGTCCTCGCGCTCGACGCGGCGCGGGGCATCGCGGTGCTGGGCATGTTCGCGGTGCATATCGGGCCGCCGCGGGGCCAGCCGGGCGCGTCCTGGCTGACGGACTTCGAGGGCCGGTCGGCCGCGCTGTTCGCGGTATTGGCGGGCGTGTCGCTGGCGCTCATGTCCGGCGGGGCGCACCCTGCCACCGGGATCCCGGCCCGCCGCAGCCTGATTCGCATCGGCTCCCGAGCCGTGCTGGTCGCGCTGCTGGGTCTGGCTCTGGCGCAACTGCATTCCGGCATCGGAATCATGATCATCCTGACCTACTACGGTCTGTTCTTCCTGCTGGCCCTGCCCGCCCTGCGGCTGGAGGCCCGCGCGCTCGCGATACTCGCGACGGTGTGGGCGATCGCCGGGCCGATCCTGTCCTTCGTCATCCGAAGCCACATGCACCAGAACGCTTCCGGCGGCAACCCCATCTTCGAGATGTTCACCTCCTGGTCGGGTCTGCGGCAGGCGGGCCAGATGCTGGTGCTCACCGGCGGGTACCCGGCGCTCACCTGGATGCCGTTCGTCTTCGCCGGTATGGCCCTGGGCCGCTGGGGGATTCGCGCACTCCGGCCGCTGCCGGTGATCGGTGTCGGTGCGCTGCTGGCCCTGCTCGGATACGGCGGTTCGTGGCTGGTACAGCACCCGCTGGGCGGACGCGCGCACCTGGTCGACCTGCTCACCGCGGGTATGACACAGGCCGGGGTCACCGACTTCGATCCGGGTCAGATCATCGATATGACGGGTTTCGGCGCGGTGGCGACAACGAGCTGGTGGTGGCTGACCGTCGCCACCCCGCACAGCGGCACCCTGTTCGAGGTGTTCGGCGCGACCGGTGTCGCCTGCCTGGTGATCGGTGTCCTGATGGCACTGGTCCCGCGTGCCGGTATCGCCTTGCGGCCCTTGATCGCAGCGGGCTCCTGCGCGTTGAGCCTCTACATCCTGCAGGCGGTGGCGGTCAGTGTCCTGGTGCCGATACCCGACGAGAACGCGACCGCGTCGCCGGGCGGCATCCACGGTCCGGGCTGGGAACTACTGGCACTACTCTCCATCGGTTCCCTGGTGCTGGCGACTCTGTGGCGCAGCCGGTTCCGTCGCGGTCCGGCGGAACGGCTGCTCCACACGATCACTCAGGGTGTGGCGAACGCTCTGGTCAGGCGTTCTTCCCCGCCACATCCATGACGACCTCGAACTCCAGCAGCGACGCGCCAATGAAGTACCGGTTGTCTCCGGAGACGGGGCGCAGCAGCTGGAAGCCCAGGAACCCGGGCGAGTTCTCGACCGCGCGTCCGCGGTGCGCGAAGCTCTTCTCCAGCTCCGGGTATATGCCAACGTGGGCAACAGCTTTCACCAACCATGCTGACGGGGTGGCACCGCACCGCGATGCCACTTCATCGCACACTTCGAAACACTTCCTGGCGGCGAGGCGGGCGACCGATCCGATTGTCCTGGTTCAGTTTCCGTACGCCTGCAACCCCGCGACGCGGAATTCGTGACTCATCCCCGAGCACACCACGTCATTGCGGACCGAGACCGTGCACGTGGCTCCGGCGTAGTAGACCGACGTCGTGTACTGATCGACCCCCGGCACGATCGCGGGATTGCCACCCTGCTGGGTGTGGCTGCCATTGGAGCTCCACTGCGGGTGCGAGGGAAAGTAGGCCGTGTCGATGGCAACGGCCGGCACGTAGGGCACCGGGATCGTCATACCCGCGATCGTCATCGACATGATCGACGCCGGAGTCGGAAGATCGCACCCCACAACACCATTCGGCGTAATCGAACAATTGTTTCCCGCCATGTTGAACCACGCCACCCCATTGGCGTCCACGTAGGGCGCCGGATCGATGAAATCGGCGTGGGCCACACCCGGAACGAGGCTTGCGAACAACCCAGCGACTACTGCGCCGCCGGTGACCACTGCTGACCTAACCTGCATCGCACATCTCCTTTGATGAGTGTTCAACGGATCATGTCGTATACGTGTCGAGGCTGGTGGGAGATCTTGTCACGCATGAAGAAGGGGAGCCCGGACACCACGCCCAGACTCCCACAGTCGTCATGGTCGGTCAGGACCGGTCGAACTTTCCGTCCTTCACGGCCGCGTTGAAGATAGCCCATTGGTCGGCGGGGAACATCAGCTCGGGGCCGCCGGGGTTCTTCGAATCCCGGACGCCGGTCTCGGTGCCGAAGTGCGCGACTTCCACGCAAGCCTCCTGAGATGCTGAACGGCTGCTCTTGTACCACTGGGCACCCAGTCGGGTGGTGCTCATACCGCATACTCCTTCGCTTTGTGGGCCAACAAGTCCCGTGTGCATTGCTCATCCAACGCACGGCGCTTGATTTCCACAAGAGCGCTACGGTAACGGTCTACCTTGTCGGCCTGATCGAGATAGAGAGCCCCGGTGAACCCTTCGACGTAGACCACGGGCGGCTCGATCCACTTGGTCTTCAACTCCGGTGATGATCGGGGCGGAAACTCCAGCAGAACGAAGTGGTACGTCTGAAGCCCCAGATGCGCGCCGACCGTTTGCGGCACAACACCGATCGACACATTACGCCGCTGCCTGACCTTGATCAGTTGATGGATTTGATCGGCCATGACAGCTGGTCCGCCGATCTCATGGCCCAATACCGACTCCGACAGCAGGACGGCTGCGGAGAACGCCGGATCTTCCAACCGCTCTTGGCGTTTCATGATCAATTCCACCCGCTGTTCGACGGCCGAAGTGGGCATTCCGGGGAAGGCCGTCCACTCCAGGGCACGCCGATAGGCCGGTGTTTGGATCAGGCCCGGAACGAAGGTCGTCTGCCATGCGGTGAAACGCCGAGCGGACTGCTCGAGCCCTAGGTAAAGGTCGAAGTGTTCCGGCACGCAGTCGCCGTACGAGTGCCACCAACCGGGGCGCTGGGCTTCTTCTATCAGTCCCAGCAGGGCGGCAGTATCTTCGTCGGAGGCTTCGTAAAGCTTACAAAGGGCTTCGATGTATAGGGTTTTCAGTTTAACGCCGCCCTGGCCGCCTTCGAGCCGCCACATGGTCTGCGGCGAACACTGAATGACGGCACAAGCCTTGGAGACGCTGACCCCGGATGTCTCACGCAGCCTCCGAAGTTCACGCCCCAACATTCTGCGGGGAACGGTCGAACCGATCATTCCGTTAGCCTCACTATCGTTTGTGTGCTGATTTGGAATGGTTTTCGTGCTGGGGTTTGGAAGACGGGGAGAAAATTCGAGTACTCCTGCCCTGGAATCTTCCGCCAGTGAACGGGCGGCTGTCTACTGGTATTCACCCCCGGCCGCCGGGAACCTGAACGGTCGACCCGGTCAACAAGTTCCGATTGTGTGCCCTTCGATGCGGGTCGCATGTTCAGGCCGTACCGGCGGCCGGGGTCCACCAAACATCAACGTCGACAACCGGAGCGCCAGCCATGTACGGCATACCCATCGAAAACCACGAGGCGATCAGCGCGATGTCGATCGGTTACGCGCGCGATGTCCTCCGAGTCCACGAGTCCTGCCCGATGTCCGTGTGCGGCAAGAAGCGTCAGGCCATCGCCGTGATCCGTGCGGGCGACCGGACGACAGGGAGCAGGCCATGACCATCATCTCGCATGACGCACCGGACTATCCGGTCATGAATCTGCAAGCGGCACAACATGGTCTGAAGCAGCATCAGCACTGCGACGACAACTGAGACGCCCGCCGATACTTCACCAACCTGGTGCCGAATCTGGAGCGCGCAGACCGGGAGGTAAAGCCGCTCAGGGGAACCTGGAACATCTGGTGATCGCTGCACCGGTGTGGCCGGGAAGGTCCCCACTCCGCACTACCGTTCGCACCACCTCGGCATCGCTCAACCCGGATTCCCGCGATTGCCTTCATCATCCGCGCGGCAGGCACCGCCGCGCCTCCGCACTCGATGGCGGCCCGATGAATTCGGACCGCCACGGGTGGTGAGCGTCGACAGTGAGTCCGTTGAGGCAGCGGGGTTGCCGTAGATCGATCGCGTTCGTTGTAGGGGCTATGGTGGCGCAGGCAGCCGTGCAGGACGCCCCCGAGGCGGTTGCCGAGTACGGCTGGCATGCACCTTTGTTGCCTGTCTCAGCTCGTGGCGAACAACTTTGTCTCACGTTTGTCTGACAAAAGTGCCCAATCTTCAGCCGTCCGCTTTGCGCGCGTTCATCGCCCGGCCACTTTCAGCAGGATATTGCCGCCGCGGAGGAGATGTTGCACCGCGTCCTGGATGTGCTCGAGGGGGTACACGCCCGCCACGGGGACAACGAGGGTGCCGTCGGCCACCAGTGGTGCCGCCTCGCGAATGACGGGCATCACCTTGTCGTGGTAGTCGAAGTCGCCGACAAAGAATCCGCGGACGGTGAGGTGCTTGCCGACCAGTGCCGAGGTGTCGACCCACATGGGTTCGTCCCTGGCCCAGGGACTTCGACAGCGGACGCAGCATGCCGCGATTCGTACGAGCGCTGTCAGCACGACGACCCCCTCACCCCGATACCAGTACTTCTGCTGTTCTCGTTGCAATGCCGAGCAAACATATGGTCAGTCAGGCATGATCAGATACATCGAGGTCGGCGTTGCGATCGGCACCGCGGTATACGACCGGGCATATGATCTGGGCGGTACTCTTGCCGCGATATCGAAGGGGTGGCTAAGGAGACGGAAGCATGCCCGCTTTGGTTGATCTTGCCGTGGGGATCGCGCCCATCGCTGGTGGATTGGCTCTCGGTGCAGCCGCGGGATATCTGAAGGGTCCAGACGTCCGCAAGACGATCAAGCAGGATATGGAACTGCTGGACCGCCTACCTCCGGAGGAGGCGGAGCGGCGTGCCGAACTCCAACGGAGCATCGATAGCCGCATCGACGACCTGGTCGCGACCGTCAACCGATACCGGCCGCTGCGCAGAGCGGCCGCCTCCTATCGCGGCAGCTTGCGCGACATCCTGCTGTTTATCTGCGCGATTCTGTTTACGGCGGTCTGGTGGAGCGTCGATCATCATAAGACCAGCTGGCTACCGATGTTCGTTGTTCTCATTGTGATTTCAGTGTGGGCGGCGGGCTATGCGTTCAGCGGTCTGCGCAGATCCCTACTCAGTTACCGGCAAAGGAAGGACTGATCTACAGCACCCGTGCCAGCTGGCGCCACTGAGGCGCCGGTCCTTGGGATGCCGCAGCCTTGTAACTGTTGCGGACGTGGGACCCAGCATGGCCGACGCGTGCAACGAGATGACGACCAATCCGTGGCGTAGTGGGGTCTTGAGCTGGAAGTTCGTCGAATTGGTGAGTGTCGGCTTGGCCGTGGCGTGTACCAATCTTGATGTACAGGCGACGCGGCGGCATATGCGTGCCGCGCTTGCGGCCGGCGCGACGCGCTCGGAAATTCGTCCAGACGCCCAGCGGCGATCACCGTCATCGCGCCGACCTCGTCAGCCCTCTCGGGATCGGGCAAGAAATAGCAACAGCCACAACCACTGTCGTGATGCCGTGGGTCTACGCTCAGGGCATCACTGCGTCAGCGCCGGCCGGTTACACCACTACTCCCGCGACGTCCAGGCAGATGCCATCGGGCCGTCATCATGTCAGTAGCCGGTGAAGTCTTCTCCGGTCTCGATATTGCGGTACTGCTCGATACTTTTCTGATAGTCCGCGATGACTGCGCCGGCCAGGAACAACATCCAGGTGCAGTCCATTTTGGTATCGAACATGTTGAAGTTTTCGTGCGGATCGCTGCTCAGGTCGAACACCTGGGGGAAGTACGGTTCGACGATGGGTTTGTCTATTCCTTCGGTGTAGCGGAACACGACTTTGCCCGAGTCCACCTTCACCGACATCAGCTGATCGTCGAGTCCGAACAACGCGACGTATCTGCGTGGTGACTTCTCGGTGTGGCCGGTCAGGAACGCCGAGGCGTCGAGGCCGTCGATGGGCCTGTCGTCGGGGACGCGGCCGGATTCGCCGAGCATGCCGGCCAGGGTCGGCAGCCAGTCGAGGCCGGCCAGCATGTCGTTGCTCACGCGTCCGGCGGGCACATGGCCCGGCCAGCGGATGATGGCCGGTACCCGGTAGGAGCCCTCGTAGGGTGGGGTGAAGAAGTTGCCTCGCCAGGGTCCGTTCGAACCGCCTGGGACACTGACGACTCCGCCTGTGGCGTTGTCGCTGGAGAGTACGACGATTGTGTCCTCGGAGATCCCGGCGTGGTCGATGGCATCGAGGACCTGGCCGACGCGATGGTCTATCTCGGCGATGATGTCGGCATACTGGCCGAGCCGGTGCGGTGCCGTCCGGTCGAATTCCGGGTGCACCCGCTCGGGCGGATGGATGTGTGTGAAGCCGATGTAGGTGAAGAACGGCTGGTTCGCTGCCGCCTGCCGCGCAATGTATTCCGTGGCCCGCTCGACGATTTTCTCGTCGAGAAATGGGCGGATTTCCAGGTCGAGGTCGCCGGTCGCCTCGGCCTGCCGGCCCTTTCTGGCTTCCCAGAGTTTGGGTGATTCGCCGACTCCCATTCCGATCGCCAGGGGCAGGGGGAATCCGCTGTCGAGTAACTCCCGGTACGCGACGTACCCGGTGTAACCGGCCTCGTCCGTGGTGTTCTTCAGTCCCCACCACTCGTCGAAACCCTGATCGGTCGGCAGCCTGCCCTCGGTCGCGCCGAGGTGCCATTTCCCGTATGCGGCCGTCGCATAGCCGGCGTCGGACAGCAGGTTGGCCAGCGTGTATTCCCACGGGCACAGCCCGTAGGGTTTCGGCAGCAGCGGCACCTGCGTGGTTCCGGATCGTACCGGCAGGCGTCCGGTGAGGATGGCCGAACGGGTGGGGGTGCATTGCGGTTCGACGGTGTAATTGGTGAGCCTGGTGCCCTCTGCTGCGAGGGCGTCGATACGTGGGGTAGGCGTCTGGCCGCCGTAACACCCCCAATCGCCCCAGCCGACGTTGTCGAGCAGCATGAAGACGATATTCGGTCGAATGCTCGGCGCCATGTCGATCAACCCCTTTTCCGATACGTCATCGTCTGGGATGGGGCAGGAAACCCGAGGCGGCGAGGTCCTCGGCAAAGAAAATCCGCGCAGGCCCACGCCTGCGGTGTGAGGTGCGGGCTCAGGCGGTTATCTCGTAGGGCCGGCAAGTGCCTGTCATCCTTTTGCCCAAGCCCAGGCCGTCAAGCGCCAGTCGGTGCCGACCTTGCCCAGTGCCGCAGTGAAGACCGCGCCGGTTTGCGTCACCTGCTCGCCCTCGAGGTTGTACGAGAAGGTGGCCGGAACGACGACGTACCCGAAGTCGCCGGTGACATCGACATGGCGTGGCTCACCGAGATCGATGCGGTAGCCGGAAGCCCCGACGTGCTCAGCCTCAGCAAGCGCGGCCCTCCACCAGTCCTCTGCGGCTGTCGGCCCCTGCCACACGTGTGGCGACATTCCGTCCAGGATCTGCATCGGGTCAGCGCACGCCGCTGCCATCGCCTTCTGGTCACCGTTGTTGAAAGCGTCGACATACTGGCGCACCACCGCCATCGGATCGTTGGAGCCAGGCACGGCAGGTCTCCTCTCTCGTGGTGCGTCGTTCATTGACCGCTGAGAGTGATTCGTAGCTGCCGTGCCGATGGCCGTACATCAATACGGTCGCTGTCGCGACGATGTCACAAGTGCCCCCGACACCCCCGGACAGGCGCCACGGCTTCGAACTGCGCGGATCGCGGCAATCCAGGATGTCGTGTATTACAACCGGCAGTAGTCCGGGAACCGTTGTGCGACTGCGGTGTCGAAGGCCGCAGATTCATCCATGGGGCGACTATGACCCACGGCTTGATTGGACAGAGTAGACGGAAGCGCGAGCGATCCAGCCCACCCGAACTCGAGCTCCATCCGAGCCAAGCCTCGGAGTAGGAGACCGTAGGTCTACTTGCGCTTCTTGCCCCTGTTCTCCAAGGCCTCGACACCGGATTGCGGGGTGGCCGACTTGGCCTTCTTCTCCGCTCGTTTTTCCTTCAGGGATTTCCCCTGAGCCTTGGACATCTTGCTACGCGGAGATTTGTCGGACAACTGGTACGTCCTTTGTTTGGAAGACCTCTACGGACTCGTGGCCTCGACAGTACGCCACCCTGGCACTTCCCGGCCCCGGATCAGAACAAGGCGTGCCGACGGCAGGACTCTGCATCGGCGCGCGATCGCGTTCGGCATAGTCGACAACATCCAGGCAGGCGGTCCGATAATCGGCATTTGCGGACATTCCGCCGCCTCGGATCGGCAGGGCCAGTTGGACTTTCGCCTGCCCTGCCCTGGCCGCTTCGAGCCGCGCGAGAGGCGGCAGATGAGTGTGTTCAGCAGATGCCCGTTCGAAAAGGGTGACCAGCGCGAGGAGGGTGCGTAGGTGTGGGCGGCGCGATGAATCGATGATTCGCTCGCCTGTATCCGGGTACGACGCGCCTGGTTGCGGTTGGGTGGTTCACCCGATCCAATTGCTGGTCATGTCCTGCACTTTCGCGCCGTCGAGGTCGGCGAGTTTGACGGCGACGAAGTTTCGGGCGGTGTCGGAGGTCTGGACTCGGAACGGGAGGTCGGTGGCGTCGAGTGCTTCGACGATGGCCTGGGCGGCGGATTCGGGGGATTGGGCGTTGGCGAAGGCGCCCTCGGTGCGCTTGCGGTAGGCGGCCAGCGCAGAAGCGTACGGTCCGGCCGCGTTCGTAGCCAGTATTTCGCGTCCGCCGACGTTGGCGACGAATTCGCTTGCGACGGCACCGGGTTCGATGATGCTGACCGCGACGCCGGTCTGCGCGGCTACTGGGGCCAACGCTTCCATGAAGCCCTCGACGGCGAACTTCGCGGCGCAGTATGCCTCGTTGAACGGCTGTCCGATGACCCCGCCGACGCTGCTGACGGTGAGTACTCGTCCGTGTGTGGCGCGCAGTTGCGGGAGCGCGGCACGGGTGACTTCGAGGACGCCGAAGAAATTGACCTCCATGACGGCGCGGATCTCGCCGATGTCCTCCAGTTCGAGGGTGCCCAGGTGGCCGGCGCCCGCGTTGTTGATCAGCGCGTCGAGGTGGCCGTGGTTGTCGACGACGCCGGAGACGCAACGGTGGACGGAGGCCGGATCGGTGACATCGAGCTGTCGGACCTCGACGTGGTCGGCAACGCCGTCGTGGCGGGCGAGCTCGATGAGTGCGGTCGAGCGGGCGGTGTCGCGCTGGGTGGCGATGACTTGCCAGCCGGAGCGGGCGGCGTGGATGGCCGTGTGCAGTCCGATGCCGGTCGAGGTGCCGGTGATCAGGACGGTTTTCCGGTCGATGGACGGGCTCATGGGGTTCCTCCTGGCTATTGGTTATTAACCATAATCATAATACATCATAATTATGATGAGGTATCGCTATAGTGGAGGGCATGTCGAGCGAGCAGGAGCAGCGGGAACTGACGGCCGAGGTGGTAGGGCTGTTCGCGGCGATCAATCGCCGCTACGCCACCGAGGCGGAGGCAGCGGCCGGCGCCCATGGTTTGACGCCCATGCAGGCCAAAGCGCTGCTGGCAGCGCAGGAACCGGTCGTGACCCGGCGAATCGCCGAACATCTGCACGCCGAGCCGTCGAATGTCACCGCCCTCGTCGACAAATTGCAGACCCGTGGCCTGATCGAGCGCCGGGAGAACCCGAACGACCGTCGAGTGCGCCTGGTCGCGGCGACCGATCAGGGCAGACGCGTCGCCGAGGACCTACAAGCCCGCATGCCCTTCGCCAGCCGACCACTGGCCCGGCTGACCACCGAGCAACAACACCAACTCCGCACCCTGCTCACCATCCTGCTCACAGACTGACCGACAACCGATCAACAGCCCCTGAAATACGCGACATTCGGCGTGAGCGCGCACCGCTGACGGCCGTGAGGCACTCTGCCCGTTGCGTTTCCGCAGGTCCACGTCGGCCGCTGCGGGCCGTGCGGGTCGCGGCATTTCCGGATGGTTGGTGTGGATCGGTTCCCGGTCTAGGTTCGGCTCATGGACACCGTGGTCGAGTCTGCGTCGTACGTGAGGGATTGCATCAAGTGCGAATCGCCGGCCGAGGCTACCGTCGTCGAAGCCCTGACGGGTGGCAGACATGAGTGGGATATGCACGTGACATGCCGAAGGTGCGAAACCGAATGGTATGAGTGCGGTTTCGAACCGCCGCCGGCGAGTGTTCGAGCGGCGATCCTGGCGGCCAACGGCCCGAGCGTTCTCGAACTCCGCGCCGGGAGTGCCACGCCGGCATCGGTAATGCGTGTCCTTCGCCAAGTCCGACCGCTGCCGCTCTCGCAAGCGCGGTCCATGGCCGACGAACTCCTGCGCGTCGGGCTTCGAGGGACTCTCGTGGAAATAGAACTCTTGGCACGCTCCCTGCGCGCCTCCGGTGCCGTCGTCAGCATTCGGTCGAGCAGCACCGACGGCCTTTGAACCTTCACGTGTCGACATGTTCGATCCTGGTGTGGCCGGGCGGGGATTGTCGAGCAGAAGTTGATTCCGGACGACGGCGAGGCCGCCCGAGGCTGCCATGGACATGAGCGCTGGTTGAGATGTCAGGTGGCCGAGGCCATGTGGGTGCGCTCGGCCTCATCGCGGGTGTGCAAGTGCCGCAGGTCTTTTCGATGAGCACTGCGTGTGGATAGGCGTTGATCGACACCGGTCCCCGACCTCTCGTGATCCTGCGCGTTCCAAGATCATCGGCACACCGTAGCTAGGAGCTGAGCCAAGTCAGCTGCTACCCGACAACGCCCTGCATTCGGCATGACGATGCGTTCATCGTACTCGGATGGCAACGGCCAGTTGATCTTTCGCTGCACCACGCTGGCCGGTTCGGTCAGCGCGGTGCGGCATTAGCGTGCATTTGCGTACGCCGCGAGTCTCACGATTGTCGATACGCCGACTGCGGGGATCGAGCGATGAGACGCCTCGAACGGGCTGACTGCTGGTATTCAGAGTCGGCGGTCGTCGGCCGGGATGAGTAGGGGAAGGGCGAAGTGGCACAGTTCTTCAGCCGCGTCGACGTTCTGTGGCGTCTTGCCCAGCATTGGCTCGAGGATGCGGAGGGTGGGCGCGCCGGGCCAGGTGTGGCCCATACCGTGAATGGTCCATGCCTCCACGCGGGTCCCGCCGACGCCACCGCCGAGGGCGCGCCGGGTTACCGCCAGATGGTTGGGGTCGGATCCTGCCGGGCGTTCCTCGACCGTCTCGTCGGCGGTGCAGCGATCGATTTCGGCCCAGCGCCGAGCAGTTTCGGCAAGTGAGAGGGTCCGTCCGCGGAGTTCGCCATTCGGGCCGCGGCGTCGTGAGTGTCCGCCCTCGATCGGGACAACCCGATCGGCGGTGCCGTTGATCAGCAGCGCCGAGACTGCGTGGGTCGGCTGCAGGTCGGCCAACTCGGCGGGTAGCCCGCCCGCGATCGCGGCGAACACCGCAACCGATTCGGGGGCCTCCAGCGCCATCCGGTGCGCCATGAACGCGCCGTTCGAGATGCCCGCCAACAGCAATCCGTCATGTCTGGTGCCGTGCTGATCGGCGCACCACTCGGCGACTGTCCGCAGGAAGGCGACGTCGTCCACCGCATGTCGGTCACCGGTGGTGACACCGCGGCCGTCCGCCCAGGCGCCGCCGAAAGCCTCCGGATAGGCCACCGCGATGCCATACCGATCGGCGCACGCGCCAAAACCGTTGGTACGCCGCGATATCGAATCGGCGAAGCGCTGGAGCGGTCCGAGTACCGACGAACGGTTCCCGTGCAGAACCAGCACCAGTGGCAAGTCCGCACGCGGCGCGGCGGGTAGCCGGAGCGCGAACGACCGTCGCCGCCCTTCGACGCGCAAGTACACGGTCTTCATCGATCCCCCGTAGTGAGATATACAGCCTAACTGCGCAGTTTACCTGTCCTGCATTGAAGCGTGGACGAAGGTTCAACGCGCCCGCCCATCGGCTGTACCGCGCGCTGACGACGTTCGGTCGGCGGGCTCAGATGACCCCTGCCCGTTGATCTTCCACGCAGCCGCGCTGGCCGGTTCGGTCAGCGCGCCAGCCCGGAATTCCAGTTTCGGTCCGCGATCGCCGGCCCAGAACTGCTGCCAGCTGGGGTCCTGGGCGCGTCCGTGATCGGTACCGCCGATCAGTACGAACGGGCGGTCCAGTCCGTCGGTGAGCACTGAACCCCACAGGGAGCCATCCAGATCCACCCCTGCGGCGACGCGGCGATCGTCGTGCATCACCTGGGCCGCAGTGGCGCCACCGAGGGAATGCCCGAACATCGCGATCTTCGACAGGTCGAGTATTCCGGCGAGGTTCGCGGGCAGCGGATGCCCGTCGGCGTCCGGGTCTGCGCCGGTGCTGAGGTCGGCTAGCCGGTCGAGGACGTATCGCGTGTCGGCGACGCGGACCTGCATCGCCTGTTCGATCTGTGCGTTGACCTGGTCGGTATCCGGGGCCTGCGGCAGCATGCTCTTTTCGAGTCGTCCGCCGGGGAATTCGGTCGCCAGCGATTCGTAGGTGTGGCTCATTGCGACCACGATGAATCCGTGACTGGCGAGATCCTCGGCCTGTGCGGTACTGGCCTCCCGCGGCATGCCCATGCCGGGGGAGAACAATACGATCGGCCGCCGCCCACCGGTGCTGTCGGCGGCCGCATCGACCCGACCGTGGCTGGACGTCAACGTCCACGCCCCAGCGATCGGCGGGCCGATCTTGGCCAAGCCGTCTGCGTAGGCCCGGGTCATCTGTTCGGAAGCCCAGGGCCGCGTTGGCGTTGCCGTCCGATCGGCGGCGGGGTACCAGATGCTGACCATCAACTCGCGTGCACGAGCCGGGACATACGGATCCTGACGCGACGGATCGACCAGGTGCAGATCCACCACGCCGATCGCATCGGCACCGGTCGGCTCAGGCAGGGCAACGACGACCGACGCCTCTTGCGACGGCACCGGTTCGGCTCGGGCAACGACGTCGACCACGGCACCGGCCGAGGCCAGCAGCAAAATCAATAGACACCGAAATACCCTGCCTAACAAGATAATTCCCTCCCCGGTCTCGACGGCGCTCGCCTTCGACCGGCTCAGCCTAGCCCGAATCCCCGTACGGGCGACAAGCTCCGCCCCAGAGGATCGCGACCCGACTGTGGCATCCGCAACTCGCCATGAGCGCACGGCCGGCCCCTTCTCTCCTAAGCGGAGCGAAAGATCTCATCGGTACGCTCGTGGGCATGGGCGGAGACTTGGTACTGCTGATCGCCACCATGGGCCCGTTGGCGCTGTTCGGGTAGGCGGCTATTCGGGCGAAAGCCTCGGGGGGTCGTTTGTCGGGCCGTTTCAGGAGATGTTTGATCCCAGCGCGGCGCGAGCACAGATCGTCATCGAGGAGATCGCGGAACTGCCGGATCCTGCGGACTCCGGCGACCCGGACAACGAGGACGATGTGCCGAACACAGTGGTGTATAAGGGTGTTCGGCTCTGCATCAACCCTGATAAGGCTCGGCGGCGCCGAGGTGACGGGACCACCAGGCGAGCTGGGTGAGCACCCGCCTGGCCAACCCCGGCAACGCCGACCCCGACGAGGTCGCATTCCTCAAAGGCCTATGCCAGGCGTGAAGCACCCGCCGATACATCAGACAGGGCGCTCCCAGTTTTCACCGCCTGAACGGCCTTCGGACCCTCACACCGCTCCTCCAAATTCACCGTCCGGTGGTGCCAGGATTCACCGACCTAGCCACTCGGATCACTCGCTCATCGGCAATAGCGTGCACTGCCGGCGGCTGTATGGCGCTCTGCCCGTTGATCTTCCGATGCCCGCGCTGGCCGGTTCGGTCAGCGCGGGATGCGGCAATCGAGTGCGTTCGGTTGTATCGGTGGGTCGACGTCCCGGCAAGAAGGGGCACACTTCGTTGCCGGGACGTCGACTATCCGAGATGGTCGTCCAGGGCCGTTGTAGGCGTCCCTCGACGACCGCGAGCCATCCGTGAAGGGGCGGGCGCTGGCTCGCGTCTATTCGAGCACCGGGCTGGTGCCCCGTCGGAAAGGGTTGCTCCGGTAATCGAAAAGCGCGGTGCCACAACCTTCTGTTCCGACCGCGGTCGCTACGTCGCCGACCCCGAGACTTGGCCATGAACGGACGCATTGCCGTCGACCTGAACGTCCGTAGAACGACACCGAGCTGAGTGGGGCGGTGCAGACCACGCATAATCGCATCGCTGATCACCCTGTGACCGCCGGGCTGTCTCGGTTCCATGCTGGTCATGGCCCGAGGAACAATCGTTCGCACGGCAGGCGCGGCAGCAGCAGACATTCCTCGACGGTGTCGCGGATCAATTCGATTGTGTACCAGCGCTTTCGTCTCCAATCCTGGATCAGATTGCGGGCTGCCGATGCGGTAGCCGCGTAGTCGAAGAAGGTGTCACCCAGCCAGATCCGTAGGTGCACATCGCTTCCGGGCGATAGCCATGTTTCGGTTGTCATGGCCTAGGCCCTCCTCGGGCTACGCCGGACGAGTACATATGGCTCACCGCTACGACAATTCCACCGCCAGCACCACCAGCGGCAAGCCTGTGATCACCTCGCCACCCGACTGCCGGGTCAAACTTTCCGGACGAGGCGCCAGGTAGCTGAACCGGGATCGAATCCGTACCGGTCGAGCAGTTTGGCTTTGTACGGCTGTTTGGTGTGCGTGGTCAGAAGAACCAGTGCTCTGGATCGCTGCCGTGCGGCACGATGCTGCTGAAGTTGCCGCGGAAGAACCCCAGGGCTTCACCCTCACGTGAGCAGACATCTCGGACGGTGCCGAAGACCACGGTGTGGTCGCCGGCCTCGACGATGCGGTCGACGTCGCAATCCAGGTGGGCGAGGGCGCGCGGCACCACGGGGACTCGGTGGCCGTCGTATTCGAGCTCGAGACCAGCGAAGTGGTCCTCTCCGCGCTGGGCGAAACGCAGAGCGATGGCCTGCTGACGACTCGACAGGATGTTGACGGCGAACCGTCCGGCCGCGCTCACCGCCTCGGCACTGCGAGCGCCGTGGTTGAAGCAGACGAGCAGCATGGGTGGGTCGAGGGAAACGGAGGTGAGCGAATTGACGGTCATGCCGTGCGGGACGCCGTTGAACTCTGTGGTGATCACGGCGACGCCAGTGGCGAATTTCCCCATCGTTCTGCGCATTGCCGACGAGTCGACCATTGGGGATGCCATTGTCATTTCCCCTGCTCCTTGCCTGCGGGGTAGCGGACTTCGAAGGTCAGCACCCCCTCGTCGGAGCGCCACGGCCCGTGCGGCATTCCCGGCGGGCGGCATGCGTACTGGCCGGCGGTGAACTTCTCGCCCAGGGTCAGGTCCACGAAGGAGCCTTCGAGGATGTAGACCTCTTCCCAGAAGTCGTGCCGTTGCACGCCCATCGGCGTGGAATCGGCGCCTGGTGCGTATCGCAGGATCCGAGTGGCAACGCCGGTCATCGGATCTTTGCTGAGGATCCGTTCGGTGATCAGTGGGTCACCGCCGGGACAGACGGTGAACTCGACGTCGCTGACGGAGAAGAACTCGAATTCCGGCTTGCTCATGCGGTCACCTGGCCCAGCTCGGCCGACGGCACCTCGGACAGATCGTAAGACGCCAGGAACTGTTCGACGGTGCGGGTCGGGGTGTCGTAGTCGAAGTTCCGGAACGCGTAGCCCTTCACGACGAACGGCGCTCCGGCGTAGAAGAGCTCATATTGCTGGTGGCGTCCTGCGAACTCACTGCCGATGGCATCCCAGGCGAGTTTGAACAGCTTCACTCGCTCGACAGCGGACAGGCCCGGGCTGCTCACATAACGGTCCATGTCCGCGCGGGTCTGCTCGCCGGCGAGCTCGTGAACGCTCGAAGGCACCTGCAGTACCCCGCCTCCGGCCAGATCGCGCACGATCTCGATTACCCGCGGGTGGATCTCGGACTGCAATCCCATCGCGCCGTACAGGGCGGCCGCGCCCGGGCGCCACAATCCCTGCTCGTCCGGCGTCGCGGTGTGCTCTGCGGCGAGGACCCCGGATTCCACTACGGAGACCAGGCTGGCGAGCTCGCCGAGCTTCTCGACAACGCCGGGGAACTTGTCGACACCGTTGACCGCGGCGATCTTGCGGGCGATCCCTGCAAGGAACCGCAGTTTGGTCGCGAAGCGGATCTGCGCCTGCCAATTGCCGAGCACATGTGCGGCGGTATCGAAGAACTGCTTGCGCAGACCCGGGACGTCCTTGTACACGAAGACGTTTTCCCAGGGGATGAAGACGTCGTCGAACACCAGCAGGGCGTCGGTCTCGTCGTAGCGCGAGCTCAGTGGATAGTCGAACTCGCTGGTCACGCTGGGGGCGTACGGGCGGCGGCAGTACAGCGTCAGTCCGTCGGCATTCACCGGGACGGTGAAGCTGATCGCGAAGTCCGAGTCCTCGGCTTGCAGCGGTTTGATGCAGGAGACCAGGATCTCGTCGGCGACTGCGCCGCCGGTGGCGAGCATTTGGGCACCGCGAACGACGATGCCGTCTTCGCGTTCGTGTTTCACACCGACCTGGATGAACTCGCCCTCCCATGCGTGCGCGGTGCTTGTGCGGGAGAACTGCGGCGGAATGATCGCATAGGAGACATAGAGATCGTTCTCGACGATCCGGCGGTGGAAGGCGAGGACGTTGTCACGCAGATCGTGTTCTTGCGCGAATGCTTCGGGGTGGGCCGAGAAGGCGGCGACGAAGGCGCCGACGTGGTCGGGTGAACGGCCCACCCAGCCGTGGGTGTGATCGGCCCAGACCTGGGCTGCCGTGCGGTAGGCCGTGAGATCCTCGGCACTGTGCGGCGGCAGGAACAGCCTGTTCACAGGGCGGCCGAGGGTCTGGTCGGTCACCTGCATGCCGTTGCGTGGATCGGCTGCCAGGTCGAACAGGTCTCCGATCGTGCGGGCGATCGGCGCGAACGCCGGATCGCTGGCGACGTGCTCCACGGGCGTGCCGTTGACGATCACGCGGCGGCCGTCGTCCAGCGAGGCCAGATAGTCGGTGCTGGTGCGCATTAGCTGCTCCTGACAGTGACGTTGTATGTGAATTCGATCGGGGCGTGACCCGGCACTTCGAGGCTCATCTGCCAGTGTCGGCCGTATCGGAAGGTGCCGTCGACCAGCGGCATGGTTCCGCCGAACAGGACCAGCGCGGACTCGTCGCGGTCGTGTTTGCCCCATTTGGAAAGCAGCTCGCCGAGCGGCAGCATCGAAGCGAGAGTTCCTCGCTGGTAGAGCTCGCCGTTGACCCGGTTGCACACCGTGATGTTGTCCCAGTGCGCGATGCTCGGGTCGGTTCCCAGGTCGATGACCGTGGCGGCTATCGGCTTGGGGCACGCGGCTTTGGACAGGCGGATGCTCTGCGTTTCGAGTACCCGGTCGGTGTGGTCGGAGCCGACTGTCAGGTAGTACCGCTGATTGGCGTATATCAGGACCGGTTCCACCTCGCCCGACGTCGATGGCCCGTCGACCTCGATGGTGGCATCGGTGGTCACGGTGTCGGCGGCGACGTCGTAGAAGGCAGGGATACTGTCCGGCCTCGGCACACCGATGGCGGCGAGCTCATCGACGTGGTGCGCGACGGCGGCCGTGTCGCGGCCGGTGTACCCGGCCACGATGACGTCGGTCGGTGTGAAGGCCAGTCTGTTCCCAGAACTGGTCCGTAGCTGCAGCTGGGTGATGCCCGTGGTCATGTGCTACTCCACTCTGGTCGATAGGTCAGGGGGCCAGCGTCGGTCCGCCAATGCCGGAAACTCGGCGCGGACACGTTGCGGCAGAGCAGGATCGATCTCGGCGAAGGTGAATCCCTCGTCGGAACCTGCCTCGACGAGCGCCTCTCCCCAGGGGTCGACGATCCGGCTGTGGCCGCCGAGGCTTACCCCGTGTTGTTCGCCGACTGCATTGCAGGCCAGCAGCCACGACTGCTGCTCGACCGCACGCACGCTCGTGAACAGTCGCCAGTGCGCGAGGCGTGCGGCCGGCCAAGCCGCACACACGGCCAGCAGCTCGGCGCCGGCGTCGGTCAAACTGCGGAACAGCTCCGGAAAGCGCAGGTCATAGCAGGTGGTGATGCCCGATGGCACACCGGCGATCGAGTCGACGGTTATGGAGGTGCCCGGTGTGAGGAGCTCCTGCTCCCGCGAGCCATACCCGAAGACGTGCACCTTGCGGTAGGTGTTGCGCACGGAACCGTCCGGGCTGACCACCACCGAGGTGTTGTACAAACGGCCCTGCTCATCGATTTCGACGATGCTGCCGAGGTGAACGAACAGCCGATGCGAGGTGGCCCAGGAACGGGCCGCGGTGACCGTCGGGCCGGTGAGGGGTTCGGCTCGGTCCTTGTACTCGTCGAAGGCGAAGTAGGCGGCCCCCCACAGCTCGGGCATAACCAGCAGATCAGATTTCTCGAGCTCTGATTCGCGATCGATCGCGTCACCGACCCGCCGTAGCCGAGTCGCCATGGGCTCGGAGTCCGGGCTAGCGACCTGAAACAGCGCTACGCGCAAAGCGATTCAGTCCTTTCTTGATGGCGACTCCCACGGCACACAAGTCGCTCGCGTGCCGTGGGTCGCGTCGGTTCAGGCCGACAGAGAAGTTTCCGCGTTCTGCAAGTGAGCGATGAGCTCGTCGTTGAACTTCTGCCCGATACGCTGCACTGCGTGCGGACTGCCCTCGAACAGAACGCGTTTCGCCGACAACCCCTCTGCCAGAGCGTCGGCGACATCTTCGAACCCTGGAGTGCCACCACCGGTGACCACCAGCTTGGGGAACGTGGTCCGCGCCAGCGCCTCCAGCGGAACGCCTGTCTCCCAAGGCCTTTCAGTGGTGAGATTGCGGATGGCCTCGGCCAGTGGGGCAGGCAGGGGCGACGGCAGGGTCATGTCGACGTTGAGTACCTTCAAAAAGCCGACTGCGAAGGACTCGAGATCGGCGGGGTCGGCGGCCGAGAAGTAGTCACGCAGCGCGGTCGCGAGCCGGTCTGCGGCCGGTCGTCCAGCACCGTTGGGTAGTGCGGGCGGCTCGATCACCGTCAGCGACCAAACCTTCTCCGGGGCCAGTGCTGCGGCCCGCATCGCAACGACCCCACCCATCGATGTTCCGACCAGATGTGCACCATCGCCGAGCAACTCGGCGATCTCGGCCGCGTCCCTGTCCGGATCGATACGCGGTGTGCTCGGGCTCGGGTGGTAGCCCCGGCGGTACGGTGCGGTGATCTGGTATCGGTCGGCCAGCACCCGCTGCTCAGCGAAGGCCGCGGCGGCCGAACTCAGGCTGCCGTGCACCATGACGATGCGTGGGCCGGAATCGCCCCACCGCTCTGCGGCAAGTTCAGTCATCGGGTCGTCCTTACTGCTGCGCGGCCGCGGAGGCCTCGGCACGAGCGAACACGCCAGGGTCGATGTCCAGCTGACGCGATTGGAACTTCCAGCCGGCTTCGGTGCGCACCAGCACGTCGGTGTAAATACCGGTGGCGATGATGAACGGCGGCTCCACGACCTGGAGTTTGGTAACTGTGCACGTCGCCGTCGCCGCCTCGCCGTCGCCGTCGACGGTGTAGTTCGTCATCAGATGACGTGCACCGTCCTCCTTGCCGGCCGCGATGTGACCGTTGATGAACTCCCTGATGGCGTCGTGTCCGACAAACGTGCCGTAAGTCGCGATGAACTTTCCGTCGGGAACCCATGCCCCGAGCCAGGAATCGACATCGTGGTTGTCGAGCGATCGCATCTGCAGGTTCGACAGCTCGATGATCGCCAATTTGTCTGAAGCGGACAGAGGCATCCGTGTGCTCCTTTGCCAACCGGATGGGCTATGACACAGCACACACTACGGCACTTGTATTCGGTATACAAGTGTGTAGCGTGCTGAATTTCGCATACGGCTCTGTTAATCTAGGGGTATGGCAAAGCTGAGCGGCATCACAGCAGTTGAACGGCCCCCGACGCTGGGTCGGCGCGCTTATCTGCAGATTCAGCAGGCGATCAGAGATGGCTCACTCACCCACGGTGAGCAGTACTCGGAGAACGAACTGGCCGAGTCTCTCGGCATGTCCCGAACGCCTGTCCGTGAAGCCCTTCTCACGCTCAGCCGCGAGGGAATCATCGTCGTCGAATCCCAACGCGGGTTCCGTCTGCGCGAGCTGTCGACAGCGGAGCGGCAGGAGATCTTCGATCTACGTTCGCTGCTCGAAGGCTTTGTGGCAAGCCGTTTGGCGCTCAGTGCCACGGCCGAGGACATCTCACAGCTACGTACAATCGTTGGCGCGCAGGAAAGCCTCAGCAGCGGCCAAGAGCCGGAGTTCCTGGCGCTGGACGAGCGGTTCCACCTGCTTCAGTCCGAAATCCTCGGCCTCGAGCGCACCCACGCAACGATGGTCAGCCTGCGCGGGGCAATGTGGCTCTTCGGTTTCGAGGCACTCAAGCTACCTCACCGCCTCGAAGCAGTCGTCGTCGAACACCGCGCCATCATCGATGCCATCGAACAGGGCGACCCCGAGGCCGCAGCCAGCGCAGCACGCAAACATCTCGCGAACACCGCTGCCGTCGCACTCTAGTAGCCCGCTGCGGATTCACACTACGTCTCGCCAGAAACACGAACTGAGCCCCACCCGGATTCCGATGTGGTTGTCGGCGGCCATGTGGCTACGCCCCTTCGGCGGCCGCCGAATCCGCCGTGGTCTGCGACACTGAGGTCAGAATCGATAACGATCCACACCCGAAGATGCTGCAGTTGCTGCTCGACGCGGCCGCCAACTCCTGATCGGGCGGCGCCCATCCCTTTTCCGAACGACGACGGGGAGCGAACGATCGAAATCAGGAAGTACCTGCCTACGGATAAGCAAGCGTGTCTGAAGATCATGGCGAGCAACACGCCTGAATTCTCTGCGCGGTACGAAGTTTCGGAGTTCGACAAGCTTCTCGACAACCGCCTGAGGCCGGAGGGTCAGTGGTGTTCGGGAACCGATATTTCCGCTGGTGAGCGGTCGAATCGGAGTCCGTGCCAGGACGGGTGGCGCAGGCCGGTGGCGGTGCGTTCGCGGTAGGCGACATCACCGACCAGGTGCGGGGCGACCCAGTGCGCGGTGGCCGTGATCGATGCCGGGATCTCACCGGTGACCGCCGGTGTGGCAACGGCCAGGGCCAGCAGTTCACGCTGTAGCGAGCGGCGGGTGGTGTCGCTGAACCCGGTCCCGACCGCCCCGAGCAACACCAGCCGCCCCTGGTTGTCGTGGGCGGCGACGAGCAGGGACCCGAACACCTCGCTGTGGGTGTGGCCGGCCAGCCAGCCGACCACCACCACCTCGGCCGACCGGCGCAGCGGGAGTTTGCGCCAATACCTGCGAGCGCCCGGCCCGGTAGGTGCTGTCCACGCGTTTGGCGATGACGCCCTCGATGTCGTGGGCGGCGGCGACCTGCATCATCCGCGAGACCGGGAGTTCGTCCCGGATCAGGACCCGGACCCGCTGGACGCTGGGGCAGGGTGGCTGCCGTTGTCTACCATGGCGCTCAGGTAGTCGATGTCCGTCACGGAGTTCCAGTCCTTGATTCCGTCCTTCCTGGGAAACTCATCCGGACAGGAGGCACTCACCCGTTGGGTGGAGTGGCTGTTGACGAGGACCGAGATCTCGTGTGAACCGACAGTGCCCGTGCATCGCACCCGGGCTCGCACCCGGTAGGTGTCATCGGTGTCGTTGCGGCAGCTGCGCCCGAAACACGACACCCCGTCGGCCAGGTCCTTGGCGTTCGCTACCGGGGCGAGCGCGCCAGCCGCCGCCGTGATCAGAGCGGCAGCGCTCAGACCCACCAGCATCCGTTGAGCCATGTGTGAATCAACTCCTATCGACTGTGACCCGACCCGGGATTGAGCCTGTCGCACAGGAGGTTTGGCGCGCATCGGGGCAAACCCGGAATTCGCCCGCTGACCCACCCTGATTCGTGGAGATGGCCGGGAAGGCCACGACGTCCGCCCCGAGTTCGTCTGCCATGCGCAAGGATTCGTGATGGCAGGAGGCCAGCAACGCGGGGCGGTCCTGGGTCGCCGACCGCACGGTTGCCCGAAGGTGCCCAATAGGTTGCCCTCAGTCGGAGCCGTTCAGGTGGGGATTTGCGCGCTCGGCGCGAGGTGTCCCGCACCGCCCCCAGTTCGAGCGGCACGCGGCGATGGCCCGGAATGGCCAGTGCTGCGACTGGCGTCCAGCGCGGGCGCAGTCGCTGAGTCGCTGACCAATACCAACCCGGCCAACGCTCGGCCCGGCAGTGGTCCTAATCCCCGGCGGCAGCGGCTGGTCATGTGGGTGTGGGTGGCTCGGCGGCGTGATGCACGACGGCGTGCCACCACGATTCGAGCCGACTCAGCTCCGGCCAGCGCACCAGGCCGGCGAGCGAGCCTGTCACCGCGTGGTTCGCGTGGGGTTGCTGTCATGGCGCACCTCCGAATCCCTGTCCCGGCGCCCGGTCTCACCGGGGCGGGCTGGATTCGCAACTCGCGGCGGCGGTGTACGCCGAGGTCGACCGCGCACGAGGAATGCCACGAAGGCCCAGGGGCAATGCCGAGGGGTCTGCGCCACCGCAGAGGGGGCCGACCTGCGCCAGAGTAGGCATTCAAGGTCAACGGCAGGCTACGTTCGAGCCGCCCAGCTTCACCCCTGCCTGGAATCATCCGCAGGACACCGAATGCGGGGCCCAGCGACTTTTCACGGATTTGTCCCTCAACCCCCTAGATGAGTGATTCCAAGGGGTGTGGTGGATCTCCAACTGCTAGTCAGGACAGCGGCCGTTGAGGCAGTTTGTCGGTCCATTCGCGTTGCTCGGGGGTGTCGGGGACGGTGAGTCCACGAGCTTGTTCGAGTCGATTCCATGCTGTGTCGGGGTCGGTGCCGTTGATGACAAGGAGCGCGGCGGCCAGCAGCGATGCGCGGCCGATGCCGAAGCGACAGTGGGTGAGGACGTGTGCGCCGTCGTTCAGTTCCGCCGCGAGGTGCTGGAGAGTCGGCAGCACGCTGGCCCGGTCGGGGACGCCGCGGTCGACGATCGGGATGGAAACGAACCGCAGGCCCGCCTCGCGTGCTGTGCGCGCTTCGGCTCCAAGGTCGCACTCGTAGAGTTCAGCGGCGGTGAGCGCGCAGACCAAGTGGTCGACGCCGGACGCCTTCAGAGCAGTCATCTCGTCTTCGAGCCACTCTCCGCCGCGTGGCTTGGCCATGATGCTCAGCTGTCCGGGACCCCGGTGGTCAACGGTGTAAAAGTTGGGGTGCATGCGCATGTTCATTGCCTCAGGTTGTGGTGGTTGCTTGCAGAAGTCGGCGGCGCGAAGCCAGGCTGATCATGAGAGATGTTGCCGGGCAAGGGTTTTGCGCGCATTCCGGCGTGATTGCGGGGCGAAGGTGCCGTAGATCAAGGGTGTGAGCAATGACATCGACACCCTCGCCACTGCACTGTATGTCACCACCGACGACCTGTTGACCGCCCGCCCGGATCTGCGGCTTGTGGCGACCGCCGATCGGGTTCACCTCCGAAGCCCGCTGGCTACGTTATGCCCGCACCCACCTGCGGCACCTGTTCCGGTATCTGCCGAAAAAGCCCGGCTACAACAAGCGGCTCCGCAACGCCGCCGGGCTGATCCGCACCGTGATCCGCTTGCTCGCCGCTGACACCGCCTTGTGGACCGACGACGTGCGGGTCGCCGATTCCACCCCGGTCGAATGCGGCCGGTCGAGAGAAACGGTGAAACGCTCCGACCTGGCCGGATGGGCCGAATACTGGTACTGCGCTGCGCACTCACGCTACTTCTGGGGGCTGCGGTTACACCTGATCGCCACTTTCGGTGGCCTGCCGATCGGGTTTGCCATGGCCGGAGCCAAGGCCGACGAACGCGAGGTCCTGCTCGGCATCCTCGACGCCGACCCTGCCTTGACGACGGCCCGGCCGGGTCAGACCTTGATCGCGGACAAGAACTACTTCGGCGCCGGGTTCGAGACCGATCTGGCCGACCGGAGCCTGCTTCTGCTGCGCCCGGCCCGCGAAGGCGAGACCGAACGGGACTGGATCGAGAACGTGGTCGCACACATACCGAATCGCATGTTGTCGTTCCTCGTGCGGAACGCCGAACTTCTGATGTTTCTCGTAGTCGGGGGTATCGCCTTCGCTACGACAACAGTGCTGTTCTTCGGCTTGAAGTGGACTGTTCTGAACGGGATGCCGGTGACCGCGAACGTTGTCGCGGCGCTGCTCGCAACCATTGTTTCCTACGTGCTGAACCGCGAGTGGGCCTTCACCGCCCGCGGTGGCCGCCAGCCCCGGCACGAAGCCGCGCTGTTCTTCGTTGTGGCTGGCGTGGGGATGGCGATCAACCAACTGCCCTCGCGGTTTCGAACTACGTTTTCCAGCTGAAAACCCGCATGTTTTCACCGTCGGTGGAGAACATCGCCGATTTCGTCAGCGCGTCCATAGTCGGCACGTTGCTCGCTATGGTGTTCCGCTGGTGGGCGATGCGCAGATTCGTGTTCCCCGATCAGGTCGTGTCCCCCGATCGGGTCGTGCCCGATGCAGTACCTCTGAAGCAGGTCCAGGAGAACCACCTTTGACACCGCCCTGACCCGTTCGAGCCCTCTCGACCCGGAACCCCCACTCGCACATGGTCGCCGATGTTGCGGTGCGCTTGCGCGCATGACCAGCGCCGATCGGCCGTTACATCAGCTTCGTGTACCAGGTGACACGATTCTTACCGGCACCCCGATCGATACGGTGGCCGCTACCAGGGCACCACGCCGTTGCGGCCGATGAACGAGCCGGAAGTGGCATCGACCTTCAGCATCGCGGCCTCGACCACGGGCTCGGCGCCTTGCG
>NZ_JBHZAK010000046.1:0-25024 GCF_042754165.1 Nocardia sp. NPDC059229
TCGTCGTCGCGTCATGTCGTGAACCGTCCTCCTGCACCCATTCTGGTGCATCAGAACTCCCACAACCGCTGGACCTGCTCAGCGGGCTCCAGTCACGGTGGACCTGCAATCGAGGCCCAGTCACCACCGTAATGACTCTTACGACGTGAGAGTCATTGAGATCGCGAGAACCTCATGAACACCACCGCCCTCGCGACCGACCCCACCGTGATCGCCGGCAACCAGGCCGTCATCACCGCGTTCATCGACGCGCTCAACCACGGCCTCGAAGGCGGCACCGACTGGGTGGCCTACCTGTCGCCGCAGGTCATCGACCACAACAAGGTGATCTTCGGCGAAGAGGACGCGCCCGGCGCGGCCATCGAGGGCTTCCGCCTCACCGCCTTCAGCCCTGTCAAGGGAGAGGAAGGGGCCGCCAAGGACGAGCAGGGCGGAATTCTGGTGCAGGAGCTCATCGGTGAAGGGGACCGAGTCCTCGCCCGGCTGCGGGTCATCGGCCGCCACACCGGCAGCCACGCCCGCATGCCGGAGCCGACCGGCCGCAAACTGCGATGTCGAGCAGATCTGGATCTTCACCCTGACCGACGCGCGCATCAGCGAGATCCGCGCCGTCAGCGACCGCCTGGGCATGTTTCTCCAGCTGGGCTGGGACTGGCCAACCGTCGACTGACCACCGCGCCCTATTCAATCGTGCCCCCTTGTCTGGCATGGGACGCATGTCGGCACCTGTCGAGCAGGAGGCATCATGGCCGCAACAATCACCGAGATCGCCAAGGTCGCAGCGGATCTGGGTACCGGATACGGGTCGGCCGCGGCGGTTGTCGAACTGCTCGACAGCACGGTGCCCGCCCGAATGGCCTTGCTGCGCAAGCTCATGGTGGAAGTCGAACCGGCGATTGCCGACCAGTCGGGTTTGTTCACGGCTTACCGGCGTCTCGCGGAACGAAAAAATGCGCCAAGCTAATGGCAGAAGGCTCTCGCGCGTCACAACGACGGCAAAGTGTCAAAATCAACTCGCAATCGACACCTGGTCGCGCAGGCGAAATGCCAAGCCCCTTGCAAGAAATGCCCGCCCACGCCTTTAACCTGCGGCTCCCCTCTCGCCGCCGCCGGGTACAGCATCAGCGGGCATATTCCCCCTCAGTACCCGAACCGCCTGCTGGACATTCAGGGCACTCCCGGTCGATGTTCGACTTCAACGCGCCCCGGTGCCATCGGCCGCGCGGTTGGTGCGCGGGGAATGGCTAATTGGTCGCCGCCCGGTAGGACTGGAGTACTTCGGTCGGAATGCGTCCGCGAGCGGACACCTGAAGTCCGTTGGCCCGAGCCCACTTCCGTGCCGCCATGCTCTCTTCGCGATCGGCAAGGGCTCGCTGGTTTCCCGCCGCGCTCTTCCGCCGGGTTCCGCGGACCTTGCGTGCGTGCGAGATCCACGGTTCGAACGCTCCGCGCAGCTGCCCGGCGTTCGCTCGGGACAGGTCGATTTCGTACTCGACACCGTTGAGGGTGAAGGTGACGGTTTCGTCGGCCACCGACTCGCCGTCGAAGTCGTCCACAATGCTGACGACTACTTTCCTAGCCATGTTCGTTCCCTCCGGGTCATCGGCACAGATGAGGTGCGCCGGTGCTCGGTCAGTTCTACACAGTTGCCTGGTGACAGATGAGTTCGGGTATGGGAATAGCCGGACGAGGAGCGATTGGATTGTTGGCAGACTGGCGCTATGACGTTGGGTAGCTGTCCATTTCGAGCCGACACGCATGCCGTTGACGAGCTTCATGACGGGCTCATGAGGCAGGGGACGGGGGTGCATGAGGCGGAGCTGCCGGATGGGTCGCCGGTCTGGGTGGTGACCGGTTATGACGCGGTGATTCGACTTCTCGCCGATCCGGTCATGTCCGCTTCGAAGGCCGACTCGACCACGGGTTTTCGCGGGCAGAATCTGCCTACGGGGTTGAATGAGAACCTGCTCAATCTCCACGGTGATCAGCACCGCCGAGTGCGGCAGCTCGCGGCGGCCGCGTTCGCTCCGCGCCATCATCCCGCTCACGAGAAGGTCGTTGCCGAGGCGGTCGGCGAACTCGTCGAGGATTTGCCGACCCTTGGTGTGGTGGATCTGATGGGTGGGCTGTGTGAACCGCTGCCGCCGCGGGTGATCGGCCCGCTGCTGGGACTGCCGCGCGAGCAGATGCCGGCGTTCCGGGCGGCGATTTCGCCGTTGCTGCGACTGGATGGTTCTCATGTGAGTGCTGCGGTCCGGGAGTCCATGGCAACGGTGGTCGGGTTGGTGGCGGGTGCGATCGCGGACAAGCGGGCTGATCCTCGCGAGGATCTGCTTTCGCAATGGATCGCCGCGCGTGATGGTGAGGACCGGCTCAGCGAGAACGAGTTGATGAGTCTCGCGTTCTTGACGATCACCGGCGGATTGGAGAACGTCACCAGTATGACCGCACTGGTTCTGGACGAACTCGTGCGCCATCACCAGTCCGAGGGCCGTGAAAGCCTCGACCGGCCAGCTGATTTCGCTGCTCTGATCGGCCGGTTGATCGATATCACCAGGCCGACCAACTTCGCGCTACGCCGGTTCCCGCTGACGGATATCGATGTCAACGGGGTCCGAATTCCCCGCGGGCACACGGTCTTTCTCTCACTGCGATCGGCCAACCTCGATCCGGCCCGGCGTGGGCGGCCGCACGTGGTATTCGGATACGGACGGCATTACTGCATCGGAGCGGCGCTGGCCGAAATGGAGGCCGTGCACCTGGCGCGCGCGGTGCTGCAACGCTATCCGCGACTCGAGGTGCTCGGGCCACGCGAGGGCTACCGACTGCGGTCGTCGTGGCTCACCTACGCACTCGCCGAGTTGCGTGTCTCGGCGCTCTGACGGATTCGAGTGCGGATTCGGAGTAATTCTCCGTGCCGGTGCTCACCGATCAAGCTGCGAGCAGCCGCTCGCGAATGGGGTGCCGGCGAATCGGTCCAGCAGGAATGCCCGTGCGGTCGGGAAGAACAGGACACCGGCGAGCAGGTGATTGCTGCCCGGGTATTCGTCGTACTGGACCGAGACGCCTCGGTGGCAGTACTCGGTGGCGAGGATGCGTTCGCCGGCGGCGACGATGACGCCGTCGCCGATCCCGTCGACATTGCCCGCCCCGAACAGCAGGGGGGCGGTGGGAGTGCCGGTGTCACCCATGTGGTTCTCGGTCAGGATGCGGGCGAACTTCGGGATGGAGCGGTAGTTCTGGTACTCGGGGCTCAGCAGCTGTGACAGACGCAGCCCTGGGAATCGCGGTCCGTTGGTGACGCAGTGGTCGGCGATCTGCGCCATGACGTCGCGGCCGTAGTCGGAGAGGTAAGGGCTCAGGTCGAGGTCGAATCCGCGTGCGGAACCCTGCATGACATAGGGCAATACCAGAGCCCACTGCGGGCTGCCGTCGACATAGTCGATGGTGTCGGCCATGTCGACCGGCATGCCGCCCGCGGTCACGCCGACGATGTTCAGCTCCGGTGCGTAGGCCGGGGCGAGCTCGGCCGCGAACTCGGTGGCGATGGATCCGCCCGAGAAGCCGGACATCCCTACGGGTGTCGTGGCCGGAGCGTCGAGCACACGCAGAGCGGCGCGGATACCGTCGAGGGCGGCCGCACCCGACAGCCGCCCGGTTCCGTAGGCGAGCTTGGAGCCCTCGTAGTCGGACACGACGACCGTCAGCCCTGCCGCCAGGTAACCGGCGATGATCACCGCGTCCTGCGGTGCGCCCTCACCGCCCCCACGCAGTGCGAAGGACGGATCGCAGCCGGTGCTCAGTGAGTCGTAGGCGGTCTGATGCGAGACCACTCGCAGCGGGCCGGACGCGGAGGGCGGCCGGATCACCGTAGCGACGGTCGCGTCGGGCTTCCCGAATTGATCGGTCGTGGTGTACAGCACCTGGGTGGCCGAGATCGGTAGCTCTACCGCGGTCGGGGCCAGAGTGACTGTGCGAGTGCGCAATACGGCTCCGGGCGCGCTGGTCTGCCAACCGTCGGGGCCGAGGTAGAACGGGTCGTCGCCGGGTAGCGCGACTGTTGTATCCGCTGTCGCCGGCACCGTTGCCGCGACTGCGGACGATAGTGCGATGAGTCCTGCCGCGAGTGCTGCGCGGCAACGAATTCGAACGGTCATCCCATCTCCTCTCACGGACCCGACACCGCACCGAACGGTACGATGATGTACCGCTGCGATGGGAGCCCCGACAAATCGGGGCAATCCAGTATCGGAATAAAGAGTTATCAAGGGGCACAGCAGGTTTGACTTCCGATTGATTGTTCGAGTCCAATTCAGGTGGAGGAGATCTGAATGATCAGGTCGAGGTGGGAAGCTGCGGTTGCCGTGGTGCTCGGGGTCGTCATCGGCTGCGGTGCGCCGGATGCCGGAGCCGTACCCATCGGCAAGGTTCCCGACGGTAGTGTCGCTCCACAGGGGGCGAACGACTGGAGTTGCGCACCCGCAACGGGTCATCCCGAGCCTGTGGTCTTGATCCATGGAACGTGGGACAACCAGAACGCCTGGGATGTTCTCGCGCCACGGGTGAAAGCCGCGGGTTACTGCGTGTTCTCGCTGAACTACGGGCGCGACACCTCGAGTGCGCTCGGCGGGATTCCGGGACAGTACGCGACGGCGGACATCCGGGTGTCAGCGCGGGAGGTCGCGGCGTTCGTGGATCGCGTACGGGCGGCGACCGGGGCGGGAAAGGTAGCGCTCGTGGGTCATTCCCAGGGCGCGGTGGTCGCCAGGCAGTATGTGCGGTTCGCGGGTGGTGCCGACAAGGTGGGTCACCTCATCAGCCTGGCCGGGACCAATCACGGCGTGAGTGTGGGCGGACTGTTGTCGACGAGGGTCGAAACCCCGCAGAGTCCTGAGTGGCAGGCGGTACCGGTTACCGGAGTCGCGTTCGTGCAGCAGCTGAGCGGAAGCGCGTTGCTGCGGGAACTCAATGACGGCGGCGATACCGTCGCGGGGATTGCCTACACCGCGATAGGGAGTCGGTTCGACGACACCTCGACACCGCTCGAAGCGACGTTCTTGCAGGCCGGACCTGGCGCCGACGTCGATAACGTCATCGTGCAGGACGTGTGCGCGTCGGATTCGTATCCGCACGCCATGCTCCCGCAGTCCCCGGCGGTCGCCTACATCATCGAGCGGGCACTGGATCCGACCTTCGAGGGCACTCCCTGTGCGTGAAAGGCAGATTGAGAAACCCGGGGGGCGTGTCTCTGAATTCCCAGCAGTGGGAAGGTGATTGCGCGACCGACGGTAGCCTCGGTACTTCTGTGGAACGTTCCTATTGCTTGCGACTGCCGACGATCGGCAGGGACTGTGCGAATAAGGAGCAGCACGATGAGGCATGTCGGGATCTTGGCGCACAGCATCGAAGGTGCGTCGCTGTGTTTGCGAACATTGGCGCAGGAGGGGGCCCGTGATCTGGGAAGACACGAACACGCCGATGTGACATTGGATTGCGTCGCGATGGGGCGCAGTATGCCCGCATGGGACGATGGTGATCACGGTGCGATTCGAAAGACCTTGGCCCTCAGTGCCGATCGCCTCGCACAGGCCGGGGCGGACTTCTTCGTGTGCCCCGACAACACCGCCCACATGGCGCTGGAGTTCGACGGCGAAGACCTGCCGCTTCCGGGCCTGCACATCGCGGAAGTCGTCGCCGAGAAAGCGGCGCTGGAAGGATATCGGCGGGTCGGGGTATTGGGTACGAGGTACACGATGACCGGTCCGATCTATCCGCGTGTGCTGGCGGCCCGGGGGATCGAAGCCGAGATCCCGGATGCCGACGAGCGCAAGGTGATCGACGACATCATCTTCACCGAGTTGTGTGAGGGCGTGTTCGCAGCGGCCTCGCGCCGACGCTACCTCGACATCATCGATCGCCTACGTGGTCTGGGCTGCGACGCGGTCGCCTTGGTGTGCACGGAGATCCCGCTGTTGGTGACGCCGGACGTATCGCCTTTGCCGACACTGGATTCCACACGATTGCTGGCCGCGGCCGCGCACCAGGTTGCCCTTGGGACATGCCCGCTCCCGACCTGGCGTGGGGGACCGGTCGACTGAGTTCGAGTTCTCGACTTCTGGACTACCCGTTGAGCGGCGACGTGGAGATTCGCGTCCGTCGTTCGCTCGAACCTTCCTTGTTCACTTCACATCTGGAGCGTCATGTCGAATCTCTCCCGCCTGCCCGCGCCCGTAGCAGCCTTTGCTGCCATCGCCGCAGGGGCGGTGATCGCCGCGCCGCAGGCGTCAGCACACACCATCAGCGGCCTGACGGTCGAGCCCGGATTGGGTACCGGGTTCGGCACGGGTTGCTCCTATCAGGTGAGCGCGACTGTCGATGCCGATGCGGAGCGGGTCATCTTCATCGACAACGGATGGCAGATCCGCGGTTCCACCCTGCAGGTATCGGGCAATACGGCGTCGATCAGATGGACTCCCACCACGACCGGCATGCACGTGATCTCGGCACAGTTCACCATGGGCGACAGTGCGCAGAAGCTCACCACCATCGGAGTCGGCACGGGAATCGACCTCGGTAGTGCCTGCCTCGTGCAGTAGCGCGGCAGCTGTTGCGCGGGACCCTTCCCACAGGTGGCAATATCTGTGGATCGTCGCTGTCTACAGTCGCTTCGTGCCAGCTCCACGACGGCTTTTCCTGCGCAATCGGTCTGCTCTCCTGTGTCTCGTCCTTGCCGCTTACTTCCTTGCTCCGAGCCTTGCCGACGGCGGGATGGCCGGGGCTGCGGACGGCGACCTGTGTTCCTCGCAACAAACCGCCCTCGTCTCCGGTGGGCGATACGCGATCCGCAACAACAACTACGGCAAAGCCGCCGAATGCATTCGGCCCTACGATGACAGCGGTTTCACCGTCACCGAGTCCGCCGCTTCCGGCGGCGGTCAGGACGGCGCACCCGTCGCGTACCCCGAGATATTCGACGGCTGTCACTGGGATGTCTGCACCCAGAACTCGCGTCTTCCGATCAAGGTCGACGAGATCGGCGCCGCGAGATCGAGCTGGTCGACGTCCAGAGCCTCCGATACGACCGGGGACTATGACGTGGCGTACGACCTGTGGTTCAACTCGTCCGCGCAGACAACCGGCCAGCCCGACGGCGCGGAACTCATGATCTGGCTCGACCGGCAGCCACCCGGTCCGCCGCCGACCGACAGCACGGTGTCCTGGGTCAACCGCACAGCCTTCCACACGTGGATACGAACGATCAGCGCCAACAACACGAGTTGGCCGATGATCGCCTACCAGCTCGTGAGCCCGACCGGCAGCGTCGATCTCGACATGCGCTCCTTCATCCGAGACGCGGTGGTGCGAGGCGTCATCAAGCCCTCGCAGTATCTCGTCGCGGTCGAGGCGGGTTTCGAAATCTGGAGCGGCGGAAAGGGATTGCGCATCGATTCGTTCTCCGCGGCGGAACGGAAGGGCTACCTGGTCGGCTCGATCACCTCGGGAACAGCGGACATCTGCGTGACCGAACTCGGCGACACCGCCGGTACCGCCGGGAACCCGATCGGGATCGATCACTGTGGCGGCGGCTCGCGGCAACAGTGGACCGTCGCCATCGACGGAACGATCCGCCACGGCGGCATGTGCATGGGTACCACCGGAGCGATGATCGCGTTGCATCCCTGCAACGGCTCGCCCTACCAGGTATGGCTGCCCTCGGGATCGGGCGGGCTCTGGAATCTCGGCACCTCCGCCCAGAACAACGACAACGGCCTGTGCCTGCGTGATCCGTCCGAAGCAGGCGCACCCGGAACCCAATTGGACCTGGTCAACTGCGACGGCAGCAGTCCTGCGCAGAACTGGTCGTTGCCGGTCTCCGTGCTACCCAACCCGGCCTGATCCAGAGGACGGCGGGGACGTAGTCGAGACGTCAGTTGTAGGTCCAGGACTCACACCGCGAGTAGGAGATTGGCGTTGCGGCTGACAGCTGTGGAGGGGTGTGTCAGGTCGAGGTCAGGGTGTTGTCAGCACGGGGCACGACAGTGGTTCTTGTCAGCAACGACAACGAATCCCCAGAGGCAATCACCATGAGCAGCAACGCCATCACCTCGATCGACAACTCCGCATGGACCGGCATGGTGGCGGTTGAGGACACCGCCCTGTACGTGTCCGACTCGGGTGGGAACGGCCCGGCGGTCGTCTACCTCAACGGCACATACGCCAACCACAAGCACTTCTGGCGCGTGATCGCCGAGCTCGGCTCCGATTTCCGGCACATCGTCTTCGACGAACGGGCCCGCGGTAAGTCCGAGCAGTCGGCCGACTACTCGTTCGAGGCGTGCCTGCGCGACCTCGACGCGGTCCTCACCGCCCGCGGCGTGCAACGTCCGATCCTGGTCGGATGGTCCTACGGCGCGCTCATCGCCGTGCACTGGGCCGACCGCCACCCCGACCGGGTCGCGGGCGTGGTCGCCCTCGACGGCGCCGTCCCCTACGGCCTGACCGGAGAGGAAGGGGCCCAACGGATCCGGAAGCTGTTCGCTCCCATGCGCCCGATGCTCCCCGTCCTGCGTCCCCTCGGCCTTGCCGCCCGGATGAGCCTCGAACAGCACATCGAGGTCAATATCGAACAGAACGCCCTCAACGCCGCCAGCGCCCCGCTGCTGGAGCGGCTGACCACTGCGGTCCGCTACATCCAGTGCACCGGCGGCAGCATAGGCGGCGACGCGGAGGAGATGGAGGCCATGCGCGCCTCCCTGGAACCGGTCCTGGCCCGCAACGCGAACCTGAAGGTCAGCGCCAAGGTCGCCAGCAACCACGCCAAGGTGCTGCGCAAGGACTTTCGCGCTGTTGCCGACACTGTCCGCACGCTCGTCGGCTGACCAGCCGCGAACGCACCATGAACTCCCTGCTGGTGCGGGCACGCCGCCGTGCCCCATCGGCGGAGCGTCATGCTTCGCGTCATCGGCCCTCGCAGGCCGGTTCCCAGTGCGGAGAACACCAACCCGATTGCATCGCCAACTAATGTGCCGTTATATGACGGTACGTTATTTCTTGATCGTTCTCGGGTTGCTTCACGGACGACACTGGAGGACCGCATGTCTGGCTACCTGGCCAAGTTCTTCGTCGGATCGTTCGTCGCCATTGCGCTGACAGCGATAGCAACAACCGCGGCGACGCCCGCGCTGGCCGAGCCGGGGTGTCACTCGAGCGACAACCATGGGGGCAACAGGCTCGGCGATGGGCACCACGCCAGCTTCCGTCTCCCCAACGGCGCTGTGTCGCCGCTGGGTTGCGCCCCGGATTCCGCGCAACATCCATGCGAAGGTCGCTGACCGGTCGTCGGGCAGCCACCTCGCTGAAGATCAACAGCGATCAGGACGATCTTCGTCCGGCCGCGGAGTCCGGGGTCCATGCGGTGAGCAGGGCGACGGTCGCAGCATCGTCATCGCTATGGCGAGTATGGCGTAGGTGAAGCTACAGGTCGCGGCTCCGAGGGGGCTGGTGACATGAGGGCCGACCGGGCCGAGCGCGGCCGCGGCCGCGGCCGCGACGACCGCACGGTAGGCGGGTTGCCGGCCTCGCGGCCGGGGACTTCGACTAGGGGTCACCGAGTTCTCCCTTGGTCGTGGTGACCGGGAGGCGCGCGGCGTGTAGTCACCTCGGTGTGCGACACCGCGTGCCCGGCCGGTCGTGGAAGTTCGGATCAGGTGGGGCGAGACCCGTAGCGGCAACGCAGTTCAGCTACCGGAATTGATGAAGTTGCACTGCGGGCTGGCCGAGGCGACCCCGGCACCGGAAATACCGGTGGTCAGAATGGTGGTTGCGAGTACCGCGGCCCGAAGCGTCTTCATGATCGGGAACTGTAAAACGATTGCGTACCCAGACGTTCGAGCTCGACTTCCCAGCAATGGGAAGATTCCTGGCTGTATTCGTCGTTATCGCCGCCGAGATATTCGGCGTGATCACCGAACTCGGGAGGGCTCGATGGGTGCGAAGACCGCCATGCTCGTTCACGCCGACCAGGATCCGATCCAAGTCCTGAGGTCCCGGCCCGTTCTCGACCGGACAAGAATTCCGTCTCGGTGTGGGAATGTCTCGAACGGCCGACCCCCGCGCCCCGCGCCGCTCTCACCCCCCGGCGGATCGCCGAGGTTGCCGTCGCGGTCGCCGATGCCGAGGGACTCGACGCCGTCACGATGCGCCGCCTGGCCACGGAACTCGGCGTCGCCCCCATGGCGGCGTACCGCTATGTCACCGGCAAGGACGAGTTGATCGAGCTGATGGTCGATTTCGTCTACGCGGAGCTGGATCTCCCTGTTGGCAAGGACGATTGGCGCGCGACGCGGCGGTTCATCGCCCTGCGCGCGAGGGAGGTTCATGTTGCGGCACTCGTGGGTGGACGCGGGCCGCGATCGGAGCGCCGGCACCGAATCAATTGGCCGTGCCGGAGGCGGCTCTGGTCGCTCTCGACGGCCTCGGGCTCGACGTGGACGCCGCCATGGCTGTCTTCAGTACCGTCACCGCCTATGTGCACGGCGCGGTCGACTCCGAGGTCAGGTTGAGCCAGATGCTTCACTCGCGTGGCTGGTCCACCCGCGAGGAGGCCCGCGCGGGACTGGCCACCCAGATGACCTGGCTCATGAATACGGGCCGTTATCCGATGTACGAGCGCTATATCCATGACGCCGACCGCAAGGACGACGTGCAGTGGCAGTTCAAGACCGGTCTGGATGCGGTGCTCGTCGGCATCGCCGCGCGCCTCGGGATCTGACGTTCGCCGGTACCTGTGAGCCGACCTCGGAGGTGGGTTGCTGAGCCGGCTCAGTTCTCGTCGCGCCTTCGGCTTGCGAGCCGTGGATGTCCCCGCAATTCGACCTGGTGGTAGTTCCTCAGGCAGGTGCCGTAGGGGCCCATCCGGTAGAGAGCGAGGGTGGCGAGGACGCCTGAGACGGTGGCGGGGGCGGGCAAGCTATCGAAGGGGACGCGGAACGCGGGATCGATGGGCGCGGCCTCGGTGATGTGCGGGTTGAAGCGGTCGCCGATCTCGTCGTATCCGGCGTCGCGCAGTTGCCGAAGGCGTGCCGGTTCGGCGGGCACCGTCCCGGCGAGCATGGCCGACAGGGGTTCGCCGAACGGTCCCGCCGCGCGAACGCGGCCCTGGCGAAACGGTTCGAAGGTGGTGACCACCGTGTTCTGCAGCGCATGCCACTCCGGGGTGCGCTGGAAATAGATCTCGGGCGCGCCGAAGGGATTGTGCGCGTACCGTTCACCGGTCGCGTCGATCGGGGGCGTGCGCGGTGCGATCCGGTCGAGTGCGTCGGCGAGAAGCGGGATAGTCGTCCGTGGCGCCGACAGCATGAAGAGCGAGACATGGGGTTCGGCGGGCTCGGTGCCCCACGGGACGGGCTCACCGAGCAAGAACTGCGAATCCTGGCTGCTGTCCCGCATGATTGTGGCGAATTGCCTACTGCGCCTGATTGATTGGCTTCGCATCTCGGGCGGTAGCCGGAGCGCGATGTCGAGGGTGAGCAGCTCGGTCTGGTCGTCGTCATCCCGGTGCGCGGGGCTGGGCGAAGAAGAGTTGTACTCGGGTACATGCGACATCGAGCGGCCCCCCTGACTGTGTCGGGTGCCATTCTGCCACCCCTGCCGGGCACCCCCAGGTTTGGAAATGCCCTTGGTGAACTCCGTGCGAGTCACGTCAGCATCACTCAATCGGCCTATGTGCCACTATTGATCGTACCGCTGTATAGCGATACATTGTCCAGGTTATGTCAGCGGTGCCGGTGAGCACTCGAACAGAGACACTCGACTGGGATGGCCCCAGCGCAGCGCTTGCTCGGGCGTGATCGCGTACCCCCTTCGATCGAAAGACGCTCTGCTGATGGTCGCCGTCATGCTTGGGTTCGTATTTCTGTTCATCGCGGTGGCGGGCGGGCTGAGGTCCGTCGAGGTCGGCTGCCAGAACACCCAGAAGATCTATGTATCGAACGTATGGTTGTGCGCGGTCATCTCGTATGCCGTTGCTCTGACCGGGTTTTCGATCTTCTTGGCGATCTCGACGATGGTGTCGAGCTCGCCCTGGCCAACCTTGGCCGACGTGCGGCATATGCCGTGGTGGGCGCCGTTCGGCGGGCTGGTCGGCGGAGTGGCGGTGGTCGGCATGATCACGGTCGCCAAATACGTCGGCATCGCGACCTTCAACGCGGTCGTGATCATGAGTGAGATGCTGGTCGCCCTCGTGATGGACGATCTCGGGCTGATGGGTTTCGCCGTCCGGCACGCGACGCCGCCTCGGCTGGTTGCCGCCGGATTGATCACCGCCGCAGTCTTTCTCATGGCCCGGAACTCCACGAAACCGGCTCCGATGGCGGTATCCGACGCGACTCTGGAAGAGGTTTCCCGATGACGACTCCCTCCGGCACCGCTCGACCGGCACTGTCGCGGACGATGCTGGCGTTCGTCTTCGTCTTCATGCTCGCCGGCGGCGCGCTACGGTCGGTCGAAGCCGGTTGCCAGAACTCGCTGAAACTGGCCGTGAAGAACGTGTGGCTGTGCGGAGTGATCTCCTACGCGGTGGCGCTCACCGGTGTCGGGATCATTCTGGTTGTCACACTGATGTTTTCGTCGAAGCGATCATGGCCGACCTGGGCCGACATCAAACTCATGCCCAAATGGGCGCCCTTCGGGGGACTCACCGGGGGAGCGGCGATCTTCGCCATGATCACGGTCGCGTCCAGCGTCGGAGTCAGCACGTTCAACGCCGTGATCATCGCCGGACAGATGTTCTGTGCCGCGGCAATGGATCACTTCGGGGTAATGGGCTTTCCGCGGCGCCGCATGGACGCCCAGCGCGTCGCCGCCTGCGCCATGATCGTCGTCGGCTCCTATCTGATGGCGAAGTACTGAACGCGGGTCGGGGTGTTGGTAGTATTCCTAATATGAAGACTAATACGTCGCTGAGTGTGGATTCGACCTTGCTGGAGCAGTCCCGGCAGACCGCGGCGGCGCTTGGCGTGTCTTTCTCGTCGTTCGCCGAATCCGCGCTTCGCGACAAGGTTCTGGCCAGTGCCGCGTTCATCGCCGCCGATTACGAACGTGCCCAAGGTCGCGACACCGCCGACTACTTCGCCGAGGTCGAGGCCGAGCGGGCCGCCATGGCCGATGAGATCCGCGCCGCCGGTGCCGGCTGGTGACCGCCGCGACTCCCGCACACGGTGAAGTGTGGCACTACCTGCCCACCATCGCCGGGCGTGAGAAGCCTTCGACCCTGGGTAGTGACCGGGTGTTGATCCTGTCGCGGACCGCCGCGAACGCGATCTTGCCCACCGTGCTCGCCGTTCCGGTCGAGCTCACTCCGAAGATGCCCGGTCTCGCGGTTCCGTTCGCCGACACCGACCCGCTCCCCGGCCTTTCCGCGGTCGTCTACCGGATCACGCCCCTGTATCGGCCATGGCTCCAGGACCGCATCGGTGTGGTCGGCGAATCCACTTTGCGCCAGGTCGTCGGCGCGCTGGTCGGCTTGATCGCTCCCGACACCGTGATCGCTCCCGACCGCTGACCTCTCACGCTGCAACGGGACTCGGCGTTGGTAGGCCTGTCGGGTGGTGAGGGTGTGTTGTTTACCGACGGCTAAGCGAGCGTTGGACTCTCCGGTTGGGGGAGAGCCCACCATGATGAGGTGCAAGACGAACTACTCCTCATCGGGCATCCCGCTCGCGCCATCCTGTCCGACCGACGTATGCGCCGTGAGAAGGCTGATTGTCGGTACATTGCCGCTGTCCGGCAGGGCGTGGCATGACCACGGTGGTGGGCATCGATGCCCGCGGTATGCAGCACTGCGAGACGACGGCCCTTGGCGTGCTGCTGCGGCACCAAGGTCTCGATCTGTCCGAACCCATGCTCTTCGGCCTCGGTTCCGGCCTGTCCTTTATCTACTGGGACAGTAAGGCTTTGGGCTTCCCTTTCCTCGGTGGGCGGGTCAAGCCCTTTGACCTGACCAGGACCCTGGCCGCCAGACTCGGGCTCGAGCTGGTGGTCCGGGAGACCACCTCCCCCCGCCGGGCGTGGGACAACGTGGTGGCCCCGATCGATACCGGCCACCCCGTCGGGCTGCAGCTCGACAGCTATCACCTCGACTATTTCGGTTCGAAGGTGCACTTCGGCGGTCATGTCGTGGCCATGTACGGCTACGACGGACACGACGCCTACCTGGTGGACACCGACCAGCAGGGCGGAGCGGTAACCACGAGCCTGACCAGCCTGGCCCAGGCCAGGGCAGCGCGCGGCCCGATGACCGCCAACCATCGGTCCTTCACCCTCACCGTTCCGAGAGACCTGCCGTCTCCGCGGAATCAGATCATTCCCGCCATCACCGCCTGCGCCGACGCCTTCCTCAACCCGCCCATCGCCAACCTCGGCTCCCGAGGCATCGAGAAGGCCGGCGCGCTGGTTCGTACCTGGCTTCAGCGGACCGATGACCCGCAGCGGGATTTGCCGCAGGCTGCCCGCTTGATGGAGAAGGCCGGCACCGGCGGCGCTCTGTTCCGCAACTTCTACCGCGACTTCCTCGCCGGATGCGCCGCGCTGCTCGACAGCAGCCCCCTGCGCACAGGCCATCGACTATATGCGGAGGCGGCCACTTTATGGACGGAAGCCGCAGCGCTGATCACGAGGGCCGGTGAATCGAGCGATGCGCAATACCTCGCCCAGGTCGGCAACCTTCTCCACGACCTCTCCTGCATGGAGCGCGAGGCCATGCAGGCGCTGCGCTGCTTGGGAAACGAGATCCCAGCCACGCTCCAGCCGTGACAGCCCTGGAACATTCGAAGCAACGGCTGAGCGCGATTCAGGTTTCCGCGGTCCAGAGTAACGGTGCCAGCAGTCAGGCTCCTGCCATCTGCCGTCGGCGGTGGTAGCCGATGGTGACCGCCGCAAGAAGCGGACCCCAGGCGACGAGGGGGAGGTAAACCAGCCCGGTGAGGGTGTTGCCGACGGTGGTCATGTTCGGGTGAGCGAAGGTCCACCAGAAGCCGAACTGGGCAAGGAAGAGGGTCAGCGCCGCGGCGCCGAATCCCGCTGCCGCAGTGACCATCCGTGGATTGGGGCGCGACCCGCTTACGAGGGAATCCACCGGGGCAGCACCTGGCCCCATGGCCGAACCAAGCCCAGGGTGGCGAGCGCGAGCAACTCGCCGATCGCGCTGAGCGCGACTACGTACAGCCCACCCCAGCCGGTGAAACCCATTGCCTCGTAGCCATTCTGGGTATATCCGGCGGTGAAGCCCGCCGCCAGCAGAAGACGCCAGATTCTGGACGGGAGGGTCACCAGCGCGGCGGCGTGTGCCGCACGCACGGCCCACCGCGGCGGAGGCGGAAGGCTTGGCTCGAAGCGGGTGCCGGCTGCCGCGTCCCTCCGACCGGAACCGGTTGGACCTGGATTGGTGCAGGGTTCAGGTCGGGATTCGTGTTCGGGCATCGGATTCCCCGTTTCGAGCCTGAGTTCGGATTCTGGAAGGAGTGAACCGTTGGCTCAGTCGCCGATCGCCGAGATTCGGGCGGGTGCGGGTCGCAGCGTGAAGCGGCATCGTTCGAAGTTCCAGAACCGGTAGATCGGCCACTGCACGGTGTGGCCCAGCCAGGCGCCGACGATGAATGCCCGATGGATGGGCAGCACCCGGTAGCCGTGGGCTTCGATGGTGCGCAGGCCGCAGAGCTGGAACCGCCACCAGGCTCGTGGGCTGGTCCCGCGGCGGCGGGATGACGTCGTGTTGCGCATCTGCGTCAGTTGGTCGATGCGATGCCCGTTCTTCGTCAGGCACAGCGCCAGATCGAGGTCTTCGACCACGTCGGTCCGGGCCGTCGTGTCGGTGCGTATCTCCAGCCAGGCGGAGCGGCGGATCGCCATGTTCACGCCCTGCAGGTTGCCGACGCGGCCGCCGAGTTTGCCGCGTCGCATCTGGATCCAGAATCCGATTCTCAGCAGCGCGCCGACCGGTGAGTCGTGATAGGTGGTGATGCCGGTCAGGGCTGCGGTGTCGGGGTGCTCGGTCAAATGTGTGCGGATCACGTCACCCCAGTCCGGCTCGGCCAGCGTGTCGGCGTCGGTCCGTGCGATGAAATCGCCTCGCGCCTTGTCGAATCCGAGGCTGCGGGCGAATGCCACACCCTGGGTCGGCTCCTCGATGAGGATGACCTTGGGACGGTCGAGCAGATAGTCGCCGACGATTCGGCGGGTGGCGTCGGTGCTGCCGTTGTCGACGACGATGATCTCGTCGATCGCCTCCTGGACGGCCAGACGGTCCAGTGCGCGAACGATCGACGCCTCTTCGTTCAATGCGGGGATGACGACAGACAGGAGCGGGGGAGACTGCGGTTGGATGCTGGAAGACATTGCGGCCCTCGGAGAATCGGGACGGTGGGGCAAATAGCCGATCGGCTTCAGGACCTGAAGGCCAGTTGCCCGACGGCCGCTTCCCACCCGTGTAAAACGGCCGTTTCGCCGACCTCGAAACCGTGCGATCAGGACAAATTCTGTTGTTCCGGGCCAGCGGAAACCAGTTGCCTCCCTTACTCGCGGGCAAGGGATGCTCGTCGCCTTATTCGGTCTAGGAAAGCCAGCCGAGTTGGCGGGCCCTGCCGAGATCGTCACGGGCTGCCCAATGTTCGATGATCATGCCGTCCGCTACGCGCAGCCAGTGGGTCTGGGCTGCCGAGAACGCCCTGCCCGTCGGCGGAAAGATCTCGGCCACTTCGCCTTCGGGGGTGTAGCGCACGAAGGGGCCGACCTGCCTGCCGGTCATGAGGGTGTCGAGGCAGACCAGATCTGCCTGGGCGACGGTGTGGCGGATCTCGTGACGCATGTCGGTGAAGGCGGTCCGCAGCCAGAGTGCGGTGGCATGGAAGCCCTCGGGGCCGCGGACTCGGGTCTCGGGCGGTTCGTGCCTGCTCTCGCGGTTGACGGCGTCGGGGTGAATGACGGTATCGAAGTCCGCGCGACTGCCGGTCGACATGATCTCGAGACTGCGGATGGCAAGCGTCGTCGACGTGGCGACCGTATTCATGTGACTCCCAAACAACCCTGACACCAATGCATTTCGTGAGTCGATATCCGCAAGAGGTCAGAGGGTTCGTGTTGCCGCCTGGTCCGAATCCATTCGACTGCGAGGCGGGTCACATCTTCATGAGCTCATTGCGGCCTCGGCGCCACGTGCCAGTAATCGTATGTATCGAGATCCTGCCGATCCTTCCCAGCGTTGGGAATTGGTGTGTTTGCCGGGGGAGTGCCGATCGTTACCCTGCAAATCGGGATGGTTCATCGGGGATGTTGCGGTTCTGCCGCTCGGCGGGTGACTCGTCGAATTCGGCAGTGCCGCAATACCACTCTTCTCTCCGGAGGCGCAGGGTCGTCCTGTGGATGTCCTGTCACAGCAGGGATGCGGAAGACTCGAGCTACTTGGAAATTGCCGGCCCGTCGGGGGTTCGACTCGAATGGAGAACTCCGCCAGGACATCGCCGTGTACAAGGCGCTGCTCCTGATGCGTGCCCACCCCGCGCGGTCGTGGACCATCGCCGAACTGGGGTCGCGAGTGCACCTGTCCCGGGCGGCGCTGATCCGCAGGTTCGCCAAGGCGTATGGCAGGCCGGCGATTGCGATGCTGACGGCTATCCGACTGGCGATGGCGGCCGAAATGCTTTGCAGTACAGACAGAACGCTGGAATTCATCGCAAGTCGCGTCGGCTACGGCAGTGCGTTCGCGCTGAGCGTGGCGTTCAAGCGGGAGTACGGACTGAGTTCACGCGATTACCGGCGAGAACTGCGGCGTGAAGGCCCGACGGCGGACTCGACGGGCGGGGGCGATTCCGGCTCGGCTCCCGGTCCCTCAGTGGCGGAACAGCTTGCTCCCGACTATCTGGCGGATGGGGGACAAGGGGCCGCCGCGTGGGGCCCGATGTGTGCGAACAGTGTGGACGCTGGTGTCGCCGCGTTCGGGGTCCTCGCAGAGAACCCGCAGGTCTTCGGAATCGGTGTCCGCGCGATCGAGGGTCAGGTCGACCGTGCCGTCGGCGTTCACGGTGCCCCAGGGTCCCGCGACATGCTCATCGGCGATCTGGCATCGGTCACCGGACTTCTCGCCGGTGACATGCGCGGTGACAGTGGACCGTCCCCGAAGAACAGCGTCGGGTGTGCGGTCGGCGTTGCTCGCACCGGCGACCAGAACGGCAGCCAGGACACCGAGCACTGTCATCGTTGTTGCGCTCGACGGCCGACCCGGCACTTTTACAGCGAGTCGCGACATATTCGTAGCCCGTCAGATTGCAGATGTTGTTCCACTGACTGTAACCAGAAGCGACATCCTCACTGTTGCCGTCGCTGGGAGGTTCGCTTCGCACCGATACTCGGGATCAACGCTGCGAAGACAGCTGATAATAGTGTGGCCGCACAAGCGATCTGGATTCCAAGGGAATGTCGTCCGTCGTTGCCACGTATCCGGACGGGCGAATTGCATTGCGGCTATTGCTGTGCCGCAGAGCTGATCCGAACAATTTCGATCTGTGTAGCGCCATCACGTTTCCCGCCGCGACGGCATGTGCCGGAATCGAGCGTGATGACGACCGGCGAATCTCGGCTGCATTGTCACCGGTCCAGCGCTGATACGCGCGACGGAATTCGCGGCCGTCGCCGAACCCCAACTGGGCGGCCACCACCGCTATCGGGAGATTCGACTCACGCAGGAGCGTGTCGGCGCGTTGGAGCCGCAGACGGTCACGGATCTCGCCGAACTTCTCGCCTGCTTCGGCAAGCCTCCGGTGCAGCGTGCGCTCACTCATCATCAGCCGTTTCGCTACCAGCGGCTTCGGCATGGTCTGGCGGAGGTTCTCCCGCAGCACGCGCTCTACGGCTGCCACCGTATCGTCCGGATCGTGGAGCTGGTCCGTTTGGGCCGTGGATCGTTCGAATGCCGCGGTGCCGAAGCAGATCCGCGTTGTCGCCGCCCCGAATCGATGGTCACCGCTCAACAGGTACCGGTACGCGTCGGCGTGCGCAGGTCGTGCGTAGCCGAACTCGACCCATCGCGGCTCGAGGTCGACACCGGATACTGAGCGGGCCAGTGTCACCGCCGCGGAGCAGGTCTGCTCGATGAGGAAGCGCCGCTCCGACGGTTCCGGGCTGAGCCCGTCGACCTGCAGGATGAGTTCGTTTGTGTCGGCGGCCATTGCGAGTTTCACAAGGTTGTCCACGACGCAGTGCCGTTCGAGCAGGGCTCGGAGCATCTCGGCGGCTGATCCGAACCCGGTCGCTGGATGGTTTCTCATGGGGTCGTCAGGGTCCCAGGCGGTGGGATCGTCGGCCACCGGATGCGTACGGTAGATCCCGAGAAGGGCAACGATCGGGAAACCGACCAGCCACAGGTTGGGGAGCCACCACGCGAGGTCGTAGTCGCCGTGCAGCACATAGAAATTCAATGCCATCAGTCCCGCGGCCGAGGTCAGCGACAAGGACACCGTGATCATCGGAAGCGATCCCGCGCCGGAACGGGCGGCGAGTCCGGCGAGACCCAGGCCGATCGCGGCGAGGTCGAGTCCCAGGAACGACCAGTTCCATTGCTGGAGAAAACGATCGGGTCCGACGCTGAGGACGCCCAGTGCGGTGCCGGCCCAGTAGGCCAGAAACCCGAGATCGGTCAGCAACATGATGTGCTTGATGCGGCGGTGCCGTGTTCGAGACGGTGCATTTGGGACGGAGGGTGTGGGCATCACGCTTTCCTGGGTGACGGTGGCGAATTCCGACCGAGCCGGTGGGGCGAAGGCATGGACCAACTAGAGCAAGGGCTCAGCGAGACAAGGCTTTCCGGGGATCTCCGTTCTCGTACAGGCCGAGCATTCCCCCGCCTGTCGAAGCGGCGTCGTGAGCGGTGTAGCCGAGCAACGCCTGAGCCTCGGGTGGCAGCGTCCGCGCGATGCCGGGAGGAACGTTCAGGATGCTGTCCTCGACCGGGCGGAGCCAGCCCACGCAGTAGCTCAGTGACAAGCCACGCCGGCCTTCGTCCCCGGTGCGGTTGGCGCCGCCGCCATGGATCGCGTCGCCACGAAACAGCAGTACATCGCCGGGAGACATGACCGCTTGCCGGAGTTGATCAGCGGTCGGATTCTGTTTCGGGAGCCAGGCATGGCTTCCGAGTGCGATGTGGGTGGCGCCATTTCGCTCGGTGAACGGGGTCAACGCGATCATGGCATTGACCAGGACGCTGTCGGTGGTCGGGGGCAGATGCGGCCAGGAATCGTTGTCGCGGTGCGGATATTGAGCCGGTTCGCCTCGGGTCGGACGACGAGATGATCCACCAGGAACCACCCTCGGGTCCGGTTGTTTCCGGTCCGGTGACGTGCCCGGCCCTGGCCCAGGGGACGTCTCGCGCGCGGTAGACGCCCTCGCCGTCGATGTGGAGTTCGCCCGCGGTGTAGACGTGGATGCTGTCCCCGTGGCGGTAGCGCGCCGGGCGGGTCGTGTTCGGAGGATCGGTGACGTGCAGGACGAACGGCATGCTCTCCTGGCCGAAACCGTTGGGGAACAACCGGATTTCACCGCTGCCGGTGCGTGGGTCGGCGATCGGCTCGGATTCCTCGGCGCGGTAGCGTGCGGTGGCGGCCATGGTGACTCCTCGAGGGGTGCGCGGATTCGCGGTGCGGTGCTTACGGTGGTGTGATCGCCGAGGCGATCCGGGCGAGCGCGGTGTCGTTCGCGGCCGCCCGGTGTGCCATGGCGCGGAGTTCGCGCAGCTGGGTGAACAGGCTCGGCGGGGTGAGGCGCAGCGAACCGCCACGGCGCTCGACCTCGAGCACGCCGTCCAGCATCTGCCCGTGTATCCGGTATTGAGCCAGCGCCGTCATTGCTCGGTTCTCTTTGTGCACCAAGACAAGTGCGGGACCATCGCCGCTGGCGGGGACGGGCAGCCGGACTCTCTCGCCGGGCTGGACGTCGATGAGGTCGGCGCTGTCGGGCAGCGAGGTGATCCACGGGCGGTCGTCGCGGAGAGTGACCAGGACGGTGTGGTCCGGTCCGATGTCGTGGACGATGCGTGTCGGCGTCAGAGTCGCGATGACTCGCCCGAAATACCATGCGAGCCAGCGGCGATGCCCCGGGATCGCGCGCAGGGATCGTGTCGGGGGGAACTTCTCGGCTTCCTGCGCCAGCAATTCGCGCGCGAACACGGATCCGTCGCGATCGATCAGCAGGGTGGCGTCGGCTTGGACCAGAGTCCCGCTCGCGGCGAGCGCCACCCGTGGGTCGGCGGCGATGCGGAGCATCTTGCCGATCATGGCCGGGGTGGAGGTCACCACCGGTTTCCCCTTGGAGGTGAGAAGCGGTGTGACCGTGCATGCGCCGAGGCCTGTGGTGGTCCGCCATGCCAGCACGCCTGTCGTCGCGGCGGCGAGGGCGTCGACACCGGGGGAGCCCGGGTCGGATTTTTGCATAACCACGGTTACGTAATATCCGTGATGTAAAGTTCGGTGTCAATGCCGAAGATCGTCGACCATGAGGAACGGCGCCGCGCCATCAGCGCTGCGGCGTGCCGGGTCATCGCCACCGCGGGCCTGGCGAACACCACCGTCCGCGACATCGCCGCCGAGGCCGGGTGCACGACCGGGATGGTCGTGCACTACTTCGACGGCAAACGCCAGGTGCTGCTCGCGGCGCTGACATCGGCGACCACGGCGGTCGAGAAGCGGATCACGGCGCTGGTCGCGCAGTCGGCTGGCCTGGACGAGGTGTTGTGCCAGTGCCTGCCCATGGACGAGACCCGTCGCATCGAATGGCAGGTGTGGATAGCGTTCTGGGACTGGGCCACTCATGATGCCGAGCTGGCGCGGGAACAGCGGCAACGGTATCGAGCCTGGCGTGAATCGCTGCAGCTGGTGCTGGTGTCCGCGGGTTATGCGGGCCGGGACCTCGAGAGCGTGGCCGAGGAGCTGATGATCGCCATCGACGGCATCGGATTGCAGGCGGTCTTCGATCCCGATCGGTTCACTCCGGAACGCCAGTTGGCGCTTCTGCGCCGTCAGGCGGCGCGCATCCTGATTGACCTCGATGGTGAAGTCGTTGTCCCAGTGGAGATTTCGCAGCCCGACCGGGCCTGACGTCGCGGCCGGTGGAGGGAGTATGAAACGACGAAACCCACGGCACCGCCCTGTGCCGTGGGTTTCGCTCGACGATCGCTGCGCCGGGTCCCAATCCGCTTCGGATCATTTCCCTGGGGCATCGGCGATGCGCATGAGATCAGCCGCAGACGCCGGGGACCTCGCCGTGCAGGAGGATCTGGATGAAGCAGTCCAGATTCGAACTGCCCGTAGTCGGGCCTTGCGGCGGAGCCGCGTTCGCCGCGGGCGCGCCCATCATCGCCGCGAGTACGAAGGCGGCAGCTGATACCGAAACGGCCACCTTGTGTCCGATACGCACACCAATCTCCTTGTCTTCGATGCCCAGCCCCTGCGTCACCAGCGTCACAGTCGAGTCCATCCTGCTGCGGCTATACCGGTGCACAGCCGACGACGAGCATGTTTGCTGTTTCTCTGTGAGAACCCGAAGAGATTCTCACGCGGGGAGATTCGGGCTATTCCCATTGCTGGGAAGTCTGGCGTCCGGCACGCCCTGCATAGTGAGAGCGCTCGACATGTCTCCATTCGTCACCACAGCGAGGACCAACGCTCTATGCCAAACCATCTGTCGCGCAGCTCGATCGGTGCTGCCCTCGGTGCCGCCGCGGTCGGCGCAGCACTCGTCGCGGGCAGCGCCACCGCCACGGCGGCTCCACTGACCGTCGAGCCCACGTCGACGTCTGCGGCCGCCGCTACACCGGTCGGCCTCGACACCGGGTCAGCCGGGCCCGGATCGATCATCTGCTGGCTCTTGCACCCGAGCCCCACCTGCCAGATGTGATGTGCTGACCAGCCTTTGAGGGCCAGGCCACGAGCCGAAGCCGCAGCATTCCGAACTCGGCCGACCACGACCGAAGGAGCCGTCCGAAGGGGTGGTCGACGACGACCTCGCGGCGGCTCCGGGTCTCCGGCGAGAACCAGGGATGAAGGGTCCAACCATGACGAACAAGACCTGCAGGAGCTGTCTGACGGCTCTGGCATGTGGCGCGGTCACGCTGCTTGCGGGCTGCGGCAGCGGTGGAACCGCGAACACCGCGCCCGCTACCGTCCCACCCGTCACCACCGCGGCCGGAAGTCCTTCGATCACTGCGGTTTCCGAGACCACCGCGGTCTGGGATTCGTGCACACTGTCGGAATCGGCCCTCTCCGCCGCCGGATTGGACATCGCGACCAGGACTCGCATTGCCAACAACGGCTTTCCGGCGTGGCAGACGTGCCAGTGGACCTCGTCCGACCGGGCCTACGAATTGGTCGTTACCGCCTCCGATCAGGCGCTCGAGGATCCGCCCGCACCCTCGAAGTACCAGGACGTGGCCAGGACCGAGTTCTATGGCCGGAAGATTCTCTTCTATCGGTCGGTGCAGGACACGAACAAGATCGGCTGCTATGTCGCGACACCGGCCGCTTTCGGCAGCATCGTGTTCACGGTGCGCAAGACCGGTGTCCGGGCCGACGCGGGCGACGCCTGCCTCTACGCGAACCGGGTGGGCGCCGCGTTGACCAACTCACTGCCCTGACCTCCCCACGAAAAGTGAAATCGGAGCGCCGCTGGCCGCGCGGTGTTCAGCGAATGGACCGTCAGAAGTCCTGTGCGCGGCGGTCATCCGAGGACAGGGGTGGTGCGATGTCCTCGAGGGATCGGCCTTCGGCGTCGACCGCGAGGCGGCGCGCGATCAGGCCGCCGGCGATCATGACCGTCGCGCCGAGCAGGTAGCCGATGAACAGCCTTGCCGGGCGGGAGCCGTCGCCGATCATCGCGCCGTAGACGACCGGGCCCAGTGCGCCGAAACACTGTGCGATGGCGAAGAATACGGCGATCGCCTTGGCGCGGACCCCGAGTGGGAAGATCTCGCTGACGGTGAGGTAGGCCGCGCTCGCTCCGGCGGACGCGAAGAAGAAGATGACGCACCAGCATGCTGTCTGCGTGATCGCGTTCAGCAATCCGCTGTAGAACAGGACGGCTGAAGCGGCCAGCAGAATGCCCGACCCGATGTAGGTGCCGGCGATCATGACGCGGCGGCCGATGGTGTCGAACAGGTGGCCGATGGCCAAGGGGCCCACGAGATTGCCGACCGCGAAGGCGATCAGGTAGAAGGGGGTTGAGGAACATCCGGGAGGAAAGTCACGCTAAGCCGACAGGGTGAATCCTGCTGCTGTGCTGGTGATTTCATGTCGGCGTGACTGATCAGGTATTGCCCGAGTGCGGGCGTTTCGGTGCGTTGTCCCGTGTGGAGCTCGAACGGTTCTGCTACCTCGATGACTCACCGCGCCGCAAGCCGCCGCCCTGCTCGGCCTGCTGGAGGTCCCGGCCGGAACCAAGCAGCGGGTCAGCGAGCATCACCTACGACCTGTACGCGCCAGCGCACATCGACGCCCTCCCGCCAGAGCGGGTCGCCGCGATTCTCGGTCAGTCGATGCCTTCGATGATGCGGAAGTCGCGCTCGACGCCGTCGGGGAGGGCCACCAGCGCCTTCTGGTATGCCTCGCTCTCGTATGCCGCGACGGCCTGTTCAAAGCTGTCGAATTCGATCAGAACGACGCGTTGCGTGATTCCGGCTTCGTGGGCGACGACTCGACCGCCACGGGACAGGACGCGCCCGCCCCCCCAGCCTGGACAGCCGGACGGGCCAGCTTGTTGTAGGCAGTCAGCCTCTCAGGGTCGGAAATGGCGGGGTAGACACTGACCCAGTAGCCCTTAGCCATGGAAACCTCCTGTGTTCGGCCGGACCATGGCCGTGGTCCAACTACGTAACCCGACCCCAGGCCGGGTCTACTACGACAGCAAGAAAGCCGCTGGCAAGACCTCCATGGAAGCGATGCGCGCCTTGAAACGGCGCCTGTCCAACGTCGTCTACCAGCGGATGCTCACC
>NZ_JBHZAK010000047.1:0-23074 GCF_042754165.1 Nocardia sp. NPDC059229
CCGATGGTACTGCACTCGACAGGGTGTGGGAGAGTAGGACACCGCCGGAACATCCTTCGCGAAGGCCCCCAGCATCAGCTGGGGGCCTTCTGCGTTTTCTGGGTATTTCTCGGCCGGCGCGTAATTCGGTGGGCCGGGGCGTCGAAGGTTGCGAAGATGCCTGGGTGAGTTGGGATCTGGACGAGCTGGTGATCAGCCGTACGTTGCGGCTGCCCGGTGCCGAAGGGCCGGAGGGCCGGAGGGGTCCGGCGAGGTTGTCGTGGCCGGCACGCATGTCGAGCACAATGTGTACTTCAAGGACTTCCCGGCGAATGTGCCCGACACGGTGGAGTTCTGGACAGACTGCTTGCTGGATGCACTCGGTGACGAGCTGGCGGCGGCCGCGGTGTCCGAGGGGTTGGCGCAAGGGGTGCTGAACCTGCTGGCTTTGCCCAGGTATGGGAGCTATCAGCACAGCTATGGCGATCGGCTTCATGCTGCGCGACGGCACTCAGCGGGGCCTGCCCGTGTTCACTCCCGAAAACCTGGGTGACCTGATCCCGGCATGACTGCTAGCGTGGTGCGTGGTGAGGCCATGGGGGAGCTTCCTTCTAATTCTTTTGGGTAGATAATCCAGCGCCTCCGCTCTCCTCGCCGTCCAAGGGCCCCCGGCACTGTGCCGGGGGCCCTTGGCATTTCCGCCGCCGATCGCAAAGCGAGAGCACTGCTCTTGACTTGGCGCCCACGGTTGGGTGATCATTGGTCTCAATTGAGAGCATTGATCTCGGAGTAGACATGATCACCACCGCCTGGACGGCCGTCAACCTGACCCTCGCCTTCGTGCTGGAACTCGTCGCCGTCGGCGCCCTGGCCTACTGGGGCATGCGCACCGGTCGCGGCCGGATCGCCAAGGTGCTGCTGGGTGGCGGCGTCGCCTTGGCCGCCATGGTGCTGTGGGGCATGTTCGCCGCACCGCAGGCGAGTTTCTCGATCCCCGTGGCGGCGGTGGCCACCAAGGTCGTGGTGTTCGGCGGTGCGGCCGCCGGGCTCTGGCAGCTGGGACATCGGACGGCCGCGATCGCCTTCCCGGTGCTGGTCGTCGCGAATCTGGCGGTGATCCATGCCGGGCATCTGTCGATGTAGCGCCGGCCGACCTCGACTGGGCACCTGGGAAATTCACGCGACACCGAAAACGTTGCACTGATACGGTCGCACGGCGGAGCGGGAGGTTCCGCCGAACTCGAGAGCAGGAAGGGGCCGATCATGCGCGTTCATCGCGACGTCGTCGTGGCCCGCCCGTGCTTCGAGGTGATCCTGGTGTCTTCGCCGGCTCGGTGCCGGCTGCGCGGCCGGTACTGAGTACCCCCGGGGCGTCTGCCCTGTCCGGGGGAATCGCGCTGTTCTGTTCCGGATCAGCACGAAGGACGTATGACCGTGCGTACCAATATTTCTCGACAATCTTTGGCAGTCGTTCGCAATCTCGGGATTCTCGCGCATATGGATGCCGGGAAGACCACGGTGACCGAGCGGATGCTGTTTCTCACCGGGATCACCCACAAGCGCGGCGAGGTGCACGACGGCACCACCGTCACCGATTTCGATCCGCAGGAACGGGATCGGGGCATCACCATCTTCGCGGCGGCCGTGAGCTGCGAGTGGGCCGGGCACCGGCTCACCGTCATCGACACCCCGGGGCACGTCGACTTCTCCGATGAGGTCGAGCGGTCCCTGCGGGTATTGGACGGCGCGGTGGCGGTTTTCGACGCCGTGGCGGGGGTGGAACCGCAGAGCGAATCGGTGTGGCGGCGCGCCGACCGCTACGGCGTGCCCCGGATCGCGTTCGTCAACAAGATGGATCGCGCCGGGGCCGACCTGACGGCCGCGGTCGCCTCGATTCGCGAACGGCTGCATCCGGTTCCGGTGCTCGTCCAGCTGCCGGTGTACACCGGCGAGGTGTTCGCGGGCGTGGTGGATCTGGTTCGCCTGCGTGCCCTCACGTGGGAGAACGGCCTCGTGGCGGGCCCGGTTCCGGATCACCTCGCCGACGAGGTGGCGCGATGCCGACGTGAACTGGAAGAGGCGGTGGCGGAGCGGAATTCGGCGGCGCTGGAGGAGTTCGTCGAGCGCTCCGGCCTGTCCGCCGAGACCCTGACCGCCGCGCTGCGGGAGCTCACCCTCTCCGGCCAGGTGGTGCCGGTGCTGTGCGGCGCGGCCTACCGCGATATCGGCATCGAGCCGCTGCTCGACGCCGTGGTCGCGTATCTGCCGTCACCGCTGGACCGGCCCGCGGTTGGGGCCGGTGACGACGTCCGCGCCGCGGATCCGGCGGAAGCGTGCGCGGCACTGGCCTTCAAGGTGCATGCCACGCCGACCGGGCGGCTCACCTTCGTGCGCGTCTACTCGGGCGTTCTGCGGAAGGGCGACACCGTGCTGGACGTGGGCGGTGGTCGTCGCGAGCGGGTCGCGCGCATCCTGCGGGTGCAGGCGGATCGGCACGCGGAGGTCGAGGCCGCGGTGGCGGGCGACATCGTCGCGCTGGTCGGCCCGAAGGCCGTGCAGGTCGGCGCGACCCTGTGCGCGCCGGACGCCCCGGTGCTGCTGGAACCGCCGGCTCCCACCGAGCCGGTGGTGTCGGTGGCGGTCGAGGCGCGGACCGGCGCGGACACCGAGAAGCTGGTGGTGGCCCTGGCCCGGCTGGCCGAGGAGGACCCGTCCCTGACGGTGCGGACCGACCCGGAGACCGGGCAGACCCTGCTGGCCGGACTGGGCGAACTGCACCTCGAGGTCGTGGTGGAGAAGCTGCGCCGCGACCGCGGGCTGAGCGTGACCGTGGGCCGGCCGCAGGTGGCGTACCGGGAGACCGTGGTGCGCGGCGTCCGGGGTCTGACCTACCGGCACGCCAAGCAGGACGGCGGGGCCGGGCAGTGGGCGCACATCGTGCTCGATGTGCAGCCGCTGCGTGAATCCGAGGCCGGGGCAACGGGATTCGAGTTCGAGTCGACGGCGGTCGGTGGCCGGGTGCCGGCGGAGTTCGTCCGCGCGGTGGCGGCCGGCTGCCGGGACGCCCTGGCGGAGGGCCCGCTTGCGGGTCATCCGGTCACCGGGGTCCGGGTCACGCTCACCGATGGCGCGACGCATTCGAAGGATTCGTCGGAGCTGGCGTTCCGCACCGCGGGCCGCCTGGGGCTGCGGGAAGCCTTGCGCGCCAGCGCCATGGCGGTGCTGGAGCCGCTGGTGGAGCTGACCGTGACCGTGCCGGAGGACCATGTCGGCGCGGTGCTCGGTGACCTCGCCGCCCGGCGCGGCCGGGTGACCGGCTCGGTCACCCGCCCTGGCGTCGTGGTGGTGACGGCCACGGTGCCGCTGGCCGAATTGTTCGGCTACGCAACCCGTTTGCGCAGTCGCACACAGGGCCGGGGCACGTTCACCACGCGCCCGCTGGGCTACGCCCTCGCCCCGTAGGGGGTGACCGGGGCCCGGTGGCGGCGGCATATCGATGCCGTCCGTCACCGGGCCCCGTTGTCGTGTGCGGCGATCGAATCGCCGGAAGGGTTGATTGTTGTCGCGACTACGGTTACTGTTGTCGCAACAACAGAATTTCCCGAGGGGAGATGGCAGTCATGATGTACTCGTTCACCGAAGAGGCCGTGATCACCGGCGACATCGACAAGATCTGGGCGGTCGCCACCGATGTGGCCCGCTGGTCGGAATGGGACCCGCACGAGGAGAAGTCCCGCATCGACGGCGAGTTCGCGGCCGGGACCACCGGGTGGGTCAAGCCGAAGGGGGCGCCGGCGGGGCCGTTCACCATCGTCGCCGTGGAGCCGGGACAGTCGTGGACCAGTGAGGCGGGTATTCCGTTCGGGAAGCTGCGCGGCCACCGCACCTATCGGGCCCTCGGCGACGGCACCGTGCGGGTGGCCGAGAATGTCGAGGTGCACGGGCCGTTCGGGCCCTTGTTCAAACTCGTCTGGGAGAAGGCCATGCGCGCGGACATGCCGCTGACCTTCGCGGCACTGGAGCAGGAGGCGCTACGGCGTGGCTGAATCATCGGGGCGGGCGCCGGGAACTTCGCGGCAGGCGCGTGGCGTGCCGCGGGGACCGCTCATGAGCCCGGGCTTCTGGTTGCACCACGCCGCGCTCGAGTGGCGGGCGACGCTGGAGCGCAATCTGCGCCCGCTCGGCCTCACCCCCACCCAGTTCAACCTGCTGGCCTCGGCGGGCTGGCTGAGCCGGGCGGGCGAGCTGCCGACCCAGCAGCAGGTGGCCGACATGTCCGGCTCGGATCGGATGATGGCGTCCAAGGTGATTCGGGGGCTGGAGGAGCGCGGCCTGCTCCTCCGTCACGCCGATCCGGCCGACGCCCGGGTCCTGCGCATCGAACTGACCTCCGCCGGACGGGAACTGGCCGGCCAGGGTGTGCAGACCGCCGTCGACACCGACGCCCAGCTCTTCGGCGACGACGGCGACCTGCTGCGCGAACACCTGAAACCGATTGCCGCGCACCGGCTGCCGGGCTGATCAGGGCACGACCCGACCGGGCCGATCAGGGCTTGACCAGGATCGCCCGCGTGTAGAGCAGCCCGAAGCCCAGCCGCTGCACATTCTGCTGGGACTTCGAACCGGGCTGGGTGGTCACTACCGCGATATCGCAGCCCGCCGCGGTCGCCTCGGCGAGGCGCACCGACAGCAGCGACGACTGCACCCCGTGCCGCCGATGCGCGGGATCGGTTGCCGCGCCGGTCAGCTGGGCGACGCCCTGGGACATGCGCATGCTCGCCCCGCCCGCCACCCGCCCGTCACGCCGGGCCAGATACCGCCGCACCCCCGCCGCGCCGGTGAGATCCCGCATGGCCCGGGCGATGACATCGGCCGGAAATTCCTCGTGCGACGCCACACCCTGGGTATCGGGATGCGCGAACCCCTCCGCGACCACTTCGAGCCAGGTGTCGAACTCGTCCTCGCGGCTGGGTTTCACGTCGACACCGTCAGCGACCACCGCGGCACGCTCGCCGCCGAGCTCCAGTCCGAGCACGTTCTCGAACAACACCAGCAGATAACCGCGCGCGGTGAGGAGTTCGCCGACACCCGGATCGCCGAGCTGCGAGACCTCGGCCTGTACCGGCGTCTTCCGTGCCGCGAACAACCGCTCGATCTCGTCGAGTTCCGACGGCTCGGGTATCCCCGCGAATCCGAGCCCGGCCACCTTGTTCAGCGGCGACCCGTCCTCGGCGAACGACGCCACCCCGCCCGCTACCGGTAGTACGAACCCCGCATCGACTCCCACACGGTCCGCGGCCGCCGCACTGCCCTTCGCAATGAGCTCCGCTTCGACCCGCTCGATCCGCGCCGCCAGCTCCGTCCCACAGAAAAGCGTTCCCTGATCACTCGGCATGCGCCCGAGCCTAATTCGGGTCGCACCGGACATGCTCGCGATTTTCCGTCCCGGGCGAGCCTGCTGCCCAGGTCGTCACGGAACAGCCTGCCGGATCCCATGATTGCCGCAGCTCGGGCGAGCGCCGATGGTGCCGGCCTACTCAGCGCCCGGGCTGCACCGGTCGGGTCGGCGCCGCCGCTGGGTATCGCGCCGTGCACGGTCCTGAGTGGGTGCGACGGTGGTCGGGTGTGGCCGTGGTCGGGTGGGTGGACGTGGGTCGTAGGGTCTGGGGGTGAGTGTTGATCGTTCGGGTGCAGTCACCGGTGGGCTGGTGGTCGGGTTCGACCTCGATATGACGCTGATCGATTCGCGGCCGGGGATTGCGGCGGTGTGGGATGCGGTGGCCGCCAGGACCGGGGTGGCGATCGATTCGGAGCTGGTGGTGTCGCGGCTCGGGCCGCCGCTGGCGCACGAGGCGGCGCAGTGGTTTCCGGAGCACGAGGTGCCGGGGATCGTCGCGATGTACCGGGAGTTGTATCCGGATCTGGCGGTGCACGCGGCGGAGCATCTGCCGGGGGTGGTCGACGCGCTGGCGGCGGTGCATCGGGCCGGTGGGCGGGTGCTGGTGATCACGGCGAAGAACGGGCCGCACGCACAGTTGCATCTCGATCATCTCGGGCTGGCGGTCGACGAATTGGTCGGCGGGGCCTGGGCGGAGGAGAAGGGCGAGGTGCTGCGGGAGCGCGGGGCCTCGATCTATGTGGGGGATCATCTCGGCGATGTGCGGGCGGCCAAGGTGGCCGACGCGGTGTCGGTGGCGGTGACCACCGGGCCCTATGCGGCCGAGGAGCTGTCGGCCGCGGGCGCGGATGTGGTGCTCGGCGATCTGACCGAGTTCCCGCGCTGGCTGGCCGCCCACCTCGCCGCGCAACCGGCTGACTAGCAACCGTTCTCGGCGCACCGGCCGCGCGCGGTGCGGGCGTTCACGGATAGATCGGCGGGGCGAGCGCGAGGGCCACGGCGTGCGAGGGGTCGAGGGCGGGGATCGAGGCGTCGACCGCGTGGCCGTCGGCATCGTGTACCTGCCAGCCGCGCAGTGATACGACCGGAATACCGCGGTGGTTCGCCAATGCCAGCTCGGACAGGGTGCCCCACGAGCCGCCGATGACGATGATCGCGTCGGCCGAGGCCACCAGGATCGCATTGCGGGCCTCACCCATATTCGTATAGATCGCCGCGGTCAGGCCCGGGCAGACCGCGTCACGATCCGTGTCGGGACGGATGCCGAGGACGAGTCCGCCTGCGCCGGAAGCGCCTTCGGCGACGGCGGCCATCACGCCCGAACCGCCGCCGCACAGCACGGTCGCACCCGCCGCGGCGAGCAGCCGGCCCACCTCGCGGGCGGCCGTGGACTCGGTGTCGGTGCAGGTGCTGGGGCCGCAGACGGCAATTTGCAGGGGTGGCAAGGGCTTTCCTCTCGTCGGTGTGGACGGGTCGTTGGCATCAGGGTGATTCGAATGGTGTCGGCGCGGGGTGGCCGCGGCTACCGTTCTGCCCACGGTCACGAGTATCAGCATGTTCGAGCCCCGGCTCGCTGATCGGCAACCCTCGCACGGCGGTGGGGTGCCCCGGGTGACGACCAGGCGGCGTCCACGCGGACCCCGCAAGCGCTAGTCGAAGGAGCACAGGTCCATGTCTGGATGCCGCCCGGCCAACGGCTGAGGCCCAGCGCCCGAATTCCATGCGGGCGATTCTCTTTCCCGCACCGTACGCCTTCGGCGGTCGCGGTCGAGTCCCCATGCCCCGGCGCGGTGTCGGTGCACGAGTGCAGAGGTAGCAATGAGCAGGAACTGGTCCGGGTCGCGTGGATTCCGGGTGTTGGTGGGTGTGGCGGCGGTGACCGCGGTGGCGGGGCTGCTGTCGGCGTGCGGGAACGAGTCGTCGGACAGCAAGTCGGACACCGTGTACTTCGGGGTGTCGGGCCCGAAGACGGGCGGGTCGGCCGAGTACGGGCGGCTCTGGCAGCAGGGCTTCGACCTGGCCCTGGACGAGATCAATGCGGCGGGCGGGATCGACGGCAAGAAGGTCGCGCTGAAATGGGAGGATTCGCAGTCGGATCCGAAGCAGACGGTGCCGATCGCCACCAAGTTCGTGGGCGACAAGTCCATCATCGCCGAGCTCGGCGACTTCTCCTCGCCCGCCTCCATCGCGGCCTCGCCGGTGTACAACCGCGGCAAGCTGGTGCAGTACGGGTTCACCAACTCCTCGGTGGATTTCACCAAGGGCGGCGACTACTCCTGGAGCCCCTCCATCACGCTGGACGTGTACATGGAGCGCAATGCCGAGTGGGTGCGGTCCAAGGCGAAGAAGGTCTCCGTCGTCTACCTCGAAACCGACTGGGGCAAGCAGGCTTTCAAATTCTTCGAGCAGTTCGCCAAGGAGAAGGGCATCGAGATCGCCTACTCCTCGGCCATCCTGCCGGATTCGCAGGACTTCCGGCCGGTGCTGATCAAGGGCCGCGACGCCAACCCGGACGCCTTCGTGCACCTCGGCTACGGCCCGGACGGCGCGCTGGTGGTCAAGCAGCTGCGTGATGTCGGGTTCACCGGCCAGCTGTTCGCCGGCCAGAACACCCCGCAGTTCATCGATCTGGCGGGTGCGGCGGCCGAGGGCGACATCGTGAACGGCGTCTTCACTCCGTCGGATCCGAGCCCCAAGATCCAGAGCTTCGTCACCAAGTTCCGGGCCAAGTTCGATACGGACCCGGGCGATTTCAACGTCTACGCCTACGACGCGCTGAACGTGCTGGTGAAGGCCGCGAAGACCGGCGGCGCCACCCGCGAGGGCGTGCTGAAGGGCCTGCGCGAGATCAAGGACTTCGACGGAATCGGCCTGGGCACCTTCGCCTTCGACCAGCAGACGCGGCGGCCCAGCGGCGTGAAGCCGATCGAGCTGGAACTGCGCAGCGGCAAATTCGTCCCGGTCGGAAGCGCCAAATAGATGTTCGACACGCTCATCGCGGGTCTGGTGCACGGCAATGCGTACGCGCTCATCGCCGTGGGCATCACCCTCATCTTCGGGGTCAGCAATGTCATCAACTTCGCGCACGGCTCGATCTTCGCGTTCGGTTCGGTGCTGGGCTGGTGGCTGATCGCCCAGCACGGCGTGCCCTGGTGGGCCGCGCTGGGCGTGGTGGTGGCGGCGACGGCGCTGGTCGGCGTTGCCATCGACATCCTGGCGGTGCGGCCGCTGCGGCGGGCCCCTGCCATTGCCGCCCTGCTGGCGACGGTGGCGGTCGGGCTGATCATCGAGAACGTGGTCGCCCTGGTATTCGGACCCGACACCCGGCCCTTCCCACAGGTCTTGCCCACCAACAACTTCCGGGTCGGCGGGGTGCGGTTCGGCACCTCCGATGTGGTCATGTTCGCCCTCACCCTCACGGTGATGGCGGGACTGTGGGCCTTCCTGCGGTACAGCCGCCACGGTTTGGCCATTCGCGCCACCGCGCAGGACCCGGACGCCGCCGCGCAGATGGGCATCGGCGTGGGCCGGGTGCAGTCGCTGGCCTTCGCCATCGCCTCCGGACTGGGCGGGCTGGCGGGCATCTTCGTCGGCCTCTACAACTCGAACATCTCGCCGACCAGCGGCGGCATCGTCGGCATGACCGGATTCGTGGCCGCCACCATCGGCGGGCTGGGGTCGATTCCGGGCGCGGTCATCGGCGGTTTCGTGCTCGGGCTGGTGGAGGCGTTCGGCATCTACTGGTTCGGTGACGGCTACCGGGATCTGATCACCTTCGGCCTGCTGGTGATCTTCCTGGTGCTGCGGCCCGGCGGCCTGCTCGCCCGGCCGCCCGCCATCGAATCCGAGCCCCTGACCGGCACCTTCCTCGGGTCGGGACGGGAACTGCGGGTGCGCTGGTGGCATGCCCTGATCGCGTTCGCCGTTGCGGGCGTGGCGATTCCGCTGATCGCGGACGACTACGGCATCTCGGTGGGCACCCAGATCCTGGCCTACGCCATCATCGCGGTCTCCATGACGCTGGTGGCCGGGTCGGCGGGACAGCTGGCCATCGGGCAGGCGGGTCCCATCGCCATCGGCGCGTACACCTCGGCGGTGCTGACGGTGTCGCACGGCTGGGCCTTCCTGCCCGCCATCGTGGCCGCGGGCCTCGTCGCGGCCGTGGCCTCCTCGGTGCTGGCCGCGCCGCTGTGGCGGCTGGGCGGGCACTATGTGGCCATCGCGACGCTGGGCATCGGCATCGTGACGGTGGCGATCATCCGCAACTGGGAGCCGGTGACGCGCGGCAGCTACGGCATCTTCGGGATTCCCGCGCCCAGTCTGTTCGGGTACGAATTCACCACGCACACCCAGATTTTCCGGCTGGAGCTGGTGGTGCTGGCCATCGTGCTGGCGGTCATCGTCGGCGTGCAGCGGTCCCGGCTGGGGATCGCCATCCGGGCCATCGGGGCCGACGAGGTGGCCGCCCGCTCGGCGGGGGTGCCGGTGCGCGACTACAAGGCGCTGGCCTTCGCGGTGGCGGCGTTCTTCTCCGGCATCGGCGGCGCGCTGCTGGCCCACCAGTACTCCTACATCGACCCGACGGTGTTCAACCTGCCGATGTCGCTGCTGGTGGTGACCATCCTGGTGCTGGGCGGTACCGCCTCGCCCTACGGCGCGGTGCTGGGCGCGGTGGTGCTGATCGGGGTGCCGGAGCTGCTACGGCTGGCGCCGTCGTGGCGAATCGTGTTGTACGGCTTGGTATTGCTGCTGGTGGTGCGGTTCCGGCCCCAGGGAATTCTGGTGAGGAGGAATCGTGTCCCGGTCAACGCCTGACGTGCTCGAGGTCACCGGTCTGCGCCGCTCATTCGGCGGCGTGCGAGCCGTGGATGGGGTCGAATTCTCCATCGCGCCGGGTGAATTCGTCTCGATCATCGGCCCCAACGGGTCCGGAAAGTCGACGACGGTCAATCTGATCTCCGGCGTGCTGAAGCCGGATGCCGGGGCAGTCCTGGTGCACGGCACCAGGATTCGCCCGGGCCGCCCGGAGGCGGCCGCCGCGGCGGGCATCGCCCGGACCTTCCAGAACGGCCGCGTGTTCGGCAACATGACCGTCCGCGAGAACGTCGATGTCGGCCTGCAGCCCACGCTGCGCGCCGCGCGGCCACTGCGTGCGCTGGCGAATGTGCCGGTGCTGAAATGGATTTCGCTGCTCGCCGAGCTGGGGGTGGCGCTGGCGCCGACACCGGCGGCGCGCGCCGAGCAGCGGGCGTCGGCCGCTCGGATCGACGCGCAGCTCGCGCGGTTCGAGGAACGCCTGGTGCCGCGCGCCGGCCATCCCACCTACACGCTGTCCTACGCCAATCGCCGCCGCACCGAGATCGCGCGGGCGCTCGCCGCGGAACCCGGCCTGCTGCTCCTCGATGAGCCCGCCGCGGGCATGAACCAGACCGAGACCGCCGAAATCGGCAGGCAGCTGGCCGCATTGAAGGCCCAGGGCCAGACGGTGCTGCTGGTCGAGCACAAGATGGACCTGGTCCACGACCTGTCCGACCGGGTGCTCGTGCTCGACGAGGGGCGCATCATCGCCCAGGGCAGACCCGCCGAGGTGCTGGCGGATCCGCGCGTCATCGAGGCCTACCTCGGGCGCAGCCGGGCCGGCGGGAAGGTCGGCGCGGATGTCTGAATTCGACGAGAACGCCACGCCGATCCTCGAATTCGACCGGGTGGTGGTGCACTACGGCCCGTCCCGGGCGCTCGACGAGGTCTCCCTGCGGGTGCGGCCCGGCGAGATCGTCTCGCTGCTGGGCGGCAATGCCTCGGGCAAGTCGACCACCATGAAAACCGCGCTCGGCCTGCTGAAACCGTCCTCGGGCGTGGTGCGCATCGACGGCACGGACGTGAGCACGACGCCCCCGTCGGCGCGGATCCGGGCCGGGCTGGCCTCGGTCCCGGAGGCCCGGCGCGTCTTCCCGGCCATGACCGTCGAGGAGAACCTCTTCGTCGGCGGCTACATCCGCAAGGAGCGCCGCGCGGTGCTGACCGCGCGCGCCGCCGAGCTGTTCGACCACTTCCCGCGCCTGGCCGAGCGGCGCGCCCAGCGGGCGGGCACGCTCTCCGGCGGCGAGCAGCAGATGCTGGCCTTCGCTCGCGCGCTCATGAGCAAACCGCGCCTCATCTGCATGGATGAGCCCACCATGGGATTGTCGCCACTGTTCGTCGATCGGGTGCTGGAGGAGATCGCCCGGCTCAATCGGGAGCTGGGCCTGGCCATCCTGATCGTCGAGCAGCAGGCGGAGCTGGCCCTGAGCATCGCGCACACCGCCAATGTGCTGCGCACCGGGCGGATCGTGCTGCACGGCCCGGCCGCGGAACTCGTCGGCGATCCGGCGGTGCGCGACGCCTACCTCGGAAAGGTGACCACATGACCCCGCAACGGCTCGGCTTCTTCACCCGCCTGGTCCGCACCGATCCGGCGGAGGACGCGGGCACGGTGTACCGGCAGGCGCTCGAGCAGATCGGGCTGGCCGAGCGGCTCGGCTACGACACCGCCTGGGTGGCGCAGCATCATCTGGATCCGGCCGAGGGCGGGCTGCCGTCCCCGTTCGTGTTCCTCGCCCACGCGGCCGCCCGCTTCCCGCGCATCCGCTTCGGGACCGCGATCGTGACGCTGGCCCTGGAGGATCCGATCCGGGTCGCCGAGGACGCGGCGGTGCTGGACCAGCTGTCGGGCGGGCGTCTCGAGCTCGGGTTCGGCGCGGGCGGGTCGCGGCACGCCTTCGATCTGTTCGACCTGGCCGGCGCGGATCGGCAGTCGGTGTACGCGAACAAGCTCGCGCGGGTGACCGCGGCCCTGGACGGTACGCTGCTGGTCGGTGACCGCGGGTTGAACCCGCCGGCCCCCGGGCTGCGTGGCCGCCTGTGGCAGGCCACCTTCTCGGCCGGGGGCGCGGGCCGGGCCGGGCGGGCCGGTGACGGACTGCTGCTGTCGAAGGCCCAGCCCCGTGATCCGGCCGCGCCGGACGCCACCCTCTGGGAGATCCAGCAGCCGCTGGTCGACGCCTACCTCGACGCGCTGCCCCCGGGCGCCGAACCGCGAATCGGCGCGTCCCGGGGCGTTTTCGTGGCCGACGACCACGACGAGGCGGTCGTCCTCGCCGAGCGCGGGGCGGCCCGATTCCTGGATCAGCTCGGCCGCAACGGCGGACCCGAAGTGGCGGAATCCGTCGACGAGGTCTTGCGCGACATCTACATCGGCACCCCGGACGAGGTGGTGGCGCGGCTGTCGGAGGACGCGGCGCTGCGGCACGCCACCGACTTCATCGTGCAGGCGCACCCGGTCGACCCGGGCCACGCCGCCACCCTGCGCTCCATCGAACTCATCGCCACCAAGGTCGCGCCGCAACTGGGTTGGCGACCCGACGAAAGGACCAACCGGTGACCGAGGCATCCACCGCCTACGACGACACGCCACCTGCGGCAACGGAAGTAGCCGGAAAGACTGCTTCCGACACCGCCGACCCAGCCGGCTCGCGCGGTGGCGCAGGGGGCCGCCGCGCCGATGTCATCGATGCCGTGCTGGGTGCGCGGGCCGAATCGGTGCGCGCGGTGCGCGCGACACGCCCGGAGGTTATCGAACATTCGCAGGGTGTCTTCGAGGTGCTGCTCGACGGCCCGGCCACCGCGAGCGTCGGGCGGGAGCGGCTGATCGCGGCGGCGGTCGCCGTCGCCGAACTGGCCGGCGCGCCGGAGCTGGCGGCGCACTACGCGGCGCTGGGAACCACTCCGGCGGAGGGCGATCCGGTGCTGGCGGCCATTCTGCGGCACGCTGCCCGGGTGACCTCCGCGCCGGCGTCCCTCGCCCGCGCGGACATCGACGCGCTGGCCGCGGCCGGCCTGTCCGAGCGCGACATCGTGACGGTGGCGCAGCTCATCGGGTTCGTGCACTTCCAGGTCCGGCTGCTGGCCGGGCTGCGACTGATCGGAGCGGATGATGAGTGAGCCCGGGCGCGAGGTGCGCAGTGTCGAAACATCCCGGCGGCCTCGTGGATTCACCCAGGAGCAGCTGGACTGGGTGCCGTGGGTGGAACCCATCGTGCTGGCCGATGCCGATGAGTTGCAGCGTCCCCTGCTCGAGGGCGATCGCGGTGTCGGCCCCTACTTCCGGCTACTCGCGCGCAATGCCGAGGTGCTGGCGCACCGCAGCGCGAATGATCGAGCGATTTTCTACGGTCGAGGGGGATTGACCCGCGCCGAGCGCGAACTCGCGGCGACCGTTACCTCCCGGCACAACGGGTGTGAGTACTGCGCATCCGTTCATTCACGTTTCACTTCTGCGCTGTCCAAGCGCGTCGCGGATGTGCAGCGGTTGCTGGACGAGGGCAACGAGGTGCGGATCGACGAAAGGTGGGACGCCGTCATCGATTTCGTGGACGCGCTGGCCGCCAATCCGCCGCGCGCGTCCGCCGATCATCTGAAGCGGCTGCGAGAGCTGGGTTTCGACGCCGCCGAGCTGCACGATCTGGTGCTGTCCGCCGCCTCGTTCTCATGGGCCAACCGGCTCATGCTCACCCTGGGCGAGCCGGAGGTCCCGGCCTAATCTAGGGCTCTCTCGAAAAAGTTCTAGAAAGTTCATCGGAAATCTTCCCTGCGCGGGTATCGGATCGGTATCGTGCCGAGGGCAAACGGTCAGTGAAGTACTGGCACCCCGGCGGATCGGAGCACCACCATGGCGAACTTCCTTTCGGATGTTCTCGTTCAGACCATTCTCAAGTTGCTGGCAACCGGCTCCTCGAGCGTTTCCGCCAAGTAGCCACGCGAGCGCCATCTTTCGGCTACTGCGCGGAAGCCGGGGTGATGTGGAAGGACCCGATCTCCGACGGGGGGATCGGGTCCTTTTTTATGCCCGTGTCGACGGGTTTCGCGCCTGGTGTCAGTGGGTAAAGCGCTGGGTACTCCGCTCGCATCGAGTGCTCCCGCCCTGGTCCGGCCGAGCATCGCGAGGGTCGGACAAATTAATACTAAAAAGATCCTAGAAAAGTATTCCGTCCAGTACGGCTGCTCTGTATCGTGTTGAACGGCAAACGATCAGTGACTTTCGGGTCAATGCGACATCGGGCCGCGAGTCTCTCCCCCCGGACCCGCGTCCCGAACCCGGGACGGTTCCCCTGCCTATACCCACCGTCCCGGGTGCGCCGCCCGGCCCGAAGTCACTGAGCCATCTTTCGGCTATCGCGCGGTAAGTCGAAGGTTCAAACGAAGGGCCCGATCCATGACGAGGGGATCGGGCCCTTCGGTATTGTCTGGCGCAATGTCACAGGAAACGAACGCGGGAAGAATGTACGCCGGGCAGCCCGTAGAAGACCGGCAGCGGCAGCGTCGTGCGCGTTTTCTGGAGTCCGGGCTCACGGTGTTCGCGCGCGATGGATACGCCAATAGTTCTGTCGGAGCCATCTGCAAGGACGCCGGTCTCTCCTCGAGGCAGTTCTACGAGGAGTTCACGGGACGCGAATCGCTGTTGCTCGAGCTCTACGAGCAGATCGATCGCGAATCCCGGGAAGCCGTGGCGGCCACCATCGCCGAGCACTCCGACGCCAGCGCCATCGACATCATCGACGCCGCCGTACGCGCCTATATCGAGTCCATCGGGCGAGATCCGCGCAAGGCCAGAGTCGCGCTCGTCGAAGTCGTCGGGGCGGGACCCAAGGTGGAGAAGTTCCGCCTGGAACTGCGGCGCGCCTGGGGCGCGCTGCTGGCCAGCGCCGCCGAGGATGCCGCCCTGCACGGTGAAATCCCGCCCGGTGACTACGAAATGCGCGTGCTCGCCATCATCGGCGCCGTGAACTACGTGGTGGACGCCTGGAGCGGTTCGGAGCCGCGCCAGCCGCTCGACGACGTGATCCGGGTGCTGCGCCGCATCATCATGGGCGCCGTCAGCGCCTGACCCGGTCCGAACCTCCGTCAACCGACGCCCGAACCCCCAACCACCGACCCGTTTTCGCGCCCGTCCGCTGCCTCGCGGACGGGCGCGACCTTTACGGGTAGCGTGCCGATCATGGAGACCGTGCCCATCCAGATGCCCGACGGGACCACGGTGCCGGTGCGCTTGATACCGGCGAAAGGCCCGCACCGGCATCCGATTACGGCCGACAGCCCCCGGCCGGTGGTGGTGATCGCGCCCGGCCTGGGCGTCCCGGGGGAGTACTACTCGCTGTTCGGGAAGCCATTGGCGGACCGGGGTTTCGATGTGGCGCTGCTGGAGATCCGCGGCAACGGCGACAGCAGGCCGAAACCCGGCGTCCCGAGCACCCACGGCTATCAGGAACTGGTGGCCATGGACTTCCCCGCCATGTTCGAGGTGGTGCGCGAGCGGTTCCCCGAGAGCACGCCATACCTGCTGGGGCACAGCATGGGTGGCCAGCTCGGCGTCATGTACGCCTCCCGGATCCGCGGGCGGCTGGGCGGATTGATTCTCATCGCCTCCGGCACGCCGCATTTCCGCGGCTACACGGGCCTGGCCGCGGTGGGCAGCGCGGCGCTGTCGCTGACCGCCAATCTGGCCGGGTTCTGGCCCGGCGACACCATCACCGCGGGCGGCTTCGGTCGGCAGTCGAAGGCGCTGATCGCCGACTGGGCGCGGCTGGCCCGCACCGGACGATTCCAGCCCGCCGGAGCCGATATCGACTACGAGGAGCGCATCGGGCGGCTGAAACTGCCGGTCCTGTCGATCACCATGACCGGCGACGAGCTGACCCCGCGCGGGTCGGCGCGGCAGCTGCTCGCCAAGCTGTCCCAGGCCGACATCACCACCTGGCACAATCCGGACCCGCTCGGGCACAACGGCTGGATCAGCGATCCCGAATCCACCCTCGACCATGTCGAAAAGTGGCTCCGGGACCGCTGATTCGCAGGCCGATTCAGAGGGTGTGCGACCGCGGCGCGGTCATCTTCTCCGGGCTCAGCAGCTCGTCGAGCTCGTCCTTGCTCAGGGCGCTGCGCTCCAGCACCAGGTCGTAGACGCTGCCGCCGGTCCGCAACGCCTCCTTGGCGATCGCCGCCGACTGCTCGTAGCCGAGCTTGGGCACCAGCGCGGTCACCAGGCCGATGCTGTGCGCCACCAGATCCCGGCAGTGTTCCCGGTTGGCGGTGATGCCGGTGATGCAGCGGCTGGTCAGAGTAATGGCCGCATTGCGCAGCATCATCAGGCCCATCAGCAGGTCGTAGGCCATGAGCGGTTCGGCCATGTTCAATTCCAGCTGGCTGGCCTCGGCGGCCATGGTGACGGTCATGTCGTAGCCGATGAGCTGGAAGCAGACCTGGTTCACCACCTCCGGGATGACCGGGTTGACCTTGCCCGGCATGATCGACGAACCCGGTTGGACCGCGGGCAGATTGATCTCGCCCAGGCCGGCGCGCGGGCCGCTGGAGAGCAGCCGCAGATCGTTGCAGATCTTGGACAGCTGGACCGCCGCGCGCTTGAGGGTGCCCGACACCGCCACGAAATCGCCCGAGTCCTGGGTGGCTTCGACCAGGTTCTCGGCCTGGCGGACGGGTAGCCCGGTGATCTCGGCGAGATTCCGGGTCACCAGGTCCGCGTAGCCGGGCGGGCTGGTGATGCCGGTGCCGATGGCGGTGCCGCCCATGTTCACCGCGAGCAGGTCCTGCCCGATGCGCTGCAGATGGCTGATGGCCTCACCGATCATGACCGCGTACGCGCCGAACTCCTGGCCCAGCGTCATGGGGACGGCGTCCTGCAGCTGGGTGCGGCCCATCTTGATGACGTCGCCGAATTCGACCGCTTTGGCCCGCAGGGCATTCCGCAGTTCCGTCAGCGCCGCGGCGGCGTCCTGGAGTGACAGGTACACGCCGAGCTTCACCGCGGTCGGGTAGACGTCGTTGGTGGACTGGGAGCGGTTCACGTCGTCGTTGGGGTGCAGGTAGCGGTACTCGCCCTTGCGATGTCCCATCAGCTCCAGGCCGCGGTTGGCGATGACCTCGTTGGCGTTCATATTGGTCGAGGTGCCCGCGCCGCCCTGCACCATGTCGACCATGAAGTCTTCGCGCAGCCGCACCGCTGCCGGACTGCCCGGCTCCAGCAGCTCGTCGCAGGCGCCGATGATGGCCGTCGCCTTCTCCTGCGTGATCGACCCGAGTTCCGCGTTCGCCAGTGCGGCGGCCTTTTTCACGTAGGCCAGCGCGGACACCAGGTGCCCGAACCGGCGCAGCTTCACGCCCGAGATCGGGAAGTTCTCCATCGCGCGCAGGGTCTGGACGCCGTAGTACGCTTCGGCGGGCAGTTCCCGGGTGCCCAGCGAATCGTGTTCGGTGCGAATGCCGCCCAGCGGCTGCTGGGCCGCGATCGCCGCCGCCAGCCGCTCGGAGACGGTCCGCATGCGGTGCGCGATGAGCCCGGCGACGCGGGCGACGATGCGGTAGTAGCGATCCGGGTGCTGCCCGGCCAGCTCCCGCAGGGTGGCCCGGGGCACCACGAGCACCACCGCCCCGTCGCGGGTGCGGCCGCTGGCGGTGTGCGGGGTGTCGTCCACCAGCGCGACCTCGGACACCAGGCTGCCGGGGCCCAGGCGCGCGAGCTGGATCTCCTGACCGGTGAGCCCGGAGATGATCTGGACCTCGCCCTCGACCACGATGCCCGCCCACTCCCGCGGGGTGGCCTCGTGGAACAGGGTTGCGCCGGCCGGATATTCGCGCCGGTGGGCGGTGGCGGTGAAGGCCCGGACATCGTCGGGATCCAGCCCGGTGGCCGCGGCGGTGGTCTCGATCAGCTCGTCCAGTGGGTCCACGTCGGCTCCTCGCGGGCGGTCAGTCCATCAGCTGCTGGGTGAAGAACTCGTAGATTATGGCCGCCTGGAAGGCGGACTGCTTGTTGTCCGCCGCGCCGCCGTGGCCGCCCTCGATGTTCTCGTAGTACCAGACGCCGTGGCCCTCGGATGCCAAGCGCGCGGCCATCTTTCGGGCATGGCCGGGGTGCACGCGGTCGTCGCGGGTGGAGGTGGTGAGCAGGATCGGCGGATACTGCCGGTCCGGGCTGGTGTTCTGGTACGGCGAGTACTTCGCGAGGTACTCCCACTCCTCCGGCTTGTCCGGATCGCCGTACTCGGCGATCCAGGACGCGCCCGCCAGCAGCAGGTGGTAGCGCTGCATGTCCAGCAGCGGCACCTGGCACACGATGGCCCCGAACAGCTCCGGGTACCGGGTCAGCATGACGCCCATGAGCAGGCCGCCATTGCTGCCGCCCACCGCGCCCAGCTGCCCGGGCGTGGTGATGCCGCGCGCCACCAGATCCCGTGCCACGGCCGCGAAATCCTCGAAGGCCTTGTGCCGGTTGGCCTTCAGCACCGAGGTGTGCCATTCCGGGCCGTACTCGCCGCCGCCGCGGATATTGGTCATGACGTAGGTGCCGCCGCGCTCCAGCCAGCCCATCCCCACCATGCCGCTGTAGCTGGGGGTGCGGGAGACCTCGAACCCGCCGTAACCGGACATCACGGTCGGGCCCGGGGAGCCTTGGCGATCGCGGTGGCGGATCACGAAATACGGGATCTGGGTGCCGTCGTCGGACTGCGCGAAGAACTGCTCGGTCACGATGCCGTCGGCGTCGAAGAAGCCCGGCTCCTGCTTGAGCACCTCCACGCTGCCGCCCACCGAGCCCGACATCAGCGTGGCCGGGCGGGTGAAACCACTGGTGGAGAGCATGAATTCGTCGTCGCCGTCGAGGCGGTCCAGGTTCATGATGCTGGTGCTGGCCATGGCCGGGGTGTCGGCCAGCGGCTCGCGGGTCCAGCCGTCGGGGCCGGGGGTGAGCACGTACAGCTTGGTCTGCACGTCCTCCAGCGTGACCAGCAGCAGGTGGTTCTCGGTCCAGCCGTAGCCGTGCAGCGCGGTGTGCGCGTCGGGGGTGAACAGGACCTCGAAATCGCGTGCGCCGGAGAGGAATGCCTCGAAGTCGGCGGCCAGCAGCGCACCGGCCGGATAGGTGGCGCCGTTCACCTCCCACGGCGACTTCAGCCGCACCAGCAGCCACCGCTTGTACCAGGTCTCGGTGGCGTCGGTGGGCACGTCGATGAAGCGCAGCGTGCCGTCGGACTCCAGCAGGTAGACCTCTTCGTTGAAGAAGTCGGTGGCGCGGCTCAGGAAGTGCCGCTCGTAGCCCGGGGTGCGGTCGTAGCCCGCGGAGACGGCCACATCGGTGACCTCGCCCTCGTACACGAATTCCGCCGCCTCCAGCGGGGTTCCGCGCCGCCAGCGCTTCACCACCCGCGGATAGCCGGAGTCGGTCAGCGAGCCGGGACCGAAATCGGTGCCCACGTACAGGGTGTCGTGATCGATCCAGGCGAAGTCCGACTTGGCCTCGGGTAGGTGGAAGCCGCCGTCCTCGGGCGCGATGAAAGTCTTTGCCTCGATGTCGAATTCGCGGACCACCTTGGCGTCCGCGCCGCCGCGGGAGAGGCTGATGAGCGCGCGCCGCTGCTCCGGCCGCTTCACCGCCGCACCGCCCCAGACCCAGTTCTCGCCCTCGGCGGCCGCCAGCGCGTCCAGGTCGATGAGGATCTCCCAGTCCGGCTCGTCCTTCGCGTACTCGGCGAAGGTGGTGCGCCGCCACAGGCCCTTCGGGTGCTCGCGGTCGCGCCAGTAGTTGTAGAGCCACGGGCCGCGCCGGCCCGGATAGGCGATGCGGGTGTCGGTGTCGAGCATGGCCAGCACGCGCGCCTCGAGGTCGGTGAAGCGCTCCGAGGACGCGAACCGTTCCCTGGACACCGCATTACGTTCTTCCGCCCAGGTCAGGGCGCGTTCGCTCTCGACCTCTTCGAGCCACAGGTAGGGATCCGTCACGCCTTGTCCAACACCGGTCATGCCCACATTGTTGCCGAGGCGCGCGTTCGCCGGTCGCGAACGTATTACCGGGCACTCCGCCGCACGGTCAGTAGGATTGCGGTTTCGCTACCGATCGGATCCAGGAGGCCTCGGCGTGTCGCATGAGCCCCGGCTGTGGGAACAGCACTGCTGCCTGCCGCTGCTGCCGACCGCGGACCTCACCGAGCTGACGCGGTACCCGCTGGGCTCGTACCTCTCGGTCAATATCGGCTACGCGCCGCAATCCACCCGCGAGTCGCTCGAGCTGGTCACCCAGTTCCGGCGGGATGCCCTGACCGACGGCCGATTCCGCCTGGTGCACAGCATCGAGGACGCCTGGCCGGAGGTCCCCACCGCGGAGACCGACGCCACCCTCGCGCTGGCCTTCGACCTCGAGGACTCCGGGCCGCTGGGGGGTGAGCTCGACAATGTCGAGCTGTTCCACGAATTGGGGCTGCGCTCGCTGCTGCCCACCTACAACCACACCAACGCGGCCGGCTGCGGGTGCCTCGACACCGACGACACCGGCCTCACCGCCTACGGGCGCGACCTGATCCGCACGCTCAACGAGGTCGGGGTGTTCGCCGACGGGTCGCACTGCTCGCGGCGCACGGGACTCGACATCGCCGAGACCACGACCGTGCCGATGATCTACAGCCACTCGAATTTCGCGACGCTGTGGGCACATCCGCGCAATATCGGCGACGACCAGGCCAAGGCGTGCGCTGCCACCGGTGGCGTGATCGGTATCAACGGCGTCGGCATCTTCCTGGGCCGCAACGAACCCGCCGACGGGGCCGGGCGCATCGAGGCCATGGCCGACCACATCGCCTACGGCGCGGAACTGGTCGGCATCGAGCACATCGGGATCGGCTCCGACTACTCCTTCGACGCCGAGGATTTCAACGCCGAACTGGCCGGCAATCCGGACAGCTACTCCGAGGAGTACACGCGCTACGGCCAATTGCAGTGGGCGCCACCGGAAGACCTGCTCGGCACGTCCGGGGTGCGGGGGCTGGACGAGGCGCTGGCCGCGCGCGGCTTCTCCACCGCCGACCGGGCGGCCGTCTTCGGCGGCAATTTCGCGCGCGTGGCGCGGCAGGTCTGGCGGGATTAGCCGCGGCGGGTCCGGCGGGATCAACGGGCCGTCGGAGATCTCGGCCGGTCCACCGGGCGCGACGGACTGATCGGTCGCATCCAGGCCGCGGGCGTGACCGCTCTCACGTGTTCCGCGTCTCACGCGGGCGGGGGATGGCTGAGTGAGGTCCCGGCAACAGGTCTAGTCTCGATGCCGTGACTTCCCACTACGATGTCGTCGTTCTCGGCGCTGGTCCCGGCGGTTACGTCGCCGCGATCCGTGCCGCTCAACTCGGCCTGCGAACAGCGATCGTCGAGCAGAAATACTGGGGTGGCGTGTGCCTGAACGTGGGCTGCATTCCGTCCAAGGCACTGCTGCGCAATGCGGAGCTGGCTCATATCTTCACCAAGGAAGCGAAGACCTTCGGTATCTCGGGTAACGCGACCTTCGACTTCGGCGCGGCGTTCGACCGCAGCCGCAAGGTCGCGGACGGCCGGGTCAAGGGCGTCCACTTCCTGATGAAGAAGAACAAGATCGACGAGTTCGACGGCAAGGGCACCTTCACCGGCCCGAAGTCGCTCTCGGTCGCGCTCACCAAGGGCGGCACCGAGGACATCACGTTCGACAACGTGATCATTGCCGCGGGCACCGAGACCAAGCTGCTGCCGGGCACCTCGCTGTCCGCGAACGTGGTCACCTACGAGGAGCAGATCCTCACCCGTGACCTGCCGGGTTCCATCCTCATCGTGGGTGCGGGCGCCATCGGCATGGAGTTCGCCTACGTTCTCAAGAACTACGGCGTGGACGTGCGCATCGTCGAATTCCTCGACCGCGCGCTGCCGAACGAGGACGCCGACATCTCCAAGGAGATCACCAAGGCGTACAAGAAGCTCGGCATCACCATCACCACCTCCGCGGCCGTGCAGTCCATCGAGGACGACGGCTCCAAGGTCACCGTGTCGATCAAGGACAACAAGTCCGGCGCGATCGAGACCGTCACCGTGGACAAGGTGCTGCAGGCCGTCGGCTTCGCGCCGCGCGTGCAGGGCTACGGCCTGGAGAACACCGGCGTGCAGCTCACCGACCGCGGCGCCATCGCGATCGACGAGTACATGCGCACCAACGTCCCCGGCATCTACGCCATCGGTGACGTCACCGCCCTGCTGCAGCTCGCGCACGTCGCCGAGGCGCAGGGCGTGGTCGCGGCCGAGACCATCGCGGGCGCGGAGACCATGTCGCTGGGCGACTACCGCATGATGCCGCGCGCCACCTTCTGCCAGCCGCAGGTCGCCTCCTTCGGCCTCACCGAGCAGCAGGCCCGCGACGAGGGCTACGACGTGAAGGTCGCGACCTTCCCGTTCACCGCCAACGGCAAGGCGCACGGCCTCGGCGACGCGCAGGGCTTCGTCAAGCTCATCTCCGACGCCAAGTACGGCGAGCTCATCGGCGGCCACCTCATCGGCCCCGATGTCTCCGAACTGCTGCCGGAACTGACCCTGGCCCAGAAGTGGGATCTCACGGTCAACGAACTGGCCCGCAACGTCCACACCCACCCGACCCTGTCGGAAGCCCTCCAGGAAGCGATCCACGGCCTCGCCGGCCACATGATCAACTTCTAGCTCTCGAAGACTCTCAGGGGCTTCGCCCCTGAGACCCCAAGGGATTTCGGGGGCCGGCCCCCGAACCCCCGAAGGGGAGGGGAGTCCCGTGAATCTCGGGGTTCCGTCGCCGAAACCCTGAAGCGGCCCGGTGCCAGCGATTTCCGCTGCCAC
>NZ_JBHZAK010000048.1:0-19404 GCF_042754165.1 Nocardia sp. NPDC059229
GAATGACCGGCGCTTACGAGGAGGCATGGAGACATCCTTCCAGCAGGACCTTCGGTCCTGCCAAATCGGTGTCCACTATTCGGGGGAAGCCTCAGGCGACCAGCACATCGTCGTCTCGCAGAAGAATGCCGATGGCACGACCAGCCAGCAGTCCACCGACTTCAGGTCCAACGGCACCACCGGAAGCTCCGTCATCCCAAACCCGATCGAAACGATCCTGAACGGCTTTCAGACCGGCAGCAACGGCGGCCGCGTCGTGTCGTTCGGCATGCAGTAGCTAGGTGATGGACTCGCGAACGACAAATCCCCGGGCCATCCCGCAACCCCCGTGCTGAAGACGAGTACGAGCTGTAAGAACCGTACTGCCGAGGAGTTCGGGACACGCCGACGATCCGTAGTCCCATTCAGCCCCAACGAGATCCGCACGTCAGCACTGATCACGACTCCGAACAACGACACCGGTGTGACGCCATGCCGTCCGAGATTGCTGGAGCGGCTGCATTTGGCGTCGAAACCTCTACGGCGGCGATATCGTTTGCAAACGCACTGTCATGCCGATGTGAGTGCATTTGCAGCGGAGATTGCCGTTGCCCCTCAACGTCTTTCTTGCGGCAAGCCTCGCTACCCGGGCAGCAATGTCCGCTACTGCCGCACGGCGCGCTGACCAAACCGGCCAGCGCCGGGCATCGGAAGATCAACTGGGCGTGCCGATCCGAGGCCGGCGGAACATCCGCTACTGCCGAGGTGCAGTTGTTCTGCCAATGCCAGGGGCGCCCGCCGCGTCGGGTTCGTGTGTAAGGGCCCGTGGTCGGTCTGCGTTGAATTTGTTCAGTCCCGTGGGGTCAGCAGGACCAGCGGAATTTCGCGAGTGGTGCCTTGCTGATAGGCGGCGTAGCCGTCATATCTCGCGATCACTTTCGGCCATAGCTCGGCCCGTTCCTCCACAGTCGCCATCCGGGCGGTCATGCGTCGACGGGGGCCGCTGCGGAACGACACGTCGACCTCGGGCCGCTCTCGCAGATTCAGATACCACGCCGGGTGGACCGGACCGCCGCCGCGGGACGCCACTACGACGATCGTGTCGCCATCGACGAGCGGGGCGGTAAGCATCACCGTGTGCGATCGTCCCGACTTCCGTCCGACCGTGGTCAGTTCCAGCGACGGCATGCCGCTGAAGGAGTTGCCCAACTTCCCGCCGCTCGCCCGGAGCAGGCCACGGTGCGCGATGTTCATTGCCTTCAAGGCTAGGTTTGGTGGCAAGGGGTCTCCTGTGTCGAGGTTCGGCCGGTCGGAGAGCTCGGCCAGTAAGAATCGAGTACTTGCAGGCGGTCGCCGAGCACACGGCACAAGGCAACCAGGCTGGCCGAGTCGCAGTATTGGATAAACGCGACAGCCTGAACTCGGACCCTTCATCCCCGGTCGGCCGGACCAGGAGGAGCGAAGCACAGACGATTAGCGAACACATTCTCATGCCGCTGGTCGCGCGGACCGAACCGGCGAGCGCGGCGCGGCGGAAGATCAACTGGCCGTGCGTATCCACGGCTGGCCGAACGCGCCGTCAGGCCGAGCTGAGGGCCGCTCGGAAGGCAGTGAGGGTGGCCTCGCCGGGGGTCCGGTCCAGTATTGCGAAGGTGATCTCGTCGAAGTGCCCGTTGAACCGCCCACCGTCGGCTAGCAGTGCATGGAAGACACCGGCCACCATGCCTGGGTCGTTGCCGTAGGCGCCGCAGCCCCAGGCGCCCAGCACCAAACGCCGGTAGCCGACGGCTGTTTCGAGAATGCGCTCGGCGCGGGTGGCCAGCACCGCGGGTATTCGAGACGCCTCGCTCGCCAGCTCCTGCACGATCACGTTGGTCCGGGGCGCCGGGCAAGTGAGGAAGCCGACCGTATAGGGGCTGTCGAGCAGGATGCCCGTGTCGTCGCGGAAGACAGGCACGGCGGGAGACAGGATCACGCGGTCGCTGTAGAAAGGGTCCGGTGTGCGCCGGTGGTGCTCGTAGTATTGCGGCACGGCCAGCAGGGTGGTGTACAGCGCCGACGCTCGGCACAGGGCTTCTTCTTGGGTGCGGGCGCCGGCGAGGTAGTGGCCGCCGGGATTGCGGGCGGACGCGAAATTCAGAACGGCGACCGGCTCCGGATCGGTGTCGAGCATCCGGCGCGCCGCGGCGAGGCTGCTCTCCCCGGTCACCGTGATGACGGTGGCGGCCTCGCTGCGGGTGATTACCGGGACCGGGTCGGGACCGTACATCCGGGTGCCCTGGACGGCGGCTTGTACCCCCGATGTCAACGACACATAGTGTCCGCTGGGCGTCCGGTAACCGCCGGCTGCGATGATCCGCTCGTTGTCGGCGGCGATGGCTCGCAGGCGTTCGGTCACGCCCGCAATGCTCTCATGGCTCGAGACGAACCGGATACCACCGCCGAAGGGGAGTGCGGCCCGCCACAAAAACCAAAACACGACGCCCAATCTTCGGCTACACAGCCCCGTAACACGCTGTGGGCCAATCTTCTTCCGCGATGCGCTGCCGCGCATGGCTGCGGCACGCCCGTTCGAGGGGCGGAGGTACCAGCGCAACCCCGGATCTCGCGCGAATGATCACATCACTGGCCCTCACGGGCCGTCCCCGGCAGAGCGAAGTCGGATGACGCTGGCAGCTTCTCACTCCAACGTCACTGCGACGCAGGTGCTTTCGATGCTACTCGGCTCGTACTCCTCGTCACTCACGGTTACGGTGGCGGTGTATTCAGACATCCCCTGCAGCCTCTCCCATGCTCGAGCAACCATGGAAACAGCGAGCGACCAGGCGATCATGCCGATCGCTTCCCGCTGCACGGCACCAGAACGTCCGCTACTGCCGCTGACCGCGCTGATCGAACCGGTCAGCGCACCGGCGTTGGAAGATCAACGCGCAGAGATCATCTGAGGTAGCCGAACCGCGGGCGAGCGTCCTGGAATGCCGATGAGCGTGCTGTTTGCTTCAGTCACTTCCGGTTTCGCGCACTCGGCGCCTGCCGACGCCGGGCGGTATCGACGCGGTGATGGCAGGCTGTGGCGGTGAGCATGCCGGGCGATGTCAGCGGGTCCCAGTCAGAACCGACCAAGCACGCTATCGAGGTGAGCTTCGTCGTGCGTCAGGATTCATTGCGAATCAGGTATTGGGCGGACGACAGCACGAGCGACATCCTGTGGGATGACCTCAGCACTCGCACAAAGCGTTTGGGCAATGGCGCGTTCATCGATGATGATACGGGGCTGACCGGACCGCCGGAACCGGTCATGGAACTCACCGCGCTGGTGCTCGGGACCCTGGGGGCAGGCGGGGCGGTCAAGATGCTGGTGGAAATCCTGCGAGATTGGGTTGCCCGCTACCGGATCAAGGGTCTCCTCGTCGATCTATCGGACGGCACCAGGATCCAGATGGCCGACACGTCAATAGAATCGGTGGAGCGTTTTCTTGCCGCGATCGATGCCCATCGTGACGAGGCGGCCACGCCAGCGCCGCTCTCGGCACCAGACACTGCTCGTGAAGTGGTAGATGGCGGCGGAGCAGCACCTAGCGAATGATCCTGCGCGTCCCTGCTTCGACGCATGGGTCGAAGTGGCACAGGCGTCCGAAGGTAGACAGACCAGGGTCGTGCGTACGAATTCCGCGGTTCGGTGTTGCGCGGCCCAGTCGCGCAACACCGAACCTTGGAATAGATCGTCTAGCGTTGCAGGAACTCCAGGGCGGTGCGTTCGAACGCGTCCTTGGCCTCGAGCATCACCCAGTGCCCGCAGTTCGGGAACACGTGCAGCTCGGCGTTCGGGATGCTGCGCATCGGCAGCAAGGCCATATCGAGTGGAGTCTGGCGATCATCGCGTCCCCAGGCGAGCAGGGTCGGGCACACGACCTTGTGCATCATAGCCCAGTACGGTGGCGTTTCGGTGTCGGTCAGCATGCGCAGCCGGTGCGCGAAAGCCTCTTTGCCGTACATGGATTTGATCGATGCCAGCGCATTCGGATCCAGCGCGGTCTGCCAGCGCTCTTCGATCAACTCTTCGGTGACGAGGTCCGGGCTGTAGGACATGCACCGTATCCAGCGGATCAGGTTCTCCCGCGTCGGCTGCTCGGTGAAATCCTGCAGGATCTGCGACCCTTCGCTGAGGGGCTGGGTGAACAGGTTCGGTCCGACCCCGCCGAGGCAGACGAGCTTGTCGACGCGGCCCGGGTGGCGGATCGCCAGGTTCAGCCCGACCACCCCGCCCAGCGAATTCCCGATGACGGCGGCGGATTCGATGCCCAGCGCGTCCATGAAGCGGAGCACCGAATCCGTCGCGGTCAACACCGGATTGCCCGGAACCGGGTCACTGACCCCGAATCCGGGGAACTCGAGCACGTAGCAGTGGTACTGCTGCGCGAACGCTGCCAGGCTGCCGCGGTAGTTCCGCCAACCGCTCACGCCGATCCCGGAACCGTGCAGCATCAACAGCGGCGGCCCGTCGCCGGCCTCGTGGTAGCGCAGAACGCCTGTGTCCGTGACCACTTCGCGTTTCGTGGTTTCAAAGGCTGTCTCCATGACCTCGAAACTAGAACGTGTTCTTAAGATCAGTATGTGTAATTGTTAAGGGATACAAAGGATTTCGCTTCGCTGCTCAGCGCGGCCCTCGGAAGATCAACGGGCTGAGCGCCTTACGGCGGTCGGCAGTGCACGTACATGCCGAGTCGCGGGCGGCCTTCGACGTGTTTCGCATGTTATCTGGCGGCACGGCAGTGGAATTGTCAGTGTTCGGAGACGGCTTCCTCGTAGGCGCGGAGCGTCGCTATCACGAGGGCGCGCTGCTCGGCCGTCAGCGGGCCCAGGGCTGCACGCCAGCCGCGGCCCGCGCCACCGAGCCAAGCCGCGACCGCCGTTCGATGGGAATCGGCGATGCTGACAAGGGTTCGTCTGCGGTCATTGTCGTCGGTCCGTCGATCCACGACGCCCTGGCGGCTGAGGTCCGCGACCATCAGACTCACGGTCGTGGGCGCCACCTCCAGCCGCTGCGCCAGCTCGTTCACCGTCAGCGGCCCGTCGAACAGCACGTAGGTCAGCATCGACAGATGGCGAGGCGCCAGATCGAATGATCGCAAGGCCGCCGGGACCGGCAGGCGTTTCGCGCGCCCGATCAGCCGTGGCATGAGCAGCACCATGGCACGAACGCTGTCGTCCAAGGACAGACCAGGCTCCGTTGACATACCTTTCTCTCCAAAATATCTTTGCATACAAAGCAATCTTGTCGAACCGGACCTTCATCGTCCCATGCGAACACGCGGGTCCCGCACTCCACAGAGGAGAACCGATGTCCGAACCGATTGCGCGGCCCAGGGCACTGACCATCGGGCTGCACCCCCGTGCCATGGACTACAGCCGCTTCCCCGATCTGGACGAGGCGCAGCTGACCGCCAGGATCGGCGCCGCGAACGACGCCCTGCGGGACACCGAATTCGATGTCACCCCATACCTTGTCGGCGCATCACCCGAGGAAGCCGAAACCGAAATACGAACCCTGCTCGACCGCCAGCGGTTCGACCTCGTCATGATCGGCGGTGCGATACGAGCCTTCCCCGACCACACCCCGCTGTTCGAGCGCATCATCAACGTCCTGGCCGAGGCAGCCCCGGGAATTCGATTCTGCTTCAACACTTCCCCCGAAACCACCCTCGACGCCCTCCGCCGAGCATCCGCAGCCATCTGAACCCCGAAACGCACCAATCGCACCGGCCAACGCGGCCACCAGAAAGACCAACTGGCCGTGGCCATCCGAGGACGACCGAACGCACCATCAAGCCGACGAGCGTGCGTTTCGGGTTGGGATTTCTGAATGGCGAGGTGTGATCGTTCCTCACTCGGTCTGGGCGGGGTCCGTTTCGGAGCCTGCGGTGGGGATATTCGGAGCATATTCGTGCTCACCGGTGGCGAATAGCCACTCTGTCCGGAAGGCCTCCGGCGTGATTGCTTCCACGGAATACTCTGTACAGAACGCAATCTGGCTCATCGCCTCAGCATGGTCCTTGAACAGTTCGGTCGGTGCGCTCGATTGATAGTCGAACGCGCAGTATCCGAGCCCGCCACTCGGGAAGTACTCGACCTTGTGCCATTCCATTCCCTCGCCATTGAATTCGACGAAGGTCAGTACCGATTCGAGCGCCGTGCGCGACAGTGTGGTGATCTTCTGGTAGCGCATGCCGGGATCGTCCGACTGGAACCCCTTGGCGGCGTGTGCTGCTGCCGGACGATCGCGTCCGGGTTCGTGTCCCGGGAAGCAGGGGTCTGCTGCCTCTCGCAGTCCCATATACAAGCCGTCGTCGGCCTCTTGATGGTCGGCGAGATCGGCAATCGCAGCGCGATCGACCGGGGTTCGCGACCGCTGGTCGACGGAGTGCGGGTGGTCGAATCGCGGCCGGCTTGCGTCGCCATTTCGCGGACACGGTGTTACGTTCGCGGGCGCATCATCCGATAGCCAGGTACAGCAACGTCATTCGCGGTGCTGACGGTACATGCGATCCGAATCACGTTGTGGTGGTTGTGATCAGATGTGGAGGGACCGATGACAGCCCTGAAGATCACCACCGCAGCGCTGCTCGCGGTCGGCACGCTGGCACTGGCGGGATGTGGGCCCGAGAACACCGGTGCCTCCCCGTCGACTGTCACCGTGTCTGAAACCGCAACTGCGACAGCCACCGCATCCGACGGCGGCACACCTGCCCCGGGCACCACCACTTCCGCAGACACCGGCGGTACGCCGACCGGCCCCGCGCTGTGCCGCGCCGCCGATCTGAAGCTGTCCAAGGGCCGGTCCGACGGAGCTGCGGGTAGCGCGTACACCCCGCTCATCTTCACGAACGCCGGAATGCATCCCTGCACCCTGACCGGATTCCCCGGCGTCTCGTTCGCCAACAGCCGCACCGGCGAGCCGATAGGAGCCCCTGCCGATCGAGACAAGCCGAAGCCGACGGTCACCCTGGGGATCAACGAGAAGGCCTCCGCCGTACTCCGCATCACCGATGCCGGGAATTACGGCGACAAATGCCGGCAGGTCACTGCCGCCGGCCTGCGGATCTACCCGCCGGACAACACGGAGTCGTTCTTCCTGACCTGGGAGATAAGCGCCTGTACCAACACCGATGTCCACCTGCTGGAGATCTCGTCGCTCGTACCGGGCGAGACCGGGAACTGACCTCCAGTTGTAGACGCGACCAACAGCCCGCCGGTCCGGCCGATCACTCGTTCAGTGGCGGCCGGACCGCGGGACACACCCACGATTGAAAATTACGAAATGCCCCCATTGCCGCATAGCGCGCTGACCGAAGCGGCCAGCTGGGGGAAGGCAAAGATCAACTGGCCGTGCTGATTCGAGATCAGTGACCCGGTCACGATGCTCAATGACTCCGATGCGGCCGGTAGGAGGTCAATCGGACTTCGCCTTGCGCTCAGCCAGTCGCGTCGTGAGCTGTGCGAGCACATGATCGGGAACCAGCCCGGAAACGTCGCCGCCGAGCCTTGCGACCTCTTTGATCAGCGACGAGGACAGGTGGCTGTACTCCGGATTAGACGCCACGAACAGCGTCTCCACGCTGGACAGCCGGTGGTTCATCTGCGACATCGTGAGTTCGTACTCGTAGTCGCTCACCGCGCGCAGGCCCTTCACCATGGCGTGCGCGCCGTGCTGCACGCAGAAGTCGACGAGCAACCCGTCGATGGCCTCGACGCGAACGTTCGGATGTTCGCCGGTGACGTTGCCGATCATGGCGATCCGCTCCTCGGCGGTGAACAGCGCGCGCTTGCCGACGTTCTTGCCGACGCCGACGATCACCTCGTCGAACAACCTCGCGGCGCGGCCGATGATGTCGAGGTGTCCGTTGGTCACCGGGTCGAAGGAGCCCGGGCAGACCACGCGCCGGATGACCGATTCGCCCATGATCACTTCGCTATCTTCGCCGTCGTCACTGTCCGGATGAGGGTTCGTGAGGATCAGCCGTCCCACTGCCCATGATCCCACACGGCCGCGACCGGATGCTTGCGGATTCGCGGCTCTCAACGCACTATCTTGCCGCATCCTCCGCTGACCGAACGGGCCAACGCGGCACCCCGGAAGATCAACGGGCAGAGGGCCATACAGCCGCCAGCAGTGCACGCTATTGCCGAGTTCGGTGTATCGAGCAACCTGCGCTGAATTACGCCGCCGTGGAATCGATTTGGGTTCAGCCGACTCGATTGTCGGCACGTCCGCAGGCGCGGTCGTCGGGGCCGCGCTGGTAGCGGGGCGGGATCTGGACTCGTTTGCCGACGATCCACGTCCCCCCGGCAGCACGGAACCACCGTCGGCGGTCAAGCGCGAGTTGGTTGCCGCCGTTTTCTCGGTGTTGTTCGACCGGACGTTGGATCGTGATACGGCGCGGCGCAAGGTGGGTCGAATGGCGATGGCCGAGGAGCCGGCCCAACCGGCGCATATCGAACCGATGGAGTGGCTGGTCGGCGGCAACGACTGGCCGGATCGCAGGCTGCGGATCGTCGTCGTGGACGCGGCCAGTGGTGAGCGCCAGGTCTGGGACGGCGGCAGCGGTGTGCCCCTGGCGACCGCTGTCGCCGCGAGTCGTTCCTTTCCGGGACTCCGCCCGCCTGTTGTTGTCGGAGACCGCTACTACATTGATGGCGGGGTTTGGTCGCCCACCACCGCGGACCTCGCCGCGGACTCGGACGTCGTTCTGGTCGTTGAGCCGCTGGCGCACATGTTCCCGCCCGAACAGGTTCGGGCCGAACTCGCGACGAGGGCGGCCGATACCGTCGTGCGGTTCCGCCCCGACGCGGCCACGATCGACGTGTTCAACGCGTTCGCGACCGACCCGGACGCGCTCGCGAGCTGGCCGGTAGCGTTCCAAGCGGGCATTCGCCAGGCAGACGGCCTGGCACAGCAGTTGATCGACGCGGGCTGGTTGTCGCTGAAGCGGTGATATGCACCCAGGCTAGACCCGCAGCCCGTCGGACAGCAGAGTGAGCAACCGGCGCCAGTCGCCGCTGCCGGAGCGAATGGTGGCGGAGAGTGCGCCGACGACCATGTAGACGTCGGCGACGGTCAAGTCCGGGCGCACCGTTCCAGCGGCCCGGTCGGATTCGATGAGCGCGCTGAGGATCTCGGCGAGCTGTTCCAGCGCAGCGCCGCGCGGTTCACTACCGCGCGATTGACGAGAGGCTTCGATGGCGGCGGACAATCCACTGTCGGCCGCCAGGGTTTCGCCGACATGGGTCAGATAATCCAGCACCGCCCGGCCGGGCTCGGCGTGGTTCAGACATTCGGTGCGCGCGTATTCCTCGATCTCGGTGAAGCGTTGCGCGGCCGCGGCTTCGATCAGGTCGGCCTGGGCCGGGAAGTGCCGGTACACGGTGCCGATCCCGACACCCGCGGCCCGCGCCACTTCCGGCAGTTGTACCTGGCTTCCCCTCTCCGCGAACAGGTTTCGTGCGGCTTCCAGGATGCGGTCACGATTGCGGGAAGCGTCCGCACGCGGCTTGCGCGACGGCGACGATGGGCTTGACACTCGGGTCCCTCTCCGGCCTACACTCGAAACGGATCCGGATTCCGGTTCCGTTTCTCTTGAGTCGAAGGGTACCACCATGTCCCACAATCGATTTCTGCTGCTCGACGCCGGCGCGGCCCGCCCCGGCCGCCTGCCCCTGCCGCCCGCGTTCGTCGTTAAGGCCACCACCGCCGATACCGAAGGCCGCTTCTCGCTCCTGGAAGTCACCCTCGCCCGCGATATCCCCCGCCACACCCATCACGTGGCCGACGAATGCATCTACGTGCTCGACGGCACACTCGAGGTGGAATTCGACGACCACGTCGAGCACGCCACCGCCGGGATGTTCGTCCTACTCCCCCACGGCATTCCGCACGCCTTGCGCCGCGCCTCCACACCCCCGCCTCGCCTCATCCAGATCTCGTCACCGGGCGGCTGGGAGTGCTATCTGGAGGATCTGATCGAGGCGGGGCCGGCCGTGCTCACCGCGGGTGCCCTCGACCCGGCCAAGATCAACCCGATCGCCGCCAGGCACCAAATCCGGTACGAGGAACCCACGGTGGCGTAGTACTGGCGAGGCGAGTGGGCAGCCCGACGCTGGTAGTGGGACAGGCGGGCTTGGCGTTGGAGGCGTCGCCGCCACCTCGACCAGGACCAGAATAGGCTCGAAGACCTTTGTCGGAGAAGCGAACACCGTTGCCCGAAGCCGAGATCGAGGGAGGTGGTCGGCGGTGGCGATACGGGCAGGCGATCAAGGTGCTCGCCCGGGAGATGCGCCGGCATCCATCGACGGTGCGGGAGTTGCCCGAACGCTGCGGCGAAGTCCGTCTCGCGGCTCGTCACCAAAACGAGCTTCGACTGAGTCTGGTTGAACGCGAGGAGATTTCGTGCAGATTGGCGGCCGGAGATTCACTGCGTGGTATCGTCCGCCGTCTGGGGCGGGAGGCCTCGACGAGGTGTAGCGATGACCGCCTGAGCCCGCACATCTGTCCCCGTCGGCACGCAACGCCCACGTAGCGGGTTGTGGGGGGTGGCCTTGTCATTGAGACAGTTGTAGACGGTGAGCTTCGCGACGTGGGCGGTGTCGGCGATCTCTTGCACGCACGCGTGCTCGTAGCTGCGGCGGCGCGCTAACTGTGATGTCTCATGAGATTGGTTCCACGGCATCAAGGTCGAGGGCGAGCTGTTCCGGCGCGGACGGCACAACGATAGGGACGGTGATTCGGGTGTCGGTGAGCCGGTAGGTGTGCAGCGGGACGCGGCTGATCGGAGGCTGGTGGCCGGTCCCGGCGTGCGGCCGATCGTGGTTGTAGTGGTTGAGGAACTCGGTCAGCGCGGCTCGGCGGGCCTGTTCGGAGTCGTATTCGCGGACGTAGGCCCATTCGCGGGCCAGGGTGCCGTTGAACCGTTCGACCTGGCCGTTGGTGCGCGGCGTGTAGGGGCGGGTCCGCTTGTGCACTGTCCCAGTGCATTCCAGCGCGGCGGCCCACCGGCGCGACCGGTAGCAGGAGCCGTTGTCTGTGAGCACCCGACGCACGTTGGTGATGCCATGCTCGGCGAAGAACGCTGCTGCCCGTAACCACCAGTCGGCGGCGGTGACCGCCTTCTCGTCGTCGAGGGCTTCGGTGTAAGCCAGCCGGGAATGGTCGTCGAGGGCGGTGTGTAGGTAGGTGCAGCCGACGCGGCCGGTCCCGGTGCCGACGCGCTGGGACGCCAGCGCATTCGGGCTGCCGCGGCCGTGGGCCCGCAAGCCGCCGCCGGTCGGGATGCGGCCGAGTTTCTTGACGTCGACGTGTGATCATCGGCCGCAGCGGCCGCTGTGGTCGACGCGTGTTGCATCCGGGTCAGGACACGTTGGTCAGCGGCAGCATGCCCCGCTCACCGAAGACCTTCTTCGCGACCAGGGTGGCGTTGATGGACCTCGGCATGCCCGCGTAGACGGCGGTGTGCAGCAACGCTTCCGAAATTTCGGTGGGGGTGAGTCCGACGTTGAGTCCCGCATTGATGTGCACGTCCAACTCGATCTCGCAGCCGCCGAGCGCCGCGAGCACGCCGAGGGTGACCAGCTGCCGGTCGCGGGGCGCGAGTTCGGGTCGGTCATACATATCGCCGAATGCCCAGGCCACCACCTGATGTCCGAGCTCAGGTGAGGTGTCGGCCAGCGACGTCACAATCCGTTGTCCCGCTTCGCCATCGACGCGGTTGAGGACATCGAGGCCGTGGGCGTAACGCTGTTCGCGGTTCATGATTTCTCCTTGGACGATTCGGTCGGTGTGACTGCTCAACTGTCGCGCACCAAACGATCGAATTAGCCCCACAGGTATTGGTAGCTATGCTTCCTATGCTTGGGAGGTATGGATTGATGGAGCTTCGACTGCTCGGCTATGTGGTCGCGATCGCCGAGGAAGGCACGGTCAGCGGCGCGGCGCGGCGCTTGCACGTGACCCAGCCGACCTTGAGTAGACAGGTGCGCGAACTCGAAAGACGGCTCGGCGTAGCACTTTTCGAGCGGGAGGGGCGTGGGCTGACGCCGACCGCGGCGGGAGCGGCCCTGGCGCGACGAGCCGCCGCCGTCCTGGCCGAAGCCGACGCCGCACTCGAGGATGTTCGGCTTGCCGCACAAGGGATGACCGGACGGCTGACCGTGACATTCGCCGGATCCGGCATCAATGGACCGCTCGGGGCGGTGCTCGGCAGGGTGCGCAGGGAACTGTCCGGGGTGGACCTGCGGCTCGAGGAAAGCTTCAGCGATGCGGAGATGTCCGCCGGTGTCCTCGATGGCCGCTACGACATCGCCGTACAGCGACTGCCTGCGCGCGACGCCCGTCTGGCGACCCGCGTCTGGTGGAAGGAACCGCTGACCATGTTCCTGCCCGCCGCCCACCCCCTCGCCCACGCGGTCGGACCGGCACCGCTATCCGCACTGGGCCAGATCCCATTGGTCATCTGGCCACGCGAGGTCTCCTCCCGCTCCTACGACGAGATCATCGCGCTCTGCCATCGAGCCGGGGTGGTCCCGCGCATCGGCGCCGAAGGCCGAAGCGCCCAAACACTTCTGGCACTAGTAGCCGCCGGATTCGGCGCCGCCGTACTAGCCGACTCGCACCGCGCGTTACGCCGTGTCGGGGTAGCCCCGAGACCGCTGGCCGACACCTCGACGTCGCTGCATGTTGCGTGGCGCACCGACGACCCGAGCCCGCTGGTCGCGCGGTTCCACAGCGTGCTTGCGCAACACAGTCAAGAGCGCGGAAACGCCGACGGCAGTGCGGAAGTGACCTATCCCAGCCACTAGGAGCAACGCAACCGCGCACGATACTGCTGTCTGCTGTCCCCATTTCGCTGAGTCCGAACCTGCCTCGCACGGCAGTGATCTGGCACAACTGGACCGTCGATGCACCCATCAAACGATCGCTCATCGCATACGACCACTAGAAATCTGTCCTCTACGCTGTTGATGTGCCTTACGTGCTCGCCCCGGACGATTGCGAGATCTACTACGAAGTCCATGGATCACAGGGAACTCCTCTGGTTCTGCTCGCGGGGCAGGCGAACACGCATCACTGGTGGGATGCGGTGCGCCCCGACTTCGAGGGCGTCCATCAGGCTGTGGTGATCGACTGGCGAGGCACCGGACGCAGCGCCAAACCCGATGACGATTCCTACAGCACCCGCGCCTTCGCTGCCGATGTGTTGGCTGTTCTCGACCATCTGGGCATCCAGCGAGCGGGTGTCTACGGGACCTCCATGGGTGGCCGCGTCGCCCAGTGGCTCGCCGCCGATCATCCGGACCGGGTAGAAGCGCTGGTGCTCGGCTGCACATCGCCGGGAGGTGCGCACAGCGTCGAACGAAGTCCCGTGGTGCGCCGCGCCCTGAGTCAACCAGACACCGCAAAGGCTCGCCGCGCGTTGCTGGAACTGATGTATACCCCCGCCTACCTAGCCGCACACGTCGGGCCCTACCACACCCTGGGCGACCCGACGATGCCGAATCACGCCCGCCGCCACCACCTGCGCGCGAGCGCACAACACGACGCATGGGAAGTGCTGCCGCGCATCATCGCCCCGACACTGATCGTGCACGGGTCCGACGACCGGTTCAATCCCACAGCCAATGCCTCGCTTCTCGCAGGCCGGATCCCGCATGCCCGAATACATCTCATTTCCCGAGCCAGACACGCCTATTTCGAGGAATTCCGGTCGAGCGCCAGCCCACTGGTACTCGACTTCCTCGATCAGGCCCACCACCGCCAGTCCTCGCGTCATTAGGTCGTGTCTCCCAATGATCAGAGCCATTCGACGATGAGGGCCAGAACGAATCCGGCACGGTAGGTGGTCGCGAGCTTGTCGTAGCGGGTGGCGACTGCTCGCCAGTCTTCGGCCTTGTTGCAGGCGCGTTCGATGACGTTGCGCCGCAACAGGGTTCGATTCGACGCCGCCGAAGACGGCGCATGATCTCGCGATGGCGGCCGCTTCGAATACTGAACGCCATCGTGGTCCGGAGGCTCGGAACCGATTTGCTGGTGATTCGTGTCGAACTCACGGCGATCAAGCCCTCTGCTGCGGCAACGACGGAGCCGAGATAGGTATCGGTCTCACCGTGGTCGCGATGACGCCTCCAAGAGTCGGGTTTCGATGTCCTCCTGGCTGACTCACGCAGCGTATTCCCGTATGCGGCAATCGCGCTCGCGCCTGAACTGTCGGATCAGTTAGGGTCGGCGCTGGTGCCGGACCGCAGACTGGCCCGTTGGTTCAATTGGGAGTTGGCAGTGAGTTCGTTGTTCGCGGTGTTCCTGCCGCTCGCGCTGGCGCTGGTGATGTTCGGTCTCGGTTTGACGTTGACCACGGCCGATTTCGTTCGGGTGCTGCGCTATCCGAAGGCAACGGTGGTGGCGCTGGTGTGCCAGATGGTCGTGCTACCGACCGTGTGCCTGGGCTTGGTCTACCTGTTCCGGCTCGACGGTGCGGTAGCGGCGGGTATGTTGCTGCTCGCGGCGTCACCGGGCGGACCCTCGGCGAATCTGTTCAGCCATGTCGCGGGCGGCAATGTGGCGCTGAACATCACGCTGACGGCAGTGAATTCGGTGCTGGCGGTATTCACCCTGCCACTGTGGGTGGGTCTGTCGTATGCGCTTTTCCTCGACGGTGACGCCGGAATCGGCCTGCGCCCCGATAAATTCGCGCAGGTATTCGCGATCCTGCTGGTGCCGGTGGCGCTGGGGATGTGGGTGCACCACCGCTTCCCGGGCTGGTCGCTGCGGATGCGCGGCACCGTGAAGGTGGCATCCATCGTGGTGCTGGCATTGGTGGTGCTGGCGGCCGTGGCCCGCGACTTCCACACCCTCACCTCCCACATCGGCGCGCTCTCGGCGGTATGCCTGTCGCTGGCGATCATCGGCCTGGCGGTCGGCTACTACGTGCCCCGACTGTTCCGAATCGAGACCGACCAGGCCATCGCGGCCGCAATGGAGATCGGAATCCACAACGGCGCGTTGGCTATTGCGGTGGCCACGTCAGTGCTGCACAGCACGGCGCTAGCGGTGCCGGGCGCGGTGTACGGGGTCCTGATGAATCTGCCTGCCGCGGCGGCGGCGTACTTGTTCGCCCGGCGTAGTCGGCCTGTGCCGGTGCCTGCTGCCGTTTGAGGGTAGTTGGACCATACGATCGCCCGGTCGAGACGGCTCATCACGGCCTGGCCGGTCTCGGCGTCCCCGAATCGGCCGACGGCATCACCGTATTCGTGAATGGCGCGGGAACCACCGTCGGATATGCCGCAGTGCAGATGGCGTTGCAGCGGGGAGCCCGAGTCAACGACATTCAACAGCCGCCGCTTCAGCGCCCGCATCGCTTCCATCGAGGTCTTGCCCGCGGCTCTGCGGCGGTCGTAGTAGGTGCGCCCGGCGCTGGGACGGCGTAGTTGAACGATGGCCATGGTGTGTAGAACCCGGTCGATCTTGCGACTTCCGGCGCGAGAGAGCCGATGGCGTTGCCGCTGGCCGGAGGAAGCGTCCAAGGGTGCGGTGCCGTTGCAGCCCTCGATCGCCCATACCCGATCCGGGTATCGCTGTGCGGTGGTGAGCATTTCGGTGCATCCGGTATTGTCTGTGCCGTATCGGCCCGTGGCCATTGCTGTGCCGGTGGGGTCGATGATCTCGATCGTGGCTGAGCGTTTGTGCGGGTCCATTCCGATGATGACCGTCACCAGTGCATCCCTTCCCGTGTCGGGGTATGTGGTCCGTGCGGGAAGGCACCGCTACTTCGAGCTGGGCAACCCCCTCTTCAGCCACCACGGTGACCGGTAAGAGGCAAGACATTACTGAGCCACACCAATGACGCTGGCGGGCAGCCGATTAGGGAGCTTCTCAACGGGCACCTGGACCCGATCCTGGCCGGGATCAGGCCCTACCGTCAGTGTTAAGTAGCCGATTACATCTCGATCAGAGTGACCGACCACAGCCGGATCCAGGTTTGACCGAGACCCATTGAAACGCACTACATTGCCGCATACCGCGCTGACCAAACCGGCCAGCGCGAAGCGTCGGCGGTGAGGTCGACGGCGGCCCAGAGACACGGTGGGCGCACGCGGGGTCATCGCCCGCGGATCGGGGCGCCGCTACGATCCGGCGCAGAACGGTGGCGGCCTGGTCGTCGACATGACTGCCTTCGGCCGCATCCACAACATCGATCCCGACACCGGGATTCGTCGATGTCGATGTCGATGCCGGCGTCAGCCTCGACACATTGATGAGAGCCGTTCTGCCCCAGGGCTTGTGGGTTCCTTTGTTGCCGGGACCCGGCAGGTCACCGTGGGCGGTGCGATCGCCTCCGACATCCACGGCAAGAACCATCCGGACGATGCGGAGGCGGAGCTGTTCTGGACTTGCTCCTCGCGCGTGCTGTGAGCAACCTCTGCATTGTGAAGTTCTGTGGACCCAGTCGGTCGCCGTACGTAATGTAGGTCACATCGGCATGAAATATTCTGTTGCACAGGAGAATTGTTGTTAGCTTGCCGAAGCGCTGCGTTGGCAGTGTGAGGTACGGCTAGGAGTATAAAGTGAAACATTCATGGTTTACTCGGGTGGGGTTCGGAATCGGCGCACTCACGGCGTTGAGTGGGGCCGCGGTGCTCACCGCGGGCATGGCGGTCGCGGAAATCCCTGCGCCCCCGACGGTTCCGGGGGCCACCCACTGCGTGAACACCGCCTATCTGGTGTCGTTCTCGTCGAGCGGGCTGACCGCCGACGCCGCCCGGGTGGAGCTCATCGACTTCGCGCAGCAGACCCCGCAGCAGCCGACGATCGGCAGCGTGGTGGTCGTGAATGGAATCGATCCGGTCATCCAGTGGATTCCGACCGTGGTCGGCAGCCACGAGCTGACCGCCAACGTCATCTTCAAGGACGGCTCGGTCTGGGGTACCACCCGCAGCACCGTCACCGTGGCGGACGCGTCCGGCTGCGGCGGCACCCCCACGACCACTCCGCCGCCCACCACGACCACTCCGCCGCCGACTACGACTACTCCGCCGCCGACTACAACCGCCCCGGCGCCCGCCGCCTGGCAGCAGGGCGTCCACTACAACGTCGGTGACGTGGTGTCCTACAACGGGTCCCAGTACCGCTGCATTCAGGCGCATACCGCGGATGCTCCGGACTGGACCCCACCGAATACCCCGGCGCTCTGGCAGAAGATCTAGGACACGAAAGTCCTCCCGCGACAGGGAAGCGGGAGGGTTCGGGGTGTGCTGGTTCAGCTGACCAGGTCGCGGGTGTTTACCGCACCCTGCAATGCGATCCGCCCGGAAATGGCCGAAGCCCTGGTCGCGAGGCGACCGGGGCTTCGGGGAGAACCGTTGCACTACTTCCATTTAGACGTCGAAGTACAGCTCGGACTGCCACCTGGGTATTTGTCGTTGTTGGTCGCGTTGCACTATTGGGCTGACCTCCGGGTTCCCTGTTGATGGTTTGAGAGGGTTCCCGAATCTCCTGCGTACTTTCTGCGTACCCAGATCGCTTGCAGCACTGCCGGAGCCCGCCTGCACACCCCGGCGCCGCACATGCATCGTCTGCTCTACGAACAGGCACCCCCGTACTCCCGCGAGCACTGAAAAGTTGAAGCAGTTCGAACAACTGCTCGCCGGCGAAGTCGCCTTCCACCTGAGCCGTCTCGGCGTAGGCGGAGGCGATCCGGCACAACCTGATCGCGCCGCAGAGGTCTCAACCGAATATCCGCTACTGCCGCGTGGCGGGCGGTTCGAAGCGGCCAACACGGTGCGGCCGAAGATCAACGCGCCGAGATCATCTCAGCATCAGCAACGCACCATCATGCCGAATTGAGGGCCCGTCGATGTTGGCAAGTCGCTCAAGGACGGGAATGGTCTCACGGGAGGGCGATGAACTCCTCGACTACCGCCGTCAGGGAAGCGGGTTCCTGCAGCATCGGCAAGTGCCCTGTGGGAATCTCACGGTGAAAGCCGATGCCGAGCTCGGCTGCATTCTTGCGTTGCAGCATTTCGGGGAGCTGTCGGTCGGCGGTTGTCGCGACATATCCGGTGCGCGTCGGAAACGTTCGTCGTGACACCCTATCCCGGTAGAGGTGCTGCGATTCCGGCTCGAACTCTGCTACGACGTGCGCGATGTCGGCCTCTTCGAGGCCAGCGCACAACACTGTGCGGATCGCCCTCTCCGGCGGCCGTGTTCCGACAACCCGCATGATGAGCCCTGTGAAAACGCGCTGCGGCGCAGGCAATGCCGCCAGGAATGAGGTTCCGGCGGCGGGAAAGGACGCTGCGATGCCGAGCAATCGGTCGATGCGCTCCGGCGCGGTAGCTGTGATCTCACTGGCCACGACACCGCCGATCGAGTGAGCCACGATCGTGAACAGGCCATTCGGTGCCTGCGCCAGAACGGTGTCGACGTAGTCGCACAGGGTCGCGTCGACCCGTTTCGGGTAAGCCGCTACGACCGACTCGACGGGCAAGGAGGCCCGCACTTCGTCCCAGATCCAGGCCGGAAGCCCTGCGCCACTGAGAAACAGGATCGGCGTCGTTGGTGGTTCCGTCTCCATGAGCTTTCCTTTGCAGGCTCGGGTGCGTCCGTAACAGTGAATAGGGGTCCGGCATAATTGGCGTCCGTGCCGGCCGGATCCAGTAGGTGATGACGGCGCGGAACCGCATGACGCCACTGGCCGCAAATTCGTGGGCGTCGGCGGCCTTCGCCAATGGGTAGATCTAGATCATCGGTGTCGCCGTGCGGGTGCAGACGAAGTCGAGGGCCTGGGTGTGGCCACCGGGATCACCCCGGCGGCTCGCATTGCCGCTCTCGTTTTGTCATGGTCATTCACACTTCCCTGCAGTGCTGATACCGCGCTGGCAGCCGCTGCCAGCGCGGACTGGATACGCCGCCGACGCCAGCCATTCACGGACAGAACCGCAACAGCGAAACCATCAGCAACTGCACGTAGTGGCCGCGTAGCGCGCGGCTCGAGCGCTGGTCTCAGTAGGTGATCACGGCGCGGAAGCGTACCGCGCCGGTGGCCACGTGTTCGTAGGCGTCGGCGGCGTTCGCCAGCGGGTAGGTCTCGACCATCGGTGTCACCTTGCCGGTGGCGACGAATTCGAGTGCCTGGGTGAGGTATTCGAAGCCGCCGTGGGTCGCCCCGATGATCTGATTGCGGTTGACCACGAAATTGATGCCGGTCTCGGGTGGCGGAATGATGAAGTCGGTGTCGTGCGGCAGACCGACCAGCACCATCCGCCCTTCCGGTCGCAATCCGTGCATGCTGTCCATGGCCGCGCGGTTGGAGTTGCCGGTCATCAGGATGATGTCCGCGCCGCCCATCGCCTTCAGTTCCTCGCCGTTCGAAACCACTTCAT
>NZ_JBHZAK010000049.1:0-18016 GCF_042754165.1 Nocardia sp. NPDC059229
GTGCTCGGCGACAGAACCCCGGCAGAGGCCATGAGAGACTGGCTGACAGGCTCATTGGCCAGCTGATTCGCAACCACGGATGGAAACCGCCCCGGCTATCCGTCCGAGTTTCTCGACGAGATCGTTCGCAGTTTCCAGCTCGACGGCAGCGGACGACTGCTCGACTTAGGCTGCGGCACAGGACAATTGACCGTCCCGCTGTCCAAACATGTCCGCGAAGCCGTCGGCGTGGATCCCGAACCCCAGATGCTGATCGAGGCTGCTGCATACACGGACTGGGCGGTCAGTTCATCGAGCCGGTCACTCTCGAAGTCCTCATCGCCACCAGACACTAGCGCTCGCAACGAACATCCTGTCTTGCCGCTTCCCCCGCGGACCAGACTGGCCAGCGCGGCGCCGACCGGGCCTGCTTCGTTCGGGTCCTTAGTTGAGCTCATCCTTAGCCGCTGCATCGATGAGCAGACCACGAACAGCGATCAGCGCGTCTTCCAGTGATGGAAGGACCTGGGTGTGACCCATGAAGCTCTCCTCAGCCGGGAAGTCGACGGACGACCTACCGGTTCATCCGCGGCTGAACGGCACATCCCAGAACGCGAGTTCGTGGCGCATGCCGGTCAGGAACAGCTCCTCCGCGTTGTCGCCGCCCGTCTCGTCGAGCATCTGGCCGCAGCGGGCGGTGAGCGCCGCGAAGCCGGGGTCGGCGTAGGTGTCGATCCAGCGCTGGTAGCGCGGGTCGGCGGGTGGGTTCTGGGCGAGGATGCCGCCGAGCGTCGAATAGCCCCACATGCAGGGGTAGAGGGCGGCCAGGCCGTCGGCGTAGTTCGCGGCCGAATCCAGCAGGAACGCAGTGTATTTCGTGCACGGCTCGCCCTTCACGGCGCCGTCGAGGTCGGCGCCGAACTCCGCGGCCAGACCGCGGTGCAGCGAGATTTCGTCGTGGAAAGTGGCGTGCGCGAGGTCGACCAGATCGCCGAGGTGGGCGGCGGGCGCCTGCCAGGCGAGGCGGGAGAAGACGCGGACGTAGTCGAGCAGGAACAGGTAGTCCTGTTCAAGCCAGGAGCGGAACACCGGCTCGGCGAGGTCGCCTTTCGCGATCCCCGCCACGGTCGGATGCGCAAGTTGCTCCTCGACCAGCGGGCGGCCGAGCTGCTCCAGATGTGCTGCAAGACTCATGCGAGAAGTCTCTCTTACTCGCCTGATCGCGTTGGCGGCGGTGTTGCGCCGGGTAGCGCTAGTTGCGCTTCGGCGGTCACGGTCTTCCTGTTCGGAACTCGACGACGCCGTCCCGGCCCTGGCCGCCGCCACGGCGGCACCATCCAGCCAACCGTGACTGGTCACCCGGTTTGAAGCGAATCCCTGTGATCCGCAGCGGTATCGAGTGATTCCGATTGCCTGCGGCAGCCGCCGCGCTGACCGAACCTCCAGCGCGGCGGCTCGGCATCGAGTACATCGTGCTGTCACTGCTGAACGACGTTCTGGGATGCGGCTTTTGTGCGGATGGGTCGGGCGGGGATCTTTCTGCCGCCGACGTAGGCGTAGGGGACGAGGTAGCCGAAATTGCGTCGACGGCCTTGTTGCAGCGGGACCGACTGCCAGGTGACGGCGCCGCCCACGCTGTCGTGCGGCTCCAGTCTGCGTGGCAGGGGTGGATCGGCGGATTTGTCGAAAGGCCTTGCGGCTCCGGCTCCGATCAGTGCTGTCATCGTGCCGAACCGGCGCATGCGCTGTTCGAGGCCCACGTTGTGGACGGTTGCGGCGAGACGGCCCGAGTTGGTCACTGTGAAGAAGAGTGTCAGGGTCAGTTTGCCGTCCGTGATGACCATGTCCACTGCCACGGCGGTGAACTTGATTCGCGCGCCTGAGCCGAACCAGGTCACCACCTGCCAGAGCAGAGCCAGTACCGACAGCGCGAGTGCTGACCATGCCACTACATCAGTCACGACACGACGATAGGTGGCCAACCGCCAGATGGCAGCGTGGACTGCGGAATTCGCAGCCGAATGTTTTTATGGCCTTGGTGCGCTTGGTGTTTCGTGGGATGAAAGTCGGTCTAGCAGCGTTCGTACTGGCGTGCGTAGTCCTTCGCCTCCGGTAGGAGGTCGAGGTCGGGTGACTGGCAACCGCCGACAGTCGTTGGATGCCAGTTCGGGAAAGTCCTGAATAATTCGGCGCATCGCCGCCGTGGCACGGCGGGGTTCCGACTCGGAGCCCGCTCGGACACTGATGGATTCGGGCCCGCCGTTGGTGGACCAGTGAATCTCCGCGCCGGTGTTGGCTGCTGATACTCGGGCCCAGTTGTATGCCGCGTTCGCCTCCAGCTCCACGTCCCCGAACCGCCAGCCCCCGAAGTAGGAGTCGGCCATCCGATTGATGCTGAGCATCCTCGAGTCGCGCTGATAGTTCGACGGAAGCTGCTGGGCACCCATGGCACGCACCACAGACGCGGCCTCGGTCGGTGTGGCGTCATCCTCGAGCTGCACGTCGAGTTTGGAGGTGTAGTACGAGTTGTCGCCGTATGGGTGGTACTGGAACGTATGTGACGCGTCGGCCACCCTCGGAAGGTCCTCGATGGCCGCCTCGATCACCTTCGACCAGCGGTCACGCTCGGCCTGATCGGGCCCTTTCGCGAAGATCGAACATCCGGTCAGCAGGACTGCCGCCATCATCAACACGATGGTGGGCACGGTGGAGCGCATAGTGTTGATCTATGACATGCCGCTGACCGCGCTGACCGAACCGGCCAGCGCGGCGCGGCGGAAGATCGACGGGCCGTTGCCGATCCGAGGCTGGCCAGTATCCGCACATGCCGATGAGCGACCGCCGAGGAGATCGGCCAGTGAGTCATCGGCGATCGCGGAGTTCAAGTGGCTGGCTGGCACGCGGCGGTGAGAGTCGGGTGCTTAACCAACCGATCGGGGCTGGGAACGTGGAACGCGTCCCGCAGGCCAACGATCCCCATGGCGGCCAACTTTGGACCGGCCACCGGCTGCACCGGCCGAGGCACCTGGAACCACCAGTTTTCCCAGTCGATGTCAGGAGGATGCCAGCCCGCGCGCAGTGCGAGCTGGTGCCCGGGATTGTGCAGCCCGGCGTTACGGTCCAGGTCGGCGTATGCGCCGAGTTCAGCGTGCAGCATGCCTTCGAACTGAACGAATTGGGCGAAGCCGGGCTGAGTGTCGGGTTCGTCGGCATCGATCAGAAGGATCGCCCCGTCGGGGAGGACGGCAAACTGGTCGGCTAGTCCACGCGCGAATTCGTCCCAGCTGGTCACAGGAGCCCCTTGTCCAGCCATTCCGGCCGTCTCGTCCCCGATGACAAATAGCGTGTTGGCTTGAAGTCCAGCCCCGGCATCGAATCTCCGATACATCGCGAGTTGTAATGTGCCGCAAAGACTACGAGCCTCCACTGACACTCTGCGCCTGGCCGACCTAGCGATTCCGACGAGGCTCGTGCTTGTCTGTCGCAGATCCGGAAGGTGTCGTCGCAGATCCGGTAGCCCCGAATCTGCTGGCGCACTTAGCCTTTCCCGACCGGCCACACTCGGGACAAACCCGATGGCTGGAGAGGGAGGACGACGCAATGACTACCAAAACCGCCGAATCCGGCGACGACACCGCCGTTCGCACCGCACGTCAGCTCGACGAGGCTGCCCTGCTTCTCGAGAACGGCGACGTCTACGCCGCGGAGGCTCTGATCATGTCCATGTCGCCCGGCGACATGACCGGTGCCATCACTGTCGCCGAGTCCTTGACTCGGCCGTCGTAGCCGCCGGCCTTTACCTAGTCAGACACCGCAGCCATCCAGTCCTGCGCGGGCTGGAGCGCGGTAACGAAGTCAGTCGACATCGACCAACCCCGGATAACGGGCGAGATTCGAGGCGGCCAGGTGCCCGAATCGAACCGGCCACGCCCGGCAGGAACCGGGTTCCGCCATGGCTCACACCGGCGCCGGAGACAGTGCCGGCGCCGAACAACATGGTGGTGGCGGCGCTGAACCAGCCAGCCACAGCCCAGTTGGGTCAACTGGCGGCAGGCCGTGCACAAGACGGTATTTCGAACCCACCGGTTGAGCGGTAGCGGTGTCGAAGCGGTCGAGACGGCTCCGCTCGGCGCGGTCACGTCAACGGCGAAGATCGAAGCCGAACATTCCGGCCCCGATACCGTCGAGGACCTTTTGCGGCTTCCGCCGCGCGTTCCTCCGCTCAGCTGCTCGTACAGGCAGTGTCCTGTAATGCCGCATACCCCACTGACCGAACCGGCCAGTGAGAGGCAGGCGAAGGTCAACTGGCCCTGCTGATCCGTCGCTGGCGGAATGCATCATTTTGCAGTGTGAGTACGGCCTGAATCCGTACGCCGAGGTGGAGTCGGAGGCTGAGCAAGATCGGTCAAGCGGGTTTCGGGGCCGCGTTGGCAGACTCGTCGTGTGGCCAAGACCGGACGAGATCGACTACGCGAACTGCTCGACGCGGTGCTGGACGAGAACAACACCACGCTCGGTGCGATGGCGGCTGATGCCTTCGTTTCGCCGTTCCATTTCACCCGGCAGTTCTCGCGCGGTACCGGCGAGCCGCCGGTGGCGCTGAAGCGGCGGGTGCTGCTGGAGCGGGCGGCGTGGGAGCTGTCGACGGGTAAGTCGGTGACCGACGTCGCGTTCGCGGCCGGGTACGACTCGGTGGAGGGTTTCAGCCGCGCGTTCAGCGCCGCCTTCGGGCATCCACCGAGCCTGACTCCCGCGGACGAGCGCCGACGGTGGTTGCCCACGAGCAATGGCATCCACTTTCACCCGCCCATGTCGCTGTGGGTGACGAGTGCGCCGAAAGAACAGGCCGTGCTGGATCCCACGACCCTGCTGATCCATCACGATATCGACGACACCCGCGAACTCCTCAGTATGGCAGCGCAACTCGACGAATCGCAGTACCGGCGGGTGCGATTTCCGGGCCTGCTGGTGGAGTCGTTCCGGGGGCCCGAGGAATCCATTGCCACCGTGCTCGCCCATCTCATCGAGTCGAAGGAGGTGTGGCTGGCCGCGATCGACGGCGAGGACATCCCGACGGCCGCCGACGACGCCCTCCCGGAATTGGTGAAACGCCATGAGCGCGTAGCGGTTCGGTGGCTGGATACCATCCGCGATCTCACCCGGCGTGGCGGGTGGGACGACACTCTGATCGATGCGCTGTGCGGGCCGCCGCAGAGCTTCGTCATCGGCAGCGTGATCGCCCACATCCTCAGCTACTCCACCCACCGCAGGTATCTCGTACGGCATTGGCTGCGAACCGAGTTATCCATCGCCGGAACCGAAATCGGAGACGGCGATCCCATCGAATGGCTACACCAGAGAGGATGACGTGACCTTCAAGACCGTCTACCACACCGCTACCAGCCTGGACGGCTTCCTGGCGACCCCCGACCACAACCTGGATTGGCTGCTGTCTCGTCAGGTCGACTGGGACGGCCCGCTGGGACTGAACCGGTTCGCGGCTGGTGCGGGCGCGATCGCCATGGGCTCGAGCACCTATCAATGGATCAATGAGAATTCCACCGAGCCCTGGCCTTACAACATGCCGACCTGGGTGTTCACCCATCGCGAGTTCCCGGCCTTCGACGACGGCCGCGACGTCCGATTGACCTCGAAGCCGGTGGCGGTCGTACACAAGGAGATGGCCGCGGCCGCCGACGGCAAAGACCTCTGGCTGATGGGCGGCGGCGAGCTGGTCGGCCAATTCGCTGATCAGGGCCTGCTGGACGAAATCATCGTCTCCATCGCCCCCGTCACGCTGGGCGCGGGCGCACCCCTGCTCCCCCGCCGTCTCGAACTGAAGACCACGGAAGTCGCCCATAACGGCGAATTCGCCTGCGTGCGTTACTCGGTCGTGCGCTGACGCCCCACCATCCCATTCATCGCGGTAAGGATTTCGGAACATGGCATACAAATTGTCGCGCAACGTGATTCGTGGCGCGTTTGGCGTGGTTGCGATGAGTGCGGCCGTCATCGGCGGCGCCGACTCTGCTTCAGCGGCCGCGGTGAGCGTCGAGCCGACAGCGGTTCCGGGTGCGGCGTTCCCGATCGGGTTGGGCAATACCGGGTCCAGCGGAACCGGGTCCGCCGGTGACGGATCGATCATCTGCTGGCTGCTCCACCCCAGCCCCACCTGCCAGATCTGACAGTGCTCAAAACACCATGCCGGCTTCGAGGATCCAGGAGATAAATGTGAGCAGACTGTGTCGGTATTGATTGTGGGAAACTGTACGGCAAGGCGTCGGACGAGTGCCGCGATCTGCTGATCTTCGTCATTTGCTGCCATGATTCATGGCTGTCCGCGACCCCCTGCGTCGTCAACTACCTGCATTCCCGGTTCGGGGAAGTATGTCATGTTCGATCGCGGATAGCACGGCAATCATGTTCCGTACCAGGCTGATTGGGGATGCCGCCCGGGGAGGGGGTTCCGGCGGCAACGGCGACTGCTCGCTCAAACTCAGCGTGGCCGAGAGCGGCTGCGGGCGGGTACACCTGAGCTGCCCCATCGCAATGCGAATACTGCAACGACACTCGGTCTCAGGTGAGTGGGTGACCGCGGCGCGTAGTGGGACGGCCGGGCTTGGTGTTGTCGCCATCGCGACCAGCCCCAGGTGTGGTCGGCACCCCACCTGGCTGCTCCGCTGGTCGACATGGCGACGAAGACATCAACGCCAGGCAAAACCCGCCCACTACCAGCGAAGACAGGCACTACATCGCACAGTGATGCTGGAGTTAGGTCAGGTACCATGCATCGGTCGAGACTGTGACCGCACCCGAGCTGCAAGCTAGAGGAGGCCACCCATGACTACTTCACAACAGTTCGAGTTTCCCCCGCGCGACGGTTTCGTGGTCACCCATTTCCTCGTCGTCTCTGACCAGGACAGATCGCGCGACTACTACCGGACCGTGTTCGGCGCCCAGGTTGTGCACGACCGTGACCCCGTCATCCTGCAGTTGGCCAACACTTGGCTGATCCTCAACGACGGCGGCGGTCCGACAGCGGACAAACCGACCGTAACCCTCACCACGCCGCAAGACCCCGACACGGTCAGCGCCTTCCTCAACATCCGCGTCGCCGACATCTACCGGTCGCAGCGCGAATGGGCCGCCCGAGGTGCGGATTTTCTGACCGAACCGGTCGACCACCCTCACGAACTCCGCGCCTACATCCGTGATCCCGACGGCCACCTCATTGAAGTTGGCCAATCGAAGGGGCCCTAATACGGCAACGACATTCAGGTGAGTGGGTGGGAGAGCCGGGCTTGGTGTTGTCGGCGGGGTCGCCAGCGTGACCAGGCCCAGGTGTGGTCGGCGGGATGGTGGCGGGTGAGGGCGAAGGCGATGAGCAGGCGGCGGATCTCCGGTAGTGTCAGGGCGATCATGTTTTCGCGAGGTTCGGTGAGTCCCCTTTTGCGGTAACGGTTTTCGATGCGGCCGAATGACCGCACTCGATACGTTGGCCAACGCTGTGGGCGAGCACCAGCCCCAGGTGCAGCCATCCGCTCTTGCCGCGTCCCGCGCGTTCTGCTCGGGCGGTTCGCCGGGACAGCGGCATCGTGGAGGCTGGCTACCCCTCCCGATCTCGATGTCACCTTCGCCGGTGAGGACCTCGTGCTCCGGCTGGCCGCCCTCGCCTACCTCGCCCGCTTCTCCGTGGTCTCGCGCTTCCACACCAAATCCGACCTGCGCCTGTACTTCTACTGGTGCACCGACCACCAGCTCACCCCACTGACCGTCGCCTTTCGGCCCGAGAGGAACATGACGAGTACTGAGATATCTATCCCATTGTGCGAAACGGCATTTCATGGCTTGCGCCAATGGCACTAGCCCACTGCCAACACCATGACCTGGGGTGGGCCACCTCTGATGACGGATCGAATGCATGACATGGCCGGTGAAGGTGGCCCGTGCGATCTCCCCGTTGTGCGAAGCGGCATATTATGTCCTCTGCGGCAGGCCAATAACGTCGGATTCATGGAATGGAATCTTCGGTCGGCAGAAGAACTGTTGGCGGCGTTGCGGGCCGGCGAGGTGACATCGGTGGAACTGACCGATGAGGCGATCGCTCGTATCGAGCGGGACGACAAAGTGATCAACGCGATCTGTGTGCCGGATTTCGACCGTGCGCGGGCCGCCGCAAGCCGTGCCGACCAGGCGCGCGCCCGGGGCGAGGACCGGCCGCTGCTCGGGATTCCGGTGACGGTCAAGGAGTCCTACAACATGGCCGGGCTGCCCACGACCTGGGGCATGCCGCAGCACGCGAACTATGTGCCGGCCGAGGACGCGGTACAGGTGTCGCGGTTGAAGGCGGCCGGCGCGGTGGTGCTCGGTAAGACCAATGTGCCGTTGATGCTGCGAGATATCCAGAGCTTCAACGAGATCTACGGCACCACCAACAACCCGTGGGATCACGGCCGCACGTCGGGCGGATCCTCCGGCGGATCGGCGGCGGCCCTGGCGTGCGGATTCGGCGCGCTGTCCATCGGCTCCGACCTCGCCGGTTCGCTGCGCACCCCCGCGCATTTCTGCGGTGTCTACGCGCACAAGCCGACACTCGGGCTGGCGCCGACCCGCGGCATGGTCGCGCCGCCCGCGCCGGCGTTGCCGATCGACCTCGACCTCGCCGTCGTCGGCCCGATGGCGCGCACCGCCCGCGACCTCGCGCTGCTGCTCGACGTGATGGCCGGACCGGACCCGCTGACCCACGGCGTCGCCTACGACGTCGCATTGCCGCCCGCGCGCCACGAGCGGCTGTCGGACTTCCGTGTCCTGATCATCGAGCACCATCCGCTCATTCCGACCGGATCGGCGGTGCGGGCGGGCGTGAACCGGGTCGCCGAGGCGCTGGTCGACGAGGGCGCCCGCGTCGAACGCCGCAGTCCGCTGCTGCCCGATCCGACCGAAGCGGCGACGCTCTACATGCAGCTGATGCTGTCGAACGCCGCCGCAAGTCTTTCCGTCGACGTGTACGAACAGCTGCAGACCCACGCCGCCGCCCTGAGCGCGGACGACCGGAGTCTCGATGCGGCGCGGCTGCGCGGCATGGTGCTCAGCCACCGCGACTGGGTCGAGGCGAACAACCGTCGCGAACTCCACCGCCACGGCTGGCGGCAGCTCTTCGCCGAGTTCGATGCCGTGGTGTGCCCCATCACGCCCACTCCCGCCTTCCCGCACGACCACAACGGAGGTCTGGAGAACCGGCACATCGACATCGACGGCGTCGAGTACCCGTACTTCGACCAGCTCGTCTGGGCCGGTGTGGCCACCATGCCCGGCCTGCCTGCCACCGCCATACCCGCGGGCCGGTCCCCCGAGGGGCTGCCGGTGGGAGTGCAGCTGATCGGTCCGATGTTCGAGGACCGCACCCCGCTGCGGCTGGCCGAACTACTCGAGCAGAAGATCGGCGGCTTCCAGGCGACGGCCGATATGTGATCTCGCCGGGGCGGCGCCCGGAGCTCTGGTCGCGGCCCCGGGCGCCTTGGATTCAGGGCTGTGCCGCCGAAAGGGGCGGACGGTGCTGCGCCCATGGCCGCAGTCGCTCGAATGCCGCTGCCGCACTGAGTACTTCGAAGTCAGCTCGGACGCGACCGGCGATCTGCAGGGCGACTGGGAGGCCTGTGGCAGTGAAGCCGGCGGGAACCGAGATCGCCGGAGCGGTGGTGAGGTTGAACGGGTAGGTAAGTAGCCAGCCCATCAGCTGTTGTCGCAGTGGCGTTCCCGCGAGCAAGTCCGGACAGAACTGATCGGCTGGGAATGCGGGTACTGCGGTCACCGGGGTCACGAGGTAGTCGAAGTCCCGCATGAAGTCGGTGTACTGGTCGACCATATGGCCGCGAGCGGCGTCGGCGCGCTGGATCTGCCGGGCGGTCAGACGGTCTCCCGCGTGCATGAGTTCGATCAGTTGCTCATCGACGTGGCCGGTTTCATGATCCCAATCGGTTACGTCGAGCATCGCCGAATAGAAGGGCGCCCACAACGCCTCCCATGCCACCCGGTCGGGGTCCTGCCAGCCCGGATCGGCTTCGACCACGGAGCAGCCGGCGTCGACGAAGGCGCCCAGCGCCTGTTCGCACAGGGCCAGGACCTCGGAATCGACGTCGGTACAGCCCAGATCTGGTGACCAGGCGATACGGGCGCCCGCGATGTCGACATCGAGGGCCGACAGGTAGTCGATATTCGAGTCTGGAAGCGAAAGCGGGTCTGCCGCATCGAATCCAGCCATTGTATTGAGCATCAGCGCGGCGTCGCCGACGGTGCGGGTGATGGGGCCATGGAATACGAAGTTCACGAATCGGCCTGCGGTTCGGGTCTGCGGGATTCGTCCCAGTGAGGGCTTCAAACCGACAACGCCGTTGAGCGCGGCGGGAATACGGATCGAACCGCCGCCGTCGGTTCCCTGCGCGAGCTGGCCCAGGCCCGCGGCGACGGCCGCGCCCGCGCCGCTGCTGGAGCCGCCCGCGGTCATACCCAGGTGCCACGGATTCACCGTGGTGCCGTAGAGATGATTGGAGGAAGTAGCCTTGTATCCGGCTTCGGCGACATTCGTTTTACCGAGGAACAGTCCGCCCGCGGACTTCAAACGCGCCGCGACAGGTTCGTCGCGCTGAGCGACGACCCCACGTTGGGCGACCACGCCCGAGGTGGTGGGTGTACCCGCTGCTCCGCAGACTTCCTTGAGGCTGTAGGGAATACCATGCAGCGGCGATATCGGGTCGCCACCGTCGGCCATATGCTCGGTGAGCGCCTTGGCATCACGCAGGACCCGGTCCGGATCGTGATAGACGAAGGCGTTCAACAGCGGGTCCACCCGCTCGATACGCCGCACCACGGCTTCGGCCACATCCAGGGGCGACACCTCCCGCGCAGCGATCCGCGCGGACAGTTCGACCGCCGACATCCAGCACAGCTCATCGTTGTCGGACATGTGGATTTCCTTTCTGATTGATATTCGAACTGTACAACTCCTCAGATGACCTGATGTGTTGCACGAAGGGGGTCACAGGTCTGCGACCAGGTCAAGCGAGCGAGCCCGTAGAGTCATATGAGGACCAGAGGAATCGCAGGGCCGTCTCACGTCGAGGCGCGGAATCAAGGAGGTCAGCGTTGTCGGTACGCCCCGTGCAGCACTCCTCGCTCGCCACGCAGGCCAGCGAGGAGCTGTCCCGCCTGATAACCAAGGGTGAGTGGCTGGTGGGGTCCCGCTTGCCCAATGAAACCGAGCTGAGCCTGTTGCTCGGGGTCGGGCGTTCGACCTGCCGGGAGGCCGTTCGCGCCCTGATCGCCTCCGGACAGCTGCAGTCCCGCCACGGGTCGGGAACCTACGTGGTGTCCGCGACCCCCGTGTCGGAATTCGACCGGCAGTTGCGCCGCTCCAACGTCGACGAGGTCTACGAAGTCCGATTGATGCTCGAGGTCGAGGCCGGTCGCCTGGCCGCGCGGCGCCGGACCGGACGCGACCTCGAGGAGCTGGAAACCGCTCTGCGGCAACGTGAGTCGGCCGCCGATCACGCGATCTTCATCGAAGCCGATTTACGGTTTCACACCGCGGTGGTGGCCGCGGCGCACAACGCTGTTCTCAGCACCGTCTACAGCTCACTGCGCGATGCATTGCGGTCCACGGCCGAGGAGGTCGTTGAGACCGCAGACTTCGGTGACTCCCGCTCGTCCCAGCGTGACGCCAAAGCGCACGCCGACCTCTTGGCCGCGATCGAAGCCGGTGACGCGCGCGCTGCGGGGACGGTCGCTCGACGGCAAATGACCTGCGTACTGCAAGCACACTCGAGTCGGACCGCGTAGCCGGGCCGAGACGGGCGGCGGGCGAAACCGCCTGGCGCGGCACGCCTCAACGTTCGGCGACGATCTCGAGTTCGCGGTCCGCCTCGGCTGTCGGGGCGAATTCGTTCTCGGGCACGCGATCGCGCAGCGTCCACGCCACCGCCGAGGCGGCGAGCAGTACGGCGACCGATGCCGTGATCGCGACTCGCGGTCCGGAATGATCGGCCAGTACCCCGAACGCGGGAGACATGACGCCACCGACCGACATCGCCAAGCCCAAGGTGACGCCACTGGCGGTCCCTGGACGGTTGGGCAGATAGTCCTGAGCCAGGGTCACCTGCGGAGCGAACGGCAGGAACATCGCGATACCCACCACCACGACCGCCACCAGGGCCACCGTCGTCGACGGAGCGCTCGCCAATCCCAGTAGCGCCACGGGCGCCAGCGCGAATCCCAGTCGCACCGCGGCGATGCGCCCCCACCTGTCGGCGACCAGGCCACCCAGCAGCGTGCCCACCGCGTCGCCGATCGTGAACAGCGACAGCGCAAGTGCGGCAATGGATGTCGAGCCACCCAGAGCGTCGAGCACGAAGGGCGAAACCAGTGTCAAGGCCGTCACGTACGGTATGGACCAGCACACTGTCACCAGCACCAGCCTCGCGAAAGCACGCCAATCGTCGACCAGAGCCGACCGAGCCGCCGCGACACACTCGTTCAACGGCGCCGCGAGATTGTAGCCGCGCAGCCGAGCCCACGGTCGCCGCGAAACCCACATCAGCGCGACTACCAGCGCGGGTACCGTCAGCAGGACACTTCCCGACAGCCCGAACCGTCCCACCACCAGAGTGACGAACGGCGGCGCAAGCGCCGCGCCCACCGTGCCGCCGACCGAGAAGGCGCTCATCGCGACCTGTGATCGGCCACCGGCAGCGCGCGCCTCGTTTGTCGCAGGCGGGTGATACGCGGCGATTCCGATACCCGCTGCCGCCATACACAACCAGGTGACCCAATAGCTCGAGCCGAGCCCCGCCCCGGCGGTGCCCGCCGCAGCCAACAGAAACCCGCCTGGAATGAGCCATCCACGATGTTTCCGGTCGACGACCATCCCGAAGATCGGCTGCACCACACTCGACAATCCCGTGGCCGCCAGGGTGATTCCGGCGACTGCCGAATAGCTGTACCCGCGCTCGAGCATCATGAACGGCAGCAGCGCAGGCACCGCGCCCTGATACAGATCATTCACCGCATGGGTACCCGCGAGAAACGCAACTTGACCCCGTTTCAAAACAACTCCTCACAACATCGCGACTCGACGGCGCTGCGGACATACGCGCCCGCAAGGAACAGGAAAAGCGGTGCCAGCCAGCGGATCACGCCGCACCTGCCCGCCCATCAAATCACTCAGGTCATCTGAGGACTTTGACGCTAGCAGCTCTCCTCACCCGAAATAAGGCTCACCTCACATGATGTGCCCTAGATCACATTTCGACGGCCTAGACAGCCAACACAAACTGCAGGTTGTCATGGGGGTCGGCCGACAGTTCGCCACACAGCCTTCGGCGCGAGCTTCGTGGTAGGCGCGGTGGAACCCTTGCCGCGGATGACCTCGCGCCCATTCGCGCAGCCAATCACGCAGTGCCGCATCGGGATCGGCGGCTGTTGCGCGGCCGGAGGGCGGCGTTAGGTGCTTCGGTGTTGCCCGGTGACCCGGCAGGCGAACCGTTCGCTCACCTCGGGCACGCGCATCAGATGCGCGACGGCCGCGCGCCGGCGTTCCGGGTCTAGAAGTTCCCTTGGCGATCTCCTTCAAAGCCGCCTTCTCCAGCTCGGCCTCGGCGAGAGGCCTTTTCAGGGTGGAGTTTTCGCGTACGAGGTCCTTCAACCGTTTGGCGTCGTCGGCCTCGAGCCCGCCACACTGGTTTCGCTAGCGGTAGTAGGTGGCCTCGGTGATCTGCAGCGTCCGGCACACGTCGGCGACGTCCTTGCCCTCGCCCAGCAGCCGATCGGCCTCGCCCAGCTTGCGCACGACCTGCTCGGGGGGTGTGCCTCTGGCGTGTTGCCATGGTTTTCGAGCCTTCCTGCCCACTTCGTGGGCCGGAAGGGCTCTCACACTCCCCGGACCGAGATCATGGGGTCAGGTCAGGGGAGATCGTTGGTGTCGCGTTGGCAGGTGAGGTCGGCATCGGGGAGGGTGCCGTCACGGAAGTAGGTATTGACGACCTCGTTCACGCAATGGCTCATGTTGGAGCCGAGGACGCCGTGAACGCGGGTGTCTGCGAGTGTGACCATTCGTGACGCTGTCAGGTCCTGGTGCAATGCAAGGCCCCCCTGGTAGGGGGTGCGGGTGTCGCGGGTGGCCTGCAGGATCAGGGCTGGTGTCGGGTTGTGCACGGCGGTGGGTGGCTCGACCGGGTCCGGCCAGAACGCGCATGCGGTGATGTTGTTGGCGAACGCGCCGAACACCGGTTGGGTTGCACGGACGCTTTCGATATTGCGGCGATACCAGGCCAGATCCCGGGGTGCGGCCTTGTCGCCGCAGAGGACCGCGGCCATGCCCGAGGCATCCAGCGGAACGGGACCGCTGACCTTCGCTTTCAGCTGCTCCATGTCGATGGGCAGCCCGGACACTGCGTCGGCCAGGGTCCGCACGAGCTCGGCGAGGCTGGTGTTCTTCTTCGGATTCGACAACAGCGACAGCAGCATCATCGGAGCGGTGTGTTCATCGATGAGATAGCCGTTGCCGATGACCGGATGCGTGGCGGCACGTCGGATCATGTCCTCGACAAAGGCTCGGACCTGCGGTCCGCTGCTGCCGAAGTGGTAGTCGGCGTCGTGGCGGGCCGCCCAGATCGCCCAGTCGTCGAGCCCGGCCTCGTTGACGGCGCCCATGTCCTGGTACGTGCCGACCCCGTAGCGGTCCGGGTCGATGGCGCTGTCCAGCACGATCCGGTCACTGTGCTGAGGGAACATCTGCGTGTACACCGCGCCCAGGTAGGTGCCGTAGGAGTCGCCGTAATAGTTGAGCTCACGTTCGCCGAATGCGCTGCGGATGACATCCATGTCGCGGGCGGTATTGCGGGTGGTGATGGACCGAGCCTTCTCGGGATCGGGTATTACGCAGGAAGCAGCGAACGCGGCGGCCAGGGTGGCGTCGCGCGCGTAGCCGAAGGCGTCGAAGCCGGCCGAGAACAACATGCTGGGCAGCGGCAGCGCACAACTCATTCGGTCCGATCGGCCGATACCACGCGGGTCCATGCCGATCAGGTCGTACCGGGCGCGGACATCCGGTGTGAGCCGATCCCGGAGGTCGGCGATCATGCTCAGGCCCGGACCGCCGGGACCGCCGGGGTTGGACAGCATGATCCCGCGTCTGCGGGCTGGGTCGGTGGCCGGGATACGCGAGATCGCTACGGTCAGCGTGCGCGAGTCGGGTCGGTTGTAGTCGAGCGGTACGACAACGCCCGCGCACTGAGCCCCCGCACCGTCGAGCACCGCATCGTTACACGGCGTCCAGTTCAGCGGCTGGTGATAGAACGACTCCAGCCCACCCGGGATGTCGTCGACCGGATCGGCGCTTGCCGGTCCCATGGGCAACGTGGCGAATGCAGCTGCCGATATGACTCCCAAAACGAGCCATCGTAGCCATGTTGTAACCATCGCATCTCCTGCTCGCGACCTCCGTGTACGCATCCCTGATTCCGCCGCACAGCCATTTTCGGGGTCTCGGACCAGCACCCTACTGCCGTTTGCTGAAACCGGCTCGGCGAGGCAGAGATTCTCAGGAACGTCACACATGCTTGCCCGGTCACATCATGGTTGGGCCTCCGACATCCGGTTTTGCCGGGCGCGCGACGTGCACGGCTCACAGGCCGGCGCGATAGCAGCGTATGCCAAGCAATAGCCCGCCGCGTCGAGACCGGGCACCCGCGCTCGTATCCGCTCGGTCCGGCGAACCTTCTCCGCCGTACTGGGCGGCCTCGACCGTCGTTGGAAAATTGCAGATGCAGATGCGGGATCGTTATGTTACCGTGACCTAGATCTCGAATTGATACGACTGGTTGTGCGGGCCCCGAGTGCCTGCGCGTCGGATGGTTGGACGCGGGAGGCGTGATGGAATCCCGGCATATGTTGTCGACATATCGGAAAAATGTTTGCCGCACAGCGTATTCGGCAACCGATACGCCCGGCCTGCTGGTTGGCGGCACGCCCGGGCAGCCAGTGAGGTGGTGGCGGATCGGCCTGCAATGGCTTGCGGCCCTCACACTCGCCATGATCGTGCTGCCGTCAGCATTGTCGATGCCGGTCGCGCAAGCCGCTTCGCTGTCCCCTGGTGACGATCCCTTCTATGCCGCACCCCCCGATCTCGCCTCACATCCGAACGGCGCGGTACTCGGAGCGCGGACGATCCCACTGCTCGGTCTGCCGATACCAGTGACTGCATGGCAATTGCGTTATCGCACAACCGATTCCGAAGAGCATCCGCAGCTGAACGTGACCACGGTGCTGGTGCCACCGGTGCCCTATAACGGGCCGCGGCCGGTGTTGTCGTACCAGGTACCCGAGAACAGTCTCGACACCCGGTGCGCGCCGTCGGTCACGCTGCGCGGCGGAAGCGACAACGACATGGCGAGCGCCATGCAGGATGCGCCGTTCATCGCGGACGCACTGCTGCGGGGATGGGCCGTCGTGGTCAGCGATTACGAAGGGCCGCAGTCCCGGCTCTTCGACGGCGTGACATCCGGGCGTGGAGTTCTGGACGGAATCCGGGCCGCGCGGTCGTTCTCGCCGGCCGGCATCGATACCTCGAGCCCAATCGGCGCCTGGGGATACTCGGCCGGAGCCTTCGCCACCCTGTGGGCCACACAGTTGCGTCGGGAATACGCACCAGACGTGCAATTAGTCGGCACCAGCGCCGGCGGAATCCCCACCGATCTCCCGGCCGTAGCACAACGCGCCGACAGCGCCGCGGGGGCGATACTGATCCTGCTCGGGCTGGCCCGCAATGAACCCGCCTCCCGATTGGCCGACTTGTTGAACGACCGGGGCCGCCGCGCGCTGCTTGGCGCGGACACCTCCGGCTGTGGCGCGGATCTGTCTCAGGAATACTCCGACATCCATGTCGACGATCTCGCCACAGTCCCGAACCTGTTGGCGCAGCCCGCTTTCCGCAACGCCGCCCTGCCCAATGAACTCGGCCGCACCGTCCCCGACACCCCGCTGTACCTGTACCACAGCGTCGCCGACGAGAAGATCCCCGTTGCCGGCTACACCGCCCTCGTCGATACCTACTGCGCTCGGGGCGCCACCCTCACCGCGATCCACTCGCTGTTCCCGACGCACATCGGAGCCGCCGCGGGCGAAGCATTCGGCGGCATGAACTTCCTCGCCGACCGCTTCGCAGGCACCCCGCAAGCCGCGGGGTGTGTGGTGGAGTAAGCGCCGGCTCACCGGGTACCCTCGCCGGGCCGTTGGCCGGACTCACCTTCGCGACGTTCAACCTCAGAGTCGCCGCCGGTGCCGTCGCGGTAGTGTGCGCGATCTTGACGGTCGCGCAACTGTTCGCAAGCCGAGCCACCATGCCGAGCGGACATCGGTGCTGCAGCTCCCGCGCACCATCGTGGGCAAGCAGCGGTTTGTGCGTTCGCGGTGGCGACAATCGGCCCGTCCAGGCTAGCGGCGATCTGCTCGAGGGCGGTGTCGACGGATCAGTTGGAGCACATTCTCGCGTTGGGGCACGCGCAGGGAAGCCTGCGCGAGGACGCGACTGGTATGGATATCACGGTCTTGGTGTCTGAAGTGGCGCGGGCATTTATCGACCTCGGCATCCGCGACGCCGATGTCTGGCGCCGCTACGCGCGGCTCGCCCTGGCGGCTGTGCGTGCTCTCGCCCAACGAATTCACCAATCAAAAGGCCGGTTCGGTTGCCGTGAGTGTTTTATTACCCGGTTCATAGAAGTGGGTGGCGTTTACCCGACAGGCTGCGGCATCAATGGCGGCTCGCAGCGGTGTGCCCGGCCTCCCCAGTAGCGCCCAGGTGATCGCGATTGCATGGATCGTGCTTGTGCCACTCTCGACCAGGAAGGTTTGGACCGCTTGCATCCCGTCGTTTGCGAGGATGGGGCGGCACTTGTCAACGGCATGCCAATCCTGATCACTTCGCAGCGCCCGAATTCTGACCCCTCTCCGGTCGGGTTGGGTTGATGGTTCAGTCTTCAGTTGTGCC
>NZ_JBHZAK010000050.1:0-15035 GCF_042754165.1 Nocardia sp. NPDC059229
ACCTCGGTGCCCATCGGCCGCCCGGTGTGGAACGCGCAGACCTATGTGCTGGACGAGGGCCTGCGCCCGGTGCCCGCGGGTGTCCCGGGTGAGCTCTACCTGGGTGGTGTCCAGGTGGCGCGCGGCTACTTCGGCCGCCCGGACCTGAGCGCCGAGCGTTTCGTCGCCAACCCGTACGGCGAGCCGGGCTCGCGCCTGTACCGCACCGGTGACCTGGTGCGCTGGAACCACAACGACCCGGGCATCATCGACTACATCGGCCGCACCGACTTCCAGGTGAAGGTGCGTGGTTTCCGTATCGAGCTCGGTGAGATCGACGCGGCGCTGGTCTCGCACGAGTCGGTAGACTTCGCGGTCACCGTCGGTCACAAGAATGCCGCGGGCGCGACCTTGCTGGTGTCGTACGTGGTTGCCACGCCGGGCCATTCGATCGATGCCACAGAGCTGACCGCGCAGGTTGCGGGTCGCTTGCCGGGGTATATGGTGCCTAGCGCGATCGCGGTGCTGGACAAGGTTCCATTGACTTCGGCTGGCAAGCTGGATCGCAGTGCCCTGCCCGAGCCGGTCTTCGCGACCGAGGTGGTCTTCCGGGCCGCTCGCAATACCCTCGAGCAGACCATCGCCGAGGTCTTCGCCGAGGTGCTGGGCCTGGAGCGGGTCGGTATCGACGACTCGTTCTTCGCCCTCGGCGGTGACTCCATCGTCTCCATCCAGCTGGTGTCGCGGGCCAAGGCGCGCGGCGTGGTGTTCTCGCCGCGTGACGTGTTCGAACAGCGCACCGTCTCCGGGCTGGCCGCCGTCGCGGAAACCGCGGACGGACAGGGTGATTCGGCTCCGCAGCTGACCGAGCTGCCGGGCGGTGGCGTGGGTGTCATGCCGTTGACCCCGGTGGTGCGGTTCATGGCGGGTCGGGCGGGCGAGTTCGGCCGGTTCAACCAGTCCATGGCGCTGGAGCTGCCGATCGGCATCGATCGTGCGGGCATCGCCGCCACCGTCGGTGCGGTCATCGACCGCCACGACATGCTGCGGGCGCGCCTGCGCCGGGTGCCGGACGCGGACTGGATCGTCGAAACCGCCGCTCCCGGAACCATCGACGCGGATGCGCTGATCGATCGCACCGAGTTCGACGCGAGCGTCACCGACGCGCAGTTGGTCGAGATCGCGACGGCCGCATTGGATGCCACGCTCGACAAGCTGGATCCGGCTGCGGGGCAGGTCATCCGGTTCGTGTGGCTGGAACCGTCCGACAGCTCTCGTGCGGGTCGCCTGGTGGTCGCTGCTCACCATCTGGTGGTCGACGGTGTGACCTGGCGAATCCTGGTGCCGGACTTCGTGACCGCGTGGGGTCAGCTGTCGGCGGGACAGACTCCCGAGTTGGTCGCTCCCGCGACGTCCATGCGTACCTGGGCGCATGCCCTCGAGCGTGAGGCGGCGACCGAGGAGCGGGTGGCCGAACTCGCGTTCTGGCGCGATGTCGTCGAGGGCCCGGATCCGTTGCTGTCCGAGCGCGCCATGGATCCGGCTCTCGATGTCACCGCGACCGTCGCCAAGCATCGCGTCGAGGTGTCGGCCGAGGTCACCAAGGCACTGTTGACCACCGTGCCCGCGCTGTTCCACGGCGGTGTGAACGACGGTCTGCTGACCGCACTCGCGTTGGCGGCGGCCAAGTTCCGGGCCGCCAAGGGCCTGGGGGAGAATTCTGCCCTGCTCCGCCTGGAGGGCCACGGCCGCGAGGAAGAGGTCGTGCCGGGTGCCGACTTGTCGCGCACGGTCGGCTGGTTCACCGCCATCTTCCCGGTGCGTTTCGACCTGTCCGGCATCGACGTGGACGCCGCCCTCACCGGCGGACCCGCCATGGGCATCGCGATCAAGTCGGTCAAGGAGCAGCTGCTGGCCGTGCCGGACAAGGGCATCGGTTACGGCCTGCTGCGGTACATGAACTCCGAGACCGCGGCTCAGCTGCCCAAGCAGTTGCCGGGCCAGGTCAGCTTCAACTACCTGGGCCGCGTCAACGAGGGCGATGTGCCGGAGGCGCTGCGCGGCTTCGGCTGGATCCCGGCTCCCGAGCTGGCGGATCTGGCCGGCGCCTACGACGGCGACATGCCCGCGATGGCCCCGATCGACATCAATGCCATCGTGGCCGGTGACAAGCTGAGCGCGAACATCGGCTACCCGAGCACGCTGCTGTCGGCCGAGGAGATCGCCGAGTTCGCGGCGCTGTGGATCGCCGCGCTGGAAGCCGTTGCCCGGCACGCCGAATCGGTCGACGCGGGGGGTCACACCCCCTCGGACTTCGGCCTGGTCAAGGTCACCCAGCGCGATATCGACGGCTGGGAGCGGCGTTTCGGCGAGCTCGACGGGGTCTGGCCGCTGTCCGCGCTGCAGGCCGGTCTGCTCTTCCACGCGCAGCTGACCGCCACCTCCGTCGACGTGTACACCGCGCAGGCGGTGCTCACCCTCGAGGGACGTGTGGACGCCGACCGGCTGCGCTCGGCCGCGCAGGCGCTGCTCGACCGCCACGAAATCCTGCGCACCGCCTACGTTTCTGACGCCTCAGGCACCCCGGTGCAGCTTGTCCTCGATGGTGTCCGCGCCGCGTTCACGGTGCACGACCGCACGAATACTGGCGACGCGTCCGACATTATTGCCGCTGATCGGGTCGAGCGCTTCGATCTGACCGAGCCGCCGCTCATCCGCTTCACCTTGGTGCGGACCGCGGCCGACCGCTGGCAGCTTGTGGTGGCCAACCACCACATCCTGCTCGACGGCTGGTCCATGCCGCTGCTCATGCAGGACCTGTTGGTGCTCTACGCCACGCACTCCGACACCGCGGTGCTGCCGCCGGTGCGGTCCTACCGCTACTTCCTGGAATGGGTTGCTCAGCAGGACCGTTCGGCCTCGCTCGCGGCCTGGCAGAGGTCGCTGCTCGGGGTGTCGGAGCCGACGCTGCTGACCCGTCCGGATCCGAGCCACGAGATCACCGCGCTGTCCGGTGAGTACTTCTTCGACCTGGACGAGGCCGCGACCGCGCGCCTGACCGGGCTGGCCGCCGACCTCGGCGTCACCCCGAACACCGTGCTGCAGGTCGCCTGGGGCATCCTGCTCGGCCGCCTCACCGGCCGCGAGGACGTGCTCTTCGGCACCACGGTGTCCGGCCGCCCGGCGCAGCTGTCGGGTGTCGAGTCCATGGTGGGTCTGTTCATCAACACCGTGCCGGTGCGGGTCGCCTTCGACCCGGCCGAGTCGGCGAGCGCGCTGCTCACCCGCACCCAGGGCGAGCAGGCCGACCTGCTCGACCACCACTACGTGGGCCTGGCCGACATCCAGACGGCCGCGGGCATCGGCGGACTGTTCGACACCCTGGTCGTCTTCGAGTCCTATCCCGTCGACGCGGAGGGCATCCGGTCCCAGGCCGCCGATATCGACGGCATGGCCGTCACCGGTCTGGACGCCGCGGACGCCACCCACTACCCGCTGACCCTCATCGCCCAGCTCGACACCCGCCTGCGCATCCGCGCCGGCTACCTGCGCGACCTGTTCGACGAGGACACCGTCCACCGCATCGCCGACCGCCTGGTGCGCGTGCTGACCGCCATCACCACGGAACCCGCTGCGGCCGTCGGCGATATCGAACTGCTCGACACCGCCGAACGCGAGCTGGTCCTGACGACCTGGAACGACACCGGATTCGATCTGACCCCTGTACTGCGGGAGCTCACCTCGACGGACCTGTCGGCCGCCTCCGCCACCGAGCTGCGGCGGGCGCTGTCCGCCGGTGAGTTCGACGTGGCCGGGAGCACGCCCGCGACCGGCGACCGTTCCGGCATGCTGCGCGCGACGTCCGGCGATGCCACGACCACCCTGGTCGCGCTATTCGAGGCGCAGGCCGTACGCACTCCCGACGCGACCGCGGTCAGCTTCGAGGGGACGAGTCTGTCCTACGCCGAGTTCGCCGAACGCGTGCACCGCCTGTCGCGCTGGCTCATCGAGCGCGGTGTCGGTGCGGAATCGTTTGTGGCGCTGGGTATGCGGCGCTCCATCGACCTGGTCGTCGGCATGTACGCCGTCGCTGTGGCCGGCGCCGCGTACGTGCCGCTGGATCTGGATCACCCGGTCGAGCGCATCGAGTACATCCTCGAGACCGCCGACCCGGTTACCGTGCTGACCTCCGGCGAGGATCTGCCGATCGACACCGCGCAGGTCCGCATCGATCTGCTGGACCTGAGCAACCACTCCGGCACGCCGCTGACAGACGCAGACCGGGTTGCGCCGCTGCGGGATTCGAATACCGCCTACGTCATCTTCACCTCCGGTTCGACCGGTCGCCCCAAGGGTGTCGCAGTGCCGCACGCGGCCATCGTGAACCGTCTGCTGTGGATGCAGGCCGAGTACGGGCTGACCGCCGACGATGTGGTGTTGCAGAAGACGCCCACGGCGTTCGATGTGTCGGTGTGGGAGTTCTTCTGGCCCTTGCAGATCGGCGCGAAACTGGTCGTGGCCAAGCCCGAAGGCCACCGAGACCCGGCCTACCTCGCCGAACTCATCACAGCCGAGGGCGTGACGGTCACCCACTTCGTGCCGTCGATGCTGGCGGTGTTCGTGGCCACGCTGGCGGACCACAGATCTGGGGAGAAGTCAGCCGCGCGCTGCACCAGCCTGCGTATGGTCTTCGCCTCCGGTGAGGCGCTCGCGCCCAAGCCCGCGCACAACCTGCGCGAGTTGACCGGGGCCGAGCTGCACAACCTGTACGGCCCGACCGAGACGGCGGTCGACGTCACCTTCCACCAGGTGGTGGACGCCGACGTCGATACGGTGCCGATCGGCCGCCCGGTGTTCAACACCGAGGTGTACGTGCTGGATTCGCGTCTGCGGCCCGCTCCGGTGGGTGTCGCGGGTGAGCTGTATCTGGCGGGCGATCAGCTCGCCACCGGGTACGTGGCGCGTCCCGATCTCACTTCGGATCGCTTCGTGGCCAACCCGTTCGCCGAGGGCGAGCGCATGTACCGCACCGGCGATCTGGTCAGCTGGAACGCCGACGGTGAGATCGAGTACCTGGGCCGCACCGACTTCCAGGTGAAACTGCGCGGTCTGCGCATCGAGCTCGGTGAGATCGAATCCGCGCTCACCGCACTGGATTCCATCGCGCAGTCGGTGGTCGTGGTCCGCAACGACCCGCACGCCGGTGATCAGCTGGTCGGCTACGTCATCGCCGCGGCGGGCCACAGTGTCGACGTCGAGGCCGTGCGCGCGCAGCTCGGCGAGACCCTCGCTTCGTACATGGTGCCGTCGATCCTGATGGTGCTCGACGAGTTCCCGCTCAACGCCTCCGGCAAGCTGGACCGCAAGGCGCTGCCCGCGCCGGTGTTCGAGGCCAAGCGTTTCCGCGCACCCTCGACCCCGACCGAGGAAATCATCGCGCAGATCTTCGCTGAGGTCCTGGGCCTGGAGCGAGTCGGTTTGGACGACGACTTCTTCGCCCTGGGCGGCAACTCGCTCACCGCCACCCGGGTCGCCGCGCGGGTAGCGGCTGCGCTGGAAGCGCAGATCGGTGTGCGCGAGATCTTCGAGGCGTCCACCGTCATAGATCTGGCAGCGCGGGTGGAACGGCACTCCGGTTCCGGCAGTCGCCGAGCATTGGTCGCGCAGCAGCGTCCGGAGCGGTTGCCGTTGTCGCTGGCTCAGCAGCGCATGTGGTTCCTCAACCGGTTCGATCCCGAATCGGCCGTGGACAATATCCCGGCGGCGGTGCGCCTGTCGGGTCTGGTGGACCGCCAGGCCCTGCAAATCGCGGTGGCCGATGTGCTGGCGCGGCACGAGTCGCTGCGCACCCGTTTCCCGGAGGTCAATGAAGCGCAGAGAGGTGGAGCGCAGGCGTTCCAGGAGATCGTGCCGACCGGTCAGGTGATTCCGGACCTGACCCCGGTCGAGGTCACCGAAGCGGGGCTGCCGCAGGCGCTTTCGGAGCTGGTGCTGACCGGCTTCGACGTCACCACCGATGTTCCGTTCCGGGCTCGACTGTTCGAGATCAGCCCCACCGAGCACGTGCTCGCGCTGGTGGTGCACCACATCTCGGCCGACGGCTTCTCCATGGGCCCGCTCACCCGCGATGTCATGACCGCCTACGGCGCGCGCGTCGAGGGCGGCGAACCGGGCTGGCGTCCGCTGGAGGTCCAGTACGCCGACTACGCGCTGTGGCAGCGCGAAGTCCTCGGCGACGAACGCGACACCGAATCGGTGATCTCCCAGCAGATCTCGTACTGGCGCGACACCCTGGCCGGGCTGCCCGACCAGCTGGAACTGCCCACCGACCGGCCGCGTCCGGCCGTCGCCTCGGGTCGCGGTGCCACGCACATGTTCACCATCGACGCCGACACCCACGCCAAGCTGGCCGAACTCGCCCGCACCCGCGGCGCGACGCTGTTCATGGTCATGCACTCGGCAATGGCCGTGCTGCTCTCGCGCCTGTCGGGTGAGCAGGACATCGCCATCGGCACCCCGGTCGCCGGTCGCGGCGAGCGGGCGCTGGACGACCTGATCGGCATGTTCGTCAACACCCTGGTGCTGCGCACCGAGGTCGACGGCGGCCGCGGCTTCGGCGAGCTGCTGGACGCGGTGCGCGGCACCGACATCGCGGCCTTCGGCCACGCCGACCTGCCCTTCGAGCGCCTGGTGGAGATCCTCAACCCGGCCCGTTCGCAGGCGCGGCACCCGTTGTTCCAGGTCATGTTGTCGTTCCAGAACACCGGCATCACCGAACTGGAACTGCCGGGTCTGACCGTCAGCGCGGTCGACCTGACGATCGACACCGCCAAGTTCGACCTGCAGTTGGTGCTGACCGAGCAGTGGGACGCCGCCACTGACAACGGCCACACGGCGAGCCCGGCCGGCATCACCGCCGAATTGATCTACGCCACCGATCTTTTCGACGCCGCCACCATGACCGCCTTCGGCGAGCGCTTCGCCCGCCTGCTGGCGGCGGTCGCGGCCCGGCCCGAACTGGCCGTCGGCGATATCGACCTGCTCGACACCGCCGAACGCAACCTGGTGCTGACCGACTGGAACGACACCTCCGGCAGGGCCCCCGCCCTGCGCGCGGTCGCCGGCGACACCGGGGAGTCCCTGGTCGCACTGTTCGAAGCACAGGCCGCGCGGACGCCGGAGGCGACCGCGGTCAGCTCCGAGGGGACAGAACTGAGCTACGGCGAGTTCGCCGCCGGGGTGAACCGCCTGGCCCGCCACCTCATCAAGGCGGGCGTGGGACCGGAATCGCTGGTCGTCCTGCACATTCGACGCTCCATCGACTTCGTGATCGCCGCCTACGCGGTGGTCACGGCCGGTGGCGCATACGTGCCGGTCGACCCCGACCAGCCCGCCGAACGCATCGCCCACGTACTCGACACCGCCAACCCGGTATGCGTGCTGACCACCTCGCGCTCCCGTTTCGACAATGACACGCACACCGTGCTGGAGGTCGATACTGCCGACCTGTCGGCGCACTCCGAGCTGCCGGTGGCCGCCGCGGAACGCCGCGCCCCGCTGCATCCGCAGCACCCGGCATATGTCATATTCACCTCCGGTTCCACCGGTAAGCCCAAGGGTGTCAGCGTCTCGCACGCCGCGATCGTCAACCAGCTGGACTGGATGCAGGCGGAGTACCGCTTGACCGCGGCGGACGTCTACTTGCAGAAGACGCCGAGCACCTTCGACGTCTCGCTGTGGGGCTACTTCATGCCGCTGCGGGTGGGCGCGACGCTGCTGCTCGCCACACCGGACGGCCACCGCGATCCCGCATACCTGACCGATCTCATCGAACGTCACGGCGTCACCATCACCGATTTCGTGCCGTCGATGCTGAGTGTCTTCGCCGCCCAGCCGGATCCGGACCACCTGCGCACCGCGCTGCGCACCCTGCGGCAGGTGTATGTGATCGGTGAGGCGTTGCCCGCTGAGACCGTGCGCGCCTTCGGTGCGGTCAGCGATGCCGAGCTGCACAACCTGTACGGCCCCACCGAGGCCGCGGTCTCGATCACCCACCGGGATGTCACCGGCGAGGTCGAGCGCATCATCATGCCGATCGGTCGGCCCGAGACCAACAGCCTGGTGTACGTGCTGGACTCGCGCCTGCACCCGACACCGCCGGGCGTGGCCGGTGAGCTCTACCTCGCCGGTGTCCAGCTGGCACGCGGCTACGTTGCCCGCCCGGACCTGACCGCGGATCGCTTCGTGACCAACCCGTTCGGTGCGGCGGGTGACCGCATGTACCGCACCGGTGACCTGGTGCGCTGGGACGTGAGCGGCGACGATGCCGAGCTGGTATACCTGGGTCGCACCGATTTCCAGGTGAAGTTCCGCGGTCAGCGCATTGAGCTGGGCGAGATCGAGGCAGCGCTCACCGGGCACGATTCGGTGAGCCAGTCGGTGGTGGTGCTGCACACCGCCGAGCACACCGGTGACATGCTCGCCGCCTACGTGGTGCCTGCGGCAGGCTCGGTGGACCTGGAGGAGCTGCGGGCGCACCTGGCTGACCGTCTGCCCTCGTACATGGTCCCGGCCGCCTTCGCGGTGCTGGATGCCTTCCCGCTCAACACCTCCGGCAAGCTGGACCGCAAGCAGCTGCCCGCGCCGACCTTCGAAGCGCGTGAGTTCCGGGCACCGAAGTCGCACGCCGAGCAGCTGGTCGCCGGGGTCTTCACCGAGACCCTCGGCCTCGCGCGGCCGGTCGGCCTGGACGACGAATTCTTCGCTCTGGGTGGCAATTCGCTCGTCGCCACGCAGGTGGTGGCGCGCCTGGGCGCGGCCCTGGACACCCGCATCCCGGTCCGCGCGCTGTTCGACGCCCCCACCGTGGCCGGACTGGCCGCGCGCCTGGAGTCCGAGGCCCGCACCGGTCGTCGTCCCGCCCTGGTGGCGGGGGAGCGGCCCGAGGAGATCCCGCTGTCGCTGGCTCAGCAGCGCATGTGGTTCCTCAACCGCTTCGACACCGCCTCGGCCGTCAACAACATCCCCCTCGCCGTCCGTCTGACCGGTGAGCTGGACGTGGACGCCCTGCTGGCCGCGGTCGGCGATGTGCTCGAGCGCCACGAGGTGCTGCGCACCGTCTACCCGGAGAATACGGAAGGCCGTGGCGTGCAGGTCATCCTGCCCGCCGACCAGGTCCAGCTGGACGCGACCGTCATCGATGTCACCGAGGCCGGGCTGCGCGAGCGCGTCGCCGAGCTGGTCTTGACCGGCTTCGACGTGACCGTGGCACCGCCGGTGCGTGCCGGACTGTTCCGGGTCACGGATGCCGGAGAGCCCACGCACGTCCTGGTTTTCGTGATGCACCACATCTCCGGTGACGGCTGGTCGGTGCGTCCGCTTTCGCGTGATGTCATGGTCGCCTACGCCGCGCGCGCCAATGGCGACGTGCCGCAGTGGGCTCCGCTGCCGGTGCAGTACGCCGACTTCGCGCTGTGGCAGCGCGAGACCCTCGGCGACGAGGACGACGCCGACTCGCTGATCTCCCAGCAGGTCTCCTACTGGAACACTGAGCTGGCCGGGCTGCCCGACCAGATCGATCTGCCCTCGGATCGCCCGCGCCCGGCCGTCGCGTCCTACGCCGGTGGTGTGCACGAGTTCTCGATCGACGCCGAGCTGCTGACCGGGCTCAACGGCCTGGCCCGCGAGCACGGGGCGACCCTGTTCATGGTCGTGCACGCGGCGCTGGTCGTGCTGCTCTCGCGCCTGTCGGGCGAGCAGGACATCGCCATCGGCACCCCGGTCGCCGGCCGCGGCGAGCGGGAGATCGACGACGCCATCGGCATGTTCGTCAACACCCTGGTCCTGCGTACCCAGGTCGACGGCGGCCAGGGCTTCACCGACCTGCTGGACACGGTGCGCGCCAGCGACATTCAGGCGTTCGGCCACGCTGATCTGCCCTTCGAGCGTCTGGTGGAGATCCTCAACCCGGCCCGCTCGCAGGCCCGGCACCCGCTGTTCCAGGTCATGCTGTCGTTCCAGAACACCGGCTCCGCGAGCTTCGCGCTGCCGAACCTGGAAGTGGCGGGCGTGCCGCTGGACGTGGTCACCGCCAAGTTCGACCTGCACCTCAACCTGACCGAACGGGCCGACGGCGACGGCATGGCCGCCGAATTCGCCTACGCCACCGACATGTTCGACGTGCGCACCGTCGCGGGCTTCGGTGAGCGCCTGGTGCGCCTGCTGTCGGCCGTGGTCGCCGAGCCGACCGCGCTGGTCGGCGATATCGAGCTGCTGGACGCGGCCGAGCGCCGCCAGGTGCTGCGCACCTGGAACGCCACCGAGTACGACGTGAAGCGCGTCGCGCTGGGCGGCAAGAAGATCGCCGCCGAGGTGTCCCTCGCCTCGATGTTCGCCAACCAGGCCAAGCAGACCCCCTCGCTCACCGCCCTGGTGTTCGAGGGCGAGAACCTCACCTACGGCGAGTTCGCCGCACGCGCCAACCGCCTGGCGCGTCACCTCATCGCCGAGGGTGTCGGCCCGGATTCGTATGTGGCGCTGGGTATGCGCCGTTCGGTCGAGCTGCTGGTCGGCATCTATGCGGTCACGGTCGCCGGTGGCGCGTACGTGCCGCTGGATCCCGACCACCCGGCCGAGCGCAACCGGTATGTACTCGACACGGCCCAGCCGGTGTGCGTGCTCAGCACCTCGCGTGACGGGTTCGAAACCACCACGCGCACACTGCTGATCGACGAGCTGGACCTGTCGGCCTACTCCGATGCCCCGGTCACCGACGCGGATCGTGTCGCCCCGCTGCGCGGCGACAACACCGCGTACGTGATCTTCACGTCGGGCTCGACCGGCCGCCCGAAGGGTGTGGCGGTCAGCCACAGCGCCATCGTCAACCGCCTGGTGTGGATGCAGACCGAGTACGGCCTGTTCGATGACGATGTGGTCCTGCAGAAGACTCCGGCTACCTTCGATGTGTCGGTGTGGGAGTTCTTCTGGCCCTTGCAGATCGGTGCGTCGCTGGTCATCGCCAAGCCGGACGGTCACCGTGATCCGGCCTATCTGGCCGAGTTGATCATCGAGACCGGTGTCACCACCGCGCACTTCGTGCCGTCGATGATGTCGGTGTTCGTGGCCATGCTGGAATCGGATCCGGTCAAGGCCACATCGATCTCATTGCAGCGAGTCTTCGCTTCCGGCGAAGCGCTTCCAGTGACCACGGCGCAGAAGCTGCGCGAGCTCACCGGTGCCCGCCTGCACAACCTCTACGGCCCTACCGAGGCTGCCGTCGACGTCACTTACCACGAGGTCGACGACGCCGACACGCTATCGGTGCCGATCGGCGCACCCGTCTTCAATACCCAGGTGTACGTGCTGGATTCGCGTCTGCGTCCGGTTCCGGTGGGTGTCGCGGGTGAGCTGTACCTGGCGGGCGATCAGCTCGCCACCGGGTACGTGGCGCGCCCTGACCTGACGGCCGATCGTTTCGTGGCCAACCCGTTCGCCGGCGGTAAGCGCATGTACCGCACCGGCGACCTCGTCGTCTGGACGGCCAACGGCGAGCTGGAGTACCTGGGCCGCACCGACTTCCAGGTGAAGCTGCGCGGTCTGCGCATCGAGCTCGGCGAGATCGAGACGGCGCTGACCGCCCACGAGTCGGTTGCCCAAGCCGTCGTGGTGCTGCGCTCGGACGATCGCACCGGCGACGTGCTGGTCGCGTACGTGGTTCCGGCGTCGGCGCCGACCTCGGAACCGGTCGCCCTCGGCGCGGACTTCCTCGACACCGAGGTACTGCGCACGCGCCTGGGCGGCCTGCTGCCGTCCTATATGGTCCCGACCGCGTTCGTGGTGCTGGACGCCTTCCCGCTCAATGCCTCGGGCAAGCTGGATCGCAAGGCGCTGCCCGCGCCGGTGTTCGAGGCCAAGGTGTTCCGGGCCCCGTCCACCCCGATCGAGGAGATCGTGGCGGGCATCTTCTCCGACGTTCTCGGTGTCGGGCGGGTCGGCCTCGATGACGACTTCTTCGAACTCGGCGGCAACTCGCTCATCGCCACCCAGGTGGTAGCGCGCGTCGGCCAGGCTCTCGACACCCGGATCCCGGTCCGCGCCCTGTTCGACGCCCCCACCGTGGCCGGACTGGCCGCTCGCGCCCAGGCGCAGGCGGGCACCGGGGCGCGCCGCGCTCTGGTGGCGGGGGAGCGGCCCGAGGAGATCCCGCTGTCGCTGGCTCAGCAGCGCATGTGGTTCCTCAACCGCTTCGACACCGCCTCGGCCGTCAACAACATCCCCCTCGCCGTCCGTCTGACCGGTGAGCTGGATGTGGACGCGTTGCTGGCCGCGGTCGGCGATGTGCTCGAGCGCCACGAGGTGCTGCGCACCGTCTACCCGGAGAACGCGGAAGGCCGTGGCGTGCAGGTGATCCTGCCCGCTGATCAGGTCCGCCTGGACGCGACCGCCAATGCCGGAACCCACGGCGGCAGCACCGGGCTCGCCCCGGTCGAGGTGACCGAGGCCGAGCTACGCGACCGCGTCGCCGAACTGGTGCTCACAGGATTCGACGTGACCGCCTCGGTTCCGGTGCGCGCGGGCCTGTTCCGGGTCGTCTCGGATGGCTCCGCTGATCCGAGCATGGCCGAAGTGCCCACCCACGTGCTGGTGTTCGTGGTTCACCACATTTCCGGTGACGGCTGGTCGGTGCGCCCGCTGGCCCGCGACGTCATGCTCGCCTACGCCGCGCGCGCCAATGGTGAAGCGCCGCAGTGGGCTCCGCTGCCGGTGCAGTACGCCGACTTCGCGCTGTGGCAGCGCGAAACCCTCGGCGACGAGGACGACGCCGGCTCGCTGATCGCGCAGCAAGTCGCTTACTGGAGCGAATCGCTGGCCGGACTGCCCGACCAGATCGACCTCCCTACCGACCGCCCGCGCCCGGCCGTGGCCTCCAACGCCGGCGGGGTGCACGAGTTCTCGATCGACGCCGAACTGTTCACCAAGCTCAACGACCTGGCGCGTAAACACGGCGCGTCGGTGTTCATGGTGTTCCACGCAGCCTTCGCCGGCCTCCTGGCGCGGCTGTCCAATGGTGATGACATCGCCATCGGCACCCCGGTCGCCGGTCGCGGCGAGCAGGAACTCGACGACGCCATCGGCATGTTCGTCAACACCCTGGTCCTGCGCACGGCCGTCGACTCGGGGGAGAAGTTCACCGAGCTGCTGGCCCGCACCAAGGACACCGACCTGGCCGCCTTCGGCCATGCCGACCTGCCCTTCGAGCGCCTGGTGGAGATCCTCAACCCGGCCCGCTCGCAGGCGCGGCACCCGCTGTTCCAGGTCATGCTGTCGTTCCAGAACACCGGTGAGGCCAGCTTCGCGCTGCCCGGTCTGGAAGTGGCCGGTGTGCCGCTGGACGTGGTCACCGCCAAGTTCGACCTGCACCTCAACCTGAGTGAACGTGTGGGCGCGGATGGTCGCGTCGACGGTTTAGCCGCCGAATTCGCCTACACCACCGACATGTTCGACGCATCGACGGTGTCGTCGTTCGCGGATCGCCTGGTGCGCTTCCTCGCGGCGGTGGTCGCCGAGCCGACCGCGCTGGTGGGCGATATCGAGCTGCTGGACGCGGCCGAGCGCCGTCAGGTGCTGCGGGGCTGGAACGCCACCGAGTACGACGTGAAGCGGGTCGCGTTGGGCGGCAAGAAGATCGATGCCGAGGTCACCCTCGCGTCGATGTTCGCCAACCAGCTGAAGCAGACCCCGGACCTCACCGCGCTGGTGTTCGAGGGGCAGCGCCTGACCTACGCCGAGTTCGCCTCCCGGGTGCACAAGCTGGCCCGCTATCTCATCGCCGAGGGTGTCGGACCGGATTCGTATGTGGCCCTGGGCATGCGCCGCTCGGTCGAGCTGCTGGTCGGCATGTACGCCGTCACGGTCGCCGGTGGCGCGTACGTGCCGCTGGATCCCGACCACCCGGCCGAGCGCAACCAGTACGTGCTCGACACCGCACAGCCGGTGTGCGTGTTGACCACCTCGCGCGACGCTTTCGAACTGACCGCACCCCGTCATCCCGGTGCGCTGGTTGGACGGGATCCACACGACGAGGCGCTGGATTCCGGCCAAAAGCACGCCGGAATGACGGAGGTCTTGCGTATCGATGAGCTGGACCTGTCGGGCTACTCGGACGCTCCGATCGCCGACGCCGACCGCATCGCCCCGCTGCGTGGCGACAGTACCGCCTACGTGATCTTCACGTCGGGCTCCACGGGACGCCCGAAGGGCGTGGCCGTTAGCCACAGGGCCATCGTCAACCGCCTGGTCTGGATGCAGACCGAGTACAGCCTCTACTGCGATGATGTCGTTCTCCAGAAGACTCCGGCTACCTTCGACGTGTCGGTGTGGGAGTTCTTCTGGCCCCTGCAGATCGGCGCGACCCTGGTCATCGCCAAGCCGGACGGCCACCGCGATCCGGGCTACCTGGCCGACCTGATCATCGAGACCGGTGTCACCACCGCGCACTTCGTGCCGTCGATGATGTCGGTGTTCGTGGCGGAGGAGAAGGCCGCCGAATGTGTTTCGCTGCAGCAGGTCTTCGCCTCCGGTGAGGCGCTGCCCGCGCCGACCGCGCAGAAGCTGCGCGAGCTCACCGGTGCGCGGCTGCACAACCTGTACGGCCCGACTGAGGCTGCGGTCGACGTCACCTACCACGAGGTGGACGACGCCGACGCGCTGTCGGTGCCGATCGGTGCCCCGGTGTTCAACACCCGTGTGTACGTGCTGGATTCGCGTCTGCACCCGGTCGCCCCGGGTGTCGCGGGTGAGCTGTACCTGTCGGGCGTCCAGCTGGCGCGCGGCTACGTCGCCCGCCCGGAGCTGACCGCCGATCGCTTCGTCGCGGACCCGTTCCACGACGGCGAGCGCATGTACCGCACCGGCGACCTGGTGAAGTGGACCGGTCGCGGGGAGCTGGAGTACCTGGGCCGCACCGACTTCCAGGTCAAGCTGCGTGGTCTGCGCATCGAGCTCGGCGAGATCGAGTCCGCGCTCACCGCCATCGATGCCATCGCTCAGTCGGTGGT
>NZ_JBHZAK010000051.1:0-13667 GCF_042754165.1 Nocardia sp. NPDC059229
TCGGGATGCAAAGCCCCGACAATTTCGAGAAGTCACTTCACGCGGCTGCCTGACAGCGCACAAGCCCCCCTGTCCACCATTTGGGGGGAACCTCAAACAGCACCTCAAGAAGATACACAGAGCTGTCGCATGCACTGAACGACCAGATCCGCTGGCGAGCTCGCGCCGTCGACCGAGCTGTTCCTGGCGGCCCAAAGTTCCAGCGCCACACGGATGGCACCAGCGGCAGCAGCGGCGGCGAGGCGTACTTGAACCGGATCCGCCTGCGGCCCCGCCAGTTCCATCAAGACTCGGTGAAGATCCCGCTCGGCCTCGAGGTTGATGCGGTGCCAGATGGCGCGGAGGGCGGGATCGGTTTCCATAGCCTGGAGGAGGCCTCGGGTGATCTCCAGATCTTCGAGGCTATCGCCGAGGGTGAGGGAGCGGACGGCGGCGGCTTCGAATTCCTGCGGAGTGGGGAGGCGGTGGGGGCCTGCGGCGATGTCGGCTAGCCACCGTTGGGCACCGGCCGCGAGCATGGGCTCGACTGCTTCTTCCTTCGTGCGCGAGTACCGGTAGAAGGTGCGGAGGGCTACGCCGGATTCGGCGGCTATTTGGTCTGCGGTTACCTCGGAGGTGCCGTGCTCCGCGAAGAGGCGGGCTGCGGTTCGGGCTATGTCCATGCGGGTTTCTTGTTTGCGGCGTTCGGCGAGGGTGGGGCGCGGCGGGGCGGGTTGGGCGGACATTTTTCACCTCCTTTGGCGGGCTCGTTGGGACAATCCTAGTTGACGGGATGCCACGATGGCATGACGTGCCATGTAGGCGTAGCGTGACAAGAGAGGCTGAGAACCTACGTAAGGAGAACCGCAATGGAGCGTTTTGACGGCCGTCGAGTAGTGATCACCGGGGCGGGGTCGGGGATCGGGCGGGCTACTGTGCATCGGATCCTGGCCGAGGGTGGGCAGGTTGTCGGGGCGGACGTGAACGAGGCCGGGCTGGCGGAGACTGCCAAGCAGGCTGCGGAGAACGGGAATGGGGATCGGCTCATCACGCTGGTGGTGGATATCGCTGATGAGGAGTCGGTGAAGGCCGGTGTTGCTGCTGCGGTCGAGGCGCTGGGTGGGATCGATGCGCTGATCAATGCGGCGGGGATTCTGCGGTCGGCGCACACGCACGAGATGCCGCTGGCTGACTTCAACAAGATCATTGCGATCAACCTGACCGGTACGTTCCTGATGATTCGGGAGGCGCTGCCGCAGCTGCTCGCCTCGGACAAGGGCGTGATCGTCAACTTCACGTCGACGTCCGCGTTCTTCGCGCACCCGTACATGTCCGCGTATGCCGCGTCCAAGGGCGGCATCATGTCCATGACGCACGCGCTCGCCGCGGAGTACTCCAAGCAGGGTCTGCGCGTGGTTGCCGTTGCGCCGGGGTCGATTTCGAGTGATATGACCTCCGGGCGCGGCCCGGGGCTGCCGGCGGATGCCGATCTGAGCCTGTTCATGAAGCTTGCGCCGGGTATCGGGCAGGGGTTCGCGTCGCCGGATACCGTGGCGGGCGTGGTCGCCATGCTGGCGTCGGATGACGGTGCGTTCATCACCGGCACCGAGATTCGGATCGACGGCGGCACGCACTACTGAGTCTGCAGCACTCGGTTCGACACCCACAGAATCGAATCGAGTCGCAGTTGCGAACGGCCCTGCGGGAGAATTCCTGCGGGGCCGTTGCCGTGCACTGGGTTTCGGGGTCGCTCAGGGTCCCGTGTCATACATGAGGACCATTCGGCCCTGAATTCACAGGGATTCGGATTCACAAACAGGCACGATTCGGGCACAGTTGCTGACCATGAAGTCGACATCTCTACACCGGATCGTAGCTCGCGTGGCTGTCGCCGGTGCGATCGCCTTGGTTCCCCTTGCAGCAGTGACAATTCCGGCCTCCGCGGACGTTCCGCTGGACAACGCGCCCAGCGATGTGGCGTGGCCGCACCACCAGGACGGCTGGTGGGATCGCGACGATTGGCGCCACCGCCACGACCGTGACGACTGGGACCACGACCGCGACGGCTGGAACCGGGACTGGCGTCACGACAACGATGGCTGGTGGTGGCGCAACGCGCTGCCGGACAGCTTCGGCAGCTGGTAAACCCGAGACACGATCACACCTCGCGCGATCCCCCCTCACGCGCGAACAGCGAAGGCCCGCCAGGAGAAATCCTGGCGGGCCTTCGCGGCTGAAATCCCGGAACCTCGGCTGTTACGGCGCTTGCAGGCTCTCGAACGTGACGGCGAGTGTGACCGGGGAGTCGAGAACCATGCCGGTTCGGTGGACGTGATGCGGTTCGTACCTCAGACCAGACCAGTCCAGACGGTATTCCTCGATGCGGTCGATGATCTCCCAGCTCTTGTCGAAATGCACGATGAGGTAGACCGGAATTCTCGCGCGTGCGTAGAGGACCCGTTTGATACCGATATCCGTATCGACGGTTTCCTTCGAGGCCACCTCGATCACGAGCTGAATGTGGTCTCGCACGGAGTTGACGTCGTATGGCTCACAGTCACGAACCATGATGTCGGGGTATCGGACATTCAGCCGACGGTCGGCACGCTGATCTTCGGAGTCCGGAAGTCGAACCGCGACATCGGAATCCACCACGAGGCACGGTCCTGACGGGTGGCGCGCGGCTTCGATCATCGATGCCAGTCGACGCACCACTCGGCTGTGCGCGCCGCTCTGGGACATCAGTCTGACCAGCCGACCGTCCACGATCTCGATATCACCGGCGGTCTCGCCGAACGCATCCGGTTCGGCGGCGAGAAACTCCTCGGCCGTCAGATAGCGGCTCTCATCTGCGGGCGATACGGTCACCGGCACCTCTCAGATCAAACCAATGAATATCGCGGACATGGACATCGCCATCGTAGTCCGCAGTACGCCAACGACCTGGTGACATGAAACGACCCGCCGGACACCGGGTCCGGCGGGTCGCAGTCGCGAAACCCTTAGGCGGTTTCGGTGATCGGGCGGTCGACCCAGCTCATCAGGCCGCGGAGCTTGGCGCCGGTGACCTCGATGGGGTGCTCGGCGTTGGCCTTGCGGAGGGCCTCGAGCTCCTTGTTGCCGCCCTCGACGTTGGCGACCAGGCGCTTGACGAAGGTGCCGTCCTGGATGTCGGTCAGGATCGCCTTCATGCGCTCCTTGGTGCCGGCGTCGATGACGCGCGGGCCCGACAGGTAGCCACCGAACTCGGCGGTGTCGGAGACCGAGTAGTTCATGCGGGCGATGCCGCCCTCGTACATCAGGTCGACGATCAGCTTGAGCTCGTGCAGGACCTCGAAGTAGGCCATCTCCGGCGCGTAGCCGGCCTCGACCATGACCTCGAAACCGGTCTTGACCAGTTCCTCGGTGCCACCGCAGAGCACGGCCTGCTCACCGAAGAGGTCGGTCTCGGTCTCTTCCTTGAAGGTGGTCTTGATGACACCGGCGCGGGTGCCGCCGATGCCCTTGGCGTAGGACAGCGCCAGCGCCTGGCCGGTGCCGGTCGGGTCCTGGTCGATGGCGATCAGGGCCGGAACGCCCTTGCCGTCGACGAACTGACGACGCACCAGGTGGCCCGGGCCCTTCGGGGCGACCATGCCGACGGTGACGTTGGCCGGAGCCTTGATCAGACCGAAGTGGATGTTGAGGCCGTGGCCGAAGAACAGCGCGTCGCCGTCCTTCAGGTGCGGCTCGATGTCGTTGGTGAAGATCGAGGCCTGCGCGGTGTCGGGCGCGAGGACCATGATCACGTCGGCCCACTCGGCGACCTCGGCCGGGGTGCCGACGGTCAGGCCGGCCTCTTCGGCCTTGGCACGGGACTTCGAGCCCTCCTTGAGGCCGATGCGCACGTCGACGCCGGAGTCGCGCAGGCTCAGCGAGTGGGCGTGGCCCTGGCTGCCGTAGCCGATGACCGCGACCTTCTTGCCCTGGATGATCGACAGATCGGCATCGTCGTCGTAGAACATCTCGACTGCCACTTTGGGTGCTCCTTCTTGGATTCTGTGATTAAGCGTGGTGGATCCCGGCCGAAAGCATGCCGGGATGGCGGGCGGATGGCCGCCGCGGCGGCCGGTTACTAGCGAGTCGCGGTGATGGACTTGGGTCCACGACCCACCGCGACGACTCCGGACTGCACGATCTCACGGATCCCGTAGGGCTCCATCATGCGCAGCAGCGCGTCGAGCTTGGAGCGGGTGCCGGTGGCCTCGATGGTCAGCGCGTCGGGCGACACGTCGATCACCTTCGCGCGGAACAGGTTCACGGCCTCGATCACCTGGGTGCGCACGCTGGCGTCGGCGCGCACCTTCACCAGGATCAGTTCGCGGGCCACGGAGCTGTCCGTATCCTGCTCGACGATCTTGATGACGTTCACCAGCTTGTTCAGCTGCTTGGTGACCTGCTCCAGCGGCAGATCCTCGACCGTGACGACGATGGTCATGCGCGAGATCTCCGGGATCTCGGTGCCGCCCACCGCGAGCGACTGGATATTGAAGCCACGCCGGGAGAACAGGCTGGCCACGCGGGCCAGCACGCCCGGCTTGTCCTCCACCAGCACGGACAGGGTGTGGGTGGTCGTCATTCCTCGGTCCCCTTCTGGGAGGCACGCTCGTGGGCGGCCAGCGAAGCCTTCTCGTGTGACATCGCCTCGTGGATCACGGCGGGCTCGGACGCCGACTCGTCGTCGTCGAACAGCGGGCGGATGCCGCGCGCGGCCATGATCTCGTCGTTGGAGGTGCCGGCGGCGACCATCGGCCACACCTGCGCGTCCTTGCCGACGATGAAGTCGATCACCACGGGCCGGTCGTTGATCGACTGCGCCTCGCGGATCGCGGCCTCCACGTCCTCTTCCTTCTCCACGCGAATGCCGTGGCAGCCCAGCGCCTCCGCCAGCTTCACGAAGTCGGGGATGCGCAGGGTGTGGGTGCCCAGGTCGGTATTGGAGTAGCGCTGCTCGTAGAACAGGGTCTGCCACTGCCGGACCATGCCCAGGTTGCCGTTGTTGATCAGCGCGACCTTGATCGGCACGCCCTCGACGGCACAGGTGGCCAGCTCCTGGTTGGTCATCTGGAAGCAGCCGTCACCGTCGATGGCCCAGACCTCGCGGTCCGGCATGCCCATCTTGGCGCCCATGGCGGCCGGCACGGCGTAGCCCATGGTGCCCAGACCACCGGAGTTCAGCCAGGTGCGCGGCTTCTCGTACTTGATGAACTGCGCGGCCCACATCTGGTGCTGGCCGACGCCGGCGCAGTAGATGGCGTCGGGACCGGCCATCTGGCCCAGCTTCTCGATGACGAACTCCGGCGACAGCGAACCGTCGGACGGGGTCTTCCAGCCCAGCGGGTAGCTCTCGCGGACACCGCTCAGGTAGTGCCACCACTCGGTCAGATCCAGCAGCGGAGCCTTGCCCGCGGCGGCCGGATCGGCCTTGAGGGTCTCGATCAGCTCGGCGATGACCTCGCGGCAGTCGCCCACGATCGGCACGTCCGCGTGGCGGTTCTTGCCGATCTCGGCCGGGTCGATGTCGGCGTGGATCACCTTGGCGTTCGGCGCGAACGAGTCCAGCTGGCCGGTGACGCGGTCGTCGAAACGCGCGCCCAGGGTGATCAGCAGGTCCGAACGCTGCAGTGCCGCAACGGCTCCCACGGTGCCGTGCATACCCGGCATGCCCATGTTCAGGGTGTGGGTGTCGGGGAACGCGCCGCGCGCCATCAGGGTGGTGACCACCGGAATGCCGGTCAGCTCGGCCAGTTCCAGCAGTTCCTCGTTGGCGTCGGCCTTGATGACACCGCCACCGACGTACAGCACCGGAGCCTTGGCATCCATGATCATCCGGGCAGCCTCGCGCACCTGCTTGCCGTGCGGCTTGGTGACCGGACGGTAGCCGGGCAGCTTCATCTCCGGCGGCCAGGAGAAGGTGGTCTGCGCCTGCAGCACATCCTTCGGGATGTCGACCAGCACCGCGCCCGGGCGGCCGGTGGAGGCCAGGTGGAACGCCTCGGCGATCATCCGCGGGATGTCGATCGGGTCGGTGACCAGGAAGTTGTGCTTGGTGCACGCCATGGTGATGCCGGAGATGTCGGCTTCCTGGAAGGCGTCGGTGCCGATCAGCGAACGGCCGACCTGACCGGTGATGGCCACCAGCGGCACCGAGTCCATCTGCGCGTCCGCGATCGGGGTGACCAGGTTGGTCGCGCCCGGACCGGACGTGGCCATGCACACACCCACCTTGCCGGTCGCCTGCGCGTAGCCGGTCGCGGCGTGACCCGCGCCCTGCTCGTGGCGGACCAGCACGTGGCGGACCTTGGTGGAATCGAACAGCGGGTCGTAGACGGGAAGAATCGCACCGCCCGGAATGCCGAATACCGTGTCGACGCCGAGCTCCTCGAGGGAACGGACGACCGACTGCGCGCCGGTGACCCGCTCGGGCGGGACCTGGCGGCGGTTCGGAGTTGCGGCCGGAGCCGCGGTCGGCTGAGTGGCCGAAGGCGCGGGCCTGCGGGCCGAGGGCCCGGGCCGGGCGGTAGGTGCGCTCACCGTCTTGGTTCCTTACTGCTTGTCGTTGCAGTCCATGGACTTGCCTGAACACAAAAAAGCCCCCGACAGCCAGTGGCTGTTCGAGGGTGGCGCGTCGCAGCTGCGAGCTGACGTAAATGACCTACAGTCGTCGGCTCAGCGCTGGACGCGCCGGCCGATTACGAGCAACTCGGTTCGATTCACGCGCTCGACGGTATGCGCGCGTGGGTCGTCCAGTCAAACAGCTGACCTATTGGGTCTCATTATGTGAGACAGTGCGGTTGATCGGGTCCGTTCACCGTGATGCAAGGATGTGGGTGTGTCCTCACAGCATCAGTCCGTGCCACCTGCTCGATCGTCCCACACGCCCGAGTCCGAATCCGACGCGGGTCGCGTGATCCGTGTCCCCCGGCTCGCTCACCTCGGGGTGTTCATCCTGCTGTTCTGCGTGGCCTTCGCGTTCTTCGGGTGGCCGCAGGTGCTGTGGATCCTGTTCGCCATCCCGGCGGCCGTGGTGGTGTGGATCGAGCGGACCCGAACGACCGTCTCGGACAATGGCGTCGACACGCGCACCCTGTTCGGCGGGCGGCACATCGACTGGGCCGACGTGCGCGGGCTGCGCATCCCCAAGCGGGGGTACCTGCAGCTGCATCTGGCCGACGACTCCGATGTGACGCTGCCCGCGGTGGGGTACAACCGGCTCGGGGATCTCGTCGCGGCCTCGGGTGGGCGCATCCCGGATCCGTTCGCGGAGCCCGAGGAAGATGAGGACGAAGCCGGCGACACTGCGGCCGAATCCACCGAGGCCGTGTCCGAATCCACCGACGCTGCGTCCGAAACCACGGAGCGCGAGGCCGAAACCACCGAGCCGACGGCCGAATCCACCGAGCGCGAGGCCGATTCCGGCAAGTCGTAAGCGTTTCGAGGGTGCAGAGTTCTTACCGGCGGTGATCGAGGTCATGGCGCGGGAGTAACGTTGAGGCCCGCCGGAGAACGTCGCGAGACGTATTTCTGGACAGTCGCTCAACAGCCCACTGCGACACGACCCGAGGACCTGACCAATGCCACCGCTTCGCTCACGCACCACCACCGTCGGCCGTAACGCCGCGGGCGCTCGCGCCCTCTGGCGCGCGACCGGTCTCACCGACAACGACTTCGGGAAGCCGATCGTCGCCATCGCGAACTCCTACACCCAGTTCGTCCCCGGCCACGTGCACCTGAAGGACGTCGGCGAGATCGTGGCCGAGGCGGTCCGGGCGGCCGGCGGCGTGCCGCGCGAGTTCCACACCATTGCCGTGGACGACGGCATCGCCATGGGTCACGGCGGCATGCTGTACTCGCTGCCCTCGCGCGAGATCATCGCGGACTCCGTGGAATACATGGCCAACGCGCACACCGCGGACGCGCTCGTGTGTATCTCCAACTGCGACAAGATCACTCCCGGCATGCTGAACGCCGCCATGCGGCTCAACATCCCGGCCGTGTTCGTCTCAGGCGGTCCGATGGAGGCCGGTAAGGCCGTGGTCGTCGGCGGCGTGGCCCAGGCCCCGACCGACCTGATCACCGCCATCTCCGCCAGCGCCTCGCCGAACGTCACCGAGGACGGGCTCACCGAGGTCGAGCGCTCCGCCTGCCCGACCTGCGGCTCCTGCTCGGGCATGTTCACCGCCAACTCCATGAACTGCCTCACCGAGGCGCTGGGCCTGGCACTGCCGGGCAACGGCTCCACGCTGGCCACCCACGCCGCGCGCCGGGCGCTGTTCGAGAAGGCCGGCCGCGTCATCGTCGACATCGCCACCCGCTGGTACCGCGACGACGACGCCTCGGTGCTGCCGCGGAACGTGGCCAATGCCAAGGCCTTCCGCAATGCCATGGCGCTCGATGTGGCCATGGGCGGTTCCACCAACACCGTGCTGCACACCCTCGCCGCCGCGCAGGAGGGTGAGATCGAGTTCGATCTGCAGACCATCGACGAGATCTCGCGTCGCGTGCCCTGCCTGTCCAAGGTGTCGCCGAACTCCGACTACCACATGGAGGACGTGCACCGCGCCGGCGGCATCCCGGCCATCCTGGGCGAGCTGCGCCGCGCCGACCTACTCGAGACCGACGTGACCACTGTGCACACCGCGTCCTTCGACGAGTGGCTCGACACCTGGGACATCCGCTCCGGCAAGGCTTCCGAGGAAGCCATCGAGCTGTTCCACGCCGCGCCCGGCGGGGTGCGCACCACCGTGCCGTTCTCCACCGAGAACCGCTGGTCCTCGCTCGACACCGACGCCGAGGGCGGCTGCATACGCGACAAGGAGCACGCCTACACCGTCGAGGGCGGGCTGTGCGTGCTGCGCGGGAACATCGCCCCGGACGGCGCGATCCTGAAGACCGCCGGCATCGACGAGGATCTGTTCACCTTCGAGGGCCCGGCCGTGGTGGTCGAATCCCAGGAGGAGGCGGTCTCGAAGATCCTGGGCAAGGAGATCAAGCCCGGCGACGTGATCGTGGTCCGCTACGAGGGTCCCTCGGGCGGCCCGGGCATGCAGGAGATGCTGCACCCCACCTCGTTCCTGAAGGGCGTCGGCCTGGGCAAGGTCTGCGCGCTCATCACCGACGGCCGCTTCTCCGGCGGCACCTCGGGCCTGTCCATCGGCCACATCTCCCCGGAGGCGGCCAGCGGCGGGTCCATCGGCCTCATCGAGAACGGTGACCGCATCCGCATCGACGTGCACACCCGCGCGCTCGAATTGCTGGTCCCCGAAGACGTTCTCGCGGAGCGCCGCGTGAAGATGGAAGCGTCCGAACGGCCTTGGCAGCCCGTGAACCGCGAGCGCCCGGTGACGACCGCGCTGCGTGCCTACGCCGCGCTCGCCACCTCCGCCGACAAGGGTGCCGTCCGGCGCGTGCCGTAATCAAGAAAGCAAGGGAATGACAATCGAATACATCGGCAAGGCCGACTCCATGCTTGCCGAGTACACGGCCATGCTCCAGCGGTCGGACGCCCGCAATGCCGAAGCGCGGGCGCTGCTCGCCGAGGCCGAGGAGCTGGCCGCCGAGGCCCGGGAACTCGACCACGCCGAGTTCATGGCGACGCCGGACGAGCAGGTGCGGATCAACCAGCACCGGGCGATGCTGCACCAGGAGATCGACAGCAAGTCCGGCCGGGTCCTCCAGCTCCATCAGGAGACCTTCCAGGAATGGGAGTCCTGGACCACGCGTCAGTGGTGAAAGGTGGTGGGGGCAAGCCCCCACACCCCCCGGGGAGATGATTGCGGGGGCAAGCCCCCGCACCCCCAGAGAACGATTTGTGGGGGCAAGCCCCCACACCCCCTGGTAAGACTTGCGGGCGCTAGTCCTACACCCCGTGGGAAGACTCGCGGGCGCCAGTCCTACACCCCGTGGGAAGACTCGCGGGCGCCAGCCCACACCCTGTGGGAAGAATTGCGGGCGCCAGCCCACACCCTGTGGGAAGACACGCGCGCGCCAGCCCACACCCCGTGGAAAGACTTGCGGGTGTCAGCCCGCCCGTACGAAGAAGCGGCCGTATCGATCTGTTGGGATCGGTACGGCCGCTTGGTGGTTCGGGGGTGTCGGGGGTCAGTTGAAGGTGATGCCGGCTAGGGGGTTGCCGCCGTGGAGGTAGGTGTAGGCGAGGATGGCGGCGGCTAGGGCGGCGGCGACGGCGGCGAGGGAGCCCCAGAGGGGTCTGGTGGCCCAGCCTCGGTTGCGGTCGAGGGAGAGGCGGCCGGGGCCGGTGAGGATGAGGACGGTGGTGAGGGCTGCCAAGACGGATTCGAGTTCTACCGAGTTGCCCTTGGCGGAGTATTGGAAGCCGGGGACCATGGACTGCTTCCACATCCAGGCGTCGAGGATGATGGCGAGCAGGGCGCCGGCGGCCAGGGGGGTCGCCACGCCGAGGGCGACCATGATGCCGCCGCCGAGTTCACCGGCGATGAGGAGGGGGGCGGCGAGGTCCACGTGTTTCCAGCCGCCGTTCTCCATGGCGGTTCTGATGCCGTCGTAGCCGGGGCCGTGGAACCAGCCCGCGGCCTTCTGCAGGCCGTGGTAGACGAAGGTGCCGCCGATGACCAAGCGCAGCAAGAGCAGTCCGAGGTCCAGCGTGCCGCGGCGGTCGTCGCGGCGGCGGACCCGGCCGTTGCTGTCGGCGGGGCTGGGCGGTGCCGGCGGGATGCTGGCGAAGGAGTAGGTCGGGGACGGCTCGGTGGTGGTGCCGTCGGCGCCGGGGATGGCGCTCTTGACCTGGTTGTAGAGCGGGACCTCGGGGTCGAGACCCAGTTCCTCGTCGGTGCGGGGTAGCTTCTCGGTGGTTTGGACGCCGGACGGGGTGGCGAACTGTTCGGTCGGCGAATCGAAGGGGCTCCGGACCGGTTCACCGGCCGGTCGCGGAGCAACGGGCGGCAGGTCGCCCGCCACGGCGGACGGCTCGTTCGGCTTGTCTGTCACGCGGGCCAGACTATTAGCCAGAGCCGCTCGGCACACAGCAGAACACGGGCGTGTCCACCGTCCGATTCGCGCCACGGCGAAGGAAGGGACACCCCGTCCGAGCGTGGACGGCAGGTTTTCCGTAACGTCTCAACCATGAGTTTGGTTGCCGCAGGCCGTGCCGGGGTGGGTGCGCGGAGAGTTGTGCTGGGCGTGACGCTCGGCGCCGTGCTGCTGTCCGGCTGCGCCCGCTTCGATGATCGTGCCTCGAGCCCGTTCACCACGGAGCCGACCTGGCAGGACGCCGAGCCCAGCACCACCACGCCGAAGGTGCCGCCGACCAATGCCAAGCGCCCCGATCTGCCGTGCGTGGATCCCGATCTGGCGGTGGTGGTCTCGTGCCTGGACACCACCGCCGGCCTGGTCGCGCTGCCGGACGGCGGGAGCGCGCTGGTGGCCGAACGCACCACGGGACGCATCCTGAAGGTGGTCGCCACCGATGAGGGCGAACCGCCCGTGCCCATCGAGATCGCCCGGCTGGATGTGGATCCGGCCGGGGACGGCGGTCTCACCGGCCTGGCGCTGTCGCCCACCTTCACCGAGGACGGGCTGATCTACGCGTACGTGACCACCGGGGGCGACAACCGGGTGGTGCGCATCTCCACCGACGGCGGCGCGCCCAAGCCGATCCTGACCGGAATCCCGAAGGGGGTCAACGGCAATCGCGGGTCCATCGATTTCTCCTCGCAGAACCGCATGCTGGTGCTCACCGGTGACGCCGGCAACCCGTCACTGGCGGCCGACACCAACTCGATGGCCGGCAAGCTGCTCAGCATCACCTCCCCTGCGCCCGGCGCCTCCGCCGATGTGGTGGTGACCGGTATCGGCGTGGCGGGCGGGGTGTGCTCGGACGGCAAGGATTCCATCTGGATCACCGACCGCACCGCCACCGAGGACCGGTTGCAGCGGGTCGGCCCCGACGGTGTCGCGGTGAAGGCCTGGACCTGGCCCGATCACCCGGGCGTGGCGGGCTGTGCCGCCGCCTCGGACGGTGTCGCGATCTCGCTGACCAACCAGCGGGCCCTGGCTCTCGCCACGGCCGACAAGAACACGCACGCCGTCACCGCGGCGCCTTCGCTGCTGGCCCAGGACAAGTACGGCCGCCTCGACGGCGCGACGCTGGGCGGCGACGGCAATATCTGGGTCGGCACCGTGAACAAGCCCGACGGCAATCCCAACCAGTACGACGACCGCGTGGTGCGGATCCCGCCGCCGTCCGCGGGCCAGGGCAACGGACCGGACTAGCCACCGGCTTCCCCTGCGGCGCACAGCAACAGCTGTGCGCCGCAGTGTTTTTCGGGGAGTGACAGTTCCGCCGGGTGCCGCTATCGCTGCCACTACCGGCCAGTGCCAGCCATTTTCGAGTGCCGACACTGGTCCGTGCCCCCACGGATCCGGGTCCGATTGCGATGTTCACGCCCGGGTCGAACGCCCCATACCGTGGGTTGGGCAAATGGCCAGCAACACTGGAGGAACGTGATGGGGAATATCGATGGTGGCGGCAGCGCCGATCTGGGTTCTGCGGCTTTGAATTTCGCCGATGTGGTGACCTCGATCATGTCGAACATCACCTACCTGCTGCAGTCCTGGGGCAGCGCGTAGTCGAGAGGACACCGGATGCCGGTCGGGCCCGAGCCGTTCACACGGCAGGGGCGACCGGCATTTGCAGTTCCACGACCCACCCGTCCGAGGTCGGGTCCTCGGGCGCATTGAGGTAGACCTCGCGGATGGGAGCATTGGGGGCGTAACGGTTCTCGTCGGCCCAGCGCCCCATGGCCTCGAAGGACACGCACAGTTCGGCCAGCTTCCCGCGATGCACCAGGGTCGCGGCCTGCGGAATCTCCGGCAGCAGGTGCAGGTCGAGGCTGCTGCCCGGCGCGGCGGTCCCCGCGACCTGGTGCGCGACGTGCACGCGCAAACCTTCTTCGAGCTCTTCGTAATACACGACGGGCGCGCCGGTGATGGTGAGCCCGGCCTCCGGGATCAGTTTCCCGAGCCGGGCGTAGAGCCGCTCGATGATGGGCCCGACCGCGGCCTCCCCGGATTCGGCGGCGACGTCGCTCATTTCGGCGACGAGCGTGGCGGACAGCGGTTTCACGATGATTTCCTGCTCGGACATGACGCCTTCCTTCTGGATACGCAGGAGCCTCGCCTCGACGCTCGCGAGCCGTGCGGTGTCCGCGACCACCTGATTGGCCAGCTGCGCGCGACGCAGTTGCAGCATGCCGTGCAACCGCTCCGCGGACAGCTGCCCATCGAGGAGCTCGGCCACCTGGTTCAAGGTGAAGCCGAGTTCCTTCAACGCGACGATCCGGTTGAGCCGTGCGAGCTGTTCGGCCGAATAGAACCGATAGCCGCTGCACGGATCCACCTCGGACGGCGGCAGCAGTCCGATCTCGTCGTAGTGGCGCAGCATTCGCACCGACACCGATCCGAACCTGGCGAAGTCTCCGATACTGAACATGACCCCTCCAGGTTTAGGACCTCACACGGTGTGAGGGTCAAGCCCATGATCACTCGAGAGCTCGGGGCGGGGGGGGGGGGGGGGGGGGCGGGGGGGGGGGAATTGTTGGGGTGGGGGGGTGGGGGGGCCCCCCAGGGGGGGGGACCCGAGGGTGGTGTGTGGGGGTGGGCGCGGGAGG
>NZ_JBHZAK010000052.1:0-13530 GCF_042754165.1 Nocardia sp. NPDC059229
TTCTTCACCGAAACCGGCATCCGATTATTGCCGCCACGTGGCATCCGAACGTCCCTTCAGAAGAGCGTTCGCAACCACCGATGGAACTCAAGCGGGCCTATACCGTGCGTAATGCCACGCCGTATCCGCGAAAAGGTCACTCATCTGAATCCCCCGTCCAAGACCAATCTAACCGGCCACAGCGCGTACCGCCTCCTGAAGTCGCAATCGCACGGAACTCGGCAGTAGCGGATGTCTCTGGGCCGCTGTCGATCTCACCGCCGACGCCTCGCGCTGGCCGGTTCGGTCAGCGCGGTATGCGGCATGTGCGGACGTTTCGCGGTGGGGCCCACCGGTCACAAGAGCAATCGGTCTGTTCGGCCGCCGCAAGACTATCCGGTGGTGCCCGCCACATTCGTATTGTGCACCGAACCGACCCACCAGCTGTGGTCCCGTTCCGTGAAAACCCATGTCCCGCGGTTGGTTACCGAGAAATCCGATGTCCGCAACGTCTGCTCGACATTGACGATCGCATGTCCACCGGCAAGGAACCGCACCGCCAGAATCGCGTAATGCGCCCGGGCGTCCGGGCCGTTCCGAATCGCGCTCACGTGGTAGGCATGCAGCTCATCCCAGTTCAGAAAGACCACACCCGCCGGATTGATGAAAACCACGTCATCGGTGAAGACACTGTCGAACGCAACGGCATCCTTCGCCGCGAGAGCAGCCTCGAGATGTTCGAACACCCTTGTGATCGCAATCAGAGCGAGGTCCTGATCCGTTGCGACGACGCCAGCCGTGGGGCGCACGCCGTGTGTATCGACAGTCATCGTTCCAACATAGGACTACCCACCGTCATCGATGCGGACCTCATTTGCCGGCGACACAACGCAGGCTCATTGGCACTACGGGTGCCTTCGACCGGCCTCGGATCGGAACGGCCAGTAGATCTTTCGATGGCTCACGCTGGCCGGTTCAGTCAGCGCGGTATGCGGCTACTTAAGACTGGTGGTAGGACTTGATCCCGGCCAGGATCAATCCCAGGTACCCGGTGGGGAACTCTGTAATCGGCTGCCCGCCAGCAGTATCGGTGTGGCTCGCTAATGGCTTGCGTCCCATCGGGTTACCGTGCGGGTGTGGCTGGAAAGGGGTCTGCTCTGGCTCGAAGTAGCGGTGCCTTCTCGCACGGATACCTGTCCGTCGATCTGGAAGGATACCGATGCCGGTCATCATCGGAATGGACCCGCACAAACGCTCGGCCACTATCGAAATCATCGATTCGAACGCGAAGATCCTCGCTACCGGCCGTTACGGCACCGATACCGGCGGATACGACGAAATGTTCACCGCCGCACGACGATTCCCGCAGCGTGTATGGGCGATCGAGGGATGCAACGGTGTCGGCCGGCATGTGGCGCACCGGCTGATCGCCGACGGGGAGACCGTCATCGACGTGCCCGCGAAACTGTCGGCGCAGGTGCGGGTGTTCGCCACCGGCAACGGACGCAAAACCGACCCGGTTGATGCGCATTCTGTCGCGCTGGCAGCGTTGCGGTTACCGAATCTGCGTCGTGTACAGGCGGATCCGGAGCTGGTCGCGTTGGGTCTGCTGGTCGATCGTCGTGACGAGCTCGGTCGTGCCCGCACCGAACTGCTCAACCGGATCCACCGGCTGCTGCTGGAGTTGATACCCGGTGGTGCCAAGAGGTTCCTGTCGGCGATGCAGGCCCGCGCCCTGGCCGAGGCCCTCGAACCGGGCGATGCCGCGGCCGCAGTCCGGCTGCGGCTGGTGACAGAGTTGATCGACGATCTCGAGGTCGTCGACCGGAAACCAAAGCCGCGGACAAAGAACTCGAACAACTGGTGATCGCGCGCGGGTCGACCCTGATGGACCTGCACGGCATCGGCCCCTCCGGCGCGGCACGGCTTCTCGCCGATACCGACAACATCCACCGTTTCGCCTCACGTGACCGGTTCGCATCCTGGAACGGCACCGCGCCCTTGGACGCCTCCTCCGGCCAGCAGCAGCGACACCGACTCTCCCGTGCCGGCAACCGGAAAATCAACCATGTCCTGCACATCATGGCCGTGGTCCAACTACGTAACCCGACCCCAGGCCGGGTCTACCACGACAGCAAGAAAGCCGCTGGCAAGACCTCCATGGAAGCGATGCGCGCCTTGAAACGGCGCCTGTCCAACGTCGTCTACCAGCGGATGCTCACCGACCAGCGACGACGAGACGCGGCGAGCCCGGGAGGGCAATCGGGGGCGACTACTGACTCCAGCGCGACCGGCTCTACCCCGAACACCGATCCTTCGGACAAGCCACAACCCGGACTCACCACCAACCGGCCTAACGAACTACAGCCCGCCTCTTGACATAAAGGGGGAGTCATTACAGGGCATTCGTCGGAACTCGGATGGCAACGGCCCGTTGGTCTTCCGATGCCCGGCGCTGGCCGGTTCGGTCAGCGCGGTATGCAGCATGTCAGTGCGTTGTCATGGCATCGGGTTTCGGGTTGACGCGTTCGAGTTTGGTCCAGCCGGTCCAGCCGCGTTGCGCGAGTAGCCCGATCAGTCGGCGGACGGGTGGTGCGGTGTCCAGTGCCAGTGTGTCCAGCAGTGCCGTGAGTGGGGGTTCGATGTCGATATCGCTGATGTAGTCATGGCCATGCTCGTCGGCGATTCGGGTGAGGTAGACAGCTGTTCTGTCGGCCAGCTCGGCGAGTCTGGGATCGTCGTCGGCCCAGTCGAGAGCCTGGCTCAAGGTGAGGTAGAAGTCGAGGAACTGGGGGTCGGTTAGTTGGCGTTGCTTGCGTGCCACCCACTCCGCGACCCGCTCGGGTGAGCGGGTGACCAGGGGAATCCAGCCGTCGCGTTCGACCCCGACAATCCGTTCGTCGACTCCGAATGCCCGTAGCTGGTCGAGGAACTCGACTACCTGCGGAGGGAGCACCAGGTTGTCGCCGGCGACGAGACGGGCGATCCGCTCACGATGTCGCTGCCGCTGTCGGATCTCGAACCGGAACGCCTCCACTTCGAGATTGACATCCACAATGTCCTGCACCGAGAGCAGTACTTGCTGCGGAGAGTCCTTGACGGCCTGCTGCTGGGTAGCGAAGTCCTCCCACAGAGTGCGGAGCTCCGGCAGATCGGCTTCGGTCAGGAACGGCTCGGGTACCGGGTTTGCCCCATCGAGGAGAACGAGCCCGGCGGCAGTCCCGCAAAACTCGGAGGCGTAGTTCACGACCAGATCCGCGCCAAGCGAGTGGCCCACGAGCACCGGCACCGAGGACAGACCGAGGCGTGGAAGCTCCGTCATCACTGCGGCGAAATCGCTCAGGAACTCCGCGAAGGAGTACCGGCCCGCGGCCGACGCCAGGCCGTGACCACGGTAATCAAAGGTCACCACATCATAATCGTGGCGTAGCAACTCGATCAGCTCACGCAGGTCGGCCTGGGTCGTCAGCAGACCAGGGCACAGGACCAGCGGGCGTCCCCTGCCACCGCGCGATACGGGGATCGCGACACCGTCATGGCGAATTGTGAAGTGTTGCACCGCCGCGGTTTTCGTAGACATGCCGACCATGCTGAAGGGTTGTCCCTAGGTCAAGGTCAACCATCACAGAAGCGACGCGGCGGACACTCAATTCGGCATGTGCGTCCGGTCCGCCTGCCTCGGACCGATACGGCCATTTGATCTTTCGCCGCCCCGCGTGCGGGCCGAAGCGTGTGGCCGGCCGCGCTCGAGACCGCGCGGCAACCGTTTCGCTCCCGTTCCTGGGTGGCGGCGATGCGAGTGATCTGTGAGCGTGACAGTGGTGATCTGACCCGGACCCGGCGTTTGGGGCTTGCGCGGCTCGAGCAAGCCGTGCGGGGGGGTGTTGTGCGCGTTGGCGGGCAGCGGCCCTGTCTGCGGATAGTGCGGAATCTGTTTGCGGCCCTGAAGGATTCGGCCGGTGTTCTCGCGCATCGGCGCGGTGCGTTCGAGCGCGTGCAGCTACTGCTCGCCGATTGGGCCCTCGATCGGCAGCGGCTGTCCGACACCGAGGCTCGCATGGTCGCGGTGCTCGACGAGCTCGGGTTGACCACGCTGGTCACCTCGATCAGCGGACTCTCGGCGGTCGGTGCCGCGGCGATCCTCGCCGAAACCGGTGCGCTGCAGGGACCAACCCCATTACCGCTATGCCGGGACGACGACAGGACGAGGTACCGACCGAACCGCTTGACACAAAACGCCTTACGCTGATTACAGGATGTGCTCTCCATGGGGCCGCGTCCTGCCCAAGCGGGTCTGACTTGAGCACGGGGTGCGGTACGACACTGCCTTCGCCGCTTCGAACAGGTCACCGGTTGCGGCTTGCGCGACAGTCCACACTCGCGGAACTGTGGTGGGCACTTGTCTGTTCGGGTGATGAACGTTCGTATCGCCTGCGGCCGAAATCCGGATTTCGTTCATGCTGTCGGCTTGTCGGCCCACCCTGAGGCGTCCAGGATGTCGTGCCAGGTGACCTTGGGGGCGTGGTCCGGATACTGCAGCTGGTACACGTGCGCGGGGAAGCTCATCGGGGATGCCATCTTCGCGGGGTTCGCGTGGATCTGGTCGGCGATCGTCTCGGAGAGGGCGTAGCCCAGGTTGTAGCGGGGATATGCCGCGTGCACACGGTCGGCGTATCCCGGTGCGAGCTTGTCGCGGAAGCGGCCGATGATGTCGGCTCCGATACCCATCTGGGTCACGGCTTCGGTGGGGCCGAAGCGGTGGCACAGACCGTCGCTGGTGTGCAGCGCGATGGCATTCCATACGGGCTTCACGCGGTCTGGGTCCAGGCCTCGGCCGGTGAGGAACTCCGCGGCGGCGTCGGCACCGTCCACCTCGAAACGCTGGTTGCCGTTGGCATGCTCGGTCGCGCCCAGGTCGTGCAGGATGGACGCGAGGAAGACGAGTTCGTCGTCGTAGTCGGTGCCGGCCCGCATTCCCATCGCGGCCGCGATCTCGCGCCCGAACAGGTAGCTGCGCATTGCGTGGTTGTAGATGAACTCCGGTGACACCGATCGGGCCAGTTCGTCGGCGGCGACTGCCAATTCCGTTGTCGGCACGCTGAATTCCGATCGCGTGTCAGCGTCGATGGTCATGTTTTTCCTCCGTGGCCAGGCGTTCGACGAAAAGTTCCGCGAGCTGTTGCGGCCTGTCGGCGAACTTCGCGGGGGGTGCACTGTTCGCGGGGTGTTGACCTGTCACGTGAAGGCTCCTTTTCCGTTCGGTATCCCCGATTCTGGTGCGATCGACCACGCCTCAACAGTGGCCAGAAAGACTAATATCGCTACAATCTGGCCATGAAGATCGTGGCGGTTCTCGCGCTCGACGACGTGGTCGGCTTCGAGCTCGCTGTCCCCGGCCAGGTGTTCGGCACCGCCAATCTCCTCGCGGCAGTACCCACCTACGAAGTCCGCATCGTCGCCCCCGGACGCCGGGCACACACCGATTCTCTTTTCGGCGCAGTCGATTTGCGCACGGACTGGGACTTGGACGCACTCACCGAGGCACACACCATCGTCGTTCCCGGCCGCGCGCCCACACACGCCGATCCGCCGCCGAAGGTGCTGGACGCGCTGCGCGCTGCGCACGCGCGCGGCGCACGCATCGCGTCGGTGTGTACCGGCGCCTTCATCTTGGCCGCCGCCGGGCTGCTCGACGGCCGCCGCGCCACCACGCATTGGGAACACGCCGACACATTGGCCGAGCGCTACCCACAGGTCGATGTTGATCCCACAGTGCTCTACATCGAAGACGGCACGGTGTGTACCTCCGCGGGCGTAGCTGCCGGACTCGACCTGTGCCTGCAACTGGTACGCCGCGATCTCGGTGCCGCAGCCGCCACCGATACCGCACGCCACACCGTCATGCCGCCCCAGCGCCAAGGCGGGCAGGCGCAGTTCATCGCCCACCCCGCCCCGGCCGACACCGACGCCCTACTCGGCGACACCCTGCAATGGATGAACGCCAACCTGCACCGTCCCCTGACCCTCGCCGACATCGCCGACCACGCCGCACTCAGCGTGCGAAGCCTCAACCGGCACTTCCGATCCCACTTCGGGACCACCCCGCTGCAATGGCTGCTCAATGCGCGTGTGCGCTATGCCCGCGAGCTGCTCGAAACAACGGACACCACCGTCGAAATCGTTTCTCGCCATGCGGGATTCGCCAACGCGACAGCCATGCGCCCCCACTTCGTACGCCAGACCGGTGTTCCACCGCTGAGCTATCGAGCGACCTTTCGGGCCGCGCATCCGCCCGCTCCGACGTCGGCACAGGAACCCGCCAGAACCGCGCCACCGATCACCGCAGACCCTGCCTGGACCCGGCGGGCCAGCCATCCGGGACGATGACATGCGTTGCTGCCCTCGGCAATCTGTCTGTTCTCGCTACTCCGAGACGACCTGGCGAGTCCACGCATCCTGCTGGACCTGCTTGATGAGCTCCTCGGTCGCCGGGGGCCACACGTTGCGGTAGTTGCCCTTGTCCGCGCCGATGACTTCGATCATCTTGTCGATCATGTCCTGCGGATCGTATTGGCCCTGCATGATCTCGGAGAACACCTTCTCGATCGAGGACCTGGAGGTGAAGTTCACCCTGTCGTCCTGCCAGTGGAAGGTGCTGTCGCCCAGCCGATCGTTGAATCCAGTGTCGTACGCGCCCGGATTGACGGTCTGCACCGTGATACCGGTTCCGCCTTGCGCCAATTCGTCACGCAAGGTCGCCGCGATGCCCTCGAGGGCATGTTTGCTCGAGCAATAGGCACCCAGCCCGTAGGCGGTGAGCATGCCGCCCATCGAACTGACGATCACGATGCGGCCGCGGGTTCCCGCATCGACGAACTTGCGGATTGCCCGCTGCATCAGATTCAGATTCGAGAACACATTGGTTTCGAATGTCTCCCGTACCAGATCGACCGGAATCTCGGCCAATGGGCCGCCGAAACCGGTGCCGGCGTTGCTGACGAGGGTATCGAAGTCGTACTGCATGGCACTCTCGACATCACGCTGATCGAGGATATCCAGCTTGTCCACGGTGACACGGTCCGCCAAACCGAGTTCCTGGACCTGCGCACGCAACTCGGACACCTGCGGCCAGATCTGCGTGGTCGCGATCACCGTATGGCCCGCCCGTGCAAGCCCGATCGCTGTCCCCTTGCCCAAACCGCTGCCCGCACCGGTTATCAGGACCTTCTTCATCACTTGACCTCCTGGAAGAGTCTTGCAACGCCAGCCCTGGCGACGTCACCGTCTTGCACCGGCATCCCGCCGGACACGCCGATCGCCCCGAGCAAGGCACCGTCCTCGTCGTTGATCGCCACACCACCGGCGTACGGAATGAGGCCACCGTTGGTGAGTTCGGTGGCAGGTGCGGGCCCGCCTGGTTTGCAGAATTCCCACAGGTTTTCACTGGGCCCGTTGAAGAGAACCGACGTCTTCGCTTTCGTCAGCGCAATATCGATCGAGCCGAGAATCGCACGGTCCATGCGCGCGAATGCGAGCAAATGACCGCCGCCATCCACCACCGCGATATTCATCGGCACACCGATCTCCTGTGCTCGCTCCACGGCAGCGGCCACAATCGCCTGTGCCTGCGCGAGTCCAATAGGCACTGCATTCTCCAATTCTGTTCGCGCCCAACTTCTTCGATTGGGATCGTTCCGATTCTGCGGGAGATCTCACCTTCCGAAAAGCGGCTAAAACGCCCCATATCGCTAGGATCTGGCCAATCCAGAATCTGAGCGACATCGCTTGCGCGCCATCACGCCTCGCCGACGTGATGCCCTACATCTCACACGGCGCAGTCAGCGCCCTCGCCTTGGTCGCTACCCCGGTCGCTCAGGCCGGAGACGCCGTGATCCACATTCGGCCGCTGGTGCGAGCCATCCGAACACCGCTGATGGTCAGCTTCCCTACGCCGAGTGCCGCGGCGCCGTCGCTGAGCGCTGTGGTGTGGTGTGGCGGATTTCCTCGGAATCGAGGCAAGATCGGAAGCGGCAACGACGGCTTGCTCGTTGAGACCCTGAGGACACTGTCGAAGGAGATCGTGATGGCGGAAGCGTTTGTGCTCGGTGGTGTTCGGACCCCCTTCGCCCGGTACGGTGGTTCGCTGTCGCACATTCGGGCCGACGACCTGCTGGGGATGACCATGAAGGGTGCGTGCGAGCGCGTCGGAGTGGGTCTCGATCAGATCGAGGACATTGTCGCGGGCTGCGTCAATCCGGCCCACGAAGGTATGGGTGATGTCGCGCGGTGGGCGGCGCTGGCGGCGGGATTCCCCGACACGGTGGCCGGGGCGACGATCAACCGGTTCTGCGGGTCGTCCCTGAGTGCAACCATCAATGTCGCGCACGCGATCAAAGCGGGGGACCTGGGCGTCGGGATCGCCTGTGGCGTCGAGTCGATGTCGCGGTCGGGATGGGCGTACATGAAGGGCGACACCCCGTTCGGCCCCCGTGGCCCGGTCATCCTGCTCGACACCATGTGGGCGGGTGCGGGCGGTCCCGCCAATCCGGCGCTGCTGGCGCGCAATGCTTACATCGGAATGATCGAGACAGCACAGAACGTCGCCGACCGCTACGGGCTGACCAGAGAGGAAATCGACGCGTTCGCGCTCCGGACGCAGCGAAATGCCAAGGCGGCCAGGGATTCCGGGCGGCTGGCCAAGGAGATTATGCCGGTCGAGATCGGCGCGACGAGGAAGACCCCCGCCCGCCTGTTCGAGCACGACGAATTCATCCGCGACGACACCACCGCCGAAAGGCTGGCGGCGCTGCCCCCGCAGCCGGGGACGACGCAGATGACCGCGGGGAACTCGACTCCCCTGACCGACGGAGCCAGTGCACTTGTGCTGGCCTCGGGTGAACGAGCGGCCGAACTCGGCGTCGAACCGCTGGCGCGGGTGGTGTCGTCCGCGGTGTACGGGATCGATCCGCTCTACATGGGTCTGGCTCCGGCGTGGGCTCTGCCTCTGGCGATCCAACGTGCGGGCCTGACACCCGAGCAGATCGACGTGTGGGAAGTACACGAGGCATTCAGCGCCCAAGCCCTGGGCGTGCTGCGTGAACTGCCCAACCAGCTGGACGGTTTCATCATCCCCGACGAGAAGCTGACACCGAACGGCGGCGCGGTGGCAATCGGTCATCCGTTCGGCGCCACCGGCGCCCGCTACGTCCTGACCCTGGCCACCGAACTGCGGGAACGCAATGCGCGCTACGGCGCGATCGGAGTCTGCATCGGATCCGGTCAAGGAGTCGCAATCGTCCTCGAAAACCCTTCCGCCGCCTGAGAAATCTCACCGAAGAAACGACGTACGGGGCTCTCCCGTGAGGTCAGGAGACGACCTCGATGAGCTTGCCGGCGGCGTTGTCGAAGACGAAGCCGCTCGGCCGTTGTCGCCCTCGACGCATGTGCCACTACGGTCATCAGCAGTTGCGGACGTTCTGCCGGCCTCGGATCGGCACGGCCAGTTGATCTTCCGATGCCCCGCGCCGGCCGGTTCGGTCAGCGCGCCATGCGCTGATTACGGTGCATTCGGTCGGGCTCGGATGGCAACGGCCAGTTGATCTTCCGCCGCACCACACTGGCCGGTTCGGTCAGTGTGGTATGCGGCATGTGCGTGCGTTGATATTGCGGTGAGAGGCGGTGTCGCCTATCTCGCCGATGGTGTGAGCACGATTCTGCCGAATACCTCGCCGGTTTCCATTTTCTGGTGCGCCAGCACAGCTTGTTCCAGGGAAAGCGTTTCGTGCACAACCGCTTCCAGTTCGCCGCGAGCCGCGGCGGCGAACAGTTCGGCGGTCGCGGCGCGTCGGTCGGGTGCGGGCACGGTGTCGGCGCTGAAGGTCGCGAATGACATCGACTTCTTGAAGGCCGCGACCATCTCCGCGCCGAAGTCCGCCGGTGGCATGCCTGCCATCACGCCGACGGCCACCATGCGACCGTTCGGTTCGAGCCTGGTGAGAAACGACGGTAGATCCGCGCCTGCGGCGATGTCGATGATGACGTCGTAGCCCGGGGGAGCGTTCTCTGTACCCCGGCCGGCACGGTCGAGCACGTGGGTCGCGCCGAGCTTGCGCAGGCGATCGCCGCGCTCGGCCGATGAGGTCGTGACCGCGACTGCACCGGCGCCGCCACGAGCAGCGAGCTGGACAGCCATGACTCCGATGCCACCGGCCGCGCCACGCACCAGCACCGACTCCCCGCGCGCGAAATGCGCATGGCGCAAAGCGAAGTGGGCCACCATTGCCGAGCTGCCGAGTGTCACCGCGTCGACAGCCGACATGGTCTCCGGCAGGGGGACGAGCGTCTCGGCCGAGGCGACGGCGCGCTCGGTGTAGCCGCCGCTCTCACCGGTGAACGCCCACACGCGCTGACCGATCCACCCTGTGTCGACACCCTCGCCGACCTCGGTCACGGTGCCTGCGACCTCTTGGCCGGGGATGTGACCGGGCGTGGCGCCGTAGGCGGCCAGCGCGCCACTTCGGATCAGGGCGTCGATACCGCCGACGCCGATCGCCTCGGTCGTGATCAACACCTGTCCGGCGGCCGGATTCGGGTCGGGGAGCTCGACCACCGCGAGGACCTCGGGACCTCCGAACGCTGGGACCATCACTGCATGCATTGGTTTCTCCGTGTTCTGTTCGATCGGGACAGGCCAACCGACCGTAACGGACACCCCCGTCCGTTTAGCTAAAGTGAGAGCGGTGACCACTCGTTTGCCTCACGCCCTGCGTTCCGACGCCCGTGACAACCGCGAACGCATCCTCGACGAGGCGCGCGCGATGTTCGTCGCCAACGGCCTGGACGTGCCGATGCGGGAGATCGCCCGGCGCGCCGAGGTCGGCCCCGCCACCCTCTATCGCCATTTTCCGACCAAGGAGATGCTGGTCACCGAGGCATTCACCGATCAGATGCTCGCCTGCCGGACCCTCGTGGACGAAGGGCTCGCCGACCCCGATCCCTGGCACGGCTTCTGCCTCGTCGTCGAGAAGCTCTGCGAGCTGCAAGCCCGCGACCACGGCTTCACCGCGGCCTTCATGTCCGCCTACCCGCACGCGATGGACTTCACCGCGATCCGCACCTCCTCGCTCACCGGCGCCGCCGAACTGATCCGCCGCGCCAAGGACACCGGGCGCCTGCGCCCAGACATAGTGCTGGACGACCTCATCCTCATGATCATGGCCAACAACGGCATCCACGCCAGCACACCGGCAGCACGCATCGCGGCCTCCCGCCGCTTCGCCGCCCTCATGATCCAAGCGTTCCAAGCCTCACCGGCGTCCGCACCGCTACCACCGATGCCACGATTGATGCCCGCGATGCCCCGCCGCAAATCCGACAGGTGAATCACAGGATGACCGAAGAGCGACGCCCGGTCGTCGGCAGTTGCGGACGTTCTGCCGGTCTCGGATCGGCACGGCCAGTCGATCTTCCGACACCACGCGCTGGCCGCTGCGGTCAGCGCGGGAAGCGGCAGAAGAGGATGTTTGGCACCGCAGTGAGTTCGGTCCTCCGATCGCGCCAGTCCGTTCGGTCAGACTTCCTCGCGAGCCGGCGGAAAGTCCCGGAGTTCGGTTGAAACGGTATCGGCAAATCACGAGATACCAAGGCGGGCAAGGCTAATCCCGGCCTGTCCACCTACGGAAAGGTGGAGAGTGAACCTCCTCCCCAAGACCAAGATCGTGCTCGTCGGGTCGGGCCTCATCCTGACCAAGGTCAACGAGGATGGCACCACCGCTCGCCATTTTGACGGCACGATTGCGATGCAGTTCCGCTACACGATCGTGCCTGACAGCGAAGCTGATGCGATCTCAGACAGGTACTCGGAAAGCCTGCCCGCGAGCCAGGCTCTCTTGGGGCACCTGGTTGGCGACATCGTCGAAACCACATTCGATGACATGCCGATCCGCGTGCGAGTGCAGAGCATCGATTGACGGGCGGGCGGGCGGTGCTGCGGTCCGCGCCTCGACCATTCGAGGAGGACCGCCATCCACGACCGCCCGCCGGATCCGGCTGTACCGATGACGCAGCGCAGCAACAAGCAGACGGCCCATCGCGCCGGTAACCGGGCCAAGTCCGACCGGATGCCCGACGACGCCGGCGCGACCGTCCGGGCCTTCGTGACCGACCGGAATTGGTGAGTACACGGCTGGCCGGTTCGGTTAGCGCGGTGTGCGGTGCGGTTGTTTGGCGTGCGCCGGTCGGCTTGCTGTCCGTGATTCGGAGCCATTCCTAGCAGGCGCGGTGCTCCGTCAACCCTGCTTCGGGCCCGGGAAGGCACACGCCGCGGTACCGCCGGGGAGGCGGTGCCGGTTTTTGGCGACGAGGCGGTAGAGCGCTGCCGCGAGCCAGTTGACCGGCGGAATCAGCATGACAGTGCCTACTGCTCGCCAAGGCTGTGCGGTGCGTCGCAATAGCAGTGCACCGGCGCGCGCCCCGGAGGCACGGCCCCCATCACCGTCGACCCACTGGACAGCGTTTTCGACCTGTTGTTCTGTTAGTCCCAGAGCGGGCAGGTCGAGTCGTTGCCACGGAGCAAAATCGACATCCGGTCGTATTCGATTCCGGATGCGATCGATGCTGGCAGTGCAGAATGCACAGTCGCCATCGAATACTACGAGGGGCCGCGCTACCGACTGGGTAGCAAATGCTGATTCCGTCATGGGTCTTCCTCCCTTGGGACCGCACAGTCGATCCTAGAATTCCATTGGCACACAGGGAATCCCACGAACAACACAGAGAGCGAAGTCACTCCAGACTCGCTCATTGCCGGTTGCGGACGTTCCGCTGACCTCTGACAGGTGGAGTGAGGTGGGCGGGTGAATTGCATTTCCTTCTGCGGCACTATCGAGCACAGTGCCAGCGAACGGATTTCGAGTGTGGTCATGCAATGGCTGGGCACGTCTCGGGTTGATGTGAAAGAGTGGATGTTCGGCTTCGAGTTGTCCTATCAGGACAGTTCGGTCGACTTCTTTTGCTACGAGGCGACGGTCCTGCTGGGTGTCGATCCGTTCTTTCTGATCGAGGGTGTGATGGAGCAGGTGAGTGTGGATCCGGTCGAGAAGCTGGCCGGCGTGGTTCGCTTCGCCGTGGCCGAGGGTCTGGAGTGCATCCTCGACTACACGCCGGTCGACTCGGGCGGTATTCCGACCGGAGCCGAGATGACCATTACACCGGAACAGGTCCAGCGCGCTCGGCTCGGATTGGATCGAGCCCGCAGGCCGGTTGCGTGGGGATCCCGGCTGTGGGGCGCGTTCGACTTCCGACCGAGATGATCTCGGCCGGTTGGTCTTCCGGCTTGCCACGCTGCCGTCCGAATCGCGCGGGTCGCGGCAGGAGAGTGCATTGCCATGCGCGGACCGATCGCAGTGCAACCGTTCTAAGCGCGCACTACCGCTGAGGAATTGGCGCGAAACGGGCTGTTGCGAAATGGTGTGGGTGCGTGGTGTAGGGGTGCTCGGTGTATTGCGTGCCTGTTGAGGAGGGCCGGCCGCGTAGCGGCCGGCCCTCCAGCAC
>NZ_JBHZAK010000053.1:0-12704 GCF_042754165.1 Nocardia sp. NPDC059229
CTGCTGGATCGCGTGCGGCACACCGACCTCGATGCCTTCGGCAATGCCGACGTGCCGTTCGAGCGGCTGGTGGAACTGCTCGCGCCCGAGCGCTCGCAGGCCCGCAACCCGCTGTTCCAGGTCATGCTGGCCTTCCAGAACCTGGATCGCACCAGCATCGAACTGCCGGGGCTGACGGTCGGCACGCTGGATCTCGACGAGAACATCTCCCGCTTCGACCTGCAGTTCACGCTGTCGGAGCAGGACGCCGGGATGGCGCTGGCGCTGACCTACGCCACCGATCTGTTCGACGAGGCCACCGCGGCCGGATTCGCGCAGCGCTGGGTGCGGGTGCTCGAGGCCGTCGCGGCCGACCCTGAGCTCGGCGTCGGCGCGATCGACATCCTGGACCAGGACGAACGCGCCGAGCTGGTGGCCCGTTTCGGCCTGCCCGCCGTCCCGGCGCGCACGCTGCCCGAGCTCATCGCCGACGCCGTCGCCATCGATCCGGCCGCGACCGCGGTCGTGTTCCAGGGCAGGAGTCTGTCCTACGGCGAGCTGGATGCCCGCTCGAACCGCTTGGCGCGCTTGCTCATCGAGCGCGGCATCGGCACCGAGGATCTGGTCGCCGTGGCCGTGCCGCGATCGGACGACTCCTACTTCGCCGAATGGGCGGTGTCCAAGACCGGTGCGGCCTTCGTGCCGGTGGACCCGAACTACCCGGCCGACCGCATCGCCCACATGGTCACCGACTCCGGTTCGCCGGTCGGCCTCACCGTGGCGTCGGTGCGCGCGGACATGCCGGACTCGGTCGAGTGGCTGGTGCTGGACGAGCTGGATCTGAATGGGTTCGCGGACACCGTGATCGCCGATACCGAACGGGCGCGCCCGCTGCGCCCGGAGCACCCGGCCTACGTCATCTACACCTCCGGTTCCACCGGTGTACCCAAGGGCGTCGTGGTCACCCACGCGGGTCTGGCCAACTTCAGCGTCGAGCAGGCCGAGCGGTACGCGCTCGACTCCTCGTCGCGCGCACTGCATTTCGCGTCGCCGTCGTTCGACGCGTCCATGCTGGAGTTCCTGCTCGCCATCGGCAAGGGCGGCACCCTCGTGGTCGTCCCGCCGGGCACCTACGGCGGGGAGGAGCTCGCCGAGCTGATCCGCCGCGAGCAGGCCACCCACGCCTTCATCACCCCGGCCGCGCTGTCCACCTTCGGACCGGCGGGCCTGGACTCGCTGCGCGTGCTGGTCGCCGGTGGTGAAGCCGTCCCGGCCGATCTGGTGGAGAAGTGGGCGGTGCCGATCGGAGAGGGGACAGAGTCGGACGGCACCATTCGTGCCTTCCACAACGGGTACGGCCCCACCGAGACCACCATCATGACCAACATCAGCGATGCGCTGGTGCCGGGCGATCTGGTCACCATCGGCGGCCCCATCCGGGGCATGCAGTCGCTGATCCTCGACAACCGCCTGCGCCCGGTTCCGGTGGGTGTCGCGGGTGAGCTGTACCTGTCGGGCATTCAGCTGGCGCGTGGCTACCACGCGCGGCCGGGCCTGACGGCCGACCGGTTCGTCGCCAACCCGTATGTGGCGGGCGAGCGCATGTACCGCACCGGTGACGTGGTGCGCTGGACCCCGGACGGCCTGGTCGAGTACGTCGGCCGTTCCGACTTCCAGGTCAAGGTGCGTGGTTTCCGCATCGAGCTGGGCGAGATCGACGCCGCGCTGGCCTCGCACGAGTCCGTCGACTTCGCGGTCACCGTGGGCCACAAGAACGCCGCGGGCGCGACGTCGCTGGTGTCGTACGTGGTTGCCACGCCGGGTCATTCGATCGATGTGGCGGCCGTGACGGCGCACGTCGAGGCGCGTCTCCCCGCGTACATGGTGCCGTCGGCGGTCATGGTCATCGACCGGGTGCCGCTGACGCCGGTCGGCAAGCTGGACCGCCGGGCGCTGCCCGAGCCGGTCTTCGCCACCGAGGTGGTCTTCCGCGCGCCGCGCAATGCCCTCGAACACACCATCGCCGAGGTCTTCGCCGAGGTGCTGGGCCTGGAGCGGGTCGGTATCGACGACTCGTTCTTCGCCCTGGGCGGTGACTCCATCGTCTCCATCCAGCTGGTGTCGCGGGCCAAGGCGCGCGGCGTGGTGTTCAGCCCGCGTGACGTGTTCGAGCAGCGCACGGTCTCCGGTCTGGCCGCCGTCGCGGAAACCGCGGACGGACAGGGCGATTCGACCCCGCAGCTGACCGAGCTGCCGGGCGGCGGCGTGGGCGTCATGCCGCTGACTCCCGTCGTGCGGTTCATGGCGGGCCGGGCGGGCGAGTTCGGCCGCTTCAACCAGACCATGGCCCTGGAGCTGCCGATCGGCATCGATCGTGCGGGCATCGCCGCCACCGTCGGTGCGGTCATCGACCGCCACGACATGCTGCGGGCGCGCCTGCGCCGGGTGCCGGACGCGGACTGGATCGTCGAAACCGCCGCTCCCGGAACCATCGACGCGGATGCGCTGATCGATCGCACCGAGTTCGACGCGAGCGTCACCGACGCGCAGTTGGTCGAGATCGCCACGGCCGCACTGGATGCCACCCTCGACAAGCTGGATCCGGCTGCGGGGCAGGTCATCCGGTTCGTGTGGCTGGAGCCCTCCGACGCCACGGCGAGCCGTGAATCGGGCACCGCTCGTGCCGGGCGTCTCGTCGTCGCCGCGCACCACCTCGTGGTCGACGGCGTCACCTGGCGAATCCTGGTGCCGGACTTCGTCGCCGCCTGGGGTCAGCTGTCCGCCGGACAGACCCCCGAACTGGTCGCGCCCGCCACCAGCATGCGCACCTGGGCGCACGCCCTCGAGCGTGAGGCCGCCACCGACGAGCGCGTCGCCGAACTCGAATTCTGGCGCACCGTTGTCGAGGGCCCGGACCCGCTGCTCACCGAGCGCCCCATGGATCCGGCCGTCGACGTCACCGCCACCATCGAGAAGCACCGCGTCGAGCTGTCGGCCGCTGCCACCAAGGCGCTGCTGACCACCGTGCCCGCGCTGTTCCACGGCGGTGTCAACGACGGTCTGCTGACCGCACTCGCCTTGGCGGTGTCCAAGTTCCGCGCCGCCAAGGGACTCGGGGAGAAGTCTGCCCTCGTCCGCCTCGAGGGCCACGGCCGTGAGGAAGAGGTCGTGCCCGGTGCCGACCTGTCCCGCACGGTCGGCTGGTTCACCGCCATCTTCCCGGTGCGCTTCGACCTGTCCGGCATCGACGTGGACGCCGCCCTCACCGGCGGGCCCGCCATGGGCCGGGCCATCAAGGCCGTCAAGGAGCAGCTGCTCGCGGTGCCGGACAAGGGCATCGGCTACGGCCTGCTGCGCTACATGAACTCCGACACCGCCTCGCAGCTGCCCAAGCAGCTGCCGGGCCAGGTCAGCTTCAACTACCTGGGCCGCGTCAACGAGGGCGATGTGCCGGAGGCGCTGCGCGGCTTCGGCTGGATCCCGGCTCCCGAGCTGGCGGATCTGGCCGGCGCCTACGACGGCGACATGCCCGCCATGGCCCCGATCGACATCAACGCCATCGTGGTCGGGGAGAAGCTGACCGCCAATATCGGCTACCCGAGCACGCTGATCGGTGAGCAGGAGATCGCCGAATTCGCGGCGCTGTGGACCTCGGCGCTGGAAGCCGTTGCCCGGCATGCCGATTCCGCCAAGGCGGGCGGGCACACCCCGTCCGACTTCGGCCTGGTGCGCGTCACCCAGCGCGATATCGACGGCTGGGAGAAGCAGTACGGTGCGCTGAACCAGGTGTGGCCGCTGTCCGCGCTGCAGGCCGGTCTGCTGTTCCACGCGCAGCTGGCCGCCACCTCGGTCGACGTGTACACCGCGCAGGCGGTGCTCACCCTCGAGGGCCGCGTCGACGCCGACCGGCTGCGGTCGGCCGCGCAGGCGCTCATCGAACGCCACGAAATCCTGCGCACCGCCTACGTGAACGACGCGTCGGGCGTTCCGGTGCAGGTGGTCATCGACGGCGTGCAGGTGGCGTGGACGAACCACGACCTGACCGACATCGCCGACGAGGACGCCCGCGCGGCACGCGCGGCGGAGATCATCGCCGCCGACCGGGTGCAGCGCTTCGACCTGACAGCGCCGCCGCTCATCCGCTACACGCTGGTGCGGACCGCCGCGAACAGCTACCAGCTGGCCGTGGCCAACCACCACATCCTGCTCGACGGCTGGTCCATGCCGCTGCTCATGCAGGACCTGCTGGTGCTGTACGCCACGCACTCCGACACCGCGGTGCTGCCGCCGGTGCGCTCCTACCGCTACTTCCTGGAATGGGTTGCGCAGCAGGACCGTCCGGCCTCGCTGGCGGCGTGGCAGCGGTCGCTGCACGGCGTCTCCGAGCCGACCCTGCTCACTCGCCCCGACGCGGGCCGCGAGATCACCGCCCTGTCCGGCGAGTACTTCTTCGACCTGGACGAGGCCGCGACCGCGCGCCTGACCGGGCTGGCCGCCGACCTCGGCGTCACCCCGAACACCGTGCTGCAGGTCGCCTGGGGCATCCTGCTCGGCCGCCTCACCGGCCGCGAGGACGTGCTCTTCGGCACCACGGTGTCCGGCCGCCCGGCGCAGCTGTCGGGTGTCGAGTCCATGGTGGGTCTGTTCATCAACACCGTGCCGGTGCGGGTCGCCTTCGACCCGGCCGAGTCGGCGAGCGCGCTGCTCACCCGCACCCAGGGTGAGCAGGCCGACCTGCTCGACCACCACTACGTGGGTCTGGCCGACATCCAGTCGGCGGCGGGCATCGGCGGACTGTTCGACACCCTGGTGGTGTTCGAGTCCTATCCCGTCGACGCCGAAGGCATCCGGTCCCAGGCCGCCGATATCGACGGCATGGCCGTCACCGGTCTGGACGCCGCGGACGCCACCCACTACCCGCTGACCCTCATCGCCCAGCTCGACACCCGCCTGCGCATCCGCGCCGGCTACCTGCGCGACCTGTTCGACGAGGACACCGTCCACCGCATCGCCGACCGCCTGGTGCGCGTGCTGACCGCCATCACCACGGAACCCGCTGCGGCCGTGGGCGATATCGAACTGCTGGACGCACCCGAACGCGAGCTGGTCGTCGAGCGCTGGAACGACACCGCCTTCGATGTCGAGGCCGTGCTCACCGAGCACAAGGCCGAGGCCGCGACCCTGGTCGCGATGTTCGAGGCGCAGGTGGAGCGGACGCCCGACGCGACCGCGCTCAGCTTCGAGGGGACGGGTCTGTCCTACGCCGAGTTCGCCGACCGGGTGCACCGCCTGGCGCGCTGGCTGGTCGAGCGTGGCGTCGGAGCGGAATCGTTCGTGGCCCTGGGTATGCGGCGTTCCATCGACCTGGTGGTCGGCATGTATGCCGTCACCGTGGCCGGCGCCGCCTACGTGCCGCTGGATCCGGATCACCCGGCCGAGCGCATCGAGTACATCCTCGAGACCGCCGACCCGGTGACCGTGCTGACCTCCGGCGAGGACCTGCCGATCGATACGGCGCAGGTCCGCATCGATATGCTGGAACTGGCCAGCTACTCGGCCGCTCCGCTCACCGATGCGGATCGCCGTGCGCCGTTGCGGGAGTCGAACAACGCGTACGTGATCTTCACGTCCGGTTCGACCGGTCGCCCGAAGGGTGTGGCGGTGCCGCACTCGGCGATCGTGAACCGCCTCGTCTGGATGCAGGCGGCCTACGGGCTGACCGCCGACGACGTCGTCCTGCAGAAGACCCCGGCCACCTTCGACGTGTCGGTGTGGGAGTTCTTCTGGCCCTTGCAGATCGGCGCGACGCTGGTCGTGGCCAAGCCCGAAGGTCACCGCGACCCGGCGTATCTCGCGGATCTCATTGCCCGCGAGGGTGTGACGGTCACCCACTTCGTGCCGTCCATGCTCGCGGTATTCGTGGCCGAGGAGGCCGCCGCGCGGTGCACCAGCCTGCGCAAGGTCTTCGCCTCCGGTGAGGCGCTGTCGCCCAAGCCCGCGCACAAGCTGCGTGAGCTCACGGGCGCGGAGCTGCACAACCTGTACGGCCCGACCGAGGCCGCGGTCGACGTCACCTTCCACCAGGTCGTGGACGCGGACGTCGATACGGTGCCGATCGGCCGCCCGGTGTTCAACACCGAGGTGTACGTGCTGGATTCGCGTTTGCGGCCGGTTCCGGTGGGTGTCGCGGGTGAGCTGTATCTGGCGGGCGATCAGCTCGCGACCGGGTATGTCGCGCGCCCGGACATCACTTCGGATCGTTTCGTGGCCAACCCGTTCGGTGACGGCGAGCGCATGTACCGCACCGGTGACCTGGTCACCTGGACCGCGGACGGCGAGCTGGAGTACATCGGCCGCACCGACTTCCAGGTCAAGCTGCGCGGTCTGCGCATCGAGCTCGGGGAGATCGAATCCGCGCTCACCGCACTGGATTCCATCGCGCAGTCGGTGGTCGTGGTGCGCAGCGATGTGCACACCGGCGATCAGCTGGTCGCCTATGTCATCCCGGCGGCGGGCCACACCGTGGACGTCGAGAAGGTGCGCCTGGAGATCGGCGAGAGCCTGCCCGCGTACATGGTGCCGTCGGTCCTGATGGCGCTCGACGAGTTCCCGCTCAATGCCTCCGGCAAGCTGGACCGCAAGGCACTGCCCGCGCCGGTGTTCGAGGCCGCGGTGTTCCGCGCGCCCGTCACCCCGGTCGAGCAGATCGTGGCCGGCGTGTTCGCCGAGATCCTCGGCCTGGAGCGGGTCGGCCTGGACGACGACTTCTTCGCCCTGGGCGGCAACTCGCTCATCGCCACCCAGGTGGCGGCGCGCCTGTCGGCCGCGCTGGACACCCACCTGGGTGTGCGCGAGATCTTCGAGGCGTCGACCGTGGCCGCCCTGGCGGCGCGCGCCGAAACCCATTCGGGCGCGGGCACGCGTCAGGCGCTGATCGCCCAGCAGCGCCCGGAGCGGCTGCCGCTGTCGCTGGCCCAGCAGCGCATGTGGTTCCTCAACCGGTTCGATCCCGAATCGGCCGTGGACAATATCCCGGCGGCCGTGCGCCTGTCGGGTCTGGTGGACCGTCAGGCCCTGCAGATCGCCGTGGCCGACGTGCTGGCGCGGCACGAGTCGCTGCGCACCCGCTACCCGGAGATCGACGGCCAGGCGTTCCAGGAGATCGTCCCCACCGGTCAGGTCATTCCGGACCTGACCCCGGTCGAGGTCTCCGAAGCCGAGCTGCCGCAGGCACTCTCGGAGCTGGTGCTGAGCGGCTTCGACGTCACCGTGGACGTGCCGTTCCGGGCCCGCCTGTTCGAGGTCAGCCCCACCGAGCACGTGCTCGCGCTGGTCGTGCACCACATCTCGGCCGACGGCTTCTCCATGGGCCCGCTCACCCGGGATGTCATGACCGCCTACGGCGCTCGCGTCGAGGGCGGCGAGCCCGGCTGGCAGCCGCTGGATGTCCAGTACGCGGACTACGCGCTGTGGCAGCGCGCGGTGCTCGGCGACGAGACCGACGCCGAATCCGTGATCTCCCAGCAGATCTCGTACTGGCGCGACTCGCTGCGCGGCCTGCCCGACCAGCTGGACCTGCCCGCCGACCGGCCCCGTCCGGCCGTCGCGTCGGGCCGCGGTGCGACGCACGTCTTCACCGTCGATGCCGACACCCACGCCAAGCTGACCGAACTGGCCCGCACCCGCGGCGCGACGCTGTTCATGGTCATGCACTCCGCCCTGGCGGCCCTGCTGTCGCGGCTGTCGGGTGAGGCGGACATCGCGATCGGCACCCCGGTCGCCGGTCGTGGTGAACGCGCCCTCGACGACCTCATCGGCATGTTCGTCAACACCCTGGTGCTGCGCACCGAGGTGGACGGCGGCGCCGGCTTCACCGAACTCCTGGACACGGTGCGCGCCACCGACATCCAGGCCTTCGGCCACGCCGACCTGCCCTTCGAGCGCCTGGTCGAGATCCTCAACCCGGCGCGCTCGCAGGCGCGGCACCCGCTGTTCCAGGTCATGCTGTCGTTCCAGAACACCGGCATCACCGAACTGGAACTGCCCGGCCTGACCGTGAGCGCCGTCGATCTCCCGATCGACACCGCCAAGTTCGACCTGCAGCTGGTCCTCACCGAGCAGCTCGGCACCAGCGATGTCGCGGGCAACGGCCACGGCGCGACCCCGTCCGGCATCACCGCCGAACTCATCTACGCCACCGACCTGTTCGACGCGGCCACCATGGAGCGTTTCGCCGACCGGTTCGACCGGCTGCTGAAGGCCATTGCCGCGCAGCCGGAACGGGCCATCGGCGATATCGACCTGCTGGTCTCCGGCGAGCGCACCCGGGTGCTGCGCGACTGGAACCGCACCACCGCCGACGTCTACTCGGTGCTGGCGGAACTGACCTCGGGCACCCTCTCGGGCGAGACCACCGCCGAGGGCGAGATCGTGCGCAGCGCCTCCGGCGATGCGGGCGAGACCCTGGTCGCGCTGTTCGAGGCCCAGGCCGAGCGGACCCCCGAGGCGACCGCGGTCAGTTTCGAGGGGACAGGTCTGTCCTACGGCGAGTTCGCCGCACGCGTGCATCAGCTGGCCCGCAAGCTCATCGAGGCCGGGGTCGGCCCGGAGAGCCTGGTGGGCTTGGGCATTCGCCGTTCGGTGGACCTGGTGGTCGCGATGTACGCGATCGTCGAGGCCGGTGGCGCGTACGTGCCGCTGGACCTGGACCAGCCCGCCGACCGTATCGACTACGTGCTCGAGACTGCTCGGCCGGTGTGTGTGCTCACCACCGAGCGGGACGGATTCACCCACGCGAGCGTCCCGACCGTCGCGGTCGACACCGTCGACCTGTCGGGTTACTCCGACGCCGTGCTCACCGACGCGGATCGCATTGCGCCGCTGCGTGCTTCGGACACCGCCTATGTGATCTTCACCTCGGGTTCGACCGGTCGCCCGAAGGGTGTGGCGGTGCCGCACTCGGCGATCGTGAACCGCCTGGTGTGGATGCAGGCCGAGTACGGCCTGACTGCCGCCGACGTGGTGCTGCAGAAGACTCCGGCCACCTTCGACGTGTCGGTGTGGGAGTTCTTCTGGCCCTTGCAGATCGGCGCGAAGCTGGTCGTGGCCAAGCCCGAAGGCCACCGGGATCCGGTGTACCTGGCCGAGACCATTGCCCGCGAAGGCGTCACGACCGCGCACTTCGTGCCGTCGATGCTGGCCGTGTTCGTCTCGGAACCGGCCGCCGCGGACTGCACGAGCCTGCGCCTGGTCTTCGCCTCCGGTGAGGCGCTGCCCGCGACCACCGCCCAGCAGCTGCGCCGGGTCACCGGCGCCGCCCTGCACAACCTGTACGGCCCGACCGAAGCGGCCGTCGACGTCACCTATCACCAGGTCACCGACGCCGACACCGAGACCGTGCCGATCGGCCGCCCGGTGTTCAACACCCAGGTGTACGTGCTGGATTCGCGTCTGCACCCGGTCGCGCCGGGCATGGCGGGCGAGCTCTACCTGGCCGGCGTGCAGCTGGCGCGCGGCTACGTGGCGCGCCCCGACCTGTCGTCGGATCGCTTCGTGGCCAACCCGTTCACGCCGGGCAAGCGCATGTACCGCACCGGTGACCTGGTCACCTGGACCGCGGACGGCGAGCTGGAGTACATCGGCCGCACCGACTTCCAGGTCAAGCTGCGCGGTCTGCGCATCGAGCTCGGCGAGATCGAGGCCGCGCTGACCGTCCACGAGTCGGTCGCCCAGGCCGTCGTGGTGCTGCGTTCGGATGCCCGCACCGGTGACCAGCTGGTCGCGTACGTGGTTCCGGCGCAATCGGCTTCGACCGAACCGGTCGCCCTCGGCGCGGACGCCCTCGACGGGGAGGCCGTGCGCGAGCACCTGGCCGCGCAGCTGCCGTCCTACATGGTCCCCGCCGCCTTCGTGGCCCTGGGCGCGTTCCCGCTCAGTGCCAACGGCAAGCTGGACCGCCGCGCGCTGCCCGAGCCGGAGTTCGCCGCCCGCGAATTCCGTGCCGCCGCAACGCGTGCCGAGGAGATCGTGGCCGGCGTCTTCGCCGAGGTGCTCGGACTCGAGAACCCGGTCGGCGCGGACGACGACTTCTTCGAGCTGGGCGGCAACTCGCTGATCGCCACCCAGGTCGTGGCGCGACTGGGCGCTGCGCTCGACACCCGCATCCCCGTCCGCACCCTGTTCGACGCCCCGAGCGTGGCCGCCCTGGCCGCGCGCGTGGAAACGCAAGCGGGCACCGGTGGCCGCCGCGCCCTGGTGGCCCAGGCCCGGCCGGACGAGATCCCGCTGTCGCTGGCCCAGCAGCGCATGTGGTTCCTCAACCGCTTCGACACCGCCTCGGCCGTCAACAACATCCCGCTCGCGGTGCGCCTGACCGGCGACCTCGACGTGGACGCCCTGCTGGCCGCCGTCGGCGACGTGCTGGAGCGGCACGAGGTGCTGCGCACCGTCTATCCGGAGAACACCGAAGGCCGTGGCGTGCAGGTCATCCTGCCCGCCGACCAGGTCCGCCTGGACTCGGCCGCCAATGCCGGCATCCACGGCGGCGGCACCGGCCTGGCGCCGGTCGAGGTGGCCGAGGCCGACCTGCGCGAGCGCATCGCCGAGCTGGTCCTCACCGGCTTCGACGTGACCGCCGCGGCTCCCGTGCGCGCCGGACTGTTCCGGGTCTCGGATGCCGGACAGCCCACGCACGTGCTGGTTTTCGTGGTGCACCACATCTCCGGCGACGGCTGGTCGGTGCGCCCGCTGGCTCGCGACGTCATGGTCGCCTACGCGGCCCGCGCCACCGGTGAAGCCCCGCACTGGGCGCCGCTGCCGGTGCAGTACGCCGACTTCGCGCTGTGGCAGCGCGAAACCCTCGGCGACGAGGACGACGCGGACTCGCTGATCGCCCAGCAGGTCTCCTACTGGAGCAGCGAACTGGCCGGGCTGCCCGACCAGATCGACCTGCCCTCGGATCGCCCGCGCCCGGCGGTGGCGTCCAATGCCGGTGGGGTGCACGAGTTCTCGATCGACGCCGACCTGCTGGCCGGGCTCAACGGCCTGGCCCGTGAGCACGGCGCCTCGCTGTTCATGGTCGTGCACGCGGCCTTCGCGGCCCTGCTGGCGCGTCTGTCCGGCGGCGACGACATCGCCATCGGCACCGCGGTCGCGGGCCGTGGCGAGCAGGTGCTCGACGACGCCATCGGTATGTTCGTCAACACCCTGGTGCTGCGCACGGCCGTCGACTCGGGGGAGAAGTTCGCCGAGCTGCTGGCCCGTACAAAGGACACCGACCTGGCCGCCTTCGGCCACGCCGATCTGCCCTTCGAGCGTCTGGTGGAGATCCTCAACCCGGCCCGCTCGCAGGCGCGGCACCCGCTGTTCCAGGTCATGCTGTCGTTCCAGAACACCGGCGCGGCGACCTTCGCCCTGCCCGGGCTGGAAGTGGCCGGTGTGCCGCTGGACGTGGTCACCGCGAAGTTCGACCTGCACCTCAACCTGACCGAGCAGACCAACGGCGACGGCATGACCGCCGAATTCGCCTACGCCACCGACATGTTCGACCCGGCCACCATCGCCGCCTTCGGCGAGCGCCTGGTGCGCCTGCTGTCGGCCGTGGTCGCCGAGCCGACCGCGCTGGTCGGCGATATCGAGCTGCTGGACGCGGCCGAGCGCCGCCAGGTGCTGCGCACCTGGAACGCCACCGAGTACGACGTCAAGCGGGTCGCGCTGGGCGGCAAGAAGATCGACGCCGAGGTCACCCTCGCGTCGATGTTCCAGACCCAGCTGAAGCAGACCCCCGACCTCACCGCGCTGGTGTTCGAGGGCACGAGTCTGTCCTACGGCGAGTTCGCGTCTCGCGTGCACAAGCTGGCCCGCCACCTCATCGCCGAGGGCGTCGGACCGGACACCTATGTGGCCTTGGGCATGCGCCGCTCCTTCGAGCTGCTGGTCGGCATGTACGCCGTCACGGTCGCCGGTGGCGCGTACGTGCCGCTGGATCCGGACCACCCGGCCGAGCGCAACCAGTACGTGCTCGACACCGCGCAGCCGGTGTGCGTGCTCAGCACCCGCGGGGACCGGTTCGAAACCACCACGCGCACCTTGCTGATCGACGAGCTGGACCTGTCGGGCTACTCCGACGCCCCGATCACCGACGCCGACCGCACCGCCCCGCTGCGTGGCGACAATGTCGCGTATGTGATCTTCACGTCGGGTTCGACCGGCCGCCCGAAGGGTGTGGCGGTGAGCCACACGGCCATCGTCAACCGCCTGGTGTGGATGCAGACCGAGTACGGCCTGTTCGACGACGATGTCGTGCTGCAGAAGACCCCGGCCACGTTTGACGTGTCGGTGTGGGAGTTCTTCTGGCCCTTGCAGATCGGTGCGTCGCTGGTCATCGCCAAGCCCGACGGTCATCGTGATCCGGCGTATCTGGCCGAGTTGATCATCGAGAGCGGTGTCACCACCGTGCACTTCGTGCCGTCGATGATGTCGGTGTTCGTGGCGGAGGAGAAGGCCGCCGAATGTGTTTCGCTGCAGCAGGTCTTCGCCTCGGGTGAGGCGCTGCCCGCGCCGACCGCGCAGAAGCTGCGCGAGCTCACCGGTGCGCGTCTGCACAACCTGTACGGCCCGACCGAAGCGGCCGTCGACGTCACCTACCACGAGGTGGACGACGCCGACGCGCTGTCGGTGCCGATCGGTGCCCCGGTGTTCAACACCCGTGTGTACGTGCTGGATTC
>NZ_JBHZAK010000054.1:0-11891 GCF_042754165.1 Nocardia sp. NPDC059229
ACCCGGTGGTCTACCGGGACCGCAACGCCGTCGAGCGGGGCATCAACCAGCTCAAACAGCATCGGGCAGTGGCTACCCGGTTCGACAAACTCGCTGTCCGCTACCAGGCCACGATCCATATCGCTGTCATCAATCAGTGGCTCCGACACAGTTGAGTTCACGGGCCACAGGCCCGCCCTCAACACTTCGAGACAGAACCTAGTCGCGCAGGAGAAGCGCGAGGTAGAGGCGGGTGGCCACGGCGTCGAAGGGTTCGGTGCCGGGATCGGAGTAGGTGCGTGCGCCCGGGAAGTCGGCGGCGTACGCGCGGGCGGCCTCGGCCAGCGCACCCATGATGCCTGCCGAGCGCTGGATGGCGGACTTCTTGGCCCACGCCAGGGAGCGGGCCGATTCGGGCAGCAGCCGTTCGCAGGCGATGCGGACGCACAGCTTGTCGGCGGGGGCTCCATCGTGCAGACCGAACAGTGCTGGGGGCGCGAGAGTTTGGGCGAGTTCCCAGAAGCGGACGGTTTGGAAGACGTGCACGATATGGTCGGCGCGGTCGCCCAGGATGCGGGGATAGAAGTCCGGGACGAGCCGGTCGACGGTGAAGTTGTGGGCGGATTCCGTGCGGGTGATGCGGTCGAGTTCCGCGGTGGCCTCGGGTGAATCGATCGGGTGCACAAGGGTTTTGCCGCCCGCGAAGACGGCGTCCGCGCCGCTGCCGGTCAGAATCGGGCCGGTGACGCCGAGGCGGTCCAGGACCGGCTGGATGGCGAGCATCGGGACGGCGTACGAAACCTCCCACAGCTCGGGCACTTTCAGGCGCTCCAGCGATTCCCGTGCCAACACCGCCACGGCGGGCCCGTCCAGTTCGACGATGTCGTGCGGCAGGCCGAGGGCGGTGGCGGCGGCCGTGGCGTTGGCGCGGTCGGTGCCGTCGGCGGTCAGCACGGTGAGAGCGTGCGGGCGACGGCCCAGGGCAACAGCGGTGGCGGCCAGGAAGATCGAGTCGACTCCGCCGGACAGCAGGATGACCGGGTCGGCGGGCATGGCCTCGAACACCGCGCGCAGCCGGTCCCGGGTCTCGGCCGCCACCAGTTCGGCGGCGTGTCCGGGATCGGTGAGACGGCGTGAATCCGGGTCGGGGGTGGCGATATCGCGCAGGTCCGCGACGAATTGCATGGGTGCGCCGCTCTGGCTGGCGGGGGCGGTGTGTGCTGCGTCCGGTCGTCCCACGCGGCTCAGCCTACTGTGGCGCGGCACCGGCTCGGATTCCCAGCTGGCACATAGGTCGGACCCATGGCCCGCCCACATAGGGGCTTTTGGATAGGAGTCACGGCAGGCCGGTCGGCCCGCCGTCCCTCCGAGAAAGGTTCTGCGCGTTGAAATCCTCGTCTGTGACCCTGTCCCGCCTGCGCCGCGTGACCGCCCGCATCGCCGTGGCCGGTGCGCTCGCCGCGGTGCCGGTGGCCGCGCTGGCCATCCCCGCCTCGGCCGCCACCACCGACTCCGGGATTCCGGTGGTCAGCCAGATCGCCGACCCCGATTGGAATCACGATCGCGGCGGCGACAACCAGGACCGCCACGACCGCCCCGGCGACCAGGATCGGCACGACCGGCAGGGCGACCAGGATCGCGGCCCGGATCAGCCGCAGCCCCAGCCCGAGCCGCAGGCCCAGCCGCAGCCGCCGACCGGCTCCTTCGGCTGACCGTCACCGCCGCGGGCTGACCGCCGCCGTGCGCTCAGCCCGCGGCGGGCAGGCGCACGGTGAATTCGGTGCGGCCGGGACGACTTTCGACGGCGATGGCGCCGCCGTGCGCCTTCACCACCGCCGCCACGATGGACAGGCCGAGCCCGGTGCTGCCGGCGCGTCGCGAGCGCGACGAATCACCGCGAGCGAAGCGTTCGAAGACCTCCGGCTGCAGTTCCGTGGGGATGCCCGGTCCATCGTCGGTGACCCGCCAGATCGCCCCGCCCCGGCCGTCCTCGGCCAGGGCGGTGGTAACCCGGGTACCGGGTCCAGTGTGCACCCGCGCATTGGCGAGCAGGTTGGCCAGCACCTGGTGCAGGCGGGCCGTGTCGCCGGTGACCACGATCGGCTCGGGCGGTAATTCCAGCGCCCACTGCAGATCCGGGCCGGCGATGTGGGCGTCACTGACCGCGTCCACGGTGAGGCGGGTCAGATCCACCGGCGCGTGCTCGATCCCGCGCCCGGCGTCCAGGCGGGCCAGCAGCAGCATGTCCTCCACCAGGGTCGTCATGCGCCGGGACTCGGAGTCGACGCGGCTCATGGCGTGTGCGACCACCGGCGGCAGCGTATCCCGTTCCCGCAGCGCCAGTTCCGCGTAGCCGCGGATGGAGGACAGCGGGGTGCGCAGTTCGTGGCTGGCGTCGGCCAGGAACCGCCGGATCCGGGTCTCGCTGGCGTGCCGGGCCTCCAGCGCGCCCGCGATGTGGTCGAGCATGCGGTTGATGGCCATGCCGAGTTGTCCGACCTCGGTGCGGGCGTCGGCGTCGGCGACCGGAACCCGCACGGGCAGCGTCACTTCCCCGCGATCCAGCCGCAGGTCCGCGACCCGCGCGGCGGTGGCGGCGACCCGATCCAGCGGGGTCAGGGCGCGCCGGATGAGCCAGATGCCCGCGGAGGTCGCCACCACCAGGACCACGGCGGTGGCGATCAGCAGGATCAGGAGCACCCGCATGAGGGTGGCGTCGACCGAGTCCAGTGGCAGACCGGTGATCACCGTCTTGCCCGACCAGGTGGTCTCGGCGAGCACGCGATAGTGGCCCTGACCCTCGATATCCATCGAAACGGGCTTACCGGGAGTCACGGCGGCCAGCTGCTTGCGGGCCGACTCCGACAGGGCGGACTGCACGCCGTCGTTGCCGACGCGGCCCGCGCTCACCGAGTGGTCGCGGTCCACGAGCGCACCGACCGTATCCGGTTGGATGCTGCGGCGATTCAGGAATTCCGGTCCCGGACCGGACGACTCGCCTGTCGGGGGCGGCGGGCCGGGGGCCTTGTGCTGGTCCGGCGGCGGGCCGAGGCTGGGACCGCCACCCACGTCGCCGAGGGCATGCTCTGTCGTCTCCGTCAGGCCGACGTCCACCTGGTGCACCAGGAACTGTTGCAGCGCAAGCTCGGTCGCGATGCCGATGCCCGCGACCACGACCACCAGCAGCACCACCTGTCCGACCAGCAGCCGCCTGCGCAGCGACCAGCGGCGGCGCGGCCTCGGCTCGGCGGGCCGGCCCGAGGGCACGGGGAGCTCGTTCACGGGCTCATCGCGTCGATTCATGGACTCACCCCGCTCGTTCGTGGAGGGACCGAGCTCGGATTCGCCGAGCTCCTGCGTGGACTCAGTGAGCCGGCTTGAGGACATAGCCCGCACCTCGCAGTGTGTGGATCATCGGCGCGCGGCCGCTGTCGATCTTCTTACGCAGATAGGAGACATACAGTTCGACGATGTTGGACCGGCCGCCGAAGTCGTAGCTCCAGACCCGGTCCAGGATCTGCGCCTTGCTCAGTACCCGGCGGGGATTGCGCATGAACAGCCGCAGCAGCTCGAATTCCGTTGAGGTCAGTGCGATGTCGACGCCGTCGCGGGTGACCTCGTGACTGTCCTCGTCGAGCATCAGATCGCCGACCACCAGCCGCGAGCCGCTGTCCTCGCTCGCGATGCCCGCGCGCCGCAGCAGCGCCCGCAGCCGCAGCACCACCTCGTCGATGCTGAAGGGCTTGGTGACGTAGTCGTCGCCGCCCGCGGTGAAGCCGGCGATCCGGTCCTCGACCGAATCCTTGGCGGTCAGCAGCAGGACCGGCAGATCCGGGAGCAGGTGGCGCAGCCGGTCGAGCACCTCGAGACCGGTCATATCGGGCAGCATCACATCGAGCACGACCACATCGGGCCGCAATTCGCGCGCCCTGGCGACGGCCGTGCGCCCATCCCCGGCGGTGCCGACGGTCCAGCCTTCGTAACGGAGGGCCAGGGCGAGCAATTCGGCCAGCGCCGGTTCGTCGTCCACCACCAGCACGCTGACGGGGCTGCCGTCGGCACGACGCATGACGGAGCGCTCGATCGGGGTGTTTCCCGAGGTCAGAACTGACATTGTTACAGCGTCGGGGAGATCACTGGGCCGAAGCTGTACCGAAGCTATGGGTCAGCTGTGAGACCTGTGCGCCGGCTGTGCGCGCCGGGTCAGCGTTCGGGCAGGACCGCACGGTGCGTAGGCGGATGCTCGACGCCGCGAGTCGGACCGCCCAATTCGGTCTGCCCTTGCCGAGTACCCCAGCAGCCGATACCGCCCGACCACACCCGGCTCGCCCGCCCCCAGCGGCTCGATCACTGGCATCTCCCCGGCCCCACCCCCGTCGCCCGCCGAAAACGCCACGTCGCCAGCACTTTCGAACGCCACCCGGAGTCCGATCGAGATTTAACACCTTCGCGAAAACGCCACCGCCCGGATTGTCGGCAGACCTGCGGTGTCGCCGCAATCTGCATGCGGACCGCAGGAAGTCGGGCCGAGGTCGGTGCGGCGCGTCCCTGGGCAAGGTTAAATCGCCTGCCCCACATCGGTGGCCACCAAGTGGTCCAGGGCGCGTTCGGCCAGGGCCGCGATGGTCATCGACGGGTTGCAGGCGGCGGTGTTGCCGGGCATGAGCGCGCCGTCGAGGACGTACAGGCCGGGCTGGCCGTGGACGCGGCCGTCCAGGTCGCACACCGTGCCCATGCTCGCGCCGCCCAGCGGATGCCAGGTGGAGGGGAATGCGAGATTGGTGTCGAGCAGCGCGCTCGACGGTCCGGCAATGCGTTGCACCGCGGGGCCGATGTGGTTGTCCTGGATGGCGGCATCGCCGTCGGCGGGCCAGTACAGGGTCGCGGCGTCGGTGGCCGAGTCGTAGCGGAACTCGCCGCGGCCGGTGCTGAGACCGTAGCCGACCATCATGGTGCTGTGCGCGTCCATCGACAGCGGCGGAATGGACGCCTGGATGACGGTGTGCGCGTTGTCCGGGTCATCCCAATTCAGGCTGCCGTAGACAACGGGACCGCCCTGGGCGGGGCCGAATTCCTCGGTGGGAGCGGACCAGACGTAGATGCGGTCGGCATTGGTGCCCCACCCGCGGCCGAGATCGTCCGGGATATCGGGGATCTGGCCCCTGGCCCCCGCGCGCACCAGCAGACGGGTGGTATTGGGGCTGCCCGCGGCCATGACCAGGGCATTGGTGGTGAGGATCTTGTTCTCCAGCACCGTGCCCGCGGTATCGGTGCGGTTCACGTGCACGACCCAGCGGCCGTCCGGCGCGCGCTCGATGTCGGTGACCTCGTGCAGAGTCTCGACGGTGACGCGGCCGGTGGCCTCGGCGGCGGCGATATAGGTGACGTCGACCGAGTGCTTGCCGCCATTGTTGACGCCCATGGCCCCGTCACCGTTGGTGTAGGAGGGGGCCATCTCGCCGCGGAGTTCGGCGAGTGCGAAGTTCCAGTCGATGGGCATGGGAATCTTCGACAGCGGCAGACCGGCGCGGCGGACGTGATCGGCGAAAACCCTTGCGGCGGTGTAGTTCGGCGTGTTGATCAGTTCGTCGGGGCCACGGCCAGACCGAGCATGCGGGCGACGCGGGGGTAGTAGACGGAATTCAGGGATGCCCAGTCGAGTCCGTCCGGGAAATGAGCGCTGAAGACCGCCTCCGTGGGCTGCAGCGACATGCCCTGGTAGACAAGCGATCCACCGCCCAGACCCGCCGCGCACAGGGCGGTCATGTTCTGCCCCGGCACCGCCTCCACGAGACCGGTGTATTTGTCGAAAGCCACCGGCTTGCCGAACAATTCGGGACTCGAGCGATGCCACAGCATGCGCTTGTCCGGTGCGGTGGCATGCGGGAAGGTCTGCGCGTTCGGTCCGGTGGGCCAGCGCAGTCCGCGCTCGAGCAGCAGCACCTGGACGCCGGCTTCGGCCAGGCGCAGGGCGGTGACGCCGCCACCGAAACCCGAGCCGATGACGATGACCCGATGATCTTCTCGGGTGAGCTCCACCCGCTGGACCCGGGCGGCGATTCCTGCGCGGGCGACCGGCGCGGTCGCGAGCAGAGCAGCGGTGGCGGCTGCTCCGGACAGCAGGGAGCGACGCGAGATATCTGGCATTGGACACCTTGGAAGGTTCGTGCAGACTCGACGAGTAACCCGGTTACTCAAGTAACGGCGTTACTGTAACTCCATGGCCAAGGAGACGGAAGAGGCATTACGGGCACGGATCCTGCTCGAGGTCCGCACCCTGCTCGAATCCGACGGCTACGACGCCGTCCAGCTGCGCGAAGTCGCGCGCCGCGCCCGCGTCTCGCTCACCACCATCTACAAGCTCTTCCCCACGCGCGACGAGTTGCTCGTCTCCGCCATCGAAGCCTGGATGGAGGACAACACCTACATCCCGATGGAATCCCCGCCCCCCGGCGAATCCATCCGCGACGGCCTGCTCCGCGTCATCCGCCACGTCTTCGACCCCTGGGAACGCCACCCGATCATGCTCGAGGCCTACCACCGGGCCCGCATCGGTCCGGCCAACCAACGCCTCGACAATCACGGCCTGGACGCCGTCCTCCCCATCGCCGCGGCTGTGCTCGCCGGCGCCGAGCCCCGCTACCTCGAGGACATCGCCGCCGTCCTCTCCAACATGACCTTCTCCCTGCTCGGCCAATGCGCCGACGGCACCCTCCGGGTCTCCGAAGTCCTTCCGATCCTCGAACGCGCCGTCTACCGCCTGACGGCCAACAACGAGCCCGAGGCCACCGAGGCCCTCCGCCGCCGCGAATCGGCCACCGCGCTCCCCCTGCGCCCCGACGTGGCCGCCCCGTTCCGCCGCGCCCCTACGGATTCCCCTGCGCCACAACAGCCCTGACGCTCCCCCGCACCCGGCTCGAGCCCTTTGCACGGTACCGTTCGGATGTTGAATCCGAGGAAAGGCTCTCCACCCTATGGGCAATAGCTGGCTGCGTCACCTGTCCCCTGCACCGAGGAAAGGCTCCCACAAGTTGGTCTGCTTTCCCCACGCCGGCGGATCCGCCCTCTCTTTCGGACCATTGGCCGAGTCCGTCGGTTCGGAGTTCGACGTTCTCGCCGTTCAATATCCGGGACGGCAGGACAGAAGGCACGAACGGCTCGTGGGCGATATTTCAGGGTTGGTCGACGGCTTGCTTCCCGAGGTGATCGAGGCGGTCGGGGATGCCGAGAATTTTTCGGTGTTCGGCCACAGCATGGGATCCGTTGTGGCCTTCGAGGCGTGCAGGCGGCTGGAGGATGAGGTAGGGGCAACGGCGACAGTGCTGTTCGCTTCCGGCCGCTGCGCTCCGTCGGCGACACAAACCGGGCGCGTGCATCTGCTCGGCGATCGAGAACTGTGCGAACAATTGCTTCAAATCGGCGGTACGCCCGCGGTATTGCTCGAGGATCCCGACTTTCGGGAATTGATCCTGTCGATCGTCAGGAACGACTACCGAGCCATCGAGACCTACGCGTGCACGACGGACGCAATGGTCACGTCCCCCATCGTCGCACTGGTCGGCGACCGCGACCCCGATGCGAGTTTCGCGGACATCCAGGCGTGGAGCGCACACACCTCCGGAAGCTTTGCCGCGCAATCATTTCCGGGCGGTCACTTCTTCATCGATGCGAATTGCCGAGCGGTGGCCGAGTTGATCCGCCAGCACAGCTCGGCGGCGCTGCCGAGCTAGCCGGTGCCGTCGGTTGCTCGCTCTGGGATCCAGCCTGCCGGGTCGTGGATCAGTTCCTCCAAGGCCAGATAGGCGGCACCGGTTGCGCCGGGCGCCGAATCCGGTCGGGCAACCTCGACTCGCGGGGCAATCCACCGTGCCGCTACCACGCGGCTGTGGAGGTGTGAGATGAGCGGGGGCAGTAGGAAATCGGCCAGCGCTGCCAAATGCCCGCCGAGCACGATGACCGGTATGCCGAGAATATTGATCGCCGCCGCCAGCGCGATACCGAGAGCCCATGCGGCACGCTCGAGGGAGTGCAGAACTGCGGCGTTCCCCGCGACCGCGTGAGCGGCGAGCTCGGCTATGCCGGTGCCGGCGGGCAATCCGGCGGCGGCAACGAGTGCCTGCCTGCCGGCGTACAACTCGAGACAGCCCGTGGAACCACACGCGCAGGCACCGCCGCCGGGATCGACGGTGACATGCCCGATTTCGCCGCTGCCCCCGTATGGCCCGGCCATCACCTTGCCGTCGATCACCGCCGCCCCGCCGATACCGGTATCGCCGGACACGTAGAAGAAGTCCCGGACCGCCCCGGGGCGGCCGGGAGCGTATTCGGCCGCTGCCCGGGCGGCCAGATCCGCCTCGTTGCCGACTCGCACCGACAACCCGGCGCGTGCCCCGGCAGCGATGAACTCCTCGGGACGCACTTCGGGCCACCCCAGATTCGGTGCGGTCATGAGGGTGGCGGTGTCGGCGCGCACGACCCCGGGCAGCGCCAAGCCGACCCCGACGACTCGCACGTCGTCGGCCAGCGCTGTAATCAGTTCTGTGCTGAGCTCGCCGAGTCGGGCCAAGCAGGCGGCGGGCCGGCTGTTTCGCCAGTCGCCGATCTCGCTGCGTTCGCCGGCGATCTCCCCGGACAACGTGACCGCTCGAGCGGTCAAACGATTCGTATCCACCTGCAGCCCTAGGGCGATGAGCCGACTTGCGGCGATGATCGGCGTCGCCGGCCGTCCGCGGCCCGGTGCGGCCGCGCGCGGCAGCTCGGCGAGGATGCCACCGGCGACCAGCTCGTCGACCAGGCGAGACGCGGTGGCTCGGGTCATACCGGTTGCCGACGCGATACTCGCGCGCGACACACCCGCCGGGTTCCGCAGCACCGTGGTCAGCACCAACGCCAAGTTCGCCGCCCGGAGCGATGTCTGGCGGGCACTTGTCGGCGCGGTGCGTCCGGCCAGCGAAGAACCTCGATTCACGGATTGACCGTAACCCACCGGACAATTAAGTTCATCGGCTAAACAAATGAGAGGATCGCGCGATGTCCCGCCAACCCACCCCGCAGGACAGGTTCTCGTTCGGACTGTGGACAGTCGGCTGGAGCGGCACCGATCCGTTCGGTGCCGCGACCCGTCCGACACTGGCTCCGTGGGACTACGTCGACGGGCTGGCCCAGCTCGGGGCGTGGGCAATCAGCTTCCACGACAACGACATCTACCCATTCGACGCCGACGAGGCCATTCAGCAGCAGCGGGTCGCCCGGGTGAAGGACGCGGCCGATCGCGCTGGTCTGGCAATCGAGATGGTCACCACCAACACCTTCACCCATCCGGTCTTCAAGGAGGGTGGACTGTGCGCCAACGACCGGGCGGTCCGCCGTTTCGCGTTGCGGAAGATCCTGCACGCGGTCGATCTGGCCGGACAGGTCGATGCCACCACCTTCGTCATGTGGGGCGGCCGTGAGGGCAGCGAATACGACGGATCCAAGGACCTCTACGCCGCGCTCGAACGGTACAAGGAGGGCATCGACACCGTCGCGGCCTACATCGAGGCGCAGGGATACGACGTGCGCATCGCGTTGGAGCCGAAACCCAACGAACCGCGCGGCGACATCCTGCTGCCGACCGTGGGACACGCCCTCGCGCTGATCGCGGAGCTCGACCATGCCGATCTCGTCGGGGTCAACCCCGAGACCGGCCACGAGCAGATGGCCGGACTCAACTACACCCACGCGATCGGGCAGGCGCTGTGGAGCGGCAAGCTGTTCCACATCGACCTCAACGGGCAGCGCGGCGCGAAATACGACCAGGACCTGGTCTTCGGCCACGGCGATTTGATGTCGGCGTTCTTCACCGTGGACCTGCTCGAGAACGGGTTCCCCGGCTACCCCGACGGCCCGCGCTACACCGGGGCCCGGCACTTCGACTACAAACCCTCACGCACCGAATACATGCCCGGGGTGTGGGAATCGGCACGAGCGAACATGTCGACGTACCTGATGCTGGCCGACAAGGCCCGCGCATTCCGGGCCGACTCTCGCGTGCAGGAGGCGATGACACACGCCGGGGTGTTCGACCTCGCCCAGCCGACACTGGACGAGGGTGAATCGGTGCAGGCGTTCGCGGCGGCCCGAGACCAGCTGTTCGACCCCGACACCGCCGCGACGCGCGACTACGGTTTCGTGCGCTTGCACCAGCTCGCCGTCGAGCATGTGATCGGATGAGGCCATGACACTGGTGGCTGGGGTCGATTCCTCGACCCAATCCTGCAAGGTTGTCATCCGCGACGCCGACAGCGGCCGGCCGGTGCGCTCGGGTGCCGCCCCGCACCCGCCCGGCACCGAGGTCGATCCCGAATATTGGTGGCAGGCACTGCAATCGGCGATACAGCAGGCCGGCGGCCTCGACGACGTGGCCGCGGTCTCGGTCGGCGGGCAGCAGCACGGACTCGTCTGCCTGGACGCCCGCGGTGCGGTGATCCGTCCGGCGTTGCTGTGGAACGACACCCGATCCGCTGCTGCCGCACGCGACCTTGTTCACGAAATGGGCGACGGCGATCACGACACGGGTGTGCGGCGCTGGGTCGACGCCGTCGGCACCGCACCGGTCGCGTCGCTGACCATCACGAAACTGCGCTGGCTCGCCGACCACGAGTCCGCCAACGCCGCCCGTATCGCAGCGATCGCATTGCCCCATGATTGGCTCACCTGGCGGTTGCGCGGTGCGAGGTCGCTCGACGACCTGGTCACCGACCGCAGCGAAGCGTCGGGCACCGGCTATTTCGATCCGGTGTCCGGTGTCTACCGGCGTGAGCTGCTGGCAATGGCCTTGCGGTACAGCCAGACCCACGCGCAGGGCATCGTGTTGCCGGCGGTCGCGGCGCCGACGGCGCCCGCGGGCACCTCCGACCCTGCGCTGGGCCGGTCGGAGATGATCGTCGGGCCCGGGTGCGGCGACAACGCCGGCGCAGCGCTGGGCTTGGGACTGCACGCCGGTGAGGTGATGCTCTCGCTGGGTACCTCGGGCGTGATCGCCGCCGTCACGACCACGCCGGTCCGGGACCCGTCCGGCACGGTGGCGGGCTTCGCCGACGCTACCGGTCGTTTCCTTCCACTGGTGTGCACGCTCAACGCCGCCAGGATCCTCGAGGCTACTGCCACCGTCCTCGGCGTGGATCTCGACGAGCTGTCGGCGTTGGCGCTGACGGCCGCACCCGGCGCGGGCGGGCTGGTGCAGGTGCCCTACCTGGAAGGCGAACGGACGCCGAATCTTCCTCACGCCACCGGCTCCTTGTACGGCATGACGATGGAGTCGATGACCCGGGAGAACATCGCCCGGGCGGCGGTGGAGTCGCTGTTGTGCGTGACCGCCGCTGCTGCCGACGTGTTCCGTCGTGGTTCGGTGCCCGTCGACCGGGTCACGCTGACCGGTGGCGCTGCACGCTCGGCAGCCGTGTGCGCCATCGCGCCGGCGGTGTTCGGGGTGCCCGTCGATGTGCCCGTTCCAGGTGAATACGTCGCCGCAGGAGCCGCTCGCCAAGCCGCGTGGGTGATGTCGTCGGCCCCGCAGCCCCCTGCCTGGCCACTGGCCACAACCCGCACCTTTTCCGCAGACCCGTCGCCGGAGTTGCTGGCCCGATACCAGAAAGCAGCAGCACGCTCACACCAGTGATCCGCCGGTTCGGCACCGTTTGTCAGATTACTTGGCGCACATAGCTTTCCGAGAACCGCAGCAATCGCCGCCGCCTGAATACCGCATCGACTTTCACGGACAAGGCGCTAGGCGAGAACGACCGGGTGAGCCTCAGCTCACCCGGTCGTCGCCCCTAATACTGCAACTGCACTCAGGTGAGTGGGTGGCCGCGCCGTCGGTAGTGCGATGACCGGGCTTGATGCTGGCGGCGTCGTCGCCAGCGTGACCATGC
>NZ_JBHZAK010000055.1:0-11317 GCF_042754165.1 Nocardia sp. NPDC059229
GCATGGTCACGCTGGCGACGACGCCGCCAGCATCAAGCCCGGTCATCGCACTACCGACGGCGCGGCCACCCACTCACCTGAGTGCAGTTGCAGTACTAGGCGACCTGCTCGCGCCTTGGGCGGCGTTCATGCTGCTAGGCGTGTGGCTGGTGTCCGGCTTCTTTTTCCTCCGGCTGCCGGCTCCGGCGCCGGACGCGATCGGCCCGGACCGCGGCGGTCATCCGGCGATACCGCGACGGCCGACCGCTGACGAAGCCGAAGTACTGGATCCCGCGTGGCGCCACACTTTGCGCGTTATCGGGCTGACGGAGTCGACCTTTTCGGTGTGCGTGCGGGATTCGCCGGGGCCGCTGGGATCCGCGCACCCCAGCGGCCTCGTCACTGTGTCGGCCGAGGCGGTGCGCGAGTTCTCACCGGCCGAACTGCGCGGACTGCTGGGTCACGAGATCGGCCATCTCGTGGGCGATGGCGGCGGGGTCTGGTACCGGCTGTCCTGGTGGTACACCGGCCTACTGCGGATGCTGTTCGTGACGGTCGGATCGGGTTCCCGATGGCTGGCCCGCAGATGGCTGTCACTGGCTGTTATGGCCGCGGCACAGCTTGGCGTGCTGGTCGGCATGGTCGTACTGCTGCGCTTGCTGTTCGGTTCGGTCGTCGCGGTCGCGCTGCTGGCGGCGGCCGCGACACAGATGGTCGGGCAGCGGACGGTCTTGCGCCGCAATCAAACAACGCCGACCGGGTGTCGGTGGATCTCGGTGCCGGCCCCGGGCTGCGCTCGTATGTACGACACTCGAACCGATGGGCGGATTTGCGCACGCGCCGTTACCTGCCCGTGTGGCTCCGCATGGCCCTGCTGTGCTTGGACGTGCTGTCGCCCGATCCGTCGCCGGACCGGCGGGTCGCGGCCCTGGAGGCCCGAATGCGCGACCGTCGTTCGCGGCGATCGGAGCCACCCGGACCCGGATGGGGGGAACGGGTCGGCAACGTCATATTCGGCTGGGTGTGGCGACTGTTGTTCTGGAGTGCGACGACCCCGTCCGTGATTCCCCGCGCGGGCAGGCGAATTCGCAGATGTCCTGTGCCAGTTAATCGTCCGCGATACCAGCACTCTGACCTGGGGTGAGGAATCTTGAATGGCGAAACTTGCCGACGGGGGTGCCTGCTGTTCTCAACAGTCCGGAGCGTTGTGCCGATGGATCTTGCTGAAATTGCATTTCTGTGGCCTGGAACCGGTTGGTCGCGCTGTCGCGTTGCTGGTCGCCCCAGGGGCAGGAGGGCGCTGGATCGACGTTGGGCTGCGGCGGCTGGCTGAGTCGGTGAGCTTCAGCTCGGAACCGTGGTGATGAGTGCTGGCGTGTGGTGGTGCCATCGCAGTTCCGATTCCAGTTGCGCGGCAAGGGATATGAGCAATGGTTCGCAGTCGGGGCCGCCCATGAGTTGAGCGCCGACAGGAAGCCCCTCGGCGGTGAATCCTGCGGGGATGCTGATGCTGGGCCAGCTGAGCACGTTCCAGGCAAATGTATAGGGCAGCTGGTGATCGACTTGTGGTAGGCGGCAAGGGTGTTCAGGCCGTCGATGGCGTCGATCGGCGGTGGCGGGGTCGCGGTGGTCGGGGCGAGCACGACCTCGAACTTGTCGAAGATGCAGCCGATCCGTCGGGCCAGCAAGGGTTCTGCGATGTGGGAGGCGAATCAGGCGAGAGGTCGGTTCAGTCGCCCGAGTCTGGCGTTCCAGCGGGTGTGGGTATCGACTCGGGTGTCGCCGGGGAGGTCGGCGAGCGTGCCGGCGATTCCGCTGCTGGAGCGTGCTCCCCAGGACAGGATCAGGCGTGGGTCGTAGGCGGGATCGGCGGCGGTGACCCGATGGCCGAGATGCTGCAGGGTCTGGGCGACGTGTTCGACCCCGCGGCGGACCTGCGGGTCGAGGGTAGCGGGGAAGAACGTGAAGGGCGCCGCGAGTGAGAGCGCGATGTCGAGGGTGCCGGGGTGGACCGTTGCGGCGGCGGCGAAGGAGCCGGTGCCGGCTGCGACGTCCAGCAGCAGACAGGCGTCGGCGACAGTGCGGGCGAGGGGACCGAGCACGGTGACTCCGTGCCAGTCGTTGTCGTCTGGCGCGGTGGGGATGCGTCCGCGCTGCGGTTTGATGCCGACCAGATTGGTCCAAGCGGCCGGGCCCCTGATCGAGCCCCCGCTGTCGGAGCCCAGCGCTACCGGGACCAACCCGGCGGCCACCGCTGCTGCGCTGCCGCCGGAGGACCCGCCGGGAGTATGACTGGGATTCCACGGGTTTCGGGTGTGCCCGAATGCCGCACCGTGGGTGAATGACCATTCGCAGAGTTCGGGGGTGTTGGTTTTGCCGACCACGATCGCGCCGGCGGATTTGAGCCGACGGACCACTTCGGAGTCATGCGTCTTGGGTGTGAAGTCGCCGCCGCAGCCGAAAGCGGTGGGCTCACCCTCGCCCACGAAACGGCCCTGGCGGCCATCCCAGCCTGGCCGACCACACAAGCCGCTCTCCCGCTGCACTGGAGACACCGACTGCTCGTCCTCCAAACCATCAACCAGCTCCGCGGCATCAGCACCGACCACGACGCCTAAGGGATGTCCCGTAAGTCGTTGAGTGGCAACGGGTATCGTGTCGCCGGTGGTGATCTCGGCGTCTGACCCGGTGATGGGTGGAGTTGCTCTCCGGGCTGCGGCCACGCACGTTCGCGCGTTTGATCACGCAGTTGCGGCGCGAGGGGGCTGATCGGCCGTTGCGGGGTCGGCCCTGGGGGTTGCGTTTCGAGGACCGGGTGTTGCTGGTGGCTACCTACTGGCGGACCAACCTGACGATGCGTCAACTCGCGGCTGTGTTCGGGGTCTCGAAGTCGGCCGCGGCCCGGGTGGTCGAGGATCTCGGACCGGCGTTGGCGCTACGACCCCGGGCACGGTTCCCGCGTGGCGCGGTGTTGATCGTGGACGGCACCCTGGTCCCGACCCGTGATCACAAGGTCGCCGCCCAGAGCAAGAACTATCGGTACTCCACCAACCATCAGGTCGTCATCGACGCCGACACCGAACTCGTCGTCGCGCTCGGAAAACCGTTGCCGGGCAACCGCAACGACTGCCGAGCCTGGACCGAGTCCGGTGCCGCCCACGCCTGCCGCAACGCGGTGGTGATCGCCGATGGCGGCTACCAGGGCACCGGTGTGATCATCCCGCACCGCCGCTCACCGGGTGTCGAGCTGCTGGGATGGAAGCAAGCCCACAACAAATCCCACCGCAAGGTCCGTGCCCGTGTCGAGCATGCTTTCGCCCGGATGAAGACCTGGAAGATCTTGCGCGACTGCCGCTTACGCGGTGAAGGGGTGGGTGTCGCGATGGCCGGGGTAGCGACCTTGGCCAACCTCGCCCACGCCTACTGATCCCTGACCGGCGGACCAGTCGTCGGCACCGACCCAGACTTACGGGATATCCCTTAGACATGCTGCGCGCCGTCCATAATCTGCCGGAACTCAACGCCTCCAACCGATTCGTCGAATACGGCTGGTCACAGGGCGGCCAGACCACCATGCGCGTGGAATCCATGGCCCGCTCCTAGCACCGGAATTCCAGGGCGTCGGCGCCGCGCTCATCGCCCCGGCCGTCCGCATCCGCGACCTCACCCTGCACTCCATGAGCGGCCCCGAGAACGCCGGATACGTTATCTCCACCCTGCCCGGCATCAAGGCCGGCTACCCCGACCTGCTCTACCGCAGCTTCCTGAAGCCCGACGCGATGGAAATGCTCCCGGTACTGGCCAACGGCTGCTTCGACATCTGGGACGCGGCGGCCCCCTGCGCGACGCGTACCAGTCGAACGCCCTGACCCCCGGCAGCCCCTGGTGGAACGCCCTGACAGCCGTCGACGACTGGCAACCGGCCGGCACCATGCCCTTCGCCGTCTACCAGGGCGCTGACGACACGGTCGTACCCAAGGACTTGACCCAGCGCGAGCGAACGGCCCTGTGCCACTCGGGCGTCGCGGTGGACTACAACGAATTCACCGGCCAAAACCACGAAACCGTCGTCCCCACCGCCGCGGACCGCTTCCCCACCTGGGCCGCCGACCGATTCGCCGGCAAACCCGCCCCCACCGACTGCCCGTCCTGATCCCCAGCCAACCATCTATATTCAGCACAAAGGCCCCCAGGTCATCTTGGGTTCTAGGAGTCGTTGCAACACCTCTGTTCATGGGGCGTTGCAATGGACTTCGAGATTCGGCCCGATCGCGGCAGGTGCTGCGGCTGTTGACTCATGGCCGCTGATACCAGCCGCACCCTCGATCACGCCCAGAACGAGGACGCGTTCCGCCGCTGGGACGACGAAGGCGGTCACACCGCGCCGGTAAACCCGGCAGACCTGCGCCCGGCGCCGTTGCAGCGCCTCTTCGATCGTGGTGACACCGACCTCGCGGGCTCCGGCGGCCAGCGCCGCCGCGGCGACGGCCGCGCCGCCATGGTTGTATCCGTCGGCCTTGACGACGGCCATCACGCCGGCGTCACCGGCCCTTTCGCGCAGGATCCGAACGTTGTGGGCGATCGCGTCGAGGTCGATGATGATTTCCGACTGCGGGGCGGGCACACCGGCTACCGCCGGCTGGGCCGGGATCACCACGCGTCGCCGGATCGGGGTCCCTGTTCGGCGGCCGGGGCGCTGCCGGAGCCGCCGCGTGCCGCCGGTCCGAGCCGGGTCATCGCGGCGTAGCCGGCGCAGACCAGCCCCGCCCAGACGGCTCCGACCGCCACCGCGGTGCGGCCGCTGTCGGTGAAGAACAGCAGGACCACGACCAGGCCGAGGAATCCGAGCGCGAGCGGGGTGGTGACCGGTGCGGCGGGGAGGCGGTAGTCGCTGGCCGGGAGGGTGCCGTCGGTGACGCGGGCGCGGTAGATCCTGTGGCAGACAAGGATGACGGCCCAGACGAAGATGATGCCGACGGTGGAGACCGAGGTGATGTAGGCGAAGGCCCTGTCGGGGGAGAGGGCGTTGACAACGACGCCGAGGACCATGACACCGGCGGAGAGGCAGATTCCGGTGAACGGCACCGAGCGGGAGCTGAGGGTGCCGACCCGGGCGGGTGCCTCTCCGCGCAGCGACAGGCTGCGCAGCATCCGTCCGGTGGAGTAGATGCCGGAGTTGCACGAGGACAGTGCGGCGGTGAGCAGCACGAAATTGATGATGCCCGCCGCGGCCGGGATGCCGATCTGCTCGAAGACCTCGACGAAGGGGCTCGTTCCGGACTGGAAGTTGCGCCAGCTGGCGACGGACATGATCACCAACAGCGCACCGATGTAGAACAGGCCGATGCGGATCGGGAGGGTGTTGATTGCCTTGCGCAGTGTCTTCTTGGGTTCGCGTGCCTCACCGGCTGTCACCCCGACGAGTTCGACTCCGACGTAGGCGAACAGCACGATCTGCAGGGTCATCAGGGACTGGCCGAAACCGTGCGGGAACACCCCGCCATCGGCCCACAGGTTGGTCACGGACGAGTGGGCGGCGTGACCGAATCCGATGGTCAGCACCCCGATCCCGATCAGGATCATGCCGATGATCGCGGTGATCTTGACCGCGGAGAACCAGAACTCGGCCTCCCCGAACAGCCGCACCGAGATCAGGTTCGCCCCGAACAGCACGGTCAGCACAACCAGGGCGGTGATCCACGGCCGGATGTCGAACCAGTACTCGATGTACTTGCCGGCGACGGTGATCTCGGCCATGCAGGTGCTCACCCACACCGCCCAGTAGGTCCAGCCGGTGGCGAACCCGGCGAACCGGCCGAGGAACTCGTGGGCATAATCGGCGAAGCTACCGGAGACCGGCCGGTAGGTCAGCAATTCGCCCAGTGCCCGCATGATCACGAAGATCGCCAGGCCCGCAAGCAGGTACGACACGATCAACGCGGGACCCGCCTGCGCGATCGCGCCGCCCGATCCGTAGAACAGGCCGGTCCCGATCGCCCCGCCGATCGCGATCATCTGAATCGTGCGCGAACTCAATCCGCGGGCGTAGCCCTCCGACTCGGTGGCCGCGGGCCCGGGTTTCGTACCGGCCATCGCGGCCGTCCGGTGTTGGTGGTCGGGCAGTGTCATGTGCACTCCTTCGGTGATCGCGGCCGCGGCCCGACCCCGACGTCGACGTCGAGGGGGTCCGATGGCGCGGCGCGGTCATCGCCTGGATCGAATTCCGGATGGGTCGTCGCCGAGGATGGTGCGGGCGGTCGAGGGTTGCGGCCGGTTTGTGCATCCCCTTCGGCTCGCGCGGGGTGGGCCCGCGACCGGACCCCGCGTGGCGGCATGCCGCCCTCAGGGTGGGCTAGGCGGCCAGGCGATGAACGGGGTATCCATGGGCGGCGGCCACGGACTCGGACAGCAGCTGGCCGTCGTGGGTGCTCAGGCCCTGGGCGAGTCCGGGGACGGTGGCCCTGGCCTGCTCCCACCCCTGGTCGGCGAGGGCGACAATGTAGGGGAGGGTGGCGTTGGTGAGGGCGTAGGTGGAGGTGCGGGGGACCGCACCGGGCATGTTCGCGACGCAGTAGAACACCGAGTCGTGCACCTGATAGGTGGGGTCGGCGTGCGTGGTGGGCTTGGAGTCCTCGAAGCAGCCGCCCTGGTCGATGGCGATGTCGACGAGCACCGAACCCGGCTTCATCCGCGCCACCAAATCGTTGGACACCAGCTTCGGTGCCTTCGCACCCGGGACGAGGACGGCGCCGATCACCAGGTCCGCGTCGAGCACGGCCTGCTCGAGTTCGAGGGTGTTGGAGGTGATGGTCTTGACCTGACCGCAGTACTGGGCGTCGATCTCCCGCAGGCGGGCGGGGGACAGGTCCAGGACGGTGACGTCGGCGTGCATGCCGTGGGCGATGGCGATCGCGTTCTTTCCGCAGACACCGGCGCCGATGACGACGACCTTGGCTGGGCGCACGCCCGGGACACCGCCCATCAGGACACCGCGGCCGCCGCCCTGGCGCATCAGGTGGTAGGCACCGGCCTGCGGGGCGAGACGGCCGGCGACCTCGCTCATCGGGGCGAGCAGTGGCAGGGAGCCGTCGGCGGCGGTGACGGTCTCGTACGCGATCGAGGTGGTCTTCGCCGCCAACAGCACGTCGGTGCACTCCGTTGAAGCGGCCAGGTGCAGGTAGGTGAACAGAACCTGATCGGCGCGCAGTCGGGAGTATTCCTCGGCGATGGGTTCTTTCACCTTGAGCAGCAGGTCCGCGGACGCCCACACGTGGTCCGCGCTTGAGATGATCTGTGCGCCAGCGGCTTTGAAGTCCTCGTCGGCGAAGGAGGAACCGATACCGGCACCGGCTTCGATGATCACCTCGTGGCCGCGGCCGGCGAGTTCGTGGACACCGGCGGGGGTGATGGCCACCCGGTACTCGTGGTTCTTGATCTCGCGGGGGATTCCGATCTTCACGGGGGTAGAGCTCCTGAGCGTGTGTGGGGATGTGAGCGTCGGGTGTCGCGGCGAGCGGTGAACGTGAGGCACATCACTTGCTCGCGTAACCAAGTATGAATATTCACCAATTTTTTGCCAAGGAAACTGCGGATAATTCTGTGATTCTGTACCAGGTCGCTCAATCTTCACCCAATAGGAAAGGTAGGGCCCCGGAACCGAAGCATGTTCAGGAGACGAGCGACCAGCCCGGTGCTACCGCCCGCGCGTCGAAGCCGACGCACTGCCGCCCCGAACCCCACATCGACGCCAGGGCTCGTCGCGCGGTTCACGTGTCGGCCGACGCGGAGACGGCCGGCGCGCCCGGGCGCGCCGGCTGCGTCCAACTCTCGAGCCAGATCGCTCGGGTGCCGGCGTCCGAATCGGAGTAGCTCGCGATCGGAATGTTGGCCATGTGCGAAAACGTCACTCCCGCAACAATGCCGAGGAATCCACGCAGATCCGCAGTCCAGATCCGCGATCAGTCGGCATCCGTGCATGCGGGGAACCGCGCAACCATGAATTGGGTGGGCTTCCCGAGCGCCGAAGATGCTTCGGAATCGACAGAACACGGAGCAGCGTATCGAATATCCAGATGACCAACCCTGGAAATCAAAGAATTACGTTCGCAACTATGGCGTATTTTCCCAATTATATTCCATACTCATGACGCCAGTGGCCCACGTCACAATTCCGGCGGATGCCTGACGGAGACACCACTGGGCGACGAATGCGATAGCCGAGCTCGACCCGTGTATGTCGAACCAACGATGGCAGGTGGCACATGCTGCCCTGCGACAACAGATCCATCCGGCTCGCAGGGGTTATCTCCGATATCTTCTGTGGCCGGCCGACCGGGAACCGAACCACCATGACAACCGCTCCATTGCCTCTTGCCTATGGATACGTGCGCGACGATCTACTCGATGATCGCGAGTCGGATTCGAGTGATGACCGGCTGCGCGATACCGCCCGATCGCTCGGATACGAGCTGGGCACCGTATTCCACGAGCCCTCACCGCAGAGCGCCACACTGCCACCGGCGTTCGTCGAGCTCGTTCAGGAATGCCGTCGAGCCGCGGCACACGCGGTGATCACCCTGCGCGGGCACATGTCGCAAATGGCCGTGTGCCGGATGGTGCTGCTGGAGATCCTGGACGTGCGGGCCGGCACCGCCGTTTACGAGGTCTAGGCGTGAACCACCGAGTAAACCGATCCGGGGTTCCGAACCGGAAGGAACCGCTGTTCGCGGAGTGGATATCCGATCGGGTTATGGCGCTGTTTTCGCCTTCTGTTGCGCGGCATGATGTTTGGCCGTGGTCGATGCGGTTCGTTATCTGCTGATGATCGCGGCGTTCGCGCTCGGGCTCGCGTACGTCACACGGCTCCACGCCGACCGAGCTCGCGCTACGCCGGGCCGCGGCCGAGCTCGCCGAGAGCTTCGCGTGGACGTGCTCATCGGCTGATCCATGGACCGAGTTCAGCCGATGAGCGAGGACACGACCGAACCGAGGCTGTCACGGTCTTCCGATAGGCGTTGGCGGGCAAGGCGTTCGTCGATCGTCCGCTAAATGGCCGTTCGGCTCTGCTCGCGAAGCTCCTGGCGGAGGGATTTCCTGTCGAGCTTGCCGACTGCCGTCATGGGAACGGATGAACGGAACACGAGGTTGCGGGGCTACTTATAGGAGGCGAGCCCCTCGGCGACGAAGGCAATCAGTTCGCTGCGGAGCTGTTCGGATTCGTGATGGCCGGGCGCGAGGACGACAACGGCTGTCATGGCCTCGACCCAGACCGGGTCGGGTGGTCCCACGACGATTGTTTCGGCACAGCCGGGTGCGCGAGCAGTCGCTCCTCGACTTCCCGGGGATAGACGTTGTATCGACCGGAGACGATCATGTCGGAGAGCCGGTCTTTGAGGTAGAGGAACCCGTGCTCGTCGAAGACGCCGACATCACGGGTGTGAACCCAACCGCCGGCGATGAAGGTGGCCTCGTTGAGTTCGGGCGCGTCGAAGTGTTTCATGTCCGGCTGTGCGTGATGAGGTGGAACCGCCTGTCATCCGAGGACGTCGGTGTCCCACAGCGGCGGTAGCGCGCAATACCGCCGAAATACCGTGACCATCCCTGCCGTCCCTGGGCGTCGAAGGGGGAGCGCCTGCACGCGTAACGCTCCTCAGCAACAAGATTCCAACGCCATTACGGTCGAGCGATCCGCGAAACCCGCAGCGATGAGGTGTCGAGGAGCAGGTCAAGACCATGGTCTTCGTTGCGCGGGCCGCGTAACTGAACGTTAACCGAATTTCTTGCCGCGTAATGCGGCCCGGACGCACACTGCGGTGATGCAGTTCAGAACACATCCACCCCACCGGGCCGGGCAGGACGATTTACGCGATGGGCGGGCGAGGTTTCGCGACCAGTTGCGGGAGGTGCTGCCCTCGGCATCGCATCTGCTGGCCCGCCGCCTCCACGATGCCCTCCGCTCGGCGCTGCGCGCCGGGGCCTTCGGCGACGGTAGGCTGCCCGCCGAACCGGAGCTCATGGCCGAATTCCATGCGTCGCGCGATGTGGTCCGGGAGGCGTTGGATCTCTTGCGGCGGGCCGGGCTGATCGAGCGCCGCCGGGGGATGGGGACGGTGCCGATCCGATCGGAATACGTTGTGCGCGGGGCACTTTCGCCTGTGGGACGTTCACTGCGAAGAGCATCTTGCGGTGGGGCGGATCGCGCCGCGACTGCTGCACTGGGCATGGATTCCGGCCCCGGAGGTGATCAGCGATCGACTCTCCGGGGTGAACCCCGGCGATGACTGCCTGTGCGTCGAATACGTGCTGCTGGTGGATGATCGCCCGCTGGCGATCTTCACCAACTATCTGCGCTCACCCGAGGCGGCGCGGATCGACCAGGTTGCCTTCGTCGATGACTTCTATTCGCTGCTGCATCATGGAGGCGTCGCCATCGACACCTTCGATATCGGCATTCAGGCCGCGTGCGCTGACGACTACGCGGCCGCGCTGCTGCATGTGATGCCGGGGGAGCCGGTGATGCGCTGGAGCAGTCGATTCGCAATCGTGACGGCGAGATCGTCGACTATGCCCTCGGAACCTGTTGCAGCGAACTCCAATTGCATATCGACCGGGTCATGCGCATCGATCTGACCGGGACCCTGACCGGCGGACGTTTCGAGGAGCAGCAGTGAGCACCGAGGTACCGGCCATGCACAGCCTCACCGATGCCGCCGCGGCCTTGCGCAACCGTGAGGTCAGCGCCGTGGAATTGGTCGAGCAGGCCATCGCCTGCGCCGACCGCCACGACAGCGAGGTCGGAGTGTTCCTCAGCCGATTCGACGACCGGGCACGAGAACAAGCCGAACGCGTCGACGCCAAGATCGCGGCAGGTGAGCCGTTGTCGCCGTTGGACGGAATCCCGTTGGTCAAGGATATTCTGGCGCACCCGCACGGGCCGACCACCGCCCAGAGCCTCGTCCTCGATCCCGCGTGGGCGGGCACCGTCGGGTACAGCGTCGCCGTCCACCGTCTGGAGGCCGCCGGCGGCATCGTTATGGGCAAGACCACGACCATGGAGTTCCCGATCGGAATTCCGGACCCGGACAAGCCTTTTCCGGTTCCGCGCACCCCGTGGGATCCGCAGTGCTGGGCGGGCGGCTCGAGCTCGGGTTCGGGCAGCGGTGTCGCCGCGGGCATGTTCCTGGGCGCGGTGGGGACCGACACCGCGGGCAGTATTCGAATTCCTGCCGCGTTCAATGGAATCACGTGTGGTGTTCGGTAATATCGCTGAGCCACAACTGATTTGGTGCGTCACTGCTAAAGTTTCGCCGCACCAGATCGTCATGAACCGGCGGCCCGG
>NZ_JBHZAK010000056.1:0-11230 GCF_042754165.1 Nocardia sp. NPDC059229
GCGCCGAGCGTTTCGTCGCCAACCCGTACGGCGAGCCGGGCTCGCGCCTGTACCGCACCGGTGACCTGGTGCGCTGGAACCACAACGACCCGGGCGTCATCGACTACATCGGCCGCACCGACTTCCAGGTGAAGTTCCGTGGCCAGCGCATCGAGCTCGGCGAGATCGAGACCGCGCTGCTGGACCACCCCAAGGTGCAGCAGGCCGTGGTGCTGGTCATCGACACCGTGGCCGGCGATCAGCTGGTCGCCTACATCGTGGCCGGCGGCCCGGTGGATCTGGACGGCGTCAAGACCTCGCTGCAGCGCACCCTGCCCGCCTACATGGTGCCGGGTTCGATCATGGTGCTGGACGCGTTCCCGGTGAACGCCTCCGGCAAGCTGGACCGCCGCGCGCTGCCCGCGCCGCGCTTCGAGGTACGCGAATTCCGTGCTCCCACAACGCCGATCGAGGAGATCGTCGCCCAGATCTTCGGCGAGGTGCTGGGCATCGCCCGGGTCGGCGTCGACGACGACTTCTTCGAACTGGGCGGCAACTCGCTGATCGCCACCCAGGTGGCGACCCGACTGGGCACGGCCCTCGACACCCGCGTGCCGGTGCGCATGCTGTTCGAGGCCGCCACCGTGGAAGCCCTGGCGGCCCGGGTGGAATCGCACGTCGGCGACGGCGGCCGCAAGGCCCTGGTGGCCCGCGAACGGCCCAGCGAGGTCCCGCTTTCGCTGGCGCAGCAGCGCATGTGGTTCCTCAACCGCTTCGACACCGCCTCGGCGGTGAACAACATCCCGGTCGCCATCCGGCTCTCCGGTGAGCTCGATATCGCGGCCCTGCAGGTCGCGGTCATCGACGTCATCGACCGCCACGAGTCGCTGCGCACCGTTTTCCCGGAGACCGCGCACGGCCCGGTGCAGCGGGTGCTGGATGCCGCGCAGATCGTGCCGGACCTGACGCCGGTGCCGGTCACCGAGTCGAATCTGATCGACCACCTGGTCGAGTTGGCCACCATGGCCTTCGACGTCACCGACGAAGTGCCTTTGCACGCCGCGCTTTTCGAGATCAGCGAGACCGAGTACATCCTGGGCATGGTGGTCCACCACATCAGTGCCGATGGCTGGTCCATGGGCCCGCTGGCGCGTGATGTCATGGTCGCCTACGCCGCCCGCACCTCGTGGGAGGCCCCGGCCTGGGCGGAACTGCCGGTGCAGTACGCCGACTACGCGCTGTGGCAGCGCGAGGTGCTCGGCTCCGAGGACGACCCGGATTCGCTGATCGCCAAGCAGATCCGCTACTGGACCGCCGCGCTCGCCGATCTGCCGGACGAGCTGGTGCTGCCCGCCGACCGGCAGCGTCCGGCCGTGGCCAGCTACCAGGGTGGCACCTACCCGTTCGCCATCTCTGCCGAAACCCAGCAGGCGCTGGTGGATCTGGGCCGCCGGCACAATGCCTCGCTGTTCATGGTCATGCACAGCGCGCTCGCGGTGCTGCTGGCCCGCCTGTCCGGGACAGGCGACATCGCCATCGGCACCCCGGTGCACGGTCGTGGTGAGGCCGCCCTCGATGACCTGATCGGTATGTTCGTCAATACCCTGGTGTTGCGCACCGAGGTCAACGGCTCGGAGACCTTCGCCGATCTGCTGGCTCGCTCCCGCGACACCGACCTGCACGCTTTCGCGCACGCGGACGTGCCGTTCGAGCGGCTGGTCGAGGTGCTCAACCCGGCTCGTTCGCAGGCGCGGCACCCGTTGTTCCAGGTCATGCTGACCTTCCAGAACACCCGGCAGGCCAGCCTGGAACTGCCCGGGCTCTCGGTCAACGGCATCGACTACGACGCCCGCCTGGCCAAGTTCGACCTGCAGCTGACCCTGCAGGAGGCGCAGGACGACCACGGCGAGAACGCCGGTATGTCCGCCGAGATCTCCTATGCGCTGGACCTTTTCGACGAGTCCACCATCGCGGCCTTCGCGCACCGCCTGGACCTGATCCTGGCAGCCGTTGTCGCGGACCCGGACCGGCCGCTCGGCGATATCGACCTGCTGGTCGCCGACGAGCGCGAGCGGGTGCTCGACGACTGGAACGACACCGCGTTCAACCTGGCGCGGGTGCTGCCCGCGCTGCCGGCGGGCGAGGCCGCGACGCTGGTTTCGCTGTTCGAAGCACAGGCTCTGACCAGCCCCGATGCGCCTGCCGTGGAATTCGAGGGGACAGCTCTGTCCTACACCGAGTTCGCGGCCCGGGTACACCAGCTGGCCCGCAAGCTGATCGCCCAGGGCGTGGGCGCGGAATCGCATGTGGCGCTGGCCATCCGGCGCTCGCTGGATCTGGTCGTCGCCATGTACGCGGTGCTGGAGGCCGGTGGCGCGTACGTGCCGCTGGATCCGGATCAGCCCGACGAGCGCATCGACTACGTGCTCGACACCGCCCGCCCGGTCGCGATCCTCACCACCAGCCGCGACGATTTCGTCACCGGCCGCAATGTGCCGGTGCTCGAGGTCGACACGCTGAACCTGGAGGCCTACTCCGACGCGCCGATCACGGATGCCGAACGGGGACAGGCGATCCGGCCGGAGCATACGGCCTACGTCATCTTCACCTCCGGTTCGACCGGCCGCCCGAAGGGTGTCGCGGTCGAGCACGGTGCGATCGTGAACCGCCTGCTGTGGATGCAGCACGAGTACCCGATCGACGCGAACGACGCTGTCCTGCAGAAGACTCCGGCCACCTTCGACGTGTCGGTCTGGGAGTTCTTCTGGCCCCTGCAGACCGGCGCCCGCCTGGTGGTCGCCAGGCCGGACGGCCACCGCGACCCGGTGTACCTGGCCCAGGTCATCGCCGAGACCGGCATCACCACCGCCCACTTCGTGCCGTCGATGCTGTCGGTGTTCGTCGCCACCCTCGGCAACGAGAACGGCGACTCCTCGGTCCCCGCACCGCGTTTGCGGCAGGTCTTCGCCTCGGGTGAGGCGCTGCCCGCACCGACCGCACAGAAGCTGCGCGAGCTCACCGGTGCGCGTCTGCACAACCTGTACGGCCCGACCGAAGCGGCCGTCGACGTCACCTACCACGAGGTCGTGGACACCGACACCGTGTTCGTGCCGATCGGCCGCCCGGTCTGGAACACCGAGACCTACGTGCTCGACGCCCGCCTGCACCCGGTCGCGCCGGGTGTCGCGGGTGAGCTCTATCTGGCGGGCGATCAGCTGGCGCGCGGCTACCTCGGCCGCCCCGACCTGTCCGCCGATCGTTTCGTCGCCAACCCGTTCGTCTCCGGCGACCGCATGTACCGCACCGGCGACCTGGTCTCCTGGACCGCCGACGGTGAACTGAACTACCTGGGCCGCACCGACTTCCAGGTCAAGCTGCGCGGTCTGCGCATCGAGCTCGGCGAGATCGAGGCCGCGCTGCTGGCGCAGCCGGCCATCGCCCAGTCGGTCGTGGTGGTGCGCACCGATGCGCACGCCGGTGACCAGCTGGTCGGCTATGTGGTGCGTGAGGCCGAGGCGGTCGTGGACGTCGACGCGGTCAAGGCCGCGCTGAGCGGCTCGCTGCCCGCCTACATGGTCCCGGCCGCGCTCGTGGTGCTCGACGCGTTCCCGGTCAACGCCTCCGGCAAGCTGGACCGCCGGGCGCTGCCCGCTCCGGTGTTCGAGGCCAAGCGTTTCCGCGCGCCCTCGACCCCGATCGAGGAGATCATCGCGCAGATCTTCGCCGATCTGCTCGGCGTCGAGCGCGTCGGCGTGGACGACGACTTCTTCGAGCTGGGCGGCAACTCGCTGGTCGCCACCCAGGTCGTGGCCCGCCTCGCCGCCGCGCTGAACGCCGAGATCGGCGTGCGCGTACTGTTCGAGGCCCCGACCGTGGCCGCGCTGGCCGCCCGCGTCGAGTCGCACGCGGGAACCGGTGTGCGCCAGGCCCTCACGGTGCGGACCCGCCCGGAGTACCCGCCGCTGTCGCTGGCGCAGCAGCGCATGTGGTTCCTCAACCGGTTCGATCCGGAATCGGCCGCCAACAACATCCCGGCGGCCGTAAGGCTCACCGGCGCACTGGATCTCGACGCCATGCGCGGGGCCATCGCCGACGTGGTGGCGCGGCACGAGTCGCTGCGCACCCTCTACCCGTCGCACGAGGGCGTCGCCTACCAGAAGGTGCTGCCCACCGGCCGCGCCATCCCCGAGCTGGATGTGCTGGACGTGACCGAGGGCGAATTGTTCGCCGCGGTCTACGACTTCGCCGCTCGCGGCTTCGACGTCACCACCGAGACCGCCGTCCGCCTGCGCGCCTATCGCCTTGCGGCCGACGATCACGTGCTGGTGCTGGTGGCCCACCACATCGCCGCCGACGGCTTCTCGATGAACCCGCTGGTGCGCGACCTCATGACCGCCTACATCGCGCGCAGCAACGGCGAGACGCCGGGCTGGACCGAACTGCCGGTGCAGTACGCGGACTACGCGCTGTGGCAGCGGGAAACGCTGGGCTCGGAAGAGGATCCGCGCTCGCTCATCACCGAGCAGCTCGACTACTGGCGCGGCACCCTGTCCGGCCTGCCTGACGAGCTGCGCCTGTCGGCCAAGCCGCGCCCGGCCGTCGCGTCCTACGACGCCGGCACCCACCGGTTCCAGGTCCCGGGCGAGCTCATCGCCGGGCTGAACCGGGTGGCGCAGAGCAATGGCACCACCCTGTTCATGGTGGTGCACAGTGCTTTCGCCGCACTGCTGGCGCGCCTGAGCGGCACCGAGGACATCTCGGTCGGAATTCCGGTGGCGGGCCGTGGCGAGCAGGCCCTCGACGATCTCGTCGGCATGTTCGTCAACACCCTGGTGCTGCGGTCGCCGGTCGACACCGGCACCAGCTTCACCGACCTGCTGAAGACCGTGCGCGAGCGCGATCTGCAGGCCTTCGCCCACGCGGATGTGCCGTTCGAGCGGCTGGTCGAGGTGCTCAACCCGGCCCGCTCGCAGGCCCGGCACCCGCTGTTCCAGGTCATGCTGTCGTTCCAGAATCTGGGCCGCGCCTCGCTGGAGCTACCGGGTCTGAGCGTGTCCGAGCTGGCCATCGACCAGCAGTCGGCCAAGTTCGACCTGCAGCTGACGCTGAGCGAGGTCATCGACGGTGCCGCCGCGGGCCGCGAATCGGACATCGCGGCCATGGATGCCGAACTCGTCTATGCGACAGACCTTTTCGACGCGCAGTACGCCGACGTCTTCGCGCAGCGCTTCGTGGCCATGCTCACCGCCGTGGCCGCGGACCCGACCCAGCTGGTCGGCGATGTCGAGCTGCTGAGCGAGGCCGAACGCCGCCAGCTGCTGGTCGGCTGGAACGAGACCGCGTTCGAGCTCGACACCGCACTGCCGGAGATCTCCGAAGGCGCTGCGGCGACGCTGGTTTCGCTGTTCGAGGCGCAGGTCGGGCTGACTCCCGAAGCGACCGCGGTCACCTTCGAGGGGACGCCCGGGCGGAGCCCGGAAAATAAGACACAGTTGTCCTACGCCGAGTTCGCGGCTCGTGTCCGCAAGCTCGCGCGCTGGCTCATCGCCGAAGGCGTCGGACCGGAATCCTTTGTGGCGCTCGGTATGCGCCGCTCCATCGACCTGGTCGCGGGCATGTACGCCGTTACCGTCGCCGGTGGCGCGTACGTGCCGCTGGATCCGGATCACCCGGCCGAGCGCACCCAGTACATCCTCGAGACCGCACAGCCGGTCTGCGTGCTGACCTCCGGCGACGACCTGGAAGGCGTTGACGCGCGCCAGGTCCGGATCGACGAGCTGGATCTGTCCGGCTTCGCCGACACCCCGGTCGCCGATGCCGAGCGCCGCTCGCCGCTGCGCCCGCAGAACACCGCGTACGTGATCTTCACGTCCGGCTCCACCGGCCGCCCCAAGGGTGTGGCCGTGAGCCACGCCGCGATCGTGAACCGTCTGGTGTGGATGCACGCCCAGTACGGGCTGGCCGCCTACGACGTGGTCCTGCAGAAGACCCCCGCCACCTTCGACGTGTCGGTGTGGGAGTTCTTCTGGCCCTTGCAGGTCGGCGCGCGCCTGGTGGTCGCCAAGCCGGACGGCCACCGCGATCCGGCCTACCTGGCCGAGATCATCGTCCGCGAGGGCGTCACGGTCACCCACTTCGTGCCGTCCATGCTGGCGGTCTTCGTGGCCGAGCCGGCCGCGGCCGACTGCGTCAGCCTGACCAATGTCTTCGCCTCCGGTGAGGGCCTGCCCGCGCCGACCGCGCAGAAGCTGCGCGAACTGACCGGCGCTCGCCTGCACAACCTGTACGGCCCCACCGAGGCCGCGGTGGACGTGACCTTCCACGAGGTCACCGACGCCGACCTGGCCTCGGTGCCGATCGGCGCGCCGGTCTTCAACACCCAGGTGTACGTGCTGGACTCGCGTCTGAAGCCGGTTCCGGTGGGTGTCGCGGGTGAGCTGTATCTGGCGGGCGATCAGCTCGCCACCGGCTATGTGGCGCGCCCCGACCTGACCGCGGATCGTTTCGTGGCCAACCCCTTCGGCTCCGGCGTCCGCATGTACCGCACCGGTGACCTGGTCACCTGGACGGGCAACGGCGAGCTGGAGTACCTGGGCCGCACCGACTTCCAGGTGAAGCTGCGCGGTCTGCGCATCGAGCTCGGCGAGATCGAGTCCGCGCTCACCGCGCTGCCGTCGATCGCCCAGTCCGTGGTGGTGGTCCGCACCGACGAGCGCACCGGCGATCAGCTGGTCGCCTACCTGATCGCCGCCGACGGTCACCTCGACCTCGACGCGGTCAAGGACGAACTGTCCGAGCGGCTTCCGGCCTACATGGTCCCGGCCGCCTTCATGGTGCTGGACGCCTTCCCGCTCAATGCCTCCGGCAAGCTGGACCGCAAGCAGCTGCCCGCGCCGACCTTCGCCGCCAAGACCTACCGCGCCCCGGCCACGCCGGTGCAGCAGACGGTCGCCGGCACCATCGCCGACGTGCTCGGCCTGGACCGGGTCGGCCTGGACGACGACTTCTTCGAGCTCGGCGGCAACTCGCTCATCGCCACCCAGGTGATCGCGCGGCTGTCGGCCGCCCTGGACGCCGATATCCCGCTGCGCACGCTGTTCGATGCCACCACCGTGGCTTCCCTTGCCGCGCAACTGGAATCGCGCGTCGGCACCGGCGCCCGCGCGGCGCTGGCCGCCCAGGAGCGCCCGGAGCTGGTGCCGCTGTCGCTCGCACAGCAGCGCATGTGGTTCCTGAACCGCTTCGACAACCGCACCGCGGTCAACAACATCCCGGTGGCCCTGAAGCTCACCGGCGCGATCGACCCGGCTGCCTTCACCGCCGCCATCGGCGACGTGCTGGCCCGCCACGAGTCGCTGCGCACCATCTACCCCGAGGTCGAGGGCGACGGGTACCAGCGCATCCTGCCGTTGTCCGAGGTCGACTTCGAGGTGCGGACCGAGACCGTCACCGCGGCCGACCTGACCGCGCGCATCACCCAGCTCGCGAGCGTGTTCTTCGACGTCACCCGCGAACTGCCGTTCCGCGCCACCGTGCTCAGCCTCAGCGAGAACGAGCACGTGGTCGTGCTGGTGCTGCACCACATCAGCGCGGACGGCGTCTCGCTGCGCCCGCTGCTGCGGGATGTGCTGGCCGCCTACCTGTCCCGCAGCACCGGCGAGGCCCCGGCCTGGGCGCCGCTGCCGGTGCAGTACGCCGACTACACGCTGTGGCAGCGCGAGATCCTCGGCGCGGAAACCGATTCCGAGTCCCTCGCGACCCAGCAGATCGCCTACTGGACCGCTCAGCTGGCCGACCTGCCCGAGCAGATCGAGCTGCCCGCCGACCGCCCGCGGCCGGAGATCGCCACCAATACCGGTGGCACCTACGACTTCTCGATCGACGCCGAGCTGCACCGCGCCCTGACCGGCGTGGCCCGCGAGCACGACGTCACCCTGTTCATGCTGGTGCACGCCGCCCTGGCCACCTGGGCCGCGCGCCTGTCCCGTGCCACCGACATCGCCATCGGCACCCCCATCGCGGGCCGCGGCGAACGCGCGCTGGACGACCTGGTCGGTATGTTCGTCAACACCCTGGTGCTGCGCAGCGAGGTGCGCCCGGACGCCGCCTTCCGCGACCTGCTGGCCCAGGTGCGCCGCACCGACCTGGCCGCCTTCGCGCACGCCGACGTGCCGTTCGAGCGTCTCGTCGACGTGCTCAGCCCGGTCCGCTCGCAGGCGCACCACCCGCTGTTCCAGGTGGCGCTGACCTTCGAGGCAGCCGGGGCCAAGGACGCCGCGGCGGTCGCGCTGCCGGAAGCGCAGGGAGGCGGAGCGCTGGAGCTCGAGGTCGTCGAATTCGACCCGGGCACCGCCAAGTTCGACGTGCAGCTCACCGTGAGCGAGCGCGCCGACGGCACGCTGGGCCTGTCCTGGAACTACGCCGCCGACCTGTTCGACGCCGAGACCGTCATCTCCTTCGCCGAGCGCCTGGTCCGCATCCTGCGCGCGGTCGCCGAGGATCCGGCCGCGCTGATCGGCGATATCGACCTGCTGGGCGAGGGCGAGCGCCACAATGTGGCCGAGCACTGGGTTTCCGCGGGCGAGGACATCGTCGCCCTGGCCCAGACCGCGCGGGCCGCGGTCGCCGATGCCGAACGCGCTGTCGCCGAGGGCACCTCGGGCATCGCGCCCGAGGCCGCCGCCCTGCTCGCGCTGGGCGCCTCCGCCGAGCGCCTGGCCAACCCGCTGGCCGCCCTGGCCAGCCCGTTCGCGGCGGCCGACGCCACCCTGTCGAGCCTGTTCGACCTGGCGGTGGCCGCGAATCCGGAGCGCGTCGCGGTGCGCTTCGGCGACGAGGAACTCACCTACTTCGACCTGGACCGCCGCGCGAATGTGCTGGCGCGCCGCCTGATCGGCGAGGGTGCGGGACCGGAATCGCTGGTCGCGGTGCTGCTGCCGCGTTCGGCTGATCTGGTGGTGGCGCTGCTGGCCGTGATCAAGACCGGTGCGGGCTACGTGCCGATCGATCCCACCTACCCGGCCGACCGCATCGCCTACGTGCTCTCGGACGCGCGGCCGACCAGCGTGATCACCGACTCGACCGTGCAGGTCGAGCTGCCGGGCGAGCTGAACACCGTGTTGCTGGACGGGTTCTCGCTGGAGGCGGGCAATATCGTGGACGCGGCCGACGGGCCGGTCACCGATGCCGACCGCCGGGCCGCGCTGCGCCCGGACCACGTCGCCTACGTCATCTACACCTCCGGCTCCACCGGCCGCCCCAAGGGCGTGGCCGTGGCGCACCGGAATGTGGTGCGGCTCATGGCGAACACCGATCGCGAGTTCGGCTTCGGCCCCGACGACGTGTGGACCCTGTTCCACTCCTACGCCTTCGACTTCTCGGTGTGGGAGCTGTGGGGCCCGCTGCTCTACGGCGGCAAGCTCGTCGTGGTCGACTACTACGTCTCCCGCTCGCCCGAGCAGTTCCTGGAACTGCTGCGCCGCGAACAGGTCACGGTGCTCAACCAGACCCCGTCTGCCTTCTACCAGCTGGCCGAGGCGGACCGGATCGCTACCTCGGCGAGCCGGGAATCGGATACCGCCGCCGGTGACCAGCAGTCGCTGGCGCTGCGCTACGTCGTCTTCGGCGGTGAGGCGCTCGAGCTGCGCCGCCTGTCGGATTGGGTTGCCCGCCACGGTGATTCCACGCCGTACCTGGTGAACATGTACGGCATCACCGAGACCACCGTGCACGTGTCCGTGCGCGTGCTCGATGCCGACACCATCGCCGCCGCCACCGGTTCGGTGGTCGGCCGGGCCATCGCGGGCCTGCGCGTCTACGTTCTCGACGACCGCCTGCACCCGGTTCCGGTCGGTGTCGCGGGCGAAATGTACGTGGCCGGACCGCAATTGGCGCGTGGGTACCTGGGTCGACCCGACCTGTCCGCGGCCCGTTTCGTGGCCAGCCCGTTCGAAGCGCGGGGAGGCGGAGCGGTACCGGGGGAGCGGTTGTACCGCTCTGGCGACGTGGCCCGCTGGAACCGCTTCGGTGAGCTGGAATACCTGGGCCGCGCCGACGATCAGGTCAAGGTGCGCGGCTTCCGCATCGAGCTCGGTGAGATCGAGTCCGCCGTGCTGGCCCAGCCGGGCGTGGCGCAGGCCGCGGTCATCGTGCGTGAGGACCAGCCGGGCGATCAGCGCATCGTGGCCTACGTGGTGCCGGAGAACGGCATCGCGCCGGCCGTGGACGCGGTCCGCGACGGCGCGGCCGAGCTGCTGCCGTCCTACATGGTCCCGTCCGCCATCGTGGTGCTGGACCGAATCCCGTTGACCGTCAACGGCAAGCTGGACCGCCGGGCGCTCCCGGCTCCGGCCGCGCAGGCGCGGGCCTTCCGCGCCCCGGAGACCCCGGTGCAGGAGACGGTCGCCGCCGTCTTCGCCGAGGTCCTGGATCTACCGCGGGTGGGCCTGGACGACGACTTCTTCGATCTGGGCGGCAACTCGCTCATCGCCACCCGGGTGGTGTCGCGCATCGGTGCGGCCTTGGACACCACGGTCGCGGTGCGCACGCTGTTCGAGGCGACCACGGTCGAGGCCCTTGCGGCCCGCATCGAATCGCACGCCGATGGTGCTTCGCGCGCCAAGCTGGTGGCCCGCACCCGGACTGCCGGTGAGCTGGTGCCGCTGTCGTTCGCGCAGCAGCGCATGTGGTTCCTGAACCAGTACGACACCTCCTCGGCGGCCTACAACCTGCCGCTGGCCATCCGCCTGACCGGCGAACTCGACACCGCCGCACTGGAACTCGCGGTCGCGGACGTGGTCCGCCGGCACGAGTCGCTGCGCACCCGGTACCCGGAGCACGGCGGCACCCCGATGCAGGTGGTCGTCCCGGCCGAGGAGATCGCCCTCGACCTGCGGCCGGTCACCGTCGCGGCCGAGGACGTCACCGCCACCGTGACCGCCTTCGCCACACTGGGCTTCAATGTGGCCGAGCAGGTTCCGCTGCGCGCCCGCCTGTTCCGCGTCGGCGGCGAGGACGCCACCGAGCACGTGCTCGTGGTGGTCGTGCACCACATCGCGGGTGACGGTTTCTCGATGTCGCCGCTGGCCCGCGACGTCATGGTCGCCTACACCGCGCGCAACCAGGGCGCGGTCCCGGGCTGGGCCCCGCTGGCGGTGCAGTACGCCGACTTCGCTGTCTGGCAGCGCGAAGTGCTGGGCTCCGAAGAGGACTCGTCCTCGATCATGGCCCGCCAGGTGGCCTATTGGCAGCG
>NZ_JBHZAK010000057.1:0-8950 GCF_042754165.1 Nocardia sp. NPDC059229
GTGCTGAGCGATCATCGTGTACCGGGTTGCGGTATCGGTGCGGGCTTGCAACGCAGTTACGACTTTCAGGTGTTCGGGGTTGGCGAGGAAGTGGTCGGCGAGGTCGATGGCGAGCTCGGCGACGCGGGGGTCGTCCGGTTTCCAGACCGCGGCCTCGGCGGCGCGCTTGATCAAGGCGACGTAGCCGGGGTCGTCGAGGGCGTGGTCGAGATGGGTGAGGTAGTCGTCGAAGCCATCCGGGACAAGGGCTTTGGCCAGAACCCAGCCTTCGCGGGCGGTCGCGACCTCGTCCGCGGGGAACCCGAGGCCAGTCATCCGCTCCAGCAGCGCCACAGCGCGGTCGCCCAGCAGCGCCCGGTTCCCATCGGCGAGCCGGCGCAGTGTGTCGCGCCGCGCGATCATCTCCTCGATCCGTTCGGTGAGCCCACGCTCGACGTCGGCGAGCGCGGCGGCGAACCGGTCGGCGTCGGCGTCGAGCAAAGGCCCGATCTCGGCCAGCGGCACCCCGGCGGCGGCCAGCGTCCGCACCTGCACCAGCCGCAGCAGATCGTCCGATCCGTACCGCCGATAGCCGGAGCTGTCGCGGGCGGGCTCGGTGACCAAGCCGAGTTTGTGATAGTGCCGCACTGTCTTCACCGTGACGCCGACGAAGGCTGCCGCCTGCCCGATCGTGACTCCATTCCTCATGAGCTCAGCCTGCCTTGCGTCAAACCAGGCCCAGCGCAAGGGCCATGGTGCCCAGCGTCGCCACGATCGAGGTCACGCCGACGTGCATCCCGATCGAGAGCCGGATGTCCTGCTCGCGCCAGGCGAACCAGTACCCGGGGAAGGTGAAGATCACCCGCGACACAAACACCCACGGCGACCACAGGTGGTACAGCGCGAACAAGACGGTATTCACCACCGGCGCCCATCCGCGCAGATAGGCGATGCGGGGCAGCAGGAAACCCCGGAAGTACAGCTCCTCGATGAGCGGCAACGAGATCCCCGTCAGCGGCAGGCAGATCACCGCCGTGGTGAGCAGTGTCGAGTGCGAGTATCCGTGCAGATCGAGGTAGGTGTTGTTGCCACTGCCGCCGGTGTTCGCATACGGCAGCCAGGTGAAGAAGTGCTTGAAGAAGTTGTTCAACGGCGCCAGCACGAACCCGAGCACCATCATCCACCCGATGAGCGCGACGACCATCGCGACGAGCTTCCCCCGCGGAACCGGCCTGCCGGTGTAGCGCAGCACCCCGTGCAGCGAGAAGCGGCCGTTGCGCTTGCGGCCCAGCCACAGCAGCCCGGCTTGGATCGGGATCAGAATCAGGCACAGGGCGATCGCCCAGCCCAGGAAGCCCGGGCAACCGATGGCCTTGACGAATGGTTCGCTGATGAGCACGTAGGCAGCGACGATCAGGACGCCGGGGACCAGGTGCAACGCGATAGACAGCGGCAGAGAGTGGCGGTCGTCGAGCAGCCGCTCGACTAGCCGGTTCGGTCGCGTGCCTTCGACGGTGGACATGACAAGAACTCCTCGGACAGTTGGTGAAGGGGTACGTGGAATGGGTTGGAAGGTGCATGTGAAGGGGCCACAGCGCGCTCGTTGAGTTCGCTGTGGCCCCTTCGCGGTCTGCCCGAGGCGCGAGAGAAAGCAGTCGCCCGTCGGTACGTGCAGGTCGCAGTTGCTCAGGCCGCCGGCCGGGCCAGATCGGCCTGCCCGCCGCAGAACACCTCGTTGACGAGGCGCTGCTGCGCCATCTGGAACGGTGCCGCAAGGGACATCGCGGAATCGTCCACGCCGGTCAGCGACGCGGTCATGGTCTTGCTGCCGTCGGGCGTGGCATACATCAGCGTCGCGTAGCCCGCATGACCGCCGTTGTGGGTGATAACGGTTCCGCCGCACGCCGTTTCCTGCACGAACACCCCCAGGCCGTAACCCATGCCCGGAATGCCGGTCGGGCGCGGTGTGCGCATCTCGGCCAGCAGCTCGGCAGGAAGGAGCTTCCCGCTGTTCAGAGCGGAGAAGAAGGTGGCCAAGTCCCGGGTGGTCGAGATCATGTCACCACCGCTGGGGTTCCAGGACGGGTCGTGGCGGGTGACGTCGACCGTCTTCTCCCGGCCGTCTTCTTCGTACCGGTAGTAGGCGTGGGCGTGCGGCTCGGGGACCTCCGGACCATCGGGCACCACGGTGCCCGACAGCGCGAGCGGCTCCAGGATCAGCCGCCGCATCTCCTCGGCGAAGGCGCGGCCCGTGACCTTCTCGATCAGCAGCCGCGCCAGCACGTAGTTGGTGTTGGAGTAGCTCCAGCCGGTGCCCGGCTCGAAACGCGCCGGCTTGGACAACGCCAGCTCCACCAACTCCTGCGGCCGGTAGGTGTGGAACCGGTCGTCCACCCACTGCTTTCCCCAGGGCGTGCCCGGCGCGGGGATCCCCGCCACGATCGTCCCGTCCTCATAGAGCTCGCCGGTGAAGTTGAAGATCCCGCTGGTGTGCTGCAACAACATTCGCACCGTGATCCGCTCGTCCAGCGCGAACTCGGGCAGATAGGCCACCGCCGGGGTGTCCAACCCGATCTTGCCCTCGGCCACCAACTGCAGCACCAGGGCCGCGGTGAAAGTTTTGGTATTGCTGGCGATCCGCACATGTCCATCGATCGGCGGCGTCGCGGTCCCGCCCAGCTCGGCCACCCCCGCACTACCGACCCACTCGCCACGCTCATCGCGCACCCGCACCGACACCCCGACGAAACCGGAATCGACGATCTCCTCGATCGCCCTCCGCAACTCCGGGCGATCCTGCCCGGCAGCAACCGCCGACACAGCCCCGCTGACCGCACTGGCCGGCCCGGCGGCTTCGAGGGCGGCGGTGATCTTGCGGGCCATCTCCGCCGTGGCCGAACCGGGCCGACCCACATGAGCCTGAGCGGCTTCGATGGCCAGCAGGATGGTGCTGCGGAAGTTGTCGGCTTCTACCGGAGCTTGCTCACCGAGCAGCGGCGCCGCTGCGGCCAGGGCAGGCAACACCCGATCGGCGAGTTCAGCGACGGTCTTGCCCGTCAGTTCGATGTCCTTGGTCCTCGCTGCGAGCACGTGCCCGATCAGACCGGTCGCCGACGTCAGGGCGATGACAGCATTCGCGGCGGCCTTATGAGGCGCACCGGTGGCAGCAGCCATCAAGGACACCGCGCCGTAGGCGGCGGTCCGCAGGGTGCTCTTGTCCTGGTCGGAAAGAATGATCGTCATGGTGGTCTGCTCCTGGAAGCTGTGGTTGTCCCGTCGGCATCGTGCCGCTGCGCCGAGCTTCCACCCTGACCTCGGGTCAACCTCAACCGTGATCTGGCTCACGGCAATCCGTCCGTCCCCGCTGCGTGGACCGACCTCGTCGACACCGAACATGTGCGCCAACACCTCGTCATCGATGCGCCGCCCTTCGCGGCGCATCTACCCCACCGCCAGCCCGTAATACTCTGTGGTCCACGCGATATCACACGTTGGTGGCCAAGGTCAGACACCACGCCTGTGTGGTCCGGGTCTCGAGGTGGCGCGCCCGGATCATGCCCTCGTGGGCGTAGAGCAGATCCCGCCGTAAGGCATGCAGGCCTCACTCGGCCCGCGACATGTTCCCGGGACAGGTCCAGGCGGGTGTTGATGTCGAGCCGGAATCGGCCGTAGGGGTTGATGTTGGACCAGAACAGCGGACTCAGCGCGCGGCGCTCGGTATCGCCGATCAGATTATGGAACTGCGGATCCTCGCGGACCGCTTGCAGCAGCAGGGTATTGATGTGGACCATCGCCGATTGCAGCAGGTGCAGCGCGAGCATCGACACCTCGGCGTGCTCGCGGTCGGCGCCGATGAGCTGGGAGTCCTTGCCGTAGAACACGACCGTGTTGGCGGAGTTCCCGTTCTCCACCACCGCCAAGCCGCTGTTGATCTCCCTTCTGAGTTCTTCCGATGCCAGATAGTCGCAGGCGAAGATCGTGCGCGCTGCCCGCCCCATTCCTATTGACGTAGATCTCGCGCCGCCGGATCGCGTCGCGCAAGGCAACCAGCACTACCGCTCAGGGGTCATCGGCGGTGGCGGCTTTACTGCGAGCCGGTGGCGCGGGCGCGCTTCCCGGCGGCTTGGCCGCTGATGTTCAGCGCGTCGCCGATCTTCGCCCACGACACCGGTGTACCAGGTTCGATGGTGCCGTCGCGCCGACGGTGTTCCCGCCGGCGGGCCGCGGTGATGTGCTGGTCGATCAGGTGGTCGGCGGCACCGACGATTCTGGCCAGCCCGTGGAAGTGCGGCCCGGTCGTAATCGTCGGGGTACCCCGCAGGTATTCGCCGCGTTCTTCCACTCAGGTCCGGCCGAGTCTTACCGGGGGTTCACCCTTCGCCGGGCGAGACAACCGCTGTGAGCAGTCCGGACGCCCTGTCAGCGGGTATGCCAGCCCGGTGACAGCCGCGTGCGGCAAAGTCGATGACATGACAGACATCTCGCACTTTATTCGGATTTTTGAGTGACGGGTTCGAGGGTGACCCGGTAGCCGAGTGCTTCGAGCTGACCGATCGCACGGGAGGTCCAGGCGAGGATGTCGTAGGAAATCCCGCAGGCTTCGGCCATCCTGGTCAGTCCGAGGTTGGTGGAAATGGCCAGCAGGACCGCGATCAGGTTGCGTTTCAGCTCGGGGCTGCGGGCTTGCTTGCCGGAGACGTGGGTGAAGCAGTCCAGGTAGCCGGTGCGTTTGTCCAGCTCGATCAGCAGCGACACGATCGGCGCGAACGGCAGCATCTCGGTCAGCTCGGCCTCGAGCGACTTCCCGTGCGATCGGTCAGCTCGAAGCACTCGGCTACCGGGTCACCCTCGCAGCGGCCCCTGGTCAGCTTCGTTGGATTTTCGGCGATTACTACCGGGATCCCGATACGTTCCGCACGGGACCGGCGGTGGTCTGCCGTACCAGGCCAAGGTCGATGTCAACATCGGCGATGTCACGATCGCGGCTGGTGATTCCGTCGTGCTTTCGGTCGTGTCGGCAAATCGCGACTCAGAGGCATTCGAGGATGCTGATCGGCTCCAACTGACCCGCAATCCGAACCCGCATCTCGGTTTCGGCCACGGTATTCACCATTGCCTGGTGCGCAGCTGGCACGGATGCAGATGCACGAACTACTGACGATGCTGCCGCGCCGACTTCCCACACTGTCACTGGCGGTGTCGCCCGATGAAGTGACCTGGAAACAAGGTTCATTGACCCGTGGTCCGACACGGCTCCCGGTCACCTGGTAGGGGAGAGGGGACGGTGACCGACCCTCCTGACCGACTCACCGCCGGATCAACCGTCACTGCAGCAGAGCCGCACCCAAGGCGGACGACGGCAGAATGCCGTTGTCCGCCTGGTCATGGATTACCAGGATCCGCCGCTGCCGCTCGCGCTTCCGGAGCCCGGGAAATAGCGCGGCTGCAGGGGAGGCAGATACGGGCCGTTGCGCCAACCGCGCCACCCTCCCCAATGGTCGTCGTCCTGCCAGCACCAAGGATCTGCTCGGTGCCAGCAGGAAACAGGCTCTACCTGGGGGCCTTCGAGTTCGAGCGTGCTCGCTCGAGCAGATGCGGCAAACGTGACCGGTACCGCAATAGCTGCGGCAACCAGCATTCCCGCGATGATCCCTCGCTGGCGGCGTGGGTATCCAGAGTTGTCAGACATGCATTCCCCTGTGTTGAAGCAGCTGTCCAGGCCTGGCCCGTTCGAACATAATTAGACGCCGTTCAGTGTACCGTTATTCAGCGGCATATTCGACAGTGTCCGACAAGCCGGGCGGGGCTCATAGGAGCCATCAACGAGAAGCATTGAGCGACGCCAGAATTCATGGAGTTGGGACGCGTGGCCACCTTCCCCGGGATCGTGGACGCGGGCCGGCGCTGGTGGAAACGCTTGGTTCGGCGTACGCGTAACCTGCCACGACGATGTCATGCAAAGACCACCGTGAGCCTCTCATCGGCTGGGTGGTTGGATTCATCGCGATCGGCGGCGTCTCTCAGGACCGTCGCGATGGCGTCGAACGCTTCGATGCCCATCAGTTCACGGCTGATTCCTGAACTCTCCCAGACGATCTCGACCGGGCGTTCGACGTCTGTGGTCAGGCGATCCCATAGCCCGCTCGAGTTGTGTCCGTAGTACGGGCCGAAGTCCAGGAGACGTCCAAGAGTGTTGTGAAAGTCCGTCTGTGTCCGAATCTGTGTTCCGTCGATGGTGACCTGCATGGCTCAGCTCTCGAAATAGCTTGCACGCCAAGGCTATCGACCGACCAGCCGTGGGAAAGCGATGTGGAGTCTCGGGCTCGGCGGCAAGTTCGATGACGCATCTCATATCGAGGTGGTATGGATTTCTTCGGGGGAACTTCGAGATGAAGCGCATCACGCATGGCGTACTGCGCCGACAGGATCCGCGATGGAGCACGGGTAGTCGAGGGGAAGCGGTCGCTGTCCTGGGCGATCACCGTCTGGTAGCGGCGATGATCTGCGAATCTCGCCACACATCCGTATCACCCACATACGTCACAGTGACGCAACCAGTGCGTGCATGGGATATGCACAGGACAACGAGAACACCCGCGGCTGCTGCCCGGTCTTACCGGAATTTCATGCGACCGGCACGCACTGCCGCCTCTCGCGGATTGCTGCCAACTTTCCCGGACCTGACATGGAGACTCCGCCAGGATGGAATCGCTTGCAGTTCAACATGATTGAGCTACCGATAGCTTATCTATGTAAGCCTGGATCAGCTCTCCCTTCACCCCGGGCGGCGGCTTACCACGGTGGTGTCAAGGGTTCGTCGTCGTTTCAAGCTGTGGAACTGGCTGCCGCGTTATGCCGACCGGGTAGCTGTCGTGTTTTCGGCGATGGCTGCGGCCAACCGGCCGATAATTCCGATGGCGTGAGCGCCGGCGGCGTCATCGGCGTAGGGGCGGGCATCGTAGGCGGAGACGTTCCAGTAGGTCGGCCGGTCGGTGCCGTGGGCACCTGGAACCGACCGCAGGGCAACGCGGTCGAATCCGAACACGGTCAATGCCTTCGCCAGGTTCGTCGCGATCTTCTGGTCGGGCGCGCGGAATGCATGGACGGCAGTTATCAAGCCGGTCATGTCGGCAAGCGCTCATCCGCGCGCGTATGGGGATCGTTCCCACTCATGGGGATCTCCGGCAGCCGAGGTCAACGCCGACCCAGCTTACGCAACAGAGCTACCGCAATCTCGGGCTGAGCGATTCCACAACGTGGGCATGCCTTCCCCGCCTGCGGAATGTTGAGCCAATATCCATCGACAAGAGCTCGGGTAGCGTCAATCACCGCGCCGAGCTGGTCTACCGTGACCGACTGCCCACTCGGATTCGTGCTGATGCCGGCCAGCACAACGATATGCGGGTTAGCCGCACGAGCCGCTGCGGCGGCTTGTTTGACGAAATCAGCATATTTGGCGGTGTCGGCTTCACTGCCCTGCGCTTGGATGTCAATGACATCGGCCCATTTCGCCGCAGCGCTGACAAGCCCCAAACGCAAGAAGGCGGCGTAGCTTGGCTCCCCGGGGGCAGGGATTCGCGTCAGATCAGTAGCGGGAGTAGCGATCAATACCAGATTGTGGGCGTGGGCTACAGCAGCCGCACGGGCCTCGGCGGCGGCAGGGTCCTGTTGTTCGACGGTAGGAGTGAGCGACCAAGCCTCGTCATCGTAGAGCACCGCTCGGGTCTCAGCATCCAGATGATGATCGATCGCCGATTCCAGCGCGGTCACGCTCGTGAAGCTTTGGGTACGAACAGCGTCAGGATAGTCAGGACCTGAGCCACCACCTGAAATCAGATACGTATCTGGCACATTGAAGGTCGCCGATAGTTCGTCCCGAGACATCCCAGCATCTGCCAGCAAGTGAAGGGCTTCCTCCGAAATCAGCCATTTGGTCGCGGCTTCCCGCTCACGGACCGCCGAAGCGGACGTGGGCGGTACCGACGGCCGTGGCTGCTGCTGACATGCCCCGACGCTCAACAGGATTACGACGGCCAAGGCCGTGACCATACGTGTACCCACGTGACGTCACTCGCCGAGATCGTCCATTGCACGCGACAACCTATGTCGGTAGGTATTGAGCCTACCGATCAGTCTGTCCAGCTCGAACAATGCGTTGGAGGCAGCACTGGCACGTTCAGGGCGGGGTAGTCGCTCTGCGATACCGCCGCCTACCCACTTGTTCAGCGCCGACCTGACTGCACGCGTGGCGTCTGTCAGTTCGGTGAACTCATCGGCGAGGCTGACACGGTATTCGTCGCGCCCGCTCATGTATTCCAGTTCCCCTGTATCGGTGTGGAAAGGATGGAGGCATACCGTTCGACATTGGAAATCGCCGTCACTGCCACACTCCTCACAGTAGTGCTGACAACTTGTCACCACTCGGTGGTGCCACCAGGATTGGGGAACATCACCCCCGATACGCTGGAACCGTCAGCGTCCCGACGCTGCAGAGTCAGAGGTTCTGACTGGGCCCCGGTTGCAGGTCCACCGGTTATGCGAGTTGGATTTGTGGCTCGAACTCGGTCGGTGACCATTGCTGCCGGAATGCTTGCGGGGTAAGGAAACCCAGCGATCCGTGTGGCCGGTAACTGTTGTACTCGATGCGCCAGTCCTCGGCAAGGACCTGCACCTCGGTCAGCGAATGAAACACCTCGCAGGACAGGAATTCGTCGCGGAAACGGCCGTTGAACGACTCACAGACCCCGTTCTGCCAGGGCGATCCCGGGTCGATGAACGAGGCATCGACACCGGTGAACCGGCACCAGTCGGCCATCGCGTGCGCGGTCATCTCGGTGCCGTTGTCCATGCGGATATGCCTGGGTCTTCGACCGGTAGCCGCGATGATCTCGTCGAGGACAGCGACGAGACGGTCGGCGGTGCGCGATCGGAATGCCCTGGTGGCCAGCGCTTCTCGCGTGAACTCGTCGAT
>NZ_JBHZAK010000058.1:0-8261 GCF_042754165.1 Nocardia sp. NPDC059229
TGAATGACCGGCGCTTACGAGGAGGCATGGAGACATCCTTCCAGCAGGACCTTCGGTCCTGCCAAATCGGTGTCCACTATTCGGGGGAAGCCTCAAAGGACCCGGTGTTGATGATTGCGCCCGTGCCCTTGGCCGCCATGAGTGGTGCAACCAATCGGCAGGTATTGAAGACGGTTGTGAGATGAGAGTCGAGTAACTCTCGCCACTGCACAGGACTGACCTCGAGGATCGAGGATCCCGGTGGTTCAGCGATCCCGGCGCAATTGACCAGGATGTCGATCCCTCCGTACTCCGCAACGCATGTCTCCACGAGTTGCTCAGCGAGCTCCGTGTCCGCGGCGGAACCCGCTATGCCCGTTGCCTTTCCGCCGTCACGCACGACGAGCGCCGCGGCTTCACGCACCGCGTTCTCGTCCCGGGAGTTGATGATGACACCCGCACCGCGGGCTGCCAACTCTCGTGCAACACTCAGGCCGACCCCAGTGCCACCTCCGACAACTACCGCTGCGCGATCGGCCAACATCCGATCCTTCAGCACGTTCGACCTCCTCATATGTGTCTGTTTTCCGGCAAACCAGGACTACGTGCCCGAACGGGGAACCAAGACCACTACAGGAATCTCGCGATCTGCCCATGATCGGTAGCTGTCGAAATCAGCATAGAGTTCGGTCAAGGGCTTCCAGAGTCGTTGCCGCTCTGCGGAATCGGCGACGTGCGCGGTCACTGCCTTACGCTCGGCACCGACATGGATGTGCACATGCGGATTCGCCAGCAGGTTCAGGTACCACTGGGGGTGCCGGCTCCGTCCACCATGGGAGGCGACGACGACGAACCCGTCGGCGTCGACAAGGTACAGCAGGGGCGCCGTGAAGACCTTGCCGGAGTTACGACCTCGATGCTCGAGGAGCAAGGTCGGGACGGGCCTGCGGAAGCCCGCGCCGATGCGCCAAGTTCGCCCGACACGCCCTTTACTTGCACGGTACACCGCGGCCTGCAGGCGAGAGCCGTACCGGATGATCATGGCCGCACCGCGGGAGTCCAGGCCATATGGTCGTCGTTTCAACCCGCCACCTCTGTACCGAGGACCGCATCATCAGGCGCGTCCGACTATCTCAACACTATTCCAGACAACTGTACGGAAGATATTCCGATAATCGATTCGATACAAGACCGCTAGCACATTGCCCTGGTCACAAGACTTAAGTAGGATCCAGACACATGTCCGAACTCGCATCTACCGGCGTGGAAGCCACTCGACGGCGCCTCACCGGCAAACAGGCCGACACTGTCGACCGCCTCACTGCGGCCGCAGTCGAAGTGTTGTCGCGGGAAGGCTACGCGGGCACAACGATCAGACTGGTCGCCGCCGCCGCAGGCGTCGGCACCGCCACCGCCTACACGTACTTCTCCTCCAAGGAACACCTGATCTCGGAAGTGTTCTGGCGTCGCCTCATGTCGACCCCACCATTGGAGCTCGGCCGATCCGATACAGCCACCCGCGTCGTCGCCGTCCTCCGCCAAGTGTCGATGCTGGTCGCAGACGAACCCGCACTGGCCAGCGCGGTCAGCAGCGCGCTCCTCGGCGACGACCCCGATGTTCGACATCTTCGCATCCGCATCGGTACAGAAATCCGCAACCGACTCTCCGCCGCACTCGAATCCCGCGACCCGGAACGTCTTTCGATGCTCGAGTTGCTGTACGCCGGAGCGCTGCTCCAGGCAGGCATGGGGCTGTTGACCTACCAACAGGTCGCCGACCTGTTGGAGATCTCCGCGCGGCGAATACTGACCGATCCCAGCAACGGGAGCTGACCCGGCATTCGCGCGCTCAACCCCGAGCGCCCCTCCACCGATGGCCGCCGACCAGCACACGGGTCGGCGGCCATCGACGTCCATGGAGTCGGACTTGCCGTCCGTCAGTAACCATAGTACTGTCCAGACACTTGTCCATAACATGTCCGGACAGCGTTCTGAGAAGGATCTTCGATGACTCTGGCAAAAGCGCAGCGAGTCGCTCCGAGCAAAGAGCGCGGAACGACGAGGCACGCGGAACTGTCGAGGGTGGGCGGTTGATGCGAATTGCGCTGCTGTCGTACCGCTCCAAGACCCACTGCGGGGGTCAGGGCGTTTACGTCCGATATCTGAGCCAGGGATTGGCCGAGCTCGGCCATGAGGTCGAGGTGTTCTCCGGCCAGCCCTATCCCGAGAACCTCGATCCCCGAGTGCGGCTCACCGAGGTCCCCAGCCTCGACCTCTACCGGGACGACGACCCTTTTCGTACGCCCCACCCGCGCGAGCTCCGAGACCGTATCGATCTCCTCGAACTCGCCACCATGTGGACCGCAGGATTTCCCGAGCCACGCACGTTCAGCCTTCGTGCCGCACGGCTGTTGCGCTCGCGTGCAACAGATTTCGACATAGTGCACGACAACCAGTGCCTCGGCTACGGATTGCTCGATATTGCGGAACGCCTTCCAGTGGTGGCGACCATTCACCATCCGATCACCCGCGACCGCGCGCTGGATCTGGCCGCGGCGACCTGGCGGCGGAAGCCCTTCGTACGCCGCTGGTACGGATTCCTCCGTATGCAGGAGCAGGTGGCACGCCGACTCCCGGACCTGATAACCGTGTCCTCCTCCTCTGCTGACGACATCGCCGCGGACTTCGGAGTGTTGCCACGTCAGTTGAACACCGTCCCGCTCGGCGTCGACACCGCGCTGTTCCGACCGCGCGACGAACCTCGAATGCGCAACCTGATCGTGGCCGTCGCGAGCGCGGACAAGCCGCTCAAGGGCATCGGCCATCTGCTCGAAGCCATTGCCCGGCTGCGTCACTCGCACGAGATCGAGCTGCGTTTGGTGGCCAAGCTCGAGCCGAACGGCCCGACCGAGAAGGCGATCGCCGAACTGGGACTGACGGACATCGTCACGACAGTCAGCGGGTTGACCGACGAGCAACTCGCCGAATTGCTCGCCTCCGCGCAGATCGCCTGCATCCCTTCCTTGTACGAAGGGTTCTCGCTGCCGGCCGTGGAGGCCATGGCCAGCGGTACCCCGTTGGTCGCCACTCGCGCGGGAGCGTTGCCCGAGGTCACCGGCACCTGCGCGGAGCTGGTCGAGCCTGGCGATGCCATCGCGCTGACCCGCGCCTTGAGTCGATTGCTGCGCGATCCGAATCAGCTGCGGCACATGGGAAAAGCTGGTCGACGACGGGCGGTGGAGGTCTTCAGCTGGCCCGCGGTCGGTGCGCAGACGGTCGCGGTTTACGAGCAGGCGATCGAGAGGCACCGCCGTGGCGCTCCATCCAGCTCCTCCACCACGCAGTGATTCACAGTTCGACGAGCATTATCGGCAGACAGGAGATTTCATGCTGACCGTGGATTTCGATCATCTGGGAGTGGGCCCGGGAGTGCGGGTGATCGATGTCGGCTGTGGCACCGGCCGCCACTCGTTCGAGGCATATCGACGCGGCGCCGACATCGTTGCGTTCGATCAGAACGCGACCGAGCTCGCCGAGGTCGACCTCATGTTCGAGGCCATGGCCGCGACCGAGGAAGCGCCGGCGTTCGCAAAGGCCGAAACCGTCCGCGGCGACGCCCTCGATCTCCCGTACGGTGCAGGCGAATTCGACGTGGTCATCGCCTCGGAGATTCTCGAGCACATCCCACAGGACCAGCAAGCGATCGCCGAACTCGCGCGGGTCCTCAAACCCGGCGGCTTGCTGGCCGTGACGGTTCCCCGCTGGCTTCCCGAACGTATCTGCTGGGCATTGTCGGACGAGTACCACGCGAACGAGGGCGGACACGTCCGGATCTACCGGGCCGATGAACTGCGCGACAGGGTCGTCGCGTCCGGGATGCGCTATCTCGATCAGCGGTTCGCGCATGCGCTGCACGCACCGTATTGGTGGCTCAAATGCGCGGTCGGCGTTCGCAACGATACCCATCCGGCAGTCCGGGCATACCACCGAATGCTGGTGTGGGACATGATGTCCGGACCGACGCTCACACGCATGGCGGAACGAATCCTCGATCCGCTCGTCGGGAAGTCCGTCGCCTTGTACTTCGTGAAGCCGGCGGTGCCCAGTGGCGCTCGCTGACCTTCCCTCGGTGCCCGGCGTCCTCTCCGGCCGCGATGTGCGTCGCAGCGCCGAATCCATCGCCGCCGCACAGGAACCCGACGGCGCGCTCCCCTGGTTCACGGGCGGCCACACCGATCCGTGGGATCACATCGAATCAGCCATGGCGCTGACCGTGGCGGGCCTGTGGGATCAAGCCCGCGCGGCCTACGTCTGGTCGGCCAAGACCCAGCGCGACGACGGTTCCTGGCCCATGCAGTTCCGCGCGGGTGTCATCGAAAATCACGACGCCGACGCCAATTTCTGCGCGTACCTGGCGACGGGACTGCTTCACTTCCACACTCTCACCGGCGACCGCGAGTTCACGGCCGAACTGTGGCCGACCGTATCCGCCGCGATCGACTTCGTATTGGGGCTGCAGCTTGGAGAACATGGCGAGATCCACTGGTCGGCAAGCGAATCCGGCAGTTCCGGCGAGGCACTGCTCACCGGATGCTCAAGCATATTCCACAGCCTCGGCTGCGCGGTGACATTGGCGGAATCCCTGGGCGATCCACGACCGGACTGGGCGGCGGCTCGCCGCCGACTCGCGCACGCGTTGCGTGGGCATCCCGACGCCTTCCTTGACAAGTCCCGGTATTCGATGGACTGGTACTACCCCATCCTCGGCGGCGTGGTGCGCGGACCTCGGGCCTCGGATCGGATTCGGCGCGACTGGGACAAGTTCGTTGTACCCGGTCTGGGCATTCGATGCGTCTCGGATGCGCCCTGGGTCACGGGTGCCGAAACCTGCGAATTGGCTTTGGCATTGGACGCCAACGGTGACCCAAAGGCGGCCGCGAAGCTGTTCGCGGATGTCCAGCATCTGCGTGAGACGGATGGATCGTATTGGACCGGACTGGTATTCACCGATGACCAACGGTGGCCGGAGGAACGCACGACCTGGACCACCGCGGCCGTCATTCTGGCGGCGGACGCAATCTCGCGGACCACGCCCGCCAATGGCATATTCCGCGAGGCCGCCCCGTTATGACCACCCGCTCTACAGGAGACGATCCGAACCAGCGAGGATTCGACGCTCAGTGGACCGCTGCGGCGGGCAGTTCATCGACGGCGGTACGCCGCAGCACCCGCAGGGAGCCCGTCGACGAAACCTCGACGAACCGGCCGGAATTCAGCGCACGACAATAGATGCCGAAAGGCGCTCGGCCACCGTCCGCCGGATCCGGGAACACATCGTGAATGGCCAGCAGACCCCCGACCTCCACCCATCGCGCCCAGCCCGAGTAATCACGTTGAGCGGCATCCTCGCTGTGACCGCCATCGATGAACAGCATGCGAAGTGGAGCCCGCCAAACCCGTGCGGCGGCCACCGAGGACCCGATGATGGCGATGACGGTGTCGGTCAGACCGGCACGCACCATGTTGCGGCGGAACGCGGAAACGGTGTCGAACACGCCGGTCTCCGCGTCCACCAACGTGGTGTCGTGGTACTCCCACCCCGGCTGATGTTCCTCCGAGCCACGATGGTGGTCGACCGTGAAGACCGTGGCCCCGGTCTCGATCGCGGCAGCACCCAGATAGATCGCCGATTTGCCACAGTACGTACCAATTTCGAGGACTGTTCCGTCACCCGCGGAAGCCCGGGCCGCGTCATACAGAGCGCGGCCCTCCTCGTGCGGCATGAACCCCGGCACCTGTCGAGCCAGTTCCAGTAGTTCACCAGAACGAGCGGCGACGCTCGTCATTTCATCTCCCCGTCTTGTGCGGAACCGCGGTCACCAGGCCACCGTCCACGATGAATTCCGAGCCGGTGGCGTACGAGGATTCGTCACTGGCCAGGAACAGCACGAACGTCGCGACCTCGGACGGCTGAGCGGGCCGTCCGAGCGGGATGGTGACCAGATCGTCGGGAATGTTCTCCGTCATCGGCGTCCGGATCAGTCCCGGGTGTAGCGAATTGACACGAATGTTGTGCTGGGCCAGCTCGAGTGCCGCCGACTTCGCCAGACCTCGTACTCCCCATTTCGATGCCACGTACCCGTGTGCCCAGGGCGCGCCACGCAACCCTTCGATCGAGGAGACATTGATGATCGACCCGCCGCCTGCTGCGATCATCGGTGCCACAACCGCGCGCATCCCGAGAAACGTCCCCGTCAGGTTGACGTCGATGATCTGACGCCACTTCCCCAGATCGAAGCTTCCGAGCGGTCCGCCGTTGACGATGCCGGCATTGTTGACCAGGACGTCGAGCTTGCCGAAAGCCTCTACCGCCTCGTTCACGGCGGCATCCCAATGCACCGGGTCGATCACATCGAGATGCACGTAATGTGCTGCGGGACCGAGTGATTCGACCAGGGCTTTGCCTTCGTCGTCGAGAATGTCGCCGATTACGACCTTGGCTCCCTCGGCTACCAATAGTTCCGCGTGCGCGGCGCCCATCCCCCGGGCCCCGCCACTGATGAGTGCAACTTTGTTGTCTACACGTCCCATGGCGGCCACGCTAACATACCGACTGGAAGCTAATCCAGACTACTGTCCGGATATCTGAACGGAATATGGTACGCCCGCTACTGCGAGGCCATTTCCGCAGCTCACAAGGAGTACCCATGCCCATCCGTGTCGCCCATGTCGGCACCGGAAACGTCGGCCGCCTAGCACTGACCGGCCTCATCGAGAGCCACCGTTACGAGCTGACCGGCGTCTGCGTGTCGACGCCGAGCAAGGTCGGCCGCGACGCGGGCGACCTCGCCGGACTGAACGTCACGACAGGCGTCACCGCGGTCGGCGACCTCGACGCACTACTGGCAACCAGGCCGGATTGCATTGTCTATTGCGCGATGGGCGATACCCGCTTGTTCGAGGCGATCGAGGACTGTCGCCGCATCCTCGCCGCCGGGGTCAATGTGGTCGGCTCAGCACCCGGACTGCTCCTCTACCCATGGAACGTACTCCCCCAGAAGTACATCGAACCTGTGGAACAGGCTGCTCAACAGGGCAATTCGAGTATCTTCATCACCGGCGTCGATCCCGGGTTCGCGAACGACCTACTCCCCCTGGCCTTGACCGGAACATGCCAGACCGTCCAGCAAGTCCGGTGTATGGAGATTGCCGACTACGCCACCTACGACGGGGCGACAGTCATGTTCGACGTCATGGGCTTCGGAAAACCGCTCATCGAGGTTCCGATGCTGTTGCAGCCGGGGGTTCTCGGCATCGCCTGGGGTCCCGTGATCCGGCAGCTCGCAATGGGACTCGGAATAACGCTCGATTCGATCACCGAGCATTACGAACGCATCCCCACCACCGAGGCCTTCGATATCGCCGCGGGTCGAGTGCCCGCGGGAGGCGTGGCAGCACTACGGTTCGAACTGCATGGAATGGTCGGAGAGCATCCGGCCATCGTCATCGAACATGTGACACGTCTACGCGAAGATCTCTGCCCCGACTGGCCCCGCCCCGCGCAAGAGGGGGGCTCCTATCGCATCGAGATCACAGGCGAGCCGTCCTATGTCGTGGATATCTGCCCGACCAGCGACAAGGGCGACCACAACCATGCCGCGATCGTCGCCGCCGCGGGCCGCATCGTGAACGCTATTCCAGCCGTCATAGCCGCGACTCCCGGAATCCGCACGACGCTGGATCTTCCGCTGGCCACCACGCCCGGCAACTTCACGTCGACACCCCAGCGGTAACGATCCCATCGAGCCGGATCACAGGCTTGTCCCCTCCAGCGAGCCAGACTACTATACGGACACATGTCCGATCGAATGTCCACATCGTGCGGGGTGTCCACTACCGGGACGGATCCGACCGAAACCTTGGAGCGACTGCTCGATTCGGCTCGGACCATCGCCGCCCGGGACGGATGCGACAACCTGACCATCCACGCCGTCGCCGCAGCAGCCGGGGTCGCCAGTACCGAAGCGCATGCCTACTTCGGTTCCGATGCTCAGGTCATCGCGGAAGTACTGTGGCGGCAGCTCATTTCGTCGCCCCGCACCGCTTCGTACGGTGCGGGTTCCCGGATGATCGACGAACTGCGTAGCGAGGCTGTCGATACCCTGCGACTTCGCGCTCGAACGGCAGTGACTGGGCCCCGGTTGCAGGTCCACCGGTTATGCGAGTTGGATTTGTTGCTCGAACTCGGTCGGTGACCATTGCTGACGGAATGCGTTGGGGCT
>NZ_JBHZAK010000059.1:0-7013 GCF_042754165.1 Nocardia sp. NPDC059229
TTCACCTGCGGGTACACGGTGTGCAGCGTCTCGTGCCGGCCGATCACATCGGCCACGGCCAGCTGCAGCGCCTCCACATCCAGCGCACCGGTCAGGCGCACCGCCACGGGGACGTTGTACGCGGCCGACGCCGTATCGAACTGGTTGAGGAACCACATGCGCTGCTGTGCCAGCGACAGCGGCACATTGTCGGGCCGCGGTGCGGCCGTGAGCGCCTTGCGATCTCCCGCGCCGGCGTGCTGCTCGACCTTGGCGGCCAGCCCGGCGACGGTCGACGCCTCGAACACGGCGCGCACCGGCACCCGCGCGTCCAGGGCCGCGCCGATGCGCGCGGCGACCTGGGTGGCGAGCAGCGAGTTGCCGCCGAGGGCGAAGAAGTCGTCGTCCGCGCCCACACGCTCGGCGCCCAGGACCTCCGCGATGACGCCCGCCACGATCTCCTCGATCGGGGTGGACGGCGCCCGGAAGGCGGTGGTCTCGAACTCGGGCTCCGGCAGCGCCTTCCGGTCCAGCTTGCCGTTCACATTGAGCGGCAGGGCATCCAGCACCACGAAGGCCGACGGCACCATGTACGACGGCAGCGCCGCCGCCAGCGCCGACTTCACCAGCGGCACATCGACACCCGAGCCGGACGGCACCAGGTAGGCCACCAGGCGGTCACCCGTCTTGGCGTCCTGCTTGGCCAGCACCGCGGTCTGCGCGATCTCCGGCAGCGCCAGCAGCGCCGCCTCGATCTCGCCGAGCTCGATACGGAAGCCACGGATCTTCACCTGGAAGTCGGTGCGGCCCCGGTATTCCAGCTCGCCGTTGCCGGACCAGGCGACGAGGTCACCGGTGCGGTACATGCGCTCGCCGGTCGCGAACGGGTTGGCCACGAAGCGATCCGCGGTCAGATCCGGACGCGCGAAGTAGCCGCGGGCCAGCTGCGCACCGGCGAGGTAGAGCTCGCCGGAGACGCCGTCGGGCACCGGGTTCAGGCGCGCGTCGAGCACGTAGACCCGCGAATTCCATTCCGGCGCACCGATGGACACCGAACCCCGATCGGCATCGGTGACCCGGTGGCTGGTGATGGACACCGCGGCCTCGGTCGGGCCGTACAGGTTGAACAGCCCGGCGTCCGGATTGCCCGCACGGAAGCGCTGCGCCACTGTCGCGGGCAGCGCCTCACCGATGGCGAGGACCCGCCGCAGTGAATCGTTCAGCGTCCCTTCGGCCGCGGTGAGCAGCGCGTCCAGCATGGACGGCACCACGTGCAGGGTGGTGACCCGCTCGCGCGCCATCAGCTCGTTGAGGTACGCCGGATCCCGGTGTCCGTCGGCCGCGGCGATCACCAGGCGGCCACCGGACACGGCGGCCGACCAGAATTCCCAGACCGACAGGTCGAAGGTGGCGGCGGTCTTGAGCAGCACCGCGTCGTCCGCGCCGAGCTCGAATTCCGCTCTCTTCCACTGCAACTGGTTGGCGATGGCCGCGTGCGGCAGCGCCACGCCCTTCGGGCGACCGGTGGAGCCGGAGGTGAAGATGACGTACGCGGTGTGCTCGGGCCGCAGCGGGGCGACCCGCTCGGCATCGGTGACCAGGCCGGGGTTCCCGCCGGACAGCGCGAGCTCGTCCAGCCGCACCAGCGGCGCGATATCGGTCGTGAACTCGGCCGCGGCATTGGTCAGCACGCACACCGGCGCGGCGGTTTCCAGGATGTACCCGGTCCGCTCGGCCGGCTGGTCCGGGTCCACCGGCACGTACGCGCCACCGGCGACCGAGACCGCGTACATGGCCACGACCAGGTCGACGGAGCGCCGCAGCGCCAGCGCGACCCGCGCCTCCGGGCCCACGCCCAGCGAGATCAGGTGGCGGGCAAGGCCGTTGACCCGGGCGCTGAGTTCGGCGTAGGTCAGCGTCTCGCTGTCCGGTCCGATGAGCGCGATGGCGGTCGGCTTGGCCGCCACCGTCGCATTGAGCATGGACACCAGCGTCGCGGCCGAATCCACCTGGTGCGCGGTGGCATTGCGCCGCTCCAGGATCTCGGCCCGCTCGGCCCCGGCCAGCAGCTCGATCTCGCCGACCGCGGTGCGGGGTGCGGTCACGATCTCGCGCAGCAGGTGCACGAACCGATCCGCGAAGCCGTGCACGGTGTCCCGGTCGAAGATATCGGTGGCGTAGGTCAGGATGCCGGTGATGCCCTGGGCCGCACCGTCTTCGCCGTAGATGTCGGAGACGATCAGGTGCAGGTCGAACTGCGACAGCTCGGTGTCGACGTCCAGGCCGGACACGCTCAGGCCCGGCAGTTCCAGGGTGGAGCGGGTCAGGTTCTGGAAGGACAGACCCACCTGGAACAGCGGGTGCCGCGCGGTCGAGCGGGCCGGGTTGAGTACCTCGACCAGGCGCTCGAACGGCACGTCGGCATTGGCGTAGGCCTGGATGTCGGTCTCGCGCTGGCGCGCCAGCAGCTCGGCGAACGGCTGCCCGCCGTCGACCAGCGTGCGGAACACCAGGGTGTTGACGAACATACCGATGAGGTCGTCCAGGACGGCCTCGCCACGACCGGCCATCGGGGTGCCGATGGCGATGTCGTCGGAACCCGACAGGCGCGACAGCAGCACGGCCAGCGCGGTGTGCACGACCATGAACAGCGTCGCGCCCTCGGCGCGGGCCAATTCGACCAGCGCCGCGTGCAATTCGGCGTCGATGCGGATGTCGATCTTGCCGCCCGCGAAGGTCTGCACCGCCGGACGCGGCCGGTCGGCCGGGAGGTCCAGCTGATCCGGCAGACCGGCGAGCGCCTGCGCCCAGTAGGCGACCTGCTTCGACGCCAGCGATTCCGGATCGTCCTCGCTGCCCAGCAGTTCGCGCTGCCAGATGGAGTAGTCCGCGTACTGCACCGCCAGCGGGGTCCAGCCCGGCTTCTGCTTGATGGAGCGCGCCGCGTAGGCGGTCATCAGGTCGCGGGTCAGCGGGGCCACCGAGGAACCGTCACCGGAGATGTGGTGGATCACCAGGGCCAGCACGTATTCCGCGGGCGCGGGGCCGTCCGGGTCCACGACCGGGAACTGGCCGGTGGGCTCGATGTCGGCGAAGTCGAAGGTGTAGGCCGCCGCGTGCGCCGCGGCCTCCGACGGCCCGCGCGTCGCGGCACCGGACTCGGCCGCGGGAGCCGGGACCTCGCCCTCGATCTTGAACAGCGCCACCTTGATCGGCACCTCGACGGTCACGTCGAAGGCGGTGGAGGTCAGCTCGACCACCGCGCCCACCACCTCGTCGGCGGTGACGGTGCGCACCTCGAGCTCCGGCACGGCCTGCGCCGGCGGCAGGATGACCTGCACCGGCCCGTCCTCGGTCTGCGGGTAGATGGTCCGCAGGATCTCATGGCGGGCAACCACATCCGCGATGGCGGCACGCAGCGCGTCCTCGTCCAGCAGGCCCGACAGCCGCACCGCGACCGGCACGTTGTAGGCGGCCGAGGCGGTGTCGAAGCGGTTGAGGAACCACATGCGCTGCTGGGCCAGCGACAGCGGAATGTTGTCCGGCCGCGGTCCGGCGGTGAGCGCCTTGCGGCCGCCGGCGCCGGCGTCGCGTTCCACGCGGGCCGCGAGTGCGGCGACCGTGGACGCCTCGAACAGCAGTCGCACCGGCACCCGGGTGTTGAGCGCCTCGCCGAGGCGCGCGGCCACCTGGGTGGCGAGCAGCGAGTTGCCGCCCCACGCGAAGAAGTCGTCGTCCAGGCCGATGCGGCCGGATTCGACGCGCAGCACCTCCGCGAACACGCCCGCCACGATCTGCTCGATCGGGCTGACGGGGGCGCGGAAGACGGCCTTCTCGAAGGTGGGCTGCGGCAGCCCCTTACGGTCCAGCTTGCCGTTGGCGTTGAGCGGCAACGCGGTCAGCGGCATGAAGACCGACGGGATCATGTACGACGGCAGTTCGGCGGCCAGCGCCGACTGCAGCTGCTGCTTGTCGGGGTCGCCGTCGCTGCCGACGATGTAGGCCACCAGGCGGTCGCCGAGCACCGGATCGGTGTGCGCGACCACGGCCGCCGAGGCGACGGAATCCAGGCGCAGCAGCGCGGATTCGATATCGCCGAGCTCGATGCGGAAACCGCGGATCTTCACCTGGAAGTCGGTGCGACCCCGATACTCCAGCTCCCCGTTCTCCTGCCAGGCCACCAGGTCACCGGTGCGGTACATGCGAGAACCGTCGGCGGCGAACGGGTTCGCCACGAACCGATCCGAGGTGAGATCCGGGCGACCGAAGTAGCCGCGCGCCAGCTGCGCACCGGCCAGGTACAGCTCACCGGACACCCCCACCGGCACCGGCCGCAGGCGCGCATCCAGCACGTACACCTGGGAGTTCCACTCGGGCGAGCCGATGGACACCGACAGCTCGTCGCGGGCGGTGACCCGGTGGTTGGTGACCGACACCGCGCCCTCGGTCGGGCCGTACAGGTTGAACAGCTCGGTGCGCGGCCGCTCCCGCAGCACCCGCTGGGCCAGCGGTCCGGGCAGCGCCTCACCGATGGCCAGGATGCGCCACAGCGAATCCGGCAGCCCGTCGGCGAGCAGCGCGTCCAGCATGGACGGCACCACGTGCAGGGTGGTCACCCACTCGCGGGCCATGAGCTCGTTCAGGTACGCCGGGTCCTTGTGGCCGTCCGGCGCGGCGATGACCATGCGGCCACCGCAGGCCGCGGCGGACCAGAACTCCCAGACCGAGAGGTCGAAGGTGGCGGCGGTCTTGAGCAGCACCGCATCCGCCGGGTCGAGCCCGAATTCGGTGACCTTCCACAGCAACTGGTTCACGACCGCGCCATGCGGCAGCGCCACACCCTTGGGGCGGCCGGTGGAACCGGAGGTGAAGATGACATACGCGGTGTTCGCGGCCGTCAGCTCGCGCGCCCTCTCGGCGGCCGTGATCGGCTTGGCCGAGTGGCCGGACAGGTCCAGCTCGTCGATGCGCAGCACCTCGGCCAGCTCGGATTCGAAACCGACTGCCGCCGTGGTGAGTACGGCCTTGGGCGCGGCCGTCTCCAGGATGTAGCCGACGCGCTCGGCGGGCTGATCCGGATCGATCGGCACGTAGGCGGCACCGGACTTGGCGACCGCGTACATGGCGACCACCAGGTCGGTGGACCGTCGAATGGCCAGGGCCACCCGGTCTTCCGCGCCGATGCCGCGCGCGATGAGCTCGCGGGCGAGCTGGTTCACGCGGGCGTCGAGCTCGGCGTAGGTCAGCTGCTCGGTGCCCTCGGCGGTGTCGGCGACTATGGCCACGGCCTTCGGGTCGTCGGACACGGCCCGGTCGAGCAGCGAGACCAGGGTGGCCTCGGAACCGCCGTCCATGACCGACTCCACGTCCTGCGCGGTGTTGTTCCACCGCTGCAGGATTCGCGCGTTCTCGTCCTCTCCCAGCAGGTCGAGGTCGCCGACCGCGACGGTGGTGTCGGCCAGGATGGCGTCCAGCACCCGCACGAACCGGTCGGCGAAGGACCGCACGGTCGATTCGTCGAACAGGTCGGTGGCGTAACCGAATTCGGTGAGGATCTCGGCCGGGGTGCCGTCCTCGGTGTACCGGTCGTAGAGCGTGACGTGCAGGTCGGTTTTGGCCAGCTGCGAGTCGAATTCGACTGCGGCCACGTGCAGGCCCGGCAGTTCGAAGGCGGTCTCGGCCAGGTTCTGGAACGAGAGGCCCACCTGGAACAGCGGGTTGCGCGCGGTGGAGCGGACCGGGTTGAGCACCTCGACCAGGCGCTCGAAGGGCACGTCGGCGTTGGCGAAGGCCTCGAGGTCGCGCTCGCGCACCTCGGAGAGCAGGTCGGCGAAGCTCGCGGCGCCGTCGACCTGGGTCCGGAACACCAGGGTGTTCACGAACATGCCGATCATGTCATCGAGTTCGCGTTCACCGCGGCCCGCGATCGGGGTGCCGACCGCGATGTCGTCGGTGCCGGACAGACGGGCCAGCAGCACCGCCAGGGCTGCGTGCACGACCATGAACAGCGAGGCGTTGTTGGCGCGCGCCAGCTCGTGCAGCTTGGCGTGGCGTTCGGCGTCGATGTCGAAGCGCAGCGCCTTGCCGTGGAACGACTGCGCCGGGGGGCGCGGCCGGTCGGTGGGCAGCTCCAGCTGGTCCGGCAGCCCGGTCAGGGTGCGGGTCCAGTACGAGACCTGCTTGGCGGCAAGCGATTCCGCGTCGTCCTCGCGGCCGAGCACCTCGCGCTGCCACAGCGCGTAGTCGGCGTACTGCACCGGCAGCGGAGCCCACTGCGGCACATCGCCGTTCACCCGGGCCACGTAGGCGGCCATGATGTCGCGCGCCATCGGGCCCATGGAGGAGCCGTCGGCGGAGACGTGGTGGACGGTGAAGGCCAGCACGTGCTGGGTGGTCTCGCTGTCCGCGATGCGGAACATCTTGACGGCGAGCGGCACCTCGACGGTGACGTCGAAGGTGGTCATGGCGAATTCGATGACCTTGCCGAGCAGTTCGGCCTCGGTCACGTCCTCCGGCACCAGCGTCAGATCGGTCTGCGCGGTGGACAGCACCACCTGGTGCGGCCCGTCGGCGGAGCGCGGGTAGACCGTCCGCAGCACCTCGTGACGGGCGATCACGTCACCGATGGCCTGCTTCATGGCGTACAGGTCCAGCGCGCCGGTGAAGCGGACCGCCAGCGGAATGTTGTCCACCGCGGAAGTGCTGGTGTCGAACTGGTTGAGGAACCAGTAGCGCTGCTGCGCCGGGGACAGCGGCAGGTGCGCGGGCCGTTCCCCGGCGACCAGGCTCGGACGCCGGCCGGAACCGGCATTGCGTTCCACCCGCGAGGCCAGCGCCGCGACGGTGGACGCCTCGAACAGATCGCGCACCGCCAGCTGGGTGTCCAGGGCCGCGCCGAGGCGGGCGGTGACCTGGGTGGCGATCAGCGAGTTACCGCCCAGCTCGAAGAAGTCGTCGTCCAGGCCGACCCGTCCGACGCCGAGCACGTCGGAGAAGATGCCCGCCACGATCTCCTCGATCGGGGTGGACGGGGC
>NZ_JBHZAK010000060.1:0-6920 GCF_042754165.1 Nocardia sp. NPDC059229
CGCTGAACGCCTTCGACATCACCTTCGAAGGCCGACTCACCGCCGGACGGAAATAACCCAATCAACCCGAGCTACACCGTTATCTGGACAGACCCCGGGTCGGTCAGCTTGTCCCCATCGATGTGGACTCTGACCGGCCACCGGCGCCCTCGTTCGGGACAATGCCGGCCCTGTGTGACGCATGCTGCCGCTCTATTCGTGCTTGTTTTGCCGCTACTGCCGTGCGTGTTTCGCACATACTTGGTGTGCGTGTTTCGTTGCTACTTCCCGAACGCTGTCCACCCTGTGTGACGACGGTCGATTGTGGTGGCAGTTTCGACTGCGCCGGTACAAGGCCCGCGGTCAGCGGTCTCGCCAGGCGAGAATCTTCTTGAACTCGGAGAAGTCGTAACCGGTGCTGTCGGGGTGGATTTCGGTCGTGAACAAGGTGACGCCCTCGTCGACGAAGGCATCAGCGGTGGCGGGGTCCGTCCACGCCATTGCTCGTTCGATGCCGGATTCGTCACGCCCGGCTTCGGTAGCAAGGCGCTTGAGGAGATCGTTCTTCCGGCGGAACTCGTCGAGTGGCTCGAAGCTGTGCCAGATATCGGCGTAGCGGGCGGCGGCGGGAATTGTTCGGCGCTCGCCACCGCCTCCGATGAGGATGGGGATATGACGCAGCGGTGCCGGCGTCAACTGGCTGAGCCTGTGTTCGATACGCGCCAGGCCCGAATCGAACTGGTCCATCCTGGATTTGACTGTGCCGTAGTCATATCCGTAGACACTGAAGTCCTTCGGATACCAGCCGGCACCTACGCCCAGGATGAGTCTCCCGCCGCTGATGTGGTCGACGGTGCGGGCCATGTCCGCGAGAAGATCCGGGTTGCGGTAAGGAATCCCGGTGACAAGCAGTCCGATCTCGGCTCTGGTGGTGATTTCGCCCCACGATGCCAGGGCCGTCCAACCCTCGAAATTGTTGACGTCAGGCTGTTCATCACTCAACAGCGGGGCGCCATCGACAATCTCCACGAAGGGCTTGTGGAAGTGGTCGTAACCGAAAATCGCGTCCGCTCCCAGGTTCTCAGCGTGCACAACTGCGCTTCTCCACGCCTGGTAGTCCGGTGTACCGCCCGGCCACAACTGCACGCCGATCCGCACTGCTTTCGGTGCACCCGCGGCGGAATTCGACATGCTGGCCTGGGTCGACTCGGTCATTGCTGGTCTCCTCGAGTTCGTTGTGGTCCTTGAATCACCCTGCAGTTCTTCGGGCTTCATCTGGTGACCGTCTCTTCCGGTGACATACGCTGAAACTAAGGGGACAGGGAGTTCCTTCTCTACGGCAAATACCTACTTTCTGGTAAGTGCCTCTGGCGCGTTTCACCCGTCCAGATGTATGCAACATCCTATGAAACAGAGAAAGCCCCGGACGGCGACACCACATCATGCTGTTTCAGGCGATGAACTGAGCAAGGAACTGGCGGTCCTCGACCAGGCGGTGGCGGCCGTCCCCGCCGGCGTCCGCCGTAGCGAGCTGGACGAGCTGAGCCGGGAGGCCTTCGTCGTGTTGGAGTGCCGGGTCTACGCCCTGGACCATCGCACCGCGCTCGGGCCCGACCGCCGCCGGGAGCGGTAGCCGCACCGTCGACTCGGGCAAAGAGTCTCGCCGGGTGCGGCCGCTCCTTTACCGTGGCTCTTCGGCCGACTGGACCACACGGGCCGTAACGACCTCATCATCAGTCGGCCACGATCAGGCACCGACCGGTTAAGGAGGCCGACCTGTTGGTATGCGATATGTGTCGGCGCAGTGCACACAACCCCCGACCGCTGAGCCGACACCAGGGTCGCGCCCCACGTGCACTACCGCGACGCTGGGGCGAGACCCGTCCGATCGGTACATGGTCCACACAGGGTGCGCCGGGCTGCGCCCGCCGGTTCGATCTCGGTCCAGACCATCTTTGAACGCCGAACCCGCACTGCGGGCGGATTCGCGTCGTCCGGGCGCGACGGGAGACGGAGTGATGATGGAGCAGCGTATTCGGTCGTTGCCGCGTCCGCGGTGGCGTAGTCCGCTACGGGGCCCGTGGCTGACCTCGGTGTTCGGTTCGGTACTGCTGGTCTTCCTGCCGATAGTGATCGTCACCGGCTTGTTGTCCTACATCGCCTATGGGCCGCAGTCCGGCCAGGCGATCCCGGCGCATGTCGGGGGGCTTGCGCTGCCCACCTTCGATTGGCCCACCCGCCCATCGTGGCTGTACCGGTTCACCCAGGGCTTGCATGTCGGGTTGGGGCTCGCGCTCGTCCCGGTGGTGGCGGCAAAGCTGTGGTCGGTGATCCCGCGATTGTTCGCCTGGCCTCCGGTGCAGTCGGTCGTGTCTGCAATCGAGCGGGTGTCGTTGGTGATGCTGGTGGGCGGCGTGCTGTTCGAGATGGCCACGGGGATACTCAATATCCAGTACGACTACATCTTCGGATTCTCCTTCTACACCGCGCACTACTTCGGGGCGTGGGTGTTCATCGCCGGATTCGTCGCACACGTGACCATCAAGCTGCCGCGCATGATCGCCGCGCTGCGCTCACGATCACTGCGGGAGGTGCTGCACACCTCCCGCGCCGATACCGAGCCCGAACCACGTGATGCCGACGGTTTGGTCGCCACCGATCCGACCGAGCCGACCGTCAGTCGCCGCGGCGCCCTGGCACTGGTCGGCGGTGGCGTGGCGTTCGTCGTCGTCCTCACCGCAGGCCAGTCTGTCGGCGGATTCACCCGCCGGGCTGCATTGCTGTTACCACGCGGCCGCAGCGAAGGCGGCGGTCCTACCGATTTTCAGGTCAACCGCACAGCGACCGCGGCAGGAATCACCGTTACCGACGTCGGCGATTCTTGGACACTGGGCTTGCTCGGTGGTCCCGTTCCGGTACGCATGGACCGGGCGGCCTTGCTGGCCATGCCCCAACATGCCGCCCGGCTGCCCATCGCGTGCGTCGAAGGATGGTCCACCACGCAAACCTGGACCGGGGTACGACTGTCCGACCTGGCACGCCATGCCGGTGTCGAGCAGCCTGTTTCCGCGGCAGTGACCTCGCTCGAACGGGCAGGGGCGTTCAACCGTGCACTGTTGCAGGCCAACCAGGTACTCGACCCCGACGCACTGCTGGCATTGCGCGTGAACGGCACGGACCTCTCACTCGACCACGGCTACCCGGCGCGGATCATCGTCCCCGCCATGCCAGGCGTGCACAACACGAAATGGGTCTCCACAATCGAATTCCGGAGGGCATGAGATGGCTCCGGGCGAGTTGATCCACCGATGGAAGCGCGCATATGGAGCACACCCGCTGCACTTGCCCGTGCTCGTCGCATCGTTCGCGCTCGCCGGCTACAGCGTATGGGTGCTCGGGTTCGATGCCCTGTGGAACCACCGGGTGTGGTGGCAGGCGATCGCAGTGTGGTTCGCGGCGGCCATCATCGCCCACGACCTCGTACTCTTCCCCGCGTATGCCCTCGTCGACCGCATCCTGGCCGCGGTGTCCGCCCGGACCCGACTCCGCGTGTCACCGTTGAACTACATCCGAGTGCCTCTCCTCGGAATCGGGCTGTCGTTTCTGCTGTTCTTCCCCGGCATCATCCAGCAGGGTGCGGCCACCTACCACGCGGCCACCGGAGGCACTCAGCAACCGTTCCTCCTCCGCTGGCTACTCCTGTCCGCGAGCATGCTCGCTGTCAGCGCAATCGCCTATGCGATCCAGAGCCTGCGCGCCCGCCGACGACACTGAACCGGGCCAGAACCCGTACGCACCGACCGCGCGGCACGAGCCATCCGCGATGATCTGGTCCAGCAGCGTGTTCGCGCCGTCGAACAGTTCCCGCGCGGCCAGTTGCTCCAGGATCGCCGGATACTTACCTTTCGGCTCCCAGGCTAGGAAGAAGAACTGTTGATGAAGGCCGAGCAGCTGATGAGCACGTATCGCGCCAGTGCCTGTGCTGGCGCGCGCAGCAGGGTGGTCAGCCGACCAACCTCCTGTATGCGGCGGCGGCGAGTAGGCCGTTGGTGCAGGTGCCGGCCGCCGGCTTGATCTTGAACAGCCACATGCCGTCCGGGTCGCCGCGGCCGACTGCGACCGCTCTAACGGCTCAGGTAGGCCAGCACCGCGAGTACTCGACGGTGGCCGCTGTCTTCGGCGGGGAGGTCGAGCTTGGCGAAGATATTGCCGACATGTTTATGGATCGCACGCTCGGTGACCTTGAAGCGTAGAGCGATCTCGCCGTTTGCATAACCTTGGGCCATCAGCTCGAGGACTTCGCGCTCTCTGCCGGTGAGTGTGGATACCGGATCGTGGCGGGTCATGAGCTGTTCGAGCACCTCAGGGTCCATCACGGTGCCGCCCGAGGCGATGTGTTGCAGGGTGCGCAGGAAGTCGTCGACCCGTGCGACACGGTCCTTGAGCAGATAGCCGACGCCACCGCCATCGCGCAGCAGATCGCGTGCGTAGCTGTGCTCTACGTACTGCGAGAAAACGAGCACGGGTTGTCCCGGAAAGCGGGAGCGCACCTCGAGGGCCGCGCGGATACCTTCGTGACGGAAGGTCGGCGGCAGCCGTACATCGACGACGGTGACATCGGGGCGATGTTCGGCGACGGCAGCGATGAACGAGTCGCCGTCGGTGGTGACCGCCGCGACCTCGTGACCCTCCTCGCGCAACAGGAGCACGAGCCCTTGTGCGAGAACCACATTGTCCTCGGCGATTACTACTCGCATGGGCACGCCGCCCGCAATACGGTCGGACCGTTCAGCGGGCTGTCGACGGTGAGAACGCCGTCGAGCGCTTCCAGCCGCCTGCGCATGCCGGCGACCCCCGTGCCCTTGGACTCGTCGACACCGCCACGCCCGTTGTCGTGTACCTCGACGGTGACGTACCGACCGATCTTGCGCACCTCGACACGGGCGGTGGTCGCGCCGGAGTGGCGTGCGGTATTGGTGAGTGCCTCGGCGACCACGAAATACACAGCTGCTTCCACCGAGGCAGGTACCTCACCAGAGACCTCGATTTCCACATGGGTCGGAACAGTGCAGCGTGCCGCCACGGCGGCTACCGCACCGTCGAGGCCCTGATCGGCGAGAATGGGTGGATAGGTGGTGCGCAGGACGGTCCGCAGGTCACTCATCGCGGCTTCGGCACCGTCGCGGGCTTGTTCCAGCAGCGGGCCGACCGCGTCGGGGTCACGCTTGAGGACCCGCATCGCCAAACCCAGCCGCATTGCGAGGCCGACCAGATGGGCTTGCGTGCCGTCGTGCAGGTCGCGCTCGATGCGCCTCAGGTCGGCGGTGTGCGCGTCGACTGCTCCGGAACGGGTGCGTTGAAGTTCGGTGATCTGATGCGCCAATTGTTGGTTCATTCCTGCTCGTAGGCACGCCTCCGATATTTGCATGCCGATACGCGCGATAAGCGGCACACACGCGACGGCCACTGCCGTGGTGACGACCGTTTGCACGATTCCCACGGTGAACGCCGACGTCCATCCGGTGATCGGCATGTTGGCCACCACCCGGACAGTGCCCTGCGGAAACAACCACCACAACCAGATAGCCGCAAAACTCAGCACGGGTAGCACAGCGAGGGCGAGGCCTACCGCGCCGAGGACAATGCCCGCGACAAGCATCGCGACGACCCACCGCACTTCACGCCACACGGTTCGGTCGGTGATGAGCGCGGGTAGCCACCGAAAGGGCCTGCCGGTCGGTACTTCTGGACTACCCAGTTCGCGGGCCAGCCGGATCCGCTCGGCATCGGCGATTCGACCGAGCACCCACAATTGCGGTGGCACGAGCACGAATCCGATGCCCACGAGGCAGGCGACGGCCGTGTAGATCAGCAGGGGCACTGCGACAATCGCGTACAGGCCTATTCCGAAAGTGGTTGCACTGGCCCGGGCTCCACTGCCTACCCGATCCCACCATGAAGCGACTGATACAGACACCCCGCGAGTCTTTCACCCCAATCCGGCGGTGACGGTGTAGCTGGCACCACCACCAGATGGGGGAGTGCTACAGGGCACCGGCCCGCTGCCGTACCTAACGTTGCCGATTGTGATGAGCAGCAACGGAATCAACGGTCGACAGGTCAGGGCCGACAAATGTAGTACATATGCAGGTTGACCTGCCTACCGTTTCCGAGTGTGACGAACAGGAACGAATTGCGAACACCCCCCCCGGGCACCAGCGGGACGATCCACGCGGCCGGGCGGTCAAGGAGTTGTGGTACTTCGTGCCGGCGGCCTACCTCGGCGCATGGCTGGTGGCAACACCGTTGTGGCTGACGGGATTTCGGCGCGCGGCGCCGTCGCAGCACGCGGGACCGTTGGTGGCGGCCTGCCTGTTCACCATGATGGTCGTTCCCGCCGCAGTAGCGATCCTGCTGACCCGATGGCGTCATCCGTGGCGTGACGTGCCTCGAATTCTATCGCTGGGACTGCCCAGCCCGCGGCGGCGCGTGATGGTTCAATGCCTGTGGGCGAGCACTGTTTTCGTCGCAATCACCCTGGTGGGACTGATACCCGCGGCGCTATTCGGCCTGTTTCGACCGGCATGGCCGCAGTCCGCGTGGCCGCTGCTGGCTCTGCCGTTGTCGGCGATCGTTTCGCTGCCTCTCTATCTCGGCGAAGAGATCGGCTGGCAGGGATACATGATGCCGCGGTTGACATTTCGCTTCGGTACCGTCACGGGCATCTGCGTTGGCGGCGTGCTCTGGGGTCTGTGGCACCTGCCGATGACCGCGCTGGGCGGAAGCTACCCCGGCCACCCGCTCTACGTCGCGATCCCCGCTGCCGTGGCAGTAGCAGTCGCCGCGTGAGGTTCCCCCCAAATGGTGGACAGGGGGGCTTGTGCGCTGTCAGGCAGCCGCGTGAAGTGACTTCTCGAAATTGTCGGGGCTTTGCATCCCGA
>NZ_JBHZAK010000061.1:0-6133 GCF_042754165.1 Nocardia sp. NPDC059229
GATGGGTGAGGTAGTCGTCGAAGCCATCCGGGACAAGGGCTTTGGCCAGAACCCAGCCTTCGCGGGCGGTCGCGACCTCGTCCGCGGGGAACCCGGCACGTGGGGTCCAGATCCGAGAAATCCGGCGCTAAGCGAATTCACTTGCGGCTGTTGGTGTTTGCCCGATTTAAGCTGCTGAGGTCCCGAACTGACGCGACTCGAGGAAATTCGGGTAGCCGCCGAGCGGGGTTCGCCGAGCTCGCCCGGACATCCCGTGGACGAACACGTCGCCGAAATCCGCGACGACCCGCCACGGTTACAGACCGGGCCACCGACGAGCTGGTGGGCGCGGAGATCGGGTGGCCCGGTACGGGAGGTTTGGCAATGGCCGACGAGCGCGGTGGTGAGTTTGCGGGCGGCAGTCCGGGGGCGCCGGCGCACTGCGCGGCCGGCGGCTCCGAAGGATCCCCGCCCGCGTCGCCTCGGCTTCCGGTCTCATTGGTCGATCATGCGAATGCCGTGGTCGCCGTATCGGGCTCCCTGGGCTCCGGTGGCGGGGACGGCGGCGTCGATGGCACTGAGGTCGGCCGCAGTCAGGTGCAGATCGAGGGCCGCCAGGTTGTCGCGCAGGTGGGGGCGGCGCGAGCTGCCGGGGATGGGGATGACGTCGCTGCCGCGGGTGAGGAGCCAGGCGAGGGCGACCTGGGCGGGGGTGGCGCCCTTGGCGGTGGCGAGTCGGGTGATGGTGTCGACGACGGCCAGGTTGGCCTCGAGGTCGTCGCCGTTGTAGCGGGGAGCGGTGGCGCGGAAGTCGCCGCGCTCGTAGCGTGTGGTGGCGCGGACGGCTCCGGTGAGCAGGCCGCGGCCGAGTGGGCTGTAGGCGACCAGGACGGCGCCGAGGTCCCGGAGCGTGGGCAGGATGTCGTTTTCGACATGGCGTTCCCACAGCGAGTACTCGGTCTGGACAGCGCTGATCGGGTGGATGGCATGGGCGCGTCGTAGGGTGGTGGCGGAGACTTCGGACAGGCCGATGCGGCCCACCTTGCCCTCGGTGACCAGGTCGGCCAGCGCACCGACCGACTCCTCGACGGGGACGGCGGGGTCGATGCGGGCGAGGTAGTACACGTCGATGTGGTCGGTGCACAGCCTGCGCAGCGACGCTTCGCAGGCGCGGCGCAGATCATTGGGTGAACCGGCAGGGACCAGACCTTCGGCGGTGCGCCGGACGCCCGTCTTGGTGGCGAGCACGACCCGATCGCGGTTCGGTGCGAGGGTCAGGCCCAGGAGTTCCTCGTTCGCCCCGTTGCCGTAGAAGTCGCCGGTGTCGAAGAGGGTGATGCCGGAGTCGAGGGCTTCCAGCAGGGTGGCCGCGGCCTCGTATGGGTCGGCGGGACCGTAGCTGCCGGTCATACTCATGCAGCCGAGGCCGAGGCGGGAGACCGTGGGACCGACGGGCCAGGGAGCGGTGGCGTTCATTGTTCCTCCGTCAGATTGCCAGGGCCGCGCGGAGGAATTCGAGGATCTCCGCCCGGGCGGCCTCGGCTTGCGGTTCCATGCCCGGCAGGGTGAGGAACGCGTGCCGCGCTCCCGGGTATTCGGTGAGTTGCACAGACGTCCCGGCAGCTTGCAGTCGCTCGGCGTAGCGGCGGCCGTGATCGGCGAGTGCGTCCCGGGTCGGCACCACGACCAGCGCGGGGGCGAGCCCGCTCAGGTCGTCGGCGTACAGCGGCGAGAATGTGCGGGCGTCGGTTCCCGGCGGGATGGCGAACCGCCGCAGGAGCTGCAGTACCGGCAGGGCAGGGCTTGGATTGTAGGCGTATTCCGTGGTGGAGGGATAGTCGTACATCGTCTCGGTCACCTCGACTGCGGGGTTGACCAGCACCTGCGCGGCGAGGCGCAGGCCGGCGTTCCGCGCCCGGATTGCGGTCAGGGCGCTGATCAGCGCGCCGAAGCTCTCGCCGAAGACGGCTGTGCGCGCCGGGTCGGCACCCCATTGCGCGGCGTGGCGCACGACGTGCTCGAGCACGTCCCAGCCGTCGTCGGCGGCGTGCGCGAGCGTGCTGTCCGGGTCGACGAGGCGGTGCTCGACCGAGACGACGAGCGCGGGCAGGTGGGCGGCGAGGTGGCTGTTGGTCCAGTCGCATTGCGCCGCGGTGCCTACGAAACCGCCGCCGTGCACGTGGATCACGAGGGGCAGGTTGGTTCGGGTGTCGGCCTCGCCGTCGCTCGTCGACGCCGGCCGGTACACCCGGACCGGAAGGTCGCGGCCCGGCAGTGCCAACTCCTGCCACTCGATCGCGGCCCCGGCGTCCGGCTCCCCGATGATCGGCCACGCGGCGCTGGAGGCCCGCCAGCGATTCTCCGCGTCGCGATAGGCGATCAGTTTCTCGGGTGTCATCGCCGAGAACTGCGGCGCGGGTGGCCGCTGCGCAGCGGTGGTCTCGCTCATGTCCGTCTCTCTCCTTCTCCCGGTCAGGCTTCTCGGCCAGCCGATGCACACAGTGTTGCACGCACTGCGTGCATCAGCAAGTGCATCGGCTATGCTGAGCCTGGACGAGAGGGGCGAGATGACAGGCCGCAGGCGTTGGTCGACCGAAGACATCCTGGACACGGCGGCGGAGCTGCTGCGCACGAGCGACGCCGAGTCGTTCAGCGTGCGCAAGTTGGCCGCAGCGCTCGAGACCGACTCCTCCAGCCTCTACCGGCATTTCCGCAACAAGACCGAGCTGCTGCGCGCGGTCGCCGACCGGATCCTGGTGGCCGCGATGGACGGCTACCGCCCCGAGGGCGACTGGAAGCAGCGCATCACCGCCACAGCCCTGCGCGTGCGAGAGGCCTTCGGCCGGCACCCCCAACTCGCCGCGCTCTGGGGACGCTACGGCTCCGGCGGCACCGGTTCCCGGCTGGTCATGGAGGAGGTCCTGCAGGCCTTGCGGGCCTCAGGCCTGCCCGATGAGGAAATTCCGCGCCACTACCACCGGATCGTGATCCTGCTCGCCGCGCTGATCGCCTCCGAGGCCGGCATCGACACCCTCACCCCCGGTGAGTACGAACAGGGCATCGAACAGTTCCGCGTCGCGGTCCTGGGCGCCGACCCAGACCGCTTCCCCGCCCTGGCCCACTTCGCTCGCGAGATCCGCCCCCTCGGGGTCGACCGCCGCGCCGCATTCGACGAGATCCTCGCCGCCCACCTCGCCCGGATCCAGGCCGCAATTCCCTGACGCGCAGGCGCGTCGGAGCCGTCCGCCCAAATCTGCGAAATCCGGCGCTAAGGAGTTAGCGCAGACAAATGCCAATTATCTGCGGTAACTCCGGCGCTGACCTGGGCAGATGCACCCGCCAGGTGGTCCGACTCCGCGAATTATCTGCGATAGCGGGCTTACCGCCGGATTCCGGCGGTTTGGACCCCACGTGCCGATATCGACGCCGAACTCGCTGCCCTCGGACCCACTGGATACCGGCCGCTACGGGTTCGCGACACCCTGTTTTGATCATGACTGATTGCTGCGGCCGAATGGCGGTCTTCACCTGGCTGGTCGGGCACCGTACCGGGAGAGCCGGCCGCGGATCCGGGGTTCCGGTAGCAACGCATGCGCTGCCCTGGTTTCGGGTCGAGAATGGCTACGGGCGTTGTGGTTTCTGCATTTTCGTCAGCAGCGCGAGCAGGGTGTCCTGTTCCTGCGTGTCCAGGCCGGTGAACAGGCCGGAGGCGTGCAGCCGTGTTCGCAGCGCCTCCCACAGTTCGTGCCCGTGTTCGGTGAGGGCCAGGGTGCGCTTGCGGCCGTCGGCGGGATGGGGTTGACGGGCGATGAGTTCCATGCTTTGGAGTTTGTCGGCGGCGAGACTGACCGTGGAGGGGTCGCAGCGCAGGCGAGCCGCGATGTCGCGCATGGTCGGCGGCTCGGTTCCCGGGGCGAGGGCCCACAGTGTGCTGGCGACCGACGCCGGGACCCCGAACTCGCTGAGCACCTGGGCCACGACCCCGTTCGCGGTGTTTGCCACCTGCATGAGAACGCGGACGATCTCGGCCTTGCGCTCGACGTCCGCGCGGTGAGCCGCCGGTGTCTCCACGTCTCTTCCCACGGTCATGCGACGATGATACCCTCCAATATCAATGAGAAACTCAATGATATTGGAGAAGTAAATGAACGGTGACCACAGCGGGCAAACAGTGCTCGTCACAGGTGGAACCGGCTACCTGGCCGGCTGGGTGATCGCGGGCCTGCTCCAACGCGACTACCGGGTACGCACCACCGTGCGCGACCTCGACAAGGCGGCGCAGGTGCGCGCAGCCGTCAGCGAGCAGGCGGGCGCAGGAGCGGCCCGGGCCGTCGAGTTCGCGGCCGTTGATCTGCTTCGCGACGACGGTTGGGACGAGGCGGTCGCGGGTACCGACTACGTGCTGCACACGGCCTCACCGATGCCGTTCGGCTCGGGCGTGGACCTCATCACCACCGCCCGCGAGGGCACTCGCCGCGTTCTGGGCGCTGCCGCGCGGGCGGGGGTGCGGCGTGCCGTGCTCACCTCGTCCGGCGTCACGGCCGACCCCGGCGACCCGGACACGCCCGCGACCGAGGCGGCATGGACCGTGCCGTCGGGCACCCCACTGCGCGCGTACCCCGATTCCAAGATCCTCGCCGAGCGCGACGCCTGGGGACTCGCCGCCGCGACCGGGCTCGAACTGACCGCCGTCCTCCCGACATTCATGCAAGGCCCCATGCTGGGCACGAGCAGGCCGGGCACGGTCGACATCATCCGCCGCCTGCTCACCGGCAAGATCCCCGCCATCCCGAACATCGGCTGGAACGTCGTCGACGTCCGCGATATCGCCGAGCTCCACATCCTCGCCATGACGAGCCCCGCCGCCGCGGGCCAGCGCTACCTCGGTGCGGGCAACTTCGTGTGGTACCGCGACATCGCCGCCATCCTGCGCGAGCAGCTCCCGGAGGATGCCGCCAAGGTGCCCACGCGCGCCATGCCCGACATCCTCGTCACACTGCTGGCGCGGTGGAACCCGCAGATGGCGATGCTGCGCCCCGAGCTTGGCCGCGTCAGGCTCGTCGACAGCGGCAAAGCACGGACCCAGCTGGGCTGGCATCCTCGCCCCACCGAACAGACCATCATCGACACCGCCACCGCGCTCATCACCGAATCACGACAGGGGCTGGCAGCATGATGTTCCCACCGAGGCAACGCAATTCGGTGCAGCCGAACGCGTGCCCTGCTGTCCCCGCCTACTCGCTGGCCGAGCGGGACCGGCGCTGGAACCTGGCTCGCAGCTTCATGGAAGACGAGGATCTCGACGCTTTGGTCGTGTTCGGCGAAGGCGACGCAGGACCCGCCCCCTTCGCCTTCGACAGCTGGTTCACCAATGATCGACCGGGCGTCCTACTCGTCTTCCCCCGCGACCGGACACCAATAGCGCTCGTGCCGATCCCGACGTTTCTCTTCGACCATCGAGAAGCAGTGCGCAGGGGCGATGAAATGTGGCTCGCCGCAATGGATCTGCGTCTGGGCCGGCAGTCCCCGCAGCTCGTCCAGACTTTGCAGGACCTGGGCCTCGGCAACGGCTCCATCGGGGTCATGGGCCTCGACCCGTACCTTCCCGCCCATCCCGAAGGCCGAATCCCGCACCCGTTCTGGGACACCGTGCTGAACCTGCTGCCCGGCACCGACTTCCGCAATGTCGGACTCGCGTTCGCCCGCCTCATGATGCCGCTGAGCGCCGAAGAGATCGCCGTAGTGCGTCATGCCGCCCGCATCGGCGACGCGATGGCAGAGGCCATGGTGGCCACAGCCGCCCCGGGCGTTTCCGAAGCTGAAGTGTTCGCCGCGGCAATGGCCACCTCGTTCCGGTACGGCACACTCGCGCCGCACATGCACTTCTGCTCGGGCCCGGCACCCTCGGCATCCGGACAGCCCACGTGGGGTTACCGCCCGCAAGCGCCGCGCATCCTGGCCGAAGGCGACCTCATCGCCACCGAGATCTTCAGTTACTTCGGCGGCCGCCAAACCCAGCATCAAGCGGCAATCGCCATCGGCGAGGTGCACCCGATGATCTGACTGGAGCCCGCTGAGCAGGTCCAGCGGTTGTGGGAGTTCTGATGCACCAGAATGGGTGCAGGAGGACGGTTCACGACATGACGCGACGACG
>NZ_JBHZAK010000062.1:0-5809 GCF_042754165.1 Nocardia sp. NPDC059229
TTCACCCCTGGATCGGCTGCGATACCGGCCGCGTATCGGACGCGGCAACTCCGACGCTACCGCCATACAGTCACCGCATCCGGCAACCAGGCCGCAGACGATCACGCGACGACTGCCTCGGGTGAGCATCCAGCCGGGGAGCACCATCGCCGCAGGATTCCGGTCCCGGTCGCACTGTTCCGTAGAGGTGTTCCGCGAAATGTTCCGATGAACCCCCTGTGCCGGTATGCTTTCGGGGCAATGAGCAACTGGGTTACTCCCGGATGTTCGCATACCCCACCGACAGGCAAATCCGCTATTACCACAGGTAGGGCGGTCGGTTTGGTTCTATGTGGGGTACACAGTTGACTGGGCTCGTCTCGCTGACCCCGGGAAACCTGGACCGAGCCCCTGGATCATGTCATCGTAGGCGGTGAGTGAGCACAGGACAGGTGCGCCGATCTTGTCGTTGTGCCACGTGCCCGCTCCCGCGGCTCAGCGCCGAGTGAACCTCCCTCGACATCAACGAATCCGGCTCGGCCACAGCCCGATCCGACACCACGCGACAGGTCCACCAGCGCCGAACCACGCGGGTGCAGCCGAGCCGCCGCCTCCGAACATCCGTCACACGGTCCTGACAAGGTCCTACCGGTGCTGATCCGGACTGCCTGCCCAGGCCGGTGGGAGGATCTCGGTTGAAACGTCGGCGATTTCGCGAAGGCGGGCCGGGGTGAGGCCCATGCGGCTCAATTGGATGAGACCCTGGGTGGTCATGATGACATTGGCGCTGAGGGCCGAGAGGAGTTCTTCGTCGGCGGGGCCGGTGGCGATCATGGCGCGGCGGAGGCGTTCGGCGACAGCGTTTTCCATGGTGGCGACGGTGCGAGCGCCGATGGTCGCGACTTCCGGGATGCGGGTGCCCAGGTGGGCGATGCTGTTGATCATGAGGCAGCCGCGGCGGTCGGGGTGGGCGGCGCAGTCGTCGATGACCGCATGGCAGAGGGCGCGGACGGCGGCGCGTGCCGATCCGGGGGTGGATTCGATTGCCGCGCGGACGAATCGGGCGCGCTGGTCGCAGTAGCGTTCGAAGGCGGCCAGGAACAGGCCGCGTTTGTTGCCGTAGGCGCCGTAGATGCTGCCGTTGCCGATGCCGGTGGCGCGGGAGACGTCCTCGACCGAGGTGGTGTCGAAGCCTTGCGGCCAGAAGAGTTCGATCGCGGCATCGAGCAGCGTCTGCTCGTCGAACTGTCGCGGTCTACCCATGGGACTCACCGTATCAATCTGCGATCTCGAGCACTCCACTTGTTTTGGAGGCGCACCTCCAGAATACTGGTTGACATGTCCTCAATATCTTCCTGTACCGCCCGTCGCCGGGTGGGGATCCTCGTGTTCGATGGTGTGAAGATGCTCGACTTCGTCGGTCCCGCCGAGGTGTTCATGGAAGCCAATCAATCGGTGAACGGGTACGAGGTGGTGTTGGTCTCGGCCGACGGGCGGGATGTGCAGACCTCGATCGGTGCGCGGGTCGCGGTCAGCGGTGCGGCGGCCGAGGCCGGCAGGTTCGACACCGTGGTGATTCCGGGCAGTGAACTGCCGGCCTCGGTGTTCGTGACGCCCGAGGTGCTGGCGGCGGCTCGGCATCTGTCCTCGCACACCCGTCGGCTGGTGTCGATCTGCAGTGGGACGGCGGTGCTGGCAGAACTCGGGCTGCTCGACGGGCGGCGGGTGACCACGCATTGGAAGTACGCACCGGATCTGGCCCGGAAGTTCCCGGCCGTGAAAGTGGAGCCGGACGCGATTTTCGTACGGGACGGCAATCTCTACAGTTCGGCCGGAGTGGCGGCGGGCGTGGATCTGGCCCTCGCCCTGCTCGAGGAGGATCATGGTGCGGACGTGGCGCGGCGGGCGGCGCAGCTGCTGGTGGTGTACATGCAGCGGGCGGGTGGGCAGTCACAGTTCTCGGCTTCCCTGACCGGCCCGGTGCCGCGCAGTCCGCTGGTGCGCACGGTCGTCGATCTGATCTGCGCGGATCCGGCCTTCCCGCATACGGTGCGGACCCTCGCGGCGCACGCCCGGGTGAGCGTGCGGCACCTGACCCGGCTGTTCCGGTCCGAGCTGGAACGCTCACCGGCCGAGTACGTGGCGTTCATTCGCTTCGGCGTCGCGCGGGACATGCTGCACGCCGGGTGCTCGGTGACCGAGGCGGCCATGGCGGCGGGATTCGGCAGCAGTGAGGCGCTGCGCCGGGCTTTCGTTGCCCGCCTGGGCATTTCGCCGCGCACGTATCAGCAGCGTTTCCGCACCACGGGCTCGGCGAAGTGGCCGACGCTGCCGGAGCCGGCCATCGCCGCCGTGTCCTGAATCGGGGTTTTCACGGCCCGCAGCGAGGGGCGGCGCGCAGAGGTTCCAGATGAAAATATCCCGTCACCGCCGCGGTGGCGACCGAAATCTCCAGTAGAAAGGCACACAACCATGTCTGGAAATCCGCACGGCATTTCGCTCGAACCGGCCGCGCAAGAGTTCGTGGACGCCACTTCGCAGCCGCCGTTCCTGTACCAGTTGCCGCCGGAGGAGGGCCGTAAAGCGGTTGACTCGGTGCAGGATTCGCCGATCTTCAAGCCGGAGATCGACGAGGAGTGGATCACCGTCGAGGGTGGCCCGACCGGGTCGGTGCGGGCGCGCATCGTGAAGCCGCAGGGCGCGGCCGAGCCGCTGCCGGTGATCGTCTACACGCATGGCGCGGGCTGGGTGTTCGGGGACGCGCACACTCACGACCGGCTCGTTCGTGATCTCGCCGTCGGTGTGCACGCGGCCGTCGTGTTCCCGGAATACGATCGCTCGCCGGATGTGCGGTACCCCGTCGCCAATGAGCAGTCGTATCGAATCGCGCAGTGGGTCACCACCGATGGGGCGAGCAAGGGCCTGGATGCTTCCCGGCTGGCGGTCGCGGGCGATTCGGTCGGCGGCAATATGGCGATCGCGCTGACGCTCATGGCCAAGGAGCGCGGCGATGTCTCCTTCGCCCAGCAGGTGCTGTTCTACCCGGTCACCGACGCCAACTTCGACACCGGATCCTACGAGCGATTCGCCGAGGGCTACTTCCTCACCCGCGAGGGCATGCGGTGGTTCTGGGACCAGTACACCACCAGCTCCGAAGACCGCGCGCGCATTACCGTTTCGCCGTTGCGCGCCACCACCGAACAGCTCGCCGGATTGCCGCCCGCGCTGGTCATCACCGCCGAAGCCGATGTGCTGCGGGACGAGGGCGAGGCGTTCGCCGGGAAGCTGCGTGAGGCGGGCGTGCCGGCTACCCAGGTGCGCTACGGCGGGATCATTCACGACTTCGTGATGGTGAACGCCCTGCACGATACGCATGCCGCGAAAGCCGCCGTGGCGCAGGCGGTCGCGACATTGCGCGCGGCGCTGCATCCCTGACCGCACCGCCGGGCATGCCGATCCGCGCCCGGCACAGCCGTCCTATCCGATCTCGACCCAGGAGCCATCCCCATGACCACCACCCCCACAGTCGTCCTGGTCCACGGCGCTTTCGCCGATTCCTCCAGCTGGAACGGCGTCATCGACATCCTTGCCGCCGAGGGCGTTTCCGTGCTCGCCGCGGCCAATCCGCTGCGCGGCCTCACCTCCGATGCCGCCTATGTCGCCTCGGTCGTCGACAGCATCGACGGACCGGTGGTGCTGGCCGGGCATTCCTACGGCGGCAGCGTCATCAGCGTTGCGGCGCAAGGCAAGCCCCAGGTCACCGGGCTCGTCTATCTGGCGGCCTTCATTCCGGAAGCCGGTGAGAGCGCGCTGGCACTGACCGACAAGTTCCCGGGCTCGACCCTCGGCCCGACCACCCGCCCGGCGTCCTACCCGCTGGCCGATGGCGCCGACGGTACCGAGTTGTACATCCGGCAGGACGAATTCCCGCAGCAGTTCGCCGCCGACGTGCCCGCCGCCACCGCCGCGGCCATGGCGGTGACCCAACGGCCGGTCGCGCTGGCCGCGCTCCAGGAACCGGCCGCGGCGGCCGCGTGGACGAGCATTCCGGCATTCGCGCTGCTCACCACCGACGACAAGAACATCCCGCTGCAAGCCCAGCGGTTCATGGCCGAACGCGCGCAGGCCGAATCGATCGAGATCGCCGCCTCGCACGCGGTGACCGTGTCCCAGCCCGGCGCGGTCGCCGAGCTGATTCTGCGTGCGGTGCGACAGTCGAACTGACCCGTCCGGTGCGGCCGGCCGGGGTGCGGTCGTGCACGCCGACGCAGTCCTCGCCCTGGACCGCGTGCACCCGTTCGACCTGTCCACGCCGGTCGACGTGTTCAGCCGAATCCGGTTGTCGGACCGCCATGCCGGGTATCGGGTTCGGCTGTGTACGGAACGCCCGCAGATCGGCGCGGGACTGTTCACGCTGCGGGTGCCGTGGGGGCTGGAAGGGTTGGATGCGTTGGACATCTTGGTGATTCCGGGGACCGCCGATCCACTCTGCCCGCAGCCGCCGAAGGCGCGGGAGGCGTTGCTGGGGCTGCCGAGGACGGAACCCGGTTGGCAGCCACCGGTTCCGGGGCTTTCCATCTGGCTGCAGCGGGGCTGCTCGACGGCCGCCGGGCGACCACCCATTGCGGCGTGGCCGAATGGCCGGCTGCGACCTATCCGGATTCGGGTGGAATCGAAAGCTGAGGTTCCCCCACTTTCTCAGAGGGCTTCGATCAGGAAACAGGGCTTCGCTGCTTTGATGGCTATGAATGGAATTTCACGTGTCCGGCGTTGGTGATGTGCGGCGTCGAGACGTGGTCAACGAGATCCAGGATCATCCCGTGTAGCGTGGATCCGTCGCTGTCGCAAAAGATCTGGGATGTGGCGGCTCCTGGTGTCGTCGGCCACCATCTCGATGGCGGGTTCGTCGCGCCGTAGCCGCAGGAGTAGCCAGGTCTGGGCGCTCATGCCGGTGCCCGCGCTGGAGGAACTGGCCGGACCCGCCGGCCTGACCGGGGTCTGCGAGGCGGACCGGGAACGGCTGGTGCAGCTGGGAGCACCGCAGCCCACGGCCAAATTCTTCGACCCGGTCGAGCTGATCGACGCCTGGCGCACCGTACCCGTGACGGGCGTGTTCTGCCTCGCCAACGGCCTCAGCCTGGAGGTGGCCCGGCAGCTCTACGCCACCGGCGCACCGAGATTCGCGAAGTTCGCCGCCACGGACACGACGTTCTTCGAACTGCCGACCGGACATTTCCCGATGCTCTCCACGCCGGCCGAGCTCGCCGAGGTACTGGTGCGCGCTGCCGCCGGGGAGGGCACACACCTGCGGCAGGCTGCCGATACCTCTTCCTCACGGTAGCCCGGGCCATCAGCCCAGATCAGATGGCCCCGAGGTCCACAGCCGACATGCGGACGTTCGCGTGGATTGGACACCTGCTACGCGCGTGCGGCAGGAGCTTCACCCCTGGATCGGCTGCGATACCGGCCGCGTATCGGACGCGGCAACTCCGACGCTACCGCCATACAGTCACCGCATCCGGCAACCAGGCCGCGGATGATCACGCGACGACTGCCTCGGGTGAGCATCCAGCCGGGGAGCACCATGCTGCCCAGGCGCGGGCGAAGTGGGGTGCCGATCTCGGCGCGAGACGGCAACCCGAAGCGAATCCGCTGAACACCACTTCGAGCATCATTCACTGAAGAGGACATCGGAAACTGACATCCGGAGGATAGCGATTCGGTCGTGGTGTTTGGGGGGGGGCGGGGGCCCCCGGGAAAACCCCCCCCCCCCGGGCCGCCCCCCCCCCCCCCCTTACCGTGAAGTTTTTGGGGGACAGTACCCCCCCAA
>NZ_JBHZAK010000063.1:0-4245 GCF_042754165.1 Nocardia sp. NPDC059229
CCCGAGTCACTGCGCCGAAGCAACGGCAGCAATCCCTCCACCGTATGGAACACCCCGATCACATTGGTCTCCAGCGTCCGCCTCACCGACTCCGGGTGCGCATACTGGCTGCGACTGGGCGCATCCCATTCGGCAGCGATGCCCGCATTGTTCACCAGCACATCCAACCGGCCATGGTCGCGCGCAATGATGTCGGCGAGGCGCTGCACCGATTCGAACGAGGCGACATCGAGTTCCTGCCCCTGCGCGTCGACACCCCGCTCACCCAGCCGCCGCGCCGCGTCCGCCGCCGCTTGCTCGGACCGGCCCGTCACGACGACCGTGTACCCCGACAATCCCAATGCCAGCGCCGTTTCGAACCCGATGCCACGAGTCGAGCCCGTCACCACCGCAATGTCCGCCACACCTGTTCCTCTCCGGATGTCTTGTCTCGAAAGACCTTCCCTCCGAGGATGGCGGCAAGGACCTCGTAGCACCGGCGGGAAACCGACCTGACGTTCCGCTCTCCGCATCGTGCCGTGGAGGCGTCGGCCGGGATCGAAGCCTCGCCCGCAAGAGCTAAGCGTGACTTTTCGCATCACTGGTCCTCATGGGCCGTGCGGTTCTAGGCAGGCGACAGGAACACATGATCGCCTTTGGTGATGACGTCGTCGATGGTGTGATCCGGCGGCTTCTATCGGGCTTCGGGGTCGATTGCAAGGACCGAGCGTCCGCCGTCGACCGGTAATGTCGCGCCGTTGACGAAGCCGCCGTCCGTGGATAGTAGGAACTCGACGGCAGCGGCGATTTCATCGCTGGTTGCGACCCGGCCCAGTGGGTGCAGTGTTGCCATCTCCCGTTCGACGGAGGCCGCGGTGTCCGGGGGGAGGGCGGACAAGTATTCCGCGTAGCGTTCGGTGGCGACCGAGCCCGGCGCGACCGCGTTCACTCGAATTCCCCGTCGGCCGTATTCGACGGCCAACGCCCTGTTCAGCCCTTCGATCGCTGCCTTGGCGGTGCTGTAGGGCAGCGCTCCGGGCACTGCTCGTTGTGCCTGGTGGGAACTGATGTTCACGATCGAGCCGGTGGTGGCGGTAGCCAGGAACCGGTGAACAGCGGTGCCGCAGCCGACGACGGTCGGGCGCAGGTTTGCGTTGATGAGCTCCAGAACCTGGCTCGCGCCAACGGAATCCAGCGATGCGTCGGAGAATACAGCGGCGTTGTTCACCCAGCCGGCGAAGGCGCCGATCTCCTGTGCTCGATCAGCGGCTCGCTCGGTGATCTGTTCCGAGCCGGCGTCTCCGGCCACAATGGTGACTTGTCCGTTCGTCCACGAGAGCGACTCGGCATCGCGTTCGACGACCACGATCGCGTGTCCGCGGGCCAGCAGCCGTTGCACGATCGCGCGGCCGATTCCGCGTCCACCACCGGTGACGACATAGGACAGTGTCATGAACTCGATGGTAGGCAACGGGATTCACGACCGGTCTGAACGCGTGGGTGTATACGGGGTCTCGGTAGTAACCGTGCGAAAGCAACGACAATGGCTTGACCGGCAATGATGGTCGGACTGTGGTCGTGGTCAGCTATGGGTTGTCTTGCCGAGTCGGCGGTAGATGGTTGGGCGGGTGACGCCGAACTCGGTGGCGATCTGGTCGACGGTGTAGCGACGTTTGCCTTGCTCATCGAGTTCGTCGTACATCTGCCGCGCCAGATTCACCTGCCGGGGCCCAAGTTTCGGCTTCTGCCCGCCGGCTGCGTCCGCGGGCGCGGGCGGCCAGGCCGTCGCGGGTGCGTTCGGATATCAGGGCGTGCTCGAATTCGGCTATCGCACCGGGGATTTGGAATAACATCCGCCCGACGGCGGTGGAGGTGTCGATGCCCTGATCCAGGACCACCAGGTCCACGCCCCGTTCCTGCAAGGTCTTCGACAGTTCGATCAGGTGCACGAGGGAGCGGCCGAGCCGGTCGAGTTGGTCACCACCAGTTGGTCTTTGGGCCGGTTCGCGACCAGCAGCTCCTTGCGCAACTCGGGGCGGGAGGCGAGCTTGCCGGAGGCCTTGTCGATGAAGATCTGTTCGCACCCGGCGGCGGTGAGCGCGTCGTGCTGGGCTTCGGGATGCTGGTCGCGGGTGGAGACCCGCCCGCGCGGCGGGGTATCGGTATTCGAGGTCCTCGCCGTCGAGGGCGAGCGCGCGACGGTGGAGTCCGTCCACAAGAACGCCCGGCGGCTATCCGTTCCTCGCCCGCGCCGTGGAATTGGTTCTCGCCCGAGAAGATTGACACCGCGTACCGCACGATCGGGAAGCTGTGCACGAGTGATCCCTCCACGCGTTCACGGGTAGCGGCGCCCGCGCCGCGACCGCTTGATTGCAGGTATTGACAACCCGCCTCAGGCAGCGCATCATTTAACCACTTGGTTAATTAACCGAATGGTGTAATAAACGTCATGTCCGAGGATCAACTCGACTCTGTCTTCGCCGCTCTGTCCGATGCGACCCGGCGGGCGATACTCGCCCGGCTCGCGGAAGGGGAGGCGACAGTCGGCGAGCTGGCCGAACCGTTCGCGATGAGCTTGCCCGCTGTCTCCAAACACCTGAAGGTGCTCGAGCGCGCCGGGCTGATCACCCGAAGCCGCGACGCGCAGTGGCGTCCTTGTCGACTCGAGCCCGCCCCGCTAGCAGCGGCGACCGACTGGCTGGAGCGCTACCGAAACTTCTGGGGTGATCGCCTCGATCGCCTCGATGAACATCTGCAACGCATTCAACATAAGGAGCTACCGTGACCGAACACCTGGACCTGCCACAGGGGGACCTGCGGCTGCTGGATACCACTATCGCGCGCGAACTGCTGGTGGCGAATCTGCCTGCCCGGCTGGCCTTCACCACCGCCGACGGCACCCCACGCGTTGTCCCGATCAACTTCTGGTGGAACGGCGAGGAGGTGGTGATGACCGGATTCGCGCCCTCGCACAAGAATCGTGCGTTGCGCGCTCGGCCCGATGTCGCCCTCACCATCGATACCAACGACGCACCGCCGCAGGTGCTGCTGCTGCGTGGCCGCGCTGAGATCACCGAATCCGACGGCCTTCTACCTGAATACGCGGCGGCCATGCGCAAGGGCGGCGACCCCGCGGTGGAGGAGTATCTGCAGTTTGTGGCCGGGATGGCGCCGCGTATGGAGCGCATCGCCGTGCGACCCACCTGGGCTGCGGTGATGGACTTCCGTACCCGCTTCCCCAGCGGCGCACCCGACTGGATGACCGGTAAGCAGCAGCCCGCCTGAACCCCTCGCGAGAATCCGAGAGAACCAACGCCTCATGAGCAACCGCGAATTCACCCTTGTCCGTGTCTTCGACGCGCCCCGGGACCTGGTCTTCCGGGCCTGGATCGAACCCGACCGGATCGCCGAATGGGCCGGCCCCCACGGCTTCACCACCCGCCGCGACAGCATCGTCGCCGAACCAGTCCCCGGCGGCCGCTACGAATCGATCATGGTCTCCGACACCGACGGCACCGAATACCGTAACGTCGGAAGATTCCGCGAGATCGTCGAACCCGAACGGTTGGTGTTCACCTGGGGTGACCCCACGGGCGATGGCGGCCCCGAGCGAGATTCCGTCATCACGGTCACCTTCGCCGATGCCGGAGACGGCAAGACCGCTATGAACTTCCACCTGCTGGCTCCCGGCCCGTTGTCCCCGGACGACAGCGCGGCCTACGGCTGGGGCCAAAGCTTGGACCGCCTCGCGCATATCCTTCGACAGCGGCTGTGGTCCGGGGGGACGGAACCCGATATCGCAATCGGCAGAACGAAATCTGGTCGAACCTGGGAACCGCACTCACCGACATCTATCTGGCCAATGTGACTCCACAGCTGCGTAGCCGACTGTTCGTCCTCATGCCTGCCGACCTCGAGCCCGGACAGTGTCACCAGTGGCTACGTGAACGCGCCAGCGTCATCGCGCAGCCGCGCGCAGTGGTCAGGCAGTTCGAGTCTGCGCCATGGCGAACACTCGATCCTGCCTGCTAGACCTCTCTTTCGGACACGATCCAGAGCGGCGGGCAATCCGACCATGCCTCCAAACAGACGCCGTCGAGAAACGATCGTCTGCCGAGCATCTCGGGTGTCGTTTTGGGGTCCCCAGACCGACAGCCGTTCGGAAAAGGGCGGCGGGCTCAAACGGTCAGTGCGTCACCGCTGTTCAGGTGGTCAGCGTAGACCTCGGCGGGACTGCGGTAGCCGTGGATCTTGCGGGGGCGGTGG
>NZ_JBHZAK010000064.1:0-3922 GCF_042754165.1 Nocardia sp. NPDC059229
CCGCGACGAACAACGCGGTAGCACCGACACTCGTCTTGATATCCCAGGAATCATTGTCATTACGCATAATCAACACTTCTCTCCGGCCAATACCGAGCTGATCTTTCGGTGGGAATGAAATTCAATGAGGTTGTGGCGGTGAAACATTCACCCATCGGTACGACGAGTGCCCGGTGTTCACCGTCCGGTGATCACTGCGCGGCGGTTCATCGCAACTCCGCCGGTCGTGTGAAGACCATCGCGGACTGGAAACCGCCGAACCCACTGCCGACCGACAGAGCCGTATCGACTGTGGCGGTGCGCGCGATGTTCGGGACGTAGTCCAGATCGCATTCGGGGTCTCGGTTACTCCAGTTGGCGGTCGGCGGGATCACCCCGGTGTCGATCGCCAACGCGCAGGCCGCCATCTCGATCGAGCCGATCGCGCCGAGCGAGTGCCCGATCATCGACTTGATCGAGCTGATCGGAACCTCGTACGCGGCGGCACCCAGCGCCTTCTTGAAGGCCGCCGTTTCATGGCGGTCGTTCTGCTTCGTGCCCGAGCCGTGCGCACTGATGTACCCGAGCGCGTCGGGGTTGAGCCGTGATTGGTTCATCGCCTCCGTGATGGCCATGCTCATCTCCAGCCCGTCCGGGCGCAGTCCGGTCATGTGGAAGCCGTTGCAGCGCGAGGCATACCCACCGATCTCGCAGTAGATGTGGGCGCCCCGAGCCAGGGCGTGGTCGAGCTTCTCCAACATCAGCACCGCCGCACCCTCCCCCAGCACGAAACCGGCGCGCGTCAGATCAAAGGGCCGCGACGCGTGGGCGGGATCGTCATTCTCATCGGTGGTCGCCCGGATCGCGTCGAACGCCGCGACGGAGATCGGCGAGATCGGCGCGTCCGATGCGCCCGCGAGGACGAAGTCGGCGTCACCGTCTTCGATCATGTGCAGTGCGTGACCGATCGAGTCGATCCCGGACGTGCAGCCCGTCGAGACAACCGTTGCCGGACCGTGCAATTCGAAGTGGGCCGACACCTCGGCGGCCATGCTGCTGGGGACGAGGGCCTGATACAGGTAGGGCTGCACGGAGCCCTCGTCGACCAGCCAATCCCGGCCACTGTCGCTCGCGATCACGTAGTCGTTCTCCAGGGCGATGGTCGCGCCGACCGCTGAGCCGAGCGACACCCCGAACATGTCGCGCGCGGCGTCGGACAGCTCCAGACCGCTGTCCTCGAACGCCTCACGGGCGGCCACGACAGCGAACTGGGTCATCCGATCGAAGCGGCGCACCTGCCTGGGCAACAACCCGGCCGCCTGCGGATCGAAATCGCATTCCGCCGCCACCTGGGAGCGGAACCCGGTCGGATCGAAGGAACTGATCCGGCGGGTCGCTGTGCGCCCAGACGACACGCAGTCCCAGAACGACGTGCGTCCGATCCCGCCCGGAGCAACGACGCCGACCCCCGTGACGGCGACCCGGGTCATCGCGCTCTCTCCGCGGTGCCGGGGGCAGCCGCCGATAGTTCCGTGTCCACGTGACCGAGTTCGGGTCGCGGGGCGAGCGGTCCGAGATGAAAAACGATGCTCGCGGTCTCGGTCCCGGTATTGCGCACCCGGTGCCGGACACCGATCGGGACGAACAATCCCTGCCCCGTTGCCAGCGACCACTGCTCATCGTCGAGGTCGACGGTGAGGTCTCCCTGCACGCAATACAGAAACTCCTCCGAATACGGGTGATAGTGCTCGGCGATGCGCTCCCCCGGCTCGAGTGTGGCAACGCCGGTGAAACCGGACGTGCTGCCAACGGTTTTCGGGCTCAGCACGGTCCTGATTTCGCCCCCGCGGCGGCGGTCGGCGGGCAGGTCGGAAACATCGACGCGGCCCGGCCGGATGCTCGGCGTGGCGATCGTCTCGGCCGCGGCGTTGTGGCGCTTTTCGACCTTTTCCTTGATGAGCTGCATCTGGATCACGCTGTTGGTGTTGATGCGATCGGTCATCCCGGCGTCGTCGATCGGCGCGCCCGGTCGCATGTGAAAGTCCTGAACCCAGGTCATCCGCGTACCCGACCCGGACTCGGCATAACTCCAATGGATCCGCATGTACTCGAACGGCCCGGTCTCCACCCGATGCGCGTCCACTGTCCGGTTGACCGGATCAACGGTCCGCTCGCTGACCCAGCTCCACACCTGCCCCGCCTCGTCCGGGTGCATCGTGAGCCGGAAACGGACGGTATCGCCGTCCTCCGCGAGAACATCGACCGCGGCATACTCGGAGAACAAATCCGGCCAGGACCGAACATCATTGGTCGAATCCCACACCACCTCGAGCGGCGCATCGATCAGGATCGAATTCTCTGTATGACCCGACATCACGCGGCCTCCCCGATGAATGCGAGCTCGACGTACCGAACCACGTCACCACCGGTCATCCCGAGCAGCTCAGCAGGCAACCTGACATAGAAATCACGCTCGACGACACTCTGAATCTCGAAGACCGCCAACGAATCCACACCGATCTCCTCCAGAGTCAGCGCGTCCGCCCTCTCCAACTCCTCCGGACCGATGTCGACCCCGACATGCTCGTCCAAGATCGCACGCAACGTCTCGATGGTGAACGTGTCAAACATTTACTTCTCTTCCTTCCCTCGTGTGGTGAGACCGGAACCCAGTGACGGACCGGTCTGTGGTGTCCAGCTGTAGAACATGCGCGCCCGCGCATCCTCCGGAGACAGCCAATTCGCGAGATAGGGCGAGACGAACTCGCGCAACCGGGCACTCACCCGGGCGAACTCCGGATGCCGCGCAGCCCTACCGATCGCGGCACCACCGGGCTCCTCGGTCTCCACCAAGTGCACATACAGATCATCCAGAGCCCAAAGCTCACGCCGGGTCACACCCGCAATCCCCGGCAGATCCGTCGACGAATCGGACTCAGCGAAGATCTCGCCAACGTTGAAAATAGCGTCCGGACGTACATGAGCAACGATCAGCGAACGATGTGGAATCACCATCGACCTTCTCCTACATGAGCTTTGGTGGGGAACATGGAACCCGATATCTGTCTTTTCGGGGTACAACAAACCTACGAGTTCAGACCAGTCGGTATCCATAACCGTGCGGTTGTCCATCCGTCCGCCTGGGTGAAGACAATCAACACCTAGGTGGCACCCGACGGTAAGGCGACAGTTGACGACTTTCGCGGCGCCGTTGTGCGGCGCATTGCGCCGATCTCACCAATTTCGTTGTGCCGCTGATGATTCGACCATTTTCGAGGACGCCCCAACAAAGAACAAGGACCTCAGCCCAGCTGAGGCCCTTTCCGGTGGTGGCGCGAAAGCCTGGCGGCTTTGCAGGAAATGCAATTTTGAATGGGAGACGAAGGTATTCCCTCGGCGATGCCCGATCTCGCAGACCAGCTCAGTGCCAGAGCACGGCCACGCACACGTTGGCGATCGCCAGCGCGCCGGCCGCATGCGCCGACCATGCAATCACCTTGTCGCGCCTGGCATAGTGTCCGAGTTCGGCCAGGCCCGCCACCGAGACCCCGATCGCCAGCTTGACCACGATCTTGGACATGAGCAGATGCTTGTCCAGCGAATGGATGAAGTGGGCCATGAGGACCATCACCAGGCCCGTGACGACAAGCGCCCGTGCACCCCACAACATCCACTCGGAAACCTTCGGCCGCGCGAGGGCATAACCGCCGATGACCGCCGCCATACAGAGCAGATGGACGACGACCACCAGGTTGTAGACGAATGTCATGGCTCCACAGGCTAGACGCCCGGTGGTTCGTTCGGGGTTTGCCATGCGGTCGGGTCGTTGGGGTAGAGGCCGCACATCACCACGTGGGTTATTTCCGTACGGTGGCGAGACTCATCAGGGACGGGTCGAAATGCCCCACCGGCCCCTTCCCCGCGGGCACAGCACGCCCCAGAG
>NZ_JBHZAK010000065.1:0-3677 GCF_042754165.1 Nocardia sp. NPDC059229
GCCCCGTCCACCCCGATCGAGGAGATCGTGGCGGGCATCTTCTCCGACGTGCTCGGCGTCGGACGGGTCGGCCTGGACGACGACTTCTTCGAGCTCGGCGGCAACTCGCTGATCGCCACCCAGGTCACCGCCCGCCTCGGCGCGGCCCTGGACACCCAGCTGGCGGTGCGCGATCTGTTCGAGGCGTCCACGGTCGCGGCGCTGGCCTCGCGGGTGGAACGCAATGCCGGTTCCGGCCGGCGTCCGAGCCTGGTCGCCGGTGAGCGGCCCGCGCACCTGCCGCTGTCCCCGGCGCAGCAGCGCTACTGGTTCCTCAACCAGTTCGACACCAGCACTTCCGCGGTGGACAACATTCCGGCAGCGGTCCGCTTCACCGGCGCGCTGGACCTGTACGCCATGAAGCAGGCCATCGCCGACGTGATCGCCCGTCATGAGGTGCTGCGGACCATCTACCCGCAGACAGTCGACGGCCCGCACCAGGTGATCGTGCCCGTCTCGCAGCCCGACCTTTCAGTGCCGCTGGAAGAGGTGACCGAGGGCGAACTGCTCGGCAAGATCATCGAATTCGCCATGACCACCTTCGACGTCACCGTCGAGGTGCCCCTCGCCGTCAAGCTGTTCCGCATCATCGACAGCGAAAGCACCGAGCACGTGCTGGCGTTCACGGTGCATCACATCTCCGCCGACGGCGCCTCCATGGCCCCGATGGCGCGCGACATCATGGCCGCCTATGTGGCCCGCGTGAACGGCGAAGCGCCGCAATGGACCCCGCTGCCGGTGCAATACGCCGACTACGCGCTGTGGCAGCGCGAACTGCTGGGTTCCGAGGACGACCCGGATTCGCTGGCCGCCAAGCAGATCGCGTATTGGACCCGCACCCTGGCGGGGTTGCCGGACCAGTTGGAACTGCCGTCCGACCGGCCGAGCCTCGCCCAGCGCCGTCGATCCCATGCGGCCCAGTCTGCCCACGGCAAGGCGCTGCGCTTCAACATCGACGCCGAACGCCATGCCAAGCTGCACGAGCTGGCGCGCGCCAACAACGCCTCGCTGTTCATGGTCGTGCACGCCGCGCTCGCGGTGCTGCTGGCCCGGCTCTCGGGCACCGACGACATCGCGGTCGGCACCCCGATCGCCGGTCGCGGTGAACGCGAACTCGACGACATGATCGGCATGTTCGTGAACACCCTGGTGTTCCGGACCCAAGTCGACGGCAATGCCAGCTTCGCCGATCTGCTCTCCGAGGTGCGCGAGCGCGACCTCGAGGCGTTCGCCAACGCGGACGTCCCGTTCGAGCGCCTGGTCGAGGTGCTCAACCCGGTCCGCTCCACCGCGCGCAACCCGCTGTTCCAGGTAGGCCTGTCGTTCCAGAACCTGGCCGAGGCCGCCTTCCACCTCCCGGGGCTGCACGTGACTCCGGTCGAGTTCGATGTGCAGCTGTCCAACACCAACCTGCAGATCACGGTCTACGACCTGTACAACGAGGACGGCTCCCCGGCGGGGATCGTCACAGAATTCGGTTACGCCACCGACCTGTTCGACGAGCCGACCGTGTGGTCGTTCATCGACCGGTTCGGCCGGGTCCTGGACGCCATCACTACCGATACTTCTGTCGCTGTCGGTGCGATCGAATTGCTCGAGGCCGGGGAGCGGTCCCGGATCCTGATGGACCGCAACGACACCCGGCACGAGATCCACTCGGAGCTACTACTCGACGGGTATCGTCGCGCGGTTGCGCAGTTCCCGGCGCGGGTCGCGGTCACTTTCGAGGGACAACAACTCACCTACCGCGAGTTCGATGCTCGCGTGAATCAACTTGCACGTCTGCTCATCGCACAGGGCGTCGGCGCTGAATCTCTGGTGGGATTGGCGATTCGCCGCTCGCTGGATCTCGTGGTCGGTATGTACGCGATCGTGACCGCGGGTGGTGCGTGGGTGCCGCTGGATCCTGATCACCCGGCCGAGCGCATCGCCCACATTCTCGACACCGCGAAGCCGGCGTGTGTATTGACCACCACCGCGGACGCGGTCGTGGTGCCTGCCGGTACCCCGGTGCTGCACTTGGATACGGTTGCGCTCGAGCGGTTCTCGACGGAACCTGTGGCGGACGCCGAGTTGCGGGGTCCGGTGCGCGCGGAGAATCCGGCCTATGTGATCTTCACGTCGGGTTCGACGGGGCGGCCGAAGGGTGTGGCGGTCTCGCACGGCGCGATCCACAATCAGATGACGTGGATGCTGGCGCAGTATCCGATGAGCCCGAACGACGTCTATTTTCAGAAGACGGCCACGACCTTCGATGTGTCGTTGTGGGGTTACTTCATGCCGTTGCGTGTTGGCGCACAGCTGGTGGTAGCTACCCACGATGGCCATCGCGATGCCGACTACATCGCCGAAACCATTGCCGCACAGGGCGTTACAGTCACCGACTTCGTGCCGTCGATGTTGACTGTGTTCGCAGCGTACGCGCGGCCGGATTCGATGCCGACCCTGCGTGACGTTTTCGCGATCGGTGAGGCATTGCCGCCGGAGACGGTCAATGCGGTTCTGGCGCTGGGTGCGGGTATCAAGGTGCACAACCTGTATGGTCCGACCGAAGCGGCGGTGTCGATCACCCATTGGTCGGCCGAGGGCGGCGACGCGCACACTGTTCCCATCGGTGTGCCGCAGTGGAACAGCCGCGTATACGTGTTGGATTCGCGCCTCGGACCAGTTCCTGCGGGGGTGCCGGGTGAACTGTATTTGGCCGGCGGCCAACTGGCGCGCGGTTATGTGGGTCGGCCGGATTTGACTGCGGATCGTTTTGTCGCGAACCCGTTCGAGCCGGGTGAGCGCATGTACCGCACCGGTGATCTCGTGGTGTGGCGTGCCGAGCCGGACCGTCTCGAATACATTGGCCGCACCGACTTCCAGGTGAAGTTCCGTGGTCAGCGTATCGAGCTCGGTGAAATCGAGATCGCGCTGCTGGCACAGCCTTCCGTCAGTCAGGCGGTCGCGGTGGTGGTGCCGAACGCCTTGGGTGACCAGCTGGTCGCCTATGTGGTGCCGGCACCGGGCTCCCCCATCGACCAGGAGCAACTGGTCGTGGCGACGGCTGCGAGACTGCCCGCCTACATGGTTCCGGGCGCGATTGTCGTGTTGGACGCTTTCCCGCTCAACACCAGTGGCAAGCTCGATCGGAAGGCCTTGCCCGAACCGGTTTTCGCGGCGCGTGAGTTCCGGGCTCCTGAGGGTGAAGCCGAAATCGCTGTCGCCGAGGTGTTCGCCGCGGTGCTCGGTGTGGAGAGTATCGGCAGGGATGACGACTTCTTCGCGCTCGGTGGTAACTCACTGCTGGCCACGCAGGTCGCGGCTCGGCTCGGCGCGGCTTTCGGCATCCGGGTGCGGGTGCGTGCCCTGTTCGAAGCGCCTACCGTGGCCGGATTGGCGGCAAGTCTCGCGTCGGCGGTCGGTGCGGGGGACCGGCTGCCGCTGGTTGCGCGGCAGCGTCCGGACAGTGTGCCGTTGTCGCTGGCGCAGCAGCGCATGTGGTTCCTCAACCAGTTCGACACCGCCTCGGCCGCGTACAACGTGCCCGTCGCGGTGCGGCTGACCGGTGCGCTGGATGTGGAGGCGCTGCAGCTGGCCGTGGCCGATGTGATCGGCCGGCACGAGACGCTGCACACCGTGTACCCGCAGGTGAA
>NZ_JBHZAK010000066.1:0-2404 GCF_042754165.1 Nocardia sp. NPDC059229
GCCCTTGGTGCGGCGAAGCCGATGATGTCGAACGGTAAGCCGATCGAGATGGAGACCGCGGATCCGGACAATGACACCTTCGGTGTGGGTAGGTTCGAGGACTTCTCGTGGAAGGACATTCTCGACGTCACCACGTGTACCGAGTGTGGTCGTTGTCAGTCGCAGTGCCCGGCCTGGAACACCGGTAAGCCGCTCTCGCCGAAGCTGTTGATCATGTCGCTGCGTGACCATGGTTACGCGAAGGCCCCGTACCTGCTCGCCGGTGGCCGCAAGGACATGGGTGGCGAGGAGATCGGTCTGGTCGATGCGGAGGGCAAGCCGAACGAGCGTGCGCTGGCCCGGATCTCGGAGGCCGCGCGCGCGGAGGCCGAGCGGCCGTTGGTCGGTGGTGAGGATGTCAACGGCATCATCGATCCCGAGGTGTTGTGGTCGTGCACGACCTGTGGTGCGTGTGTGGAGCAGTGCCCGGTGGATATCGAGCATGTCGACCACATCATCGACATGCGTCGTTACCAGGTGCTGATCGAGTCGGAGTTCCCTTCGGAGCTGGCGGGTTTGTTCAAGAACCTGGAGAACAAGGGCAACCCGTGGGGTCAGAACGCCAAGGACCGCCTGAACTGGATCTCGGAGGTGGACTTCGAGATTCCGGTGTTCGGTCGCGACGCTGATTCCTTCGACGGGTACGAGTATCTGTTCTGGGTCGGTTGCGCGGGTGCGTATGAGGATCGGGCGAAGAAGACCACCAAGGCCGTCGCGGAGTTGTTGGCGACAGCGGGTGTGAAGTTCATGGTGCTGGGTCAGGAGGAGACCTGTACCGGTGACTCGGCGCGTCGTGCGGGTAACGAGTTCTTGTTCCAGCAGTTGGCGATGCAGAACATCGAGTTGTTGAACTCGGTGTTCGAGGGTGTGGAGCAGGCCAAGAAGAAGATCGTGGTCACGTGTGCGCACTGTTTCAATGCGCTCAACAACGAGTACCCGCAGGTCGGCGGCACCTATGAGGTGGTGCATCACACGCAGTTGCTCAATCGTCTGGTGCGGGGCAAGGCGCTGGTGCCGGTGTCGCCGGTGGCGCAGAACGTGACCTATCACGACCCGTGTTATCTGGGCCGGCACAACAAGATCTACAACGCGCCGCGTGAGTTGATGGAGGCCTCCGGTTCGACGTTGGTCGAGATGCCGCGTCACGCCGAGCGTTCCATGTGCTGTGGCGCGGGTGGTGCGCGGATGTGGATGGAAGAACAGCTCGGTAAGCGCATCAACATCGACCGCGTCGACGAGGCCCTGGACACGTTGAAGGGCGGTAACGAGCCGTCGATGATCGCGACGGGTTGCCCGTTCTGCCGGGTGATGCTGACCGATGGTGTGACCGCCCGTAAGGACGGTGGCGAGGTCGGCCAGGGTGTCGAGGTCGTGGATGTGGCGCAGTTGATGCTGCAGTCGATCAACCGTGTCGAGGCCGCGACGCTGACCGAGAACCTGAAGGTCGTTCAGGCACCGAAGGTCGAAGAGCCCGAACCGGTTTCCGAGCCCGTGCAGGCCGAGGCCGCGGTGGCGGCGGCTCCCGCCGAGGCCGCCCCGAAGGCTGCTCCGGCCGGTGGCGGTCTGGGTATGAAGGGTGGCGCGAAGGCTCCCGGCGGGAAGGGTCTGGCCATGAAGGGCGGACTCAAGGCCCCGGGCGCGAAGGCCGCTGCTCCGGCCGAGGCTGCTCCTGCTGTCGAGGCCGTGTCCGAGGCGACCGCGGCCCCGGCTCCGGTCAAGGGCCTGGCCATGAAGGGTCCGGCCAAGGCTCCCGGCAAGGGTTTGCAGATGAAGGGCGGTCTGAAGGCGCCGGGTGTGAAGGCTTCCGCCGCTGAATCCGCTTCCGCCGCTGCGGCTCCCGCCGAGGCCACGGCCGAGGCTCCGGCGGCTCCGGCTGCCAAGCCGGGCGGGCTGGCCATGAAGGGCGGACTCGAGGCCCCCGGTGGCAAGGGCTTGCAGATGAAGGGTGCCGCCAAGGCTCCGGGCGCCAAGCCCGCCGCCGCGGCTGCTGCGGCCGAGACCGTGGCGGAGACCGCCGCCCCGGCCAGCGAGGCTCCGGCCGCGTCGGCCCCGGCCGCCGAGGCCAAGCCGTCCATCGCACCCAAGGGCCTGGCCATGAAGTCCGGCCTCAAGCGTCCCGGCCCGAAGGCTCCGGGCGCCGCGGCTCCGGCCGCCGCTCCGGCTCCGGAAGCGCCTGCGGCTCCGGCGGATTCGGCTCCGGCCGAGGCCGCTCCGGCCCCAGCCGCCGCTCCGGCCGCTCCGGCCGCGACGGAGGGCAATGGCACCTCGGAGGGCAATGGCGCGGCCAAGCCGCCGGCCGCCAAGCCGGGTGGCCTCGGCTTCAAGTCGGGGATGAAGGCGCCGGGCCGGAAGAACTAGGCCCCGG
>NZ_JBHZAK010000067.1:0-2148 GCF_042754165.1 Nocardia sp. NPDC059229
TCGGGATGCAAAGCCCCGACAATTTCGAGAAGTCACTTCACGCGGCTGCCTGACAGCGCACAAGCCCCCCTGTCCACCATTTGGGGGGAACCTCATGTGGCCGATAGGCACCGACACCACGCTGTTGTTCCCCTCTTCGGCGATGTAGAGGGTGTTACCGGAAACGGCGACAGTGTCAGGGCTCGACAGACCGGTCACGAAGGGGGTTATCGGGCCACCGGGCGTGGGCATCGACACCACCCTGTTGTTCCCGGAATCGGCGATGAAGACGGTGTTACCGGAGACAGCCAGGCCCCGAGGCTTGTTCAGGCCGGTCGCCAGTACGGTTGGCACGCCGCCGGCTGCCGGTACCGAATACACCGTGCCCGGGTTGAGGCCATCGGTGACGAAGAGAACGCTGCCATAGGTGTAGGGCAGCGGGTTACTGGTGCCGTCCAGATTCGCGGTGACGGTGACGTTCACCGCGCCCGTCCCGGCCGGGGCGATGGCGGTGATCTGGGTATCGGAGTCGATGGTGAATGTGGTTGCCGTCGCGCCGAACCGCACGGTCAAGGAACCGACACCGCTGAACCCGGAGCCGGTGATCACCACAGGGTTCAAACCCGCTTTAGGGCCGGTATCGGGTGTGAGCGAAGTGAGAACGGGAGCCATCGGTATCCCTCCTCAGGGATGGTGAGAATGGTTGTACTGCAACGGATGCCGATCTTGTCGTGGCATCCGCTATATCCAGTAACCCTCCAGCGGTGGCACTTCGGCAATGAATCCCTGGTTCGTTTTCGTCCGGTTCTTCCCGGGGCAGTAGTGGTGCAACTGCCCGGAATCCGGCGGTTGCACCACTACATAATTCACCGAGTCGCGCCGCTGCGCGGACCACGTTTCCGCAGGTAGTGCATCGAGTTACGACCGATGCCGGATTTCGCGCCAGCGCGCATGTGGACTCGAATCCGCGCATGTGGACTCGAATCATGTTGTCTTGCAGTGTATTTAGATGCTAACGCCAGATTCCGGGCAGATGCCCCACTACCCCTGAACAGCACGTCCCGCTCGCGCAGGCCGGTCAGGATCTCCCCGGCTTCGGCCATATTCCGTGCGAACCGGTCGAACTTCGTCGTGGTCAGAACCACCTGCTGTCCGGTGACGGCCGCCGCGGCCGAGGTGACCGCGGCAAGCGCGTTGTCGAGACCGGCGCGGTTCTTGCGCGTCGTGCCGGAGAAGCCTTTGTCGATGAAGATCCGTTCGCGTGGTACGCCGAGCGCGAGTAGCTGCTCGGTCTGGATCTCGACGTCCTGTTCGTCGGTCGAACAGCGGCAGTATCCGACGCGGAACGGCCCACCCATGCGGAAAGCGTTCCAGAAAGCGGGGGTTCACCGGAACGGTTCGCGGAACAGTCTTACGGAACACCCGTGACCTGGGGCCGAACCGGCGCAGCGGGGTGTTCCGGTGGCCGATCGGCTTACGGAACAGCTCCGACGAACACGGTCTGCCGAGCAGTTGAAGGTTGATGCGGCGCAGCGTTCGTAACGGCTGATCGTGCGATGGCACTGTGTTCCCCCACCTGACGACCCACCGGCCACGGGAGTCGGAACCGGCGCGATCTGCACCGGCAGTCGGATCTCGTTGGGGCGGTGGAGGATCGAGCCGATGGCCCTACATGGCGCGCAGCAGTTCGGCAGTCAGTGGGTTGAGTTCGATCGGCTCGTCTTCGCCGACCAGAGCCGTCCCGCCGAGGGTGACCATGTGGTCGCCGATTCCACAGCTCGGTTCGAAGGCGAACGACATTCCGGGCTCGAGGGGCATGTCAGCCAACGTCGCAGGTCGTGGGGGCGCTATCGGGTACAGGTCACCGCCTTCGGCCTGGATGCGTCCGCCGGGGATGCGGCTGAAGGCGCCGTAGGGGTTGAGTCCGTGGATCTGGGGGCCGCGGAACCAGGCACCGACTGCCTCGGCGGGTGCCAGCATGGCCTCGGAGACTTCCCCGAACCTGGTGCCCGGGCGAAGCGTCGCCAGACCGGCGGCGTAGCACTCGTTCGCGATCCGGGCGGTGTGCTCGATCTGACTGGGCCCCGGTTGCAGGTCCACCGGTTATGCGAGTTGGATTTGTTGCTCGAACTCGGTCGGTGACCATTGCTGACGGAATGCGTTGGGGCT
>NZ_JBHZAK010000068.1:0-2008 GCF_042754165.1 Nocardia sp. NPDC059229
CACCCGATCCCGCTGGAGTACCAGGGCGCCCCGGTGCCCAAGAAGATGGCCAAGCTGGGCTCCGCGGGCAAGCCCGGCACCGGCTCCTTCCTGCGTCCCGACCCGTCCGAGGAAGCGGTCACGATCGCCCAGATCCACCATGATGCGGAACAATCGAAGTGATGCGTGAGTACCAGGCCAAAGGCTTGGCTCAGAGCGATGAAGAGAAAAACGAAGGTGCACATGAGGGCTGATCGGCACTCGCGACATAACGTGGATACAGTTCCTTCACCTGCGCGGTTTGAAAATTATGACTATGGGCTTCTGGTTACGGCGGCAACGGTGTTCGATCGAGCAGCCGCGCGTATTGTCTTGCAGATTCTTTACGTCAACGATGTGCGCGCAACCGTAACCCCTGCGTTACGGTCTCGGAAAGCGTCCGAAGGACGCGAGTTCTTCGGCATACTGGTCTTTCCCGAAGATGCCCACCGTGCTTACGAAGTATTAAGCCGAATAGTAGATGGGCGGTAGGTCGACCCTATAGTTACGGTATTCGCCTGAATTGTCGGACTTCTGGCGGTCGGTGTCGGGGTGTTCGATCTTGCGACGACACGGCGATCGGTTCCCGAGGAGCAACCGGTGCCGGCTGATATGTGGGGCGTGGTTGTCAAGAGGCGCGCGGAAACAGTCCCGGTAATGGCTGGTTGCCGGGACCGTTGGCTGAACAGCCCGGATGTAGCGGAACCTCGTGGTAGCACGGGAATTGCCAATCACCGCGTGCGCCAAGAGGTTCCGTCATGTCGTTCTGCCCTTGCGTCGCTCCTGCCGTCACCGGTATCACCGAAAGCGGCTGCCCGTGTGTGGCCTGCCTGTTCGGGCACGGCACCCGCCACCCGGTGCGGGAGCGCGCCGCTACATCTGCGATACCAGCGACGCTCAGTGGCGGGTCATCGCCGCCCGGCTGCCGTGGCCGGCCTGGCTCGACTGTGCCACCGTGCCCGGCAGCGCTCCTCGGACGACCCTCGCGATTTGGCAGAATCGGATCGGACCGGATATCACAAGTCACCGGCGGCAGCCGGAACTTGCCGACCAGCAGCCGACAGGATGCACCCGTCGAACCAGACGGGGCGGACAGCTAGGAGATGTCCATGGATCGAGTCCCGGCGGATCGAGTCGACTACGAAGACGACGGTCTCCACTACCTGGACGGCGTGCCTTTCACCGGGGTCGCGTTCACGGAGAAGGGCGGCGTCCTCGGGTCCGAGGCGACCTACCGGGAGGGTCTGCGGTGGGGGCCGACGAAGGAGTGGTACCCGTCGGGGCAGCCCATGGTGGACTCGACGTTCGCACGGGGGGCGCTGCATGGACGGGCTCGGGAGTGGCACAGGAACGGGCAGCTCGCGGAGGACGGCGAGTACGAGTACGGCATTGCGCTGTGGGCGAAGCAGTGGGATGAGAACGGTGTCCTCGAGGACAGCCACACGCTTACGGAATCCGACTCGGACCATCAGACGCTGCTGCACTTCCGGGCGCTCTACGGCAGCGCGCCGTGACTGTGACGGGGGCTGCCACTCCTGTCAACCGAGACAACCACCAGCGCTGCGATCACCACACATAGGCGCCCAGAAGTGATGCGCCCCACCGCCTCTCAGATCACAGGCGGTAGCATCCAGGCACACAAGCCGTTGACTGTGCCCTGATGGCGGGTCCACCGGCTATGCGAGCTGTAGCCGCTGCTCGAACTCGGTTCGTGACCATTGCTGCCGGAATGCTTGCGGGGTAAGCAAACCCAGCGATCCCTGTGGCCGGTAACTGTTGCCCTCGATGCGCCAGTCCTCGGCAAGGACCTGTACCTCGGTCAGGGAATGAAACACCTCGCAGGACAGGAAATGGACCCCCGTGAGCGCCAACGTGACGGCGGGCGGGAACCGGCTCGGCCGACGCCTCCACGGCACGATGCGGAGAGCGGAACGTCAGGTCGGTTTCCCGCCGGTGCTACGAGGTCCTTGCCGCCATCCTCGGAGGGAAG
>NZ_JBHZAK010000069.1:0-1947 GCF_042754165.1 Nocardia sp. NPDC059229
GACAGCTCCAGTATAACACAAAACGTGATTTTTGAAGCAAAACGGTTCCTCTTTATGGAGCCGTTTTTTTTATTTCCCGAAGGGTTATTTGTCAGAATGACAAACCGATTTCGAGCCGGCGAGAACCCATTGTCACACCACGATTTAGGGGGTGTGTATAAATGGGCACTCTCTGTGAAATTTGAAGCTTTGAAATTCCGAATGGCGCACTTATACACTCTGTCGAGTGAGTGCTAAAATGCTGAAGCATTTCCGTCAAGCGTGTGGAGGAATCTTGTAGAGAGATATAGCATAGATACCCGTATCTCTAGAGATATTTTGGTATATCCCTGCTATATCTATGGGGTATCTATGCTATATCTTTGGCTTCAAAAACGGCACCTGTTCTAAGAGCATAGAAACTCAACAGGCACAGCCTGTTTGACACCCTTTTTTTTAGGGTGGCACCGAGTTTCCTTATGCTCTTTTTCTCTGAAGCTAAACCTGTTTTATATGTCGTAGTCTTTTTATTGGGAGTGACCCCTTGCTGTACAATTTCCGGAGGTGCCGATAAGGGACGAATTTTCCCTTGTCGGTTGCCTTTGGGGATTGTAAGGGGTGGAGGCTCGGAATCAAAAGGAAACGAAATATCATTCCGAGTGTGCTTCTTTTTTCTGTTCTTGAATTCTATTATTTCCAATGTTAGAATTATGTTAACAACTTGTTAGGAGTGTGTTTGGATGGAAGAGAAAAAACAAATTGGACCTCGAATTACTGTTGAAACATTTAAAAAGCTAGAGTTATTAGCCGAACATTTTACAAAACACAATGAATTTGGAAGAGTTTCAAAAGATGCTGTAATTGAGTTTGCTATTAAGGAATTGTATAGGGACTATTTGGGAAAAGGACGCTAATTTTTGTTGAAAAACTGACTTCGGATTTGGGGTTCTTTATTATTAACTTGATTTTAATTAAACATTACAGGAAAAATTGAGGGGAAATGGATGGATAAACGCAATGGTGACGCGGTTTTCATAGCTCCAAATGATGTTGTAAAAGTGACCACTATGAATCACGTCATTGAAGTTCAGCATATGGAGAAGATGAACCGGAAAAATAATATCAAAAAATTGGACAAGGATAGGTTTGTAGACCTCTCTACTGGGGAGATCCGGGAGTTCGAGCATTCGGAAAATCGGCAGGAAAATTATAATTCTTTGAGACAAACCTTTAAGAAGCTGCGTTATTTGATAAATAACAATTTTATAGGACGGCCAAATGAATTACATATAACTTTGACATACAAGAAAAATATGACGGACACGAAAAAACTTTATAGTGATTTTCAAAATTTTATCGACAGGTTGCGTTATAAATACAAGAAAGAAAGTTCGATAGATTATTTATCGGTGGTAGAGCCACAAGGACGTGGAGCCTGGCATTGTCATGTTTTAATGCGCTTTAATGATTTGGATAAGATTTATATTAAAAATGCTGAATTAAGGAGTCTATGGGGTTTAGGATTTGTAACAATCAAGTCATTAAAGGATATAGACAACATAGGAGCCTATTTGAGCGCTTATTTGACTGATATAGACCTAGAAGATGTCCAAGACAGGGAAACAGCCTTAAAAGTGGCTTCAGAGGGCTGTGAGGTGCAAACAAAGATCGTAGAAGGTCGGGAAAAGAAATTTTTAAAAGGCGGACGGCTGCACATGTATCCTTCCGGAATGAATATGTATCGAAAATCAAAAGGGATTGTTAAGCCGGAACGGGAAGAAATGAAGTTCGGAGACATAAAAAAAGTAGTGGGTTCGGCAAAACCACACTACGAGAAAAGTTATCATGTCGAAAATGACAATTTTGAAAACACAATTTCGTTTCTCCAGTATAACACAAAACGTGATTTTTGAAGCAAAACGGTTCCTCTTTATGGCGCCGTTTTTTTTATTTCCCGAAGGGTTATTT
>NZ_JBHZAK010000070.1:0-1650 GCF_042754165.1 Nocardia sp. NPDC059229
GGCCGGAAGGCATTGCGTACCTCGGGGCGATCGAAGGCGATCCGAACCGTGCCCTGCTCGATGTGCCGGTGGTACGTGATGTCGGTGAGGTTCTCAAATCCCGGGACGACATTCCACAAATCTGGATTGAAGGTCACCGTGCCCACCCTAGTCAAGTTCACATTTCGCGAGATCCACGACCCATGTCCCGCCGGCCAATGGCGAGCCGAAATGCTGTGCAATACACCACTTCTCGCCTGGTACAGGTCACGTTGCTCGACATACGACGGGTCTGCACATCAACGCGTTCGATCTCGATCTAGTTGTATTCCGGATGGATCCAATGAGGATGCCTGGCAGCGAGGTGGTCGTCGATCGCGGCCTCGACCAGCTCCCGCCAACGCGGATTGCTCTGGGTGGTGTTCTCGTCGCGAAACCACCGGCAACCAACCGTCGGGCATAGGAATCGATAGGTGCCGAGATTGTCGATGCGGCCGCCCAGGCTCACGGGGCGCTTACGACTCGCACCAGCGTCGCGACGACTGCCGAAGGCTGAAAGTTCGTCTCCCACTCCAACACTCAATCACAGGCGGACATGTAGGCGACACTTACGAACCGTGTGGTCCGTGATCTTGTGACAGGCGGCCTCTCGTTCCGAACGTGCGCAGCTTCGTCGGTCTCGACGGGCGCTCGACGATTCCGATGCTGTACTGCGGCGCCGGCTCGATCGCTGCTGACGCTGCATCGAGCATGTGCTGTGTCACGTTGTGGGCCAGTAGATTTCAACCATCTTGGCTAATTTGCACAACGCGGGGGGCACCCGTAGGGTTCGGCCCGGGCCGACCTGCATACCCCCAAGCGGTGTTGACCCACGAGATGGTGGCCAGTTGCAGCTCGAACGCTGTCGGCTGCCGATGATGTCGATGTCGCCGGGTCAAATTCCCCCCTTCACCCGGCGGCATCGCTCTACCGAGTAAATTCTTGTCATTGATGATCGACGCGTACTCGGGGTCGCGCGTGATCGTCGGCAGCATCCGCCGCCACTCGCCGAACACGTCGGCGACGAACCCGTCCACCGGCGGCCCGTCCACCGCCGCGCCCGGGCCGAGCTGCGACACCTGTGGGCCTCCTGGCCGCATTCGAGCGATCGACACCGCGACCTACGTGAAATTCACTATCCGCGAGGTCGCCGCGGTACTGTCTGCGCTCAGGCGCTGACCGCACGCCATCCAGACGAGTCAGCCATACCCGCAGCGGGCCCTTCCAGCAGGTGAATGCCTGCGGCTCCCTATCCAGCAGACGCGTCGCGTCGTGCCGGACGGATTTGTGCCTCCCAGCCCTTGTCGACCGGTGCCGCTACTGGGCAGGGGTGGCAAAAATAGGTATGTCGTGGGTAGTTCTGCCGTCGCGGGTAGGGCCCTCCGCAATGCAGGCTCGTCAGTGACAGCGCAGGCAAGAACTGGCGAGGATTCCGATGTTCGACCACAAACCGGAAAACCCACGACACCACCGCGGCACGACCCTGATGATCAGGCATTGCACCGACTGTGCAACGTTGGTCGCGCCAATGACCAACGCCTGCTCATCGTGCCGAGCCACGACCCTGGACTGGGTACCCTCCACGGGCACCGGGTCGATCGTGTCGTGGAAAGTGGCACACCACCCCTCGAA
>NZ_JBHZAK010000071.1:0-1624 GCF_042754165.1 Nocardia sp. NPDC059229
AGCCTGAGAGGTGATGCGTAGCCGATTGAGGCGAATTCAGTGATCCTATGCTGCCGAGAAAAGCCTCTAGTGAGTTGGTACACGGCCCGTACCCCAAACCGACACAGGTGGTCAGGTAGAGAATACTAAGGCGATCGAGATAACTGTGGTTAAGGAACTCGGCAAAATGCCCCCGTAACTTCGGGAGAAGGGGGACCCGGTGTGGTGAACACCTTTGCGGTGGGAGCTGTACTGGGTCGCAGAGACCAGTGAGAAGCGACTGTTTACTAAAAACACAGGTCCGTGCGAAGTCGTAAGACGATGTATACGGACTGACGCCTGCCCGGTGCCGGAAGGTTAAGAGGACCGGTTAGCCCTTGCGGGCGAAGCTGAGAATTTAAGCCCCGGTAAACGGCGGTGGTAACTATAACCATCCTAAGGTAGCGAAATTCCTTGTCGGGTAAGTTCCGACCTGCACGAATGGCGTAACGACTTCTCAGCTGTCTCAACCACAGACTCGGCGAAATTGCAGTACGAGTAAAGATGCTCGTTACGCGCGGCAGGACGAAAAGACCCCGGGACCTTCACTATAGCTTGGTATTGGTGTTCGGTACGGTTTGTGTAGGATAGGTGGGAGACTGTGAAACCGGCACGCCAGTGTTGGTGGAGTCATCGTTGAAATACCACTCTGATCGTATTGGACCTCTAACCTCGGACCCTGATCGGGTTCAGGGACAGTGCCTGGTGGGTAGTTTAACTGGGGCGGTTGCCTCCCAAAATGTAACGGAGGCGCCCAAAGGTTCCCTCAGCCTGGTTGGCAATCAGGTGTCGAGTGCAAGTGCACAAGGGAGCTTGACTGTGAGACCGACAGGTCGAGCAGGGACGAAAGTCGGGACTAGTGATCCGGCACCGGCAAGTGGAAGCGGTGTCGCTCAACGGATAAAAGGTACCCCGGGGATAACAGGCTGATCTTCCCCAAGAGTCCATATCGACGGGATGGTTTGGCACCTCGATGTCGGCTCGTCGCATCCTGGGGCTGGAGTAGGTCCCAAGGGTTGGGCTGTTCGCCCATTAAAGCGGCACGCGAGCTGGGTTTAGAACGTCGTGAGACAGTTCGGTCTCTATCCGCCGCGCGCGTTAGAAACTTGAGGAAGGCTGTCCCTAGTACGAGAGGACCGGGACGGACGAACCTCTGGTGTGCCAGTTGTTCCGCCAGGAGCACGGCTGGTTGGCCACGTTCGGAAGGGATAACCGCTGAAAGCATCTAAGCGGGAAGCCTGTTCCAAGATGAGGTTTCTCACCCCCTCGAGGGGGTAAGGCCCCCAACAGACCATTGGGTTGATAGGCCAGAACTGGAAGTCTGGTAACAGATGTAGGTGACTGGTACTAATAGGCCGAGGACTTACCAACAAAGAAGCTACGCGTCCACTGTGCAGTATCTGAAACAACACACAGATCACTGAGAAGACTTGGCCCGCAAGGGCGAGGGCTCTCTGTGTGACAGTTTCATAGAGTTACGGCGGCTATAGCGGTGGGGAAACGCCCGGTCCCATTCCGAACCCGGAAGCTAAGGCCACCTGCGCCGATGGTACTGCACTCGACAGGGTGTGGGAGAGTAGGACACCGCCGGAACATCCTTCGCGAA
>NZ_JBHZAK010000073.1:0-1460 GCF_042754165.1 Nocardia sp. NPDC059229
GCCGCGGCCAAGCTGGTCGTCACCACCGACGGCCAGTGGCGGCGCGGTAAGCCGGCCCCGCTCAAGGCGGCCGTGGACGAGGCTCTGGCCGAGGGTGATTCGACCGTCGAGCACGTACTCGTGGTGCGCCGCACCGGCATCGAGACCCCGATGACCTCCGGCCGCGACCTGTGGTGGGACGAGACCGTCGCGCTCGGCTCCCCCGAACACGAGGCGCAGGCCTTCGACGCCGAGCACCCGCTGTTCATCCTCTACACCTCCGGCACCACCGGAAAGCCCAAGGGCATCCTGCACACCTGCGGCGGCTACCTGACCCAGGCCGCCTACACCCACCACCACGTGTTCGACCACAAGCCCGGTCGCGACGTGTACTGGTGCACCGCCGACATCGGCTGGGTGACCGGGCACAGCTACATCGTGTACGGCCCGCTGGCCAACGGCGCCACCGAGGTCGTCTACGAGGGCACCCCGAACTTCCCCGACGAGCACCGGCACTGGCAGATCATCGAAAAGTACGGCGTCACCATCTATTACACGGCGCCGACGCTGGTGCGCACGTTCATGAAGTGGGGTCGCGAGATTCCGGATTCGCACGACCTGTCCAGCCTGCGGCTGCTGGGTTCGGTGGGCGAGCCGATCAACCCCGAGGCCTGGCGCTGGTACCGGGATGTGGTGGGCGGCAACAAGACTCCCATCGTGGACACCTGGTGGCAGACCGAGACCGGCGCCATCATGATCTCGCCGCTGCCGGGCATCGCCGCGGCCAAGCCGGGCGCGGCCATGACCCCGCTGCCGGGCATCTCCGCGAAAGTCGTCGACGAGGAAGGCAATCCGGTCTCCCTCGGCGAGACCGAGGCCAACGGGTACCTGGTGCTCGACCAGCCGTGGCCGTCCATGCTGCGCGGCATCTGGGGCGACAACGAGCGGTACAAGGACACCTACTGGTCGCGCTACGCCGAGAAGGGCTGGTACTTCGCCGGTGACGGCGCCAAGCTCGACACCGACGGGGACCTGTGGGTGCTCGGCCGCGTCGACGACGTCATGAACGTGTCCGGCCACCGCATCTCGACCGCCGAGGTGGAGTCCGCGCTGGTGGGCCACTCCGGCGTCGCGGAGGCGGCGGTCGTCGGCGCGTCCGACGAGACCACCGGCCAGGGCATCGTGGCGTTCGTGATCCTCACCGCCGAGGCCACCGACACCGGCGCGGACCTGATCACCGAACTCGAGGCCGAGGTCTCCCGCGAGATCTCCCCCATCGCCCGCCCGCGCGAGATCCACGTGGTGCCGGAACTGCCGAAGACGCGCTCGGGCAAGATCATGCGCCGCCTGCTGCGCGACGTGGCCGAGGGCCGCGAACTGGGCGACACCTCAACCCTGGTGGACCCCAACGTGTTCGAATCCATCCGCGCCGGCAAGGCGTAAACGGGCAGACTCCGCGAGCGGCCCCCTGATCGGCGATC
>NZ_JBHZAK010000074.1:0-1357 GCF_042754165.1 Nocardia sp. NPDC059229
TACTGCAACTGCACTCAGGTGAGTGGGTGGCCGCGCCGTCGGTAGTGCGATGACCGGGCTTGATGCTGGCGGCGTCGTCGCCAGCGTGACCATGCCCAGATGTGGTCGGCGGTGTGCAGTGGGGTGAGTACGAACGCGATGAGCAGGCGGCGGATCTCCGGTAGCGTGAGAGCGATCATGCCGTCCTCGCTGTCGGCGAGTCCCCCTTTGCGGCAACGGTTTTGGTGGCGGCGAGCCAGGCCATAGCGAGCATCGACAGGGTGATGTGGGCATACCAGGCGCGCCATTTGCGGACTTGATAATGATCGAGCCCGGCCTCGCCTTTGGCCTGCTGAAACGCTTCTTCCACGTGCCAGCGCGAGCCCGCGGTCCAGGCCAGATCGACCAGTCGTGCCGATGCCTGGCCGTAGCAGAGGTAGTAGGCGATTTCGGTCGGGTCGCTGATCGACCGCCGCGCCAGTAGCCAGTGACCGCGCCCGGTCGTCCAGGTGCCGTCGATCTGGCGACGCGCCCAATCGTATTCGCGCGGACCGTGCGCGCCGGCGCCCACCGAGAGCCGCTGCCAGGTGCGGTCACCGAACTCGGCGACCAGGTCGTCGGCGCGCGCGAGTCGGTCGGCGCGGGTGCGTAACTGGTGATCGCAGCGGGTGGCCATCACGTAGAACACGTCGTGGTCTTCGCACCAAGCCCTCAGGTAGCCGGCCTGGCCGTAGGCTTCGTCGGCGGTGAACCACCGAAACGGCACCCTCGCCGCCAGCGCGCGTTCGAGCATGGCGATCATCTGCCACGGCTTGGTCGCGAACTCGACCTCGTCGGGAATCCCAGCGTCACGACACCGCTCACGATCGGCCGTCCACGACTGGGGAACATAGAGTTCCCGGTCGATCAGCGCGTGCCCATGACGCGACGTGTACGCCAGAAACACACCGATCTGGCAGTTTTCTGTACGGCCGGCCGTTCCGGAGTATTGACGTTGCACGCCAGCGGATTTCACACCTTTCTTCAGGAACCCGGTCTCGTCGCCGGCCAGCACGGCGTCCGGGTCACCGAGGTGTTCGACCACGTAGTCACGCACATCGTCACGCACCGCGTCGACGTCCCAATCGGCGGCGCGCAGCAGCCGCTGCATCCCGTCCGGGGTGCTCTCACCGGCGCGCTCGGCCAGGGTCCACCCGTTCTTGCGTTCCAGACCCGCGACCAGCCCCGACACGTACTCACCCGCCCGCTCCCGCGGTTCGACGCGGGTGAACCGTTCCCCGATCCTCGCGATCAACGAATCCAGTTCGGCCACAGCATGATCCAACACCACCCGACAGGTCTACCAGCAACGAATCACGCGAGTGCAGTTGCAGTACTA
>NZ_JBHZAK010000075.1:0-1289 GCF_042754165.1 Nocardia sp. NPDC059229
GCCGCACGCCTGCACGAGTTCCTCACCACCTCGACACCACAGGACAATCCGTTCTCGCCGGCGGATGTGGGTTGGACCCTGGCCACGGGTCGTTCCCGTTTCGACCACCGTGCCGTCGTGATCGGCGACGATCTCGGCGAGCTGCTCGGGCAGCTGCGAAGCCTCACTGCCACAACTGATTCCGTTGATACCGCCGTGGTTACCGGTACTGCCGGGCGAGCCGGGAAAACGGTGTTCGTGTTTCCCGGGCAGGGCTCGCAATGGCTGGGCATGGGACGACAGCTCTACGAACGGTTCCCGGTGTTCGCGGCCGCTCTCGACGCGGTGGTGGCCGAGTTGGATCCGCGTCTGTCCGACCAGTACACCCGGTCCGGTCCGGGGGGGTTGCTGGATGTGATGTGGGGCGATGACGAACATCTGCTGAACCAGACGGTGTTCACCCAGGCCGGATTGTTCGCCGTCGAGGTGGCCTTGTTCGAACTGCTGCGTTCCTGGGGTGTGCACGCCGATCGTGTCGTGGGTCATTCGGTCGGAGAGATCGCGGCCGCTTACGCGGCCGGGGTATTGTCGTTGGCCGACGCGGCGACGCTGGTCGCTGCACGTGGCCGGCTGATGCAGGCCCTGCCGGCCGGTGGCGCGATGGTCGCCGTGCAGGCCGGCGAAGCCGAAGTGACCCAGCGGCTGGCCGAACTGCAGATCACCCGGGCCGGTATCGCCGCGGTCAACGGCCCCGACGCGGTGGTGGTGTCGGGTGTCGCGGACGAGGTCACCCGGATCGGTGACAGTTTCACCACACAGGGCCGCAAGACCACCGCGCTGGCTGTCTCCCATGCCTTCCACTCGGTGCTGATGGAGCCGATGCTCGACGAGTTCGCCGCGGCCATCGCCGATCTGACGGTGTCGCCACCCCAGATCGCTGTCGTGTCGAACCTGACCGGCGATTACGCCGGCACCGGATACGGCACACCCGACTACTGGGTGGCTCATGTGCGTGAAGCGGTCCGCTTCGCTCAGGCCACCGATCGGTTGCTCGCTGACGAGGCCACTCACTTCATCGAGGTCGGACCGGGTTCGGCCCTGACCGCGATGGTGTCCCAGGCGCTTGCACCGGCCTTGGCCGGTGCCGTGGTCGCGGTCTCGTTGCTGCGTAAGAACCGACCCGAACCGGTCTCGGTACTGACCGGGCTGGCCGCGGCGTTCGTCACCGGTGCCGATGTCGACTGGGCCGCGATGCTGGCCCCGTACACCCCCCGGTGGGTCGATCTGCCCACTTACGCCTTCCAGCGCAG
>NZ_JBHZAK010000076.1:0-1259 GCF_042754165.1 Nocardia sp. NPDC059229
CTGCGCTGGAAGGCGTAAGTGGGCAGATCGACCCACCGGGGGGTGTACGGGGCCAGCATCGCGGCCCAGTCGACATCGGCACCGGTGACGAACGCAGCGGCTGCCGAGCGCAGGATCTGGTCCCAGCCGCCGTGATCGCGTCGAAGGGTTCCGACCACGGCGGCGCGGTCGGCGCCGAGGGTGTCGAGGGTGTCCTGGATCCCGGCGAGCAGTGCTGGATGGGGGCTGGTTTCGACGAACACGGTGTGCCCGTCGGCGTGCAGGGCTCGAATGGTCTGTTCGAATCGCACAGTGCTGCGCAGGTTGCGGTACCAGTACTGCGCGTCGAGTCCGGTGGTGTCCATCGGGCCCGCGGTCACCGAGGAGTAGAACGTGATCCGCGAGGACCGGGGCCGTATCGGGGCCAACGCTTCGATCAGGGCTTCGGAAAGAGATTCCACCTGCGGGGAATGGCTGCCGTAGTCGACGGCGATACGGCGTATCGAGATTTCCTCGGCCTCGCAGTCGGCGACGAACTCGCTCAGCGCTGGTTCCTCACCAGCGACCACTACCGAGCCGGGGCCGTTGACCGCTGCGATGTCCAGCGCACCCGTCCAGGACTGCACGCGGGTGCACACCGTGTCCTCGGGCAACGAGACCACGACCATCCCGCCGTGTCCTGCGATCTCGGCGAGCAGCCTCGACCGCAGGGCCACGATCTTCGCCGCGTCCTGCAGAGACAGCGCGTCGGCGATGTAGGCCGCGGCGATTTCGCCCTGAGAGTGCCCGATCACCGCGTTCGGGGTCACACCGATCGATTCCCACACCCGGGCCAGCGACACCATCACCGCGAACAGCGCAGGCTGCACCACGTCCACACGGGACAGGTCCGCGCCTTCGCCGCGGATCGTGTCCAGCAGCGACCAGTCGACGAACGGTGCTAGGGCCTGGTCGCAAGCGGTCATCGCCTCGGCGAACACCGGGCACGAATCCAGCAGTTGTTGTCCCATGCCCAGCCATTGCGAGCCTTGCCCGGGAAACACGAACACGGTCTTACCGGCCCGCCCGGCGGTGCCGACGACCACAGTGGAATCGATGGAATCGGTTGTGGTGGTGAGGGTTTGCAATTGCTCGAGCAGTTCGTCGAGATCATTGCCGATCACAACGGCACGGTGATCGAAACGCGAACGACCCGTGGCCAGGGTCCAACCCACATCCGCCGGCGAGAACGGATTGTCCTGTGGTGTCGAGGTGGTGAGGAACTCGTGCAGGCGTGCGGC
>NZ_JBHZAK010000077.1:0-1241 GCF_042754165.1 Nocardia sp. NPDC059229
CCGCTTGAGTTCCATCGGTGGTTGCGAACGCTCTTCTGAAGGGACGTTCGGATGCCACGTGGCGGCAATAATCGGATGCCGGTTTCGGTGAAGAAGCACTACTTCGAGCTGATCCGGCAGGGCATGAAGGGGGCCGCGGCGGCGCGGGTTGTCGGCGTATCGACCAGTTGCGGATCGGTGTGGTTCCTCGATGCTGGCGGGATGCTTGTGCCCGATCCCGGCCCCGTCTCGCCGCGTTTCCTCACCCAGGACGACCGGATCGCCATCGCTGACGGCTTGCAGGCCAAGCTGTCGGTCAAGGCGATCGCCGGTTCAATCGGCAAGAGCTTCCAGACCGTCTATCGGGAGATCGAACGAAACAGCAAGCCGGACGGGAGATATCAGCCGTGGTGGGCCCACAACCAGGCATTGCTACGACGGAAAAGGCCGAAACAGAACAAGATTCGCGACAACGCCGTGTTGCGGAAAGCCGTTCGCGACAAGCTCACCGAAGACTGGTCTCCCCAGCAGATCGCCCGATATCTGGCCCGCACCTTCGCCACCGACGCGACCATGCGCGCATGCCCGGAAACGATCTACCGAGGACTGTTTGCCGGCCTGCTCGGTCGCAAGGAGGGCAAACTGCGAACAGGCCGGACACGACGCAAGAAGCAGCGCCGCGGAGTTGCGCACCCGAACAAAATCAAGAACATGCGCCTCATCCACGAGCGACCGGTGGAGGTGAATGAGCGGCGCAGCCCTGGACATTGGGAGGGTGACCTGATCATCGGAGGCGGTCAGCGCGCGGCGATCGGCACGCTGGTCGAGCGCAACACCCGTTACCTGCGGCTGATCCACCTGCCTCACGGATGGAAGGCGCCCCAACTGCGCAACGCGCTGGTCACCCAGACCGCAGACCTGCCGCCCGAGCTGCGGCAAACCCTCACCTGGGATCAGGGCCGCGAGCTGACACTTCATCAGGACATCGAAGCGCTGACCGGCTTTCGGATCTACTTCTGCGACCCGCACTCACCCTGGCAGCGCGGCACCAACGAAAACACCAATGGTCTTCTGCGGCAGTACTTCCCAAAAGGCACCGATCTCTCCAGACACAGCCTTCACGACCTCCGCGAGGTCGCCGCCAGACTCAACCGGCGACCCCGCATCGTGCTCGGCGACAGAACCCCGGCAGAGGCCATGAGAGACTGGCTGACAGGCTCATTGGCCAGCTGATTCGCAACCACGGATGGAAACCGCCCCGG
>NZ_JBHZAK010000078.1:0-1237 GCF_042754165.1 Nocardia sp. NPDC059229
AACGATGGTGGGTTCAAGGGATCGCTGCATCACCGCGTGGATGATCATGTCTGCGTGGAGGTTTGGGTGCGGGACTACGGAATGTCGGCTGCTCGTCAGGACGAGTTGTGGCGCCGGTGGCGGGCTGGCGAATCGTTCAGTGCGATAGCTCGATCCCTCGAGATGCCACTGCAACACGTCCGGCGGTTCCTCGCGCAGACCGGAGGGATCCGCAGGCCGCCATCACGGCGACGCATTCAATACCTGACGATGGCCGAGCGAGAGGAGATATCTCGCGGCCTGGCACGGGGTCGGTCTGCCCGGGCGATCGCCGCATCTTTGGGCCGTTCGCCGTCGACTATCGCACGAGAAATAGCACGCAACGGCGGACGAACTGCCTATCGCGCGGCCATGGCCGATCATCGGGCCTATCAGCGCGCGCGACGTCCGAAACCTGCCAAGCTGGCCCGGAATCCGCTGCTGAGAGTCCTTGTCGAGGACAAGCTCGCGGTCTGTTGGTCGCCCGAACAGATCGCTGGTTGGCTGCGCCGCCAGTTCCCTGGCGACGAATCGATGCAGGTCTCGCATGAGGCGATCTATCTGACCTTGTTCGATCCTCGGCGAAAGGCGATCGAACGAACCCTGTCACGCAAACTCCGAACTGGCCGGCTGATGAGACATCCGAAACGAGCGCGCCGTCCGGACGGGCGCGGAGTCATCAGCGACCTGGTGCCGATCAGCGAACGGCCGATCGAAGTCGAGGGCAGACAGATCGCCGGTCACTGGGAGGGTGACCTCGTGATGGGCTCCCGACCGTCCGCCATCGCCACCCTGGTGGAACGAACCAGCCGATTCACCGCGCTGGTAGCGCTTCCGGACGGCATCAAAGCCCACCAGGTCACCCCGCACCTGACGAAATATCTGCTCAGCCTGCCCGCGCCGATGCGCCGAACCCTGACCTGGGACCGCGGCCGGGAAATCGCCGGCCACAAGGCCATCACCGCGGCGACAGGCACACCGATCTACCTGTGCAAACCTCGAAGCCCGTGGCAACGCGGCACCAACGAGAACACCAATCGCCTACTGCGCCAATACCTGCCGAAGAATGCCGACCTGCGCCGCTGGAGCCAAAGCGACCTCGACACCATCGCCCACGAACTCAACCACCGCCCCCGCAAGATCCACGGCTACCGCAGTCCCGCCGAGGTCTACGCTGACCACCTGAACAGCGGTGACGCACTGACCGTTTGAGCCCGCC
>NZ_JBHZAK010000079.1:0-1226 GCF_042754165.1 Nocardia sp. NPDC059229
GTGCTCATCGACACCGACGACCACGACACCCCCGCCACCACACTGTCCGCTGCCGCCGATACCGGCGAACCCGAGATCGCCCTGCGCGCCGGACACACCTGGATCCCACGCCTGACCCGACTGTCAAGCGATGGGCTGTTGACGCTGCCCGAGACCGCATGGGCGTTGGGTTTGCGGGAACGCGGCACCATCGAGGGCCTGGGAATCGTCGATGGTGTCGACCGGGACCGTCCACTCGCGGCCGGTGAAGTCCGGATTGCGGTGCGGGCCTTGGGATTGAACTTCCGCGACGTGTTGATCACCCTGGGCATGTATCCGGGGGAGAACATGCCGGTCGGTGGAGAAGCTTCCGGTGTGGTGCTCGATGTCGGTGCGGGTGTTTCCGCGCTGGCGCCCGGTGACGCCGTGATGGGAGTCTTCTCCGGCGGTATCGGACCGGTCGCAGTGACCGATCACCGACTGCTCGTGCCCATTCCACGAACCTTGTCGTTCGCACAGGCGGCTGGGATTCCGGTGGCGTTCGCCACTGCCTACTACGGTCTGGCCGATCTGGGCGGTGTGCGTGCTGGTGATCGGGTTCTGGTGCACGCGGCGACCGGTGGTGTCGGCTATGCCGCAACACAACTGGCCAGGTTGTGGGGCGCCGAAGTCTTCGCGACCGCCAGCCCTGCGAAATGGTCTGTGTTGCGGGCAGCCGGGTTCGACGATGACCACATCGCTAGTTCCCGCACTCTGGATTTCGAGCACGCCTTCTCGATGAGCACCGACGGCCGCGGTGTCAACGTGGTGCTCGATTCGCTGGCCGGGGAATTCGTCGATGCCTCGCTGCGGCTCATGGTCGGGGGCGGGCAATTCCTGGAAATGGGTAAAACCGACATACGCGATCAAGGAGAAATCGCGCAACAGTATCCAGGCGTCCACTATCAGGCATTCGATCTGCTGGACGCAGGTGCGGACCGTATGCATGAAATTCTGTCGGAACTGGCTGAGCTGTTCGACAAGGGACTGTTGACAGCGCCGCCGGTATCCACGTGGAGCATCCGACGCGCACCCGAGGCGTTCCGCTATTTCAGTCAGGCCCGCCACATCGGGAAGATCGTGCTCACCCTACCGTCACATGCAGAGACCGGAACGGTGTTGGTGACTGGTGGTACCGGTGGCCTGGGTGCGTTGGTGGCCGAGCATCTGATCGTGGCGCACGCGGTGGAGCGGTTGCTGCTGGTCAG
>NZ_JBHZAK010000080.1:0-1208 GCF_042754165.1 Nocardia sp. NPDC059229
CTGTTAAGATAGAACGTTTCAGACTTTAGTGAGGAATGAAACGATTCGATGGAGGCATTATCAGCGGGTGTCCCTTTGCGGGACATGCTCATGGTAATGCCTTTTGTTTTAACAGCTTTCTGATACTCGTAAGATGTATACACAGATCCTTGGTCACTATGTAACACGCAGTTCTCAGGCAGTGTTGGCAGTTGATCAAGTGTGTGTAAGACAAAGTCTGTGTCCTGCTTATCTCCAATCGTAAAAGCAATCACTTCTCCATTATATACATCCAATATACTGGAAAGGTACAATTGTTTCTGTCCATAAGGCAAATACGTGATGTCTGTTACTAGTTTTTCAAGAGGATGATCAGACTGAAAGTTCCTATCTAATATATTGTCGACCACGGCATATGGCTGCCCATTCTTCTTGCGCTTTTTCACCTTAACCCGGCACTGCCACTGATTTTTCTGCATAATACGCTGAACCGTTTTATGGTTAATACACATTCTCTTTTTTAATATAGCTGTGATTTTTCGATATCCATATCGATACTGGTGCTCTCGGCACAACGTGCCGATTTGTTTTTCTAAATGGCGCTTGGGATGATCTTTCTTCAGATTCTTCTTCCAACGATAATAAGACGAGCGAGAGATACCTAAATGAATACAGATATCCTGCACGGTCATTGTGCTGTGCAATTCTTCTACAAGTTCGACTGACGTTTGGCTATCAACTTCCTTTCCAATTCGTTGTACTTTTTTAACACTTCATTCTGTTGTCTCAGATATCGATTCTCTGCCTGCAGTTTCTCTAATTCGGAAGAATACTCCGGACCTTTTCCATAAGTGTATTGCTTACCAACAGGCTGTTCAAATCGATGTGTATCACCAGCCTTATACCATCTGACCCATGTCTTAATCTGCGTATTATTTTTGATATTCAACTCCTGCATGATCTCTTTCATAGGTACGCCTGCCAATCTCATTTCTACAGCCTTCTGTTTCACTTCAACCGGATAACTCACTCTTGTCCCCATAGAAAAAACACCTCCAAGTCTAATTTCGGATAACAATCATCCGTATTCAAACTTGAAGGTGTTTTTATTTGTCTCATCTTATGGGGTCAGTCCCTTGACGCAAGGAGCTTTTATCGTTTATATAAACATGCCGGCAATGGCTGCGCTGAGCAGATTGGCTAATGTTCCTGCAAGAACAGCCTTCAGG
>NZ_JBHZAK010000081.1:0-1206 GCF_042754165.1 Nocardia sp. NPDC059229
TCTCGGACTGCCGGCATTGTCACTGGCCTGGGGTCTGTGGGCCCAATCCAGCGGCATGACCGGGCACCTGCACGACACCGACATCGCCCGCATGGGCCGTGACGGGGTCATGGCCATGACCACCGAACACGCCCTGACCCTGCTCGACACCGCGATCACCATCGACGAACCGGCGGTCGTGCCCGCCCGGCTGGACCTGACGACCCTGCGCGCTCAGGCCGCGGCCGCGACCCTGCCGGCACTGCTGAGCGGCTTGGTCCGCATCCGCCGCACCGCCGCCGGCACCGGCACCGCCACCTCCGGACTGGCCCAGCAACTGGCCGGTCTGAACGACGACCAGCAACACCAACTGGTGTTGGATGTGGTGCGTTCCCACGCGGCCGCGGTCCTCGGACACGCCACCGCCACCGCCATCGACCCCGACAAGGCCTTCCGCGACCTCGGATTCGACTCACTCGGTGCAGTCGAATTCCGCAACCGCCTGACCACGGCAACCGGACTGCGACTGCCCTCGACGATGGTGTTCGACTACCCGACACCACAACTCCTGGCCGACTTCATCCACCACCAAACCGCAGATATGCCAGGGGCTAGGAATCAGCCTATTGCGGTAGCCCCGATTGCTGTGTCCGATTCGGAGCCGATTGCGATTGTGGGCATGGGGTGCCGATACCCCGGTGGGGTGTCCTCCCCGGAGGATCTGTGGCGCCTGGTCGCCCAGGGCCGTGATGTGATCGCTGATGTTCCGGCCGATCGTGGCTGGGATATGGCGCGGTTGTACGACCCGGAGCCGGGGGTGGTGGACAAGACCTACGCCCGCACCGGTGGTTTCCTCTACGACGCCGCGGATTTCGATGCCGGGTTCTTCGGGATCAGCCCGCGTGAGGCCCTGGGCATGGATCCGCAGCAGCGGCTGCTGCTCGAGGCGGTGTGGGAGGCGTTCGAACGTTCCGGCATCGACCCGGCCGGACTGCGCGGCAGCGCCACCGGCGTCTTCGCCGGGCTGATGGCGCAGGGATATGTCTCGGGCACCGGCGCCAGAAACGGTGCAGCAGGCGAGGGCGTCGAGGGTTACCGGTTGACCGGCAACAGCGCCAGTGTCGCCTCCGGCCGTGTGTCGTATGTGCTGGGTTTCGAGGGTCCGGCGGTGACGGTGGATACGGCGTGTTCGTCGTCGCTGGTGGCTTTGCATCTGGCGTGTCAGTC